>NZ_RPDI01000001.1:0-234248 GCF_003917135.1 Leucobacter chromiireducens
CTCGGCCTGCACCTCCGCATACCCCTCGCGGCCCAGCCGAAGGAAGAGGTAGAACTGCAGCAGCACCTGCGCGCCCGGGCGGGAAAAGTTGAGCGCCAGCGTCGGAGTGTCCCCACCCAGGTAGCTCACGCGGAAGATCATCGACTCGGGCAGCGCCGCCGCGTCGCGCCACACCACCCAGCCGAGCCCCGGGTACACCAGCCCGTACTTGTGCCCCGAGGTGTTGATCGAGGCGACGCGCGGCAGCCGGAAGTCCCACTCCAGCTCCGGCTGGATGAACGGGGCAACCATGCCCCCGGAGGCGGCGTCGACGTGCAGCGGGATGTCGAGGCCGCGATCCCGCTCGATCGCGTCGAGTGCCGCGGCGAGCTCGGCGATCGGCTCGTACCCGCCCGTGTACGTGACGCCGAGGATCCCGACGACCCCGATGGTGCGCTCGTCGACCACGCCGTCGAGGGCCGAGCCGTCGAGCATCGGGTGCTCCTCGCTGACCGGAACGAAGCGCGGCTCCACCTCAAAGTAGTTGCAGAACTTCTCCCAGCAGACCTGCACCGCGCTCGACATCACGAGGTTGGGGCGCGCGATGTCGGCGCCCGCCGCCTCCCGTCGGTGCTGCCACCGCCGCTTCAGCGCGATCCCCGCGAGCATGCACGCCTCACTCGAGCCGACCGTCGACGTCGCGGGCGCCGTATCGGGGTCGGGGGCGTGCCACAGATCGGCGATGATCCGCTGGCAGCGCTGCTCGATCGCCGCGGTCTGCGGGTACTCGTCCTTGTCGATCATGTTCTTGTCGAACGCTTCCCGGTAGAGCTCCGACGCCTCCTCCTCCATCCATGTCGTCACGAACGTTGCGAGGTTCAGCCGTGCGTTGCCGTCAAGCATGGTCTCGTCACGAACCGCGTGAAACGCGGTGAGCGGATCCATCCCCTGCTCGGGGATGCGGTGCCTGGCCACGGTGCTCGGGTCGCCCGGCCGGCGGTGCATGGGGTGGAGGGGAACTGAACGGTCTGCTGAGGTCACGGGGGCTCCTTCGCGTGCCGGGGGAGCGACCCGGGACGGTGCCGCCCTGTCCTCACGATAGCCCGCGATCCAGGTTTTGGGGAGTGTGATCAGGTATTACTTCTGGTGTCAGGCGCCCGCTGCGGCACCCGCAGCGGGCGGGAGATTCCCCGGGGATCGAGGCCCCGAACGTCCGGTCGCGAGTGCGAAACGTAGGATCGTGGGGACGACGCCGTCGACCAGGGAGGAAGGCAGTGGGCAAGGTTGCATGGGGGTTCACGTCCTCGATCGATGGATTCATCGCCGGACCAGGCCACGACATGAGCTGGATGTCCAGCGCGGAGCCGCTTGCCGAGGGCACCAACGAGCGCATGGCGGGAGACGTGGCCGTGATTATCTCTGGACGCGCGGGGTACGATGCGGCGAAAGCTCAGGAGGCCGAGCGGGATGACCTCACGTCCGAGGCGTACGGGGGTGCCTGGTCCGGCACCGAGTTCGTGCTGACCCACCGTCCAGAGGAACTCGCTGGGGACCCGAGCGTCATTCCGTTGAACTGCAGTGTCGTTGAGGCGGTTCGTCGTGCTCAGGAGATCGCCGGTGCGCGAGACGTGCAGATCATCAGCGCCGATATCGCGCGGCAGGCGCTGGAACACGACCTCATCGATGAACTGCAGGTGTTCGTCTCCCCCGTGTTTCTCGGGGATGGCACCCGAATCTTCGACGTTCCCGGCGGGCGCCGAATCGAGTGGGAGTTGGTCGAGATCCACGAGGACAGCCCACGGAGTTTCGGGCGGATCTATCGCCCCAAGCGATGATCAGGCGCTACTTTTGGCGCCAGTAGCCGCAGAACGTGACGGCGTCGCGGGGCATGCCCAGCGTGCCGACGAGGTGCTTCCTGCCGCCGCTCGCGAGCTGCTGCTCGCCGGCAACAAACGCGTGGCTGGGGATCGCGCCGCCGGGCTGCCGGCCGCTGGGGAGCGCGCGCAGCGCGTCGAGCGCCGCGGCGCCGGGCCGGGCCGCTGCTGGCGCCGCAGTGGGTGCTGCTGCGGTCGCCGCGCGGTCGAGCCAGTGCACGCGCACGCCGGCCGGATGCTGCAGCTCCTGCCGATCGGCCGGGTCGGGCACCTCGATGATCGCGTCGCCCGTCGCGTCCGCGGGGAGGTCGCGCAGGATCCCGGCGACCGCGGGTAGTGCGCTCTCATCGCCGGCCAGCAGCACGTGGGGTGCGGGATCGCCCGGTGCTGGTGCGGTGAACCCGCAGCCCTGGTCGATCAGGGCAACGCGGGCGCCGATGGGCAGTTCAGCGGCCCAGGGGCCGGCGATGCCGCGGTCGGCGGCGGCGCTGTGCCCGGCGGTGCCCGGCCCAGCGCCGTCGTTCGCGTCTCCGCCGTGCACAACGAAGTCGATGTCGAGCTCGCCGAGCTCCGCGCGGAACTCGCGCACGGTGTAGTTGCGGATCGCTGGGCGGGTGGCCTTCGGCAGCGTGAGATAGCGCAGGTAGCCGCGCATATCGAAGCGCTCCGACATCCGGTCGAAGCGGGTCGCCTCGCCCGCCACGGGGATCGCGAGGCGGAACCACTGGTCGAATCCGAGGTCGCGCCACTCGCGCACGTCCGGCCCGCTGATCGTCAGGCGCACGAAGCTGGGGGAGATTCGCTCAGCCCGCGTCACCTCAGCGGTGACGAGTCCGGTGTCGGCGTGTGAGACGGCGATGTTTTGAGCTGGCATCTGGGATTTCCTTGCTGCGTTGTGGTGGCGGGTGCGGCGGGGTGAGCGTGGCGGCGTCTGCGAGTAAGTGCACCCACACCATCATCTGATGAATTGTTCCGCTTGACAATCGCCAAGTCGGCTCCTAGGTTCATTAGTGAAGTAATGAACCAGGGAAGGGGAGCGCATGTTTGACGACACGCGACCGATCTTTCTGCAGCTCGCAGACCGAATCGCCGACGAGGTACTGCGCGGTGTCTATGCGGCCGGCGAGCAGGTGCCATCCACCAACGAACTCGCGGCGCACCTGCGCATCAACCCGGCAACCGCCGGCAAGGCGCTCGGCGTGCTCGTGGATCGGGGCGTGCTGGAGAAGCGGCGCGGGATCGGCATGTTCGTCACCCCAGGCGCGCGTGCCCAGATCCAGGCCGAGCGGCAGCACGACTTCACCGAGCGCTTCGTTGATCCGCTGCTTGCGGAAGCCGGCTCGCTCGGCCTCACCACCGCAGACGTCATCCGAATTATCTCCGAGAAGGGGGAATCGACCTTATGACCGACATCGCCATTGACACGCGCGAGCTCACGCGTCGCTACCGCGGCGCCACGGCGCTCGACGCAGTGACGCTGAGCATCCACGCCAACACCATCACCGGGCTGCTCGGCCGCAACGGCGCGGGCAAGACGACCCTCATGTCGCTGCTCACCGCGCAGGATCGGCCGAGCTCCGGGACGCTCCGTGTCGCCGGGCACGACCCCTTCGAGCGGGCGGAAACCATCGAGCAGCTGTGCTTCGTGCGTGACAACCAGCGCTACCCCGATGACTACAAACTGAAGCACGCGATCCGCGCCGCGGCGATCTTCTACCCGAACTGGTCGCAGGAGCTCGCCGACCGCCTCATCGAGCGGTTCCGCATCCCCACGAAGCCGGTCGTGAGCAAGTTCTCACGCGGGCAGCTCTCCGCGCTCGGCATTGTGCTCGGCCTCGCGTCGCGCGCACCGATCACGTTCTTTGACGAGCCGTACCTCGGGCTCGACGCGACGGCGCGCGCGATCTTCTATGACGAGTTGCTGAGTGACTACTCCGCGCACCCGCGCACGATCATCCTGTCGACGCACCTGATCAACGAGATGGATCGGCTGCTCGAGCGCGTCATTGTGCTCGAACAGGGGCGCGTCGTGCGCCACGACGATGTCGAGGAACTGCGCGGTGGCGCATACCAGGTGGCTGGTAAGGCCGCGGCCCTCGACGAGTTCCTTGTCGGGCGGCCGGCGCTCTCGCGGCGCGGGATCGGCGGGCTCGCGTCCGCCGTGGTCAACGAGGCGCTCACCGCCGAAGCTCGCGCCGCGGCTGAGGCGGCCTATCTCGATGTTTCCGCCGTGTCGCTGCAGGACCTCGTCGCCGCATACGGCGTCGGTGACGACGCGGCGGCGGATTCCACTCTCTCGCCCCTCACGGAAGGGAGCCGCTCATGAATCGCGTGCTCAAGGTCACCCGGTTGCACCTCAATAAGCTGGACAACTTCCTCGGTACCCCGGCGATCATCCTGGGGATCGTGCTCATCGTCTCGATCATCATTGCGCTCGCGATCCAGCGGGCCACCGGGATTGACAGTTCGCACCCCGAGTACATCGACGGTGCGCGCATGAACATGGGTGTCGTGTGGTCGTTGCCCGGCTTCCTCATCTACTACGGGGTGCAGGCCGTCGCGACCACCTACCCATTCGGACTCGCCCTCGGCACCAGCCGCCGGAACTTCATCCTGGGCACCATGATCGCGAATGTGCTGCAGGCCGCTTACGTTGCCGTGCTGCTGGTTGCGTTGCTCGGCATCGAGCTCGCGACCGGGCACTGGTTCTCGAACACGTACGTGCTCGATGTGTACGCGGTGGGTGCCGGGAATCCGCTGATCCTCGCGGTGAGCGGGTTCGTTGGGGTGCTGTTCTGCCTCACCATTGGCGGGCTGTTCGGGGCGGTCTGGGTGCGGTTCGGCGCGAAGGGTCCGGCGGCGCTCGGCTTGGCGCTCGGCTTGGCGCTCGCGCTCACGGTGCTGATCATCGCCCCCAACCTCGGTGAGATCTTCGCGGGGATCACCCGCGGCGGGCTGGCGCTCGCGGCGACGGTCGTGATCGTGCTCGCACTCGTGGGCACCTGGTTCGCGATGCGCCGGGCGTCGGTGCGGTAGCCCGGCGGGCACTGGCCCGTCGGCGCCGACGCGGTCGAGATCGCATTGAGTAAGGGTCTGATCCGGAATCTCCCAGGAGTACCGGATCAGACCCCTACTTAGTGGCCTGGGAGTGGTGCGGGCGAGCGCGGGGCGGGCGTTCGCGGAATCGTGCGGGAGCTTCGCCCCGGCGCCGCATGATTCAGGCGAGTGTGATCCGGATTCCCTCGCGGGAACCGGATCACACTCGCCTGAATCTGCTGGGGGCGTTGGGGGCGGGGCCCGGAGGGGCGGGGCGGGCCCCGGAGGGCCCCGGCCCGGGCTAGGCCGGCTGCTTCTCCGGGGTGGCGCCCGGCGCCGCGTCCACGTCGTCGTTGTCGAACGCCTGCCCGCGGCGCGGCGCGTTGTAGAGCTCCTCATCGAGGATGCCCTCGCGCTTCGACACGATCGCCGGCACCAGCGCCTGGCCGGCGACGTTGACCGCGGTGCGGCCCATGTCGATGATCGGATCGACCGCGAGCAGCAGGCCGACGCCCTCAAGCGGCAGGCCGAGCGTCGACAGCGTGAGCGTGAGCATCACCGTCGCGCCGGTGGTGCCGGCGGTCGCGGCCGAGCCCACCACCGAGACGAGCACGATGAGCAGGTACTGCACGAGCGTCAGCTCGATGCCGAAGAACTGGGCGATGAAGATCGCCGCGACAGCCGGGTAGATCGCGGCGCAGCCGTCCATCTTGGTGGTCGCCCCGAGCGGCACCGCGAAGGATGCGTACCCGCGCGGCACGCCGAGGTTGCGCTCGGTGACGCGCTGCGTGAGCGGCAGCGTGCCGATCGACGAGCGGCTCACGAAGCCGAGCTGCACGGCCGGCCACACGCCGGAGAAGTACTGCTTCACGGACAGGCCGTGCGCGCGGACGAGGATCGGGTAGACCACGAACAGCACGATCGCGAGCCCCAGGTACAGCACGCCGACGAACGCGGTCAGCGATCCCATCTTGCTCCAGCCGTACTCGGCCACCGCGTTGCCGATGAGCCCGATCGTGCCGAGCGGCGCGATCCGGATGATCCACCACAGCACCTTCTGGATGATCGCGAGCGCCGACTCGGTGAGCGTGATGAACGGCTCGGCCTTCTCGCCGATCTTTAGTGCGGCGATGCCCACCGCGGCGGAGATCACGATCACCTGCAGCACGTTGAAGCTGGGGCTCGCGCTCAGCGCGCCGGTCTCAAGGTCCGCGGAGCCGCCGACGGTCAGGCCGAGGAAGTTGCCGGGAACGAGCCCGGTGAGGAAGTTCCACCAGGTGCCGACGGTGTACGGGTCGCCCGTCTCGAGCTCCGTCTGCGAGGCGACGGCGCCGGGGCGCAGGACGACGCCGAGCACGATCCCGATCGAGACCGCGATGAGTGCCGTGATCGCGAACCAGAGCAGGGTCTGCCCGGCGAGGCGCGCCGCATTGGTGACCTTGCGGAGCCCCACGATGCTCGACACGATCGCGGTGAAGATGAGCGGCACGACCGCGGCGCGCAGCAGCGAGACGTAGCTGCCGCCGATCGTGGCGAGGGTGGCGTGCAAGCCGTTGGGGTTGTCTTCGGCGTCGGGGCCAATCGCCATCGCGACCCCGCCGAGCACGAGGCCGAGCACGAGCGCGGCGAGAATCTGCCAACCGAACGAGGTCATCCAGCGGGGGAGCCTGCGGCGAGTCGGTGGTGCGGGAACTGCGGGAGAAGCCATGTGTGGGGGAATCCTTTGCGTACTGCGGTGGCGCTCTCGCGCCGGGCCAACGGAGAGTGTAGCAAAACATTCGCTCCCCTTATTCCAGGTATTGCAAACCGTATCCTCGTGTCGCCAGGTAGGCTGAGACCATGGCTGATTCTTCGTTTGACGTGGTGAGCAAGATCGACTCGATGGAGGTTGAGAACGCGGTGAACCAGGCCCGCAAGGAGGTCGAGCAGCGCTACGACTTCAAGGGTGTTGGCGCCGACGTGACCCTCTCGGGCGAGACGATCCTGATCAAGGCGAACACTGAGGAGCGCGCGCTCGCGGTGCTCGACGTGCTGCAGTCGAAGTTCATCAAGCGCTCGCTCTCGCTCAAGGCGCTCGAAACGGGCGATCCGTTCGCGAGCGGCAAGGAGTACCGCATCGAGTCGAAGCTCAAGGAGGGCATCGACCAGCCCACCGCGAAGAAGCTGAACAAGCTCATCCGCGATGAGGCTCCGAAGAGCGTCAAGTCGCAGATCCAGGGCGACGAGCTGCGCGTGTCCTCGAAGAGCCGCGACGATCTGCAGGCCACGATGGCGCTCCTGAAGGGGGCTGACGTCGAGGTCGCCCTGCAGTTCGTGAACTTCCGATAGGTCGCGCGCGGCGCGGGCCGCGCCGCCGGATTGGAGCACCATGCAGTTCGGGATCGCTGCCGTGGCACTTCGCCGTGCGGCGGCGCTCGGCGCCGCGGTGACGCTTGCGGCGGGGGTCGGCCTGCTCGCCGGGTGCGCCCCCGAACCCGCGCCACCGGCTCCCACCGCTGAGCCGACGCCCGCGCCGACGACGAGCGCTGAGCCGGATCCGGAGCCCACCGAGGACGCGTGGACTCGCTTCAGCGACCCGCGCATGCCGCACAGTTTTGAGCTGCCCCCTGGCTGGACCGTGAGCGAGCTGGTGGGCGACGGCCAGCCCGGTGAGACCAACGACCTCGGCGCTTACCAGTTCGGGATCTTTGATCCCGATGGCACCAGGCAGTTGTACTTCGCCAGCCGCGTGCAGGGCCTCGGCGGGGCGTGCGCCCACCTGCAGCAGACCGAGTTCGAGGTGCTCGACAACGCGCAGCTCGAGATTCCCGGCTACGTCCCGGCCCAGGACGGGAACGTCGCCCTGTTCTCCCCGCCGGAGGTGGTCTTCCGTGCGGGGCAGCTCACGGAGGGGGTGGTCGCGAGCCTCGGCCTCGCGGACTCGCACCCGCCGGCCTCCTGCATGTACTACAACGTGCTGCACACCGACAGCGGGCTCATGGCGTTCGCCGACCGGCTCCAGGTGGACACCTTCGCTCCGGAGGAGCAGCGACTCTTCGCCACGATGGACGAGGCGCGCGCGTACACGGAGACCGAGGAGTACCGGGTGCTCGTGCGGATCCTCAGCTCGCTGCGCATCGCGGCGTAGAGTGCCGCCCACCGCGGAGTGAGCCGCCGCAGCTACACTGGCGGCATGATCGGTGAGAACCTCCTCGGACCTGAACCCACCCGCCTCGCGCCCGACGCCGCGGCAGACGCGCTCGCGGCCGGCACCGATCCCGAACAGGTGGTGCGTGCGCACCCCGAGTCGCCGCTCGCGTGGGCGGTGCTCGCGGACGCCGCAGCGGCCGCTGGCCGCGAGATCGAGGCGTACGCGTTCGCGCGCGTTGGGTACCACCGCGGCCTCGACGCGCTCCGCAAGTCGGGCTGGCGCGGTGCCGGCCCGGTGCCGTGGTCGCACGAGCCGAACCGGGGTGTGCTGCGCGCGCTCTACGCGCTGCGCCGTGGTGCGGCGGCGATCGGGGAGACGCACGAGATTGAGCGGCTCACCGAGTTCCTGGACGGCGCGGATCCCGAGGCGATCGCGGCGATTGAGGCCGGGGTGGCGTAGGGCGGGGGAGTCGCGCTCGCGCGGGTGCATGCCGCTGCTGCGGGGTGCCGCTGCGCGCGTCTGAAATTGGCAAGAGTTTGCGCCGCTATTCCCCAGCGGATCTGGCGCAAACTCCAACTAAATGCCAGATAGCGCCGCGGAACACCCCACCGCCCGCGCCGCCGACCGAGGCTCCGGGTAGACTGGGGCGGTATCTGCCTAGTGCGAAGGAAGGGGCTGAAATGCCCGCAGTACTCATCACCGGTGCCCAGTGGGGCGATGAGGGCAAGGGACGCGCGACCGATCTCCTCGGAAGCCGCGTCGACTACGTCGTCAAGTTCAACGGCGGCAACAACGCCGGTCACACCGTCGTGATCGGGGACCAGAAGTACGCCCTGCACCTGCTGCCGTCGGGCATTCTCACGCCGGGCGTCGTGCCGGTGATCGCGAACGGCGTGGTCGTCGACCTCGCCGTGCTGAAGCTTGAGCTCGACGCGCTGAAGGAGCGCGGCGTCGACGTCTCGAGGCTGAAGGTGAGCGCCAACGCGCACGTCATCACCGAGTACCACCGCACGCTCGACAAGGTCACCGAGCGCTTCCTCGGCAAGCGCCAGATCGGCACCACCGGGCGCGGGATCGGCCCCGCGTACGCCGACAAGATCAACCGCGTCGGCATCCGCATCCAGGACATCTTCGACGAGGGCATCCTCCGGCAGAAGGTGGAGGCGGCGCTCGAGTTCAAGAACCAGGTGCTCGTCAAGATCTACAACCGGCGCGCGATCAACGCCGACGAGGTGGTCGCCGACCTGCTGAGCTACCGCGAACTGCTCGAGCCGATGGTGTGCGACACGGGGATGCTGCTCCACACCGCGCTCGCCGAGGACAAGACGGTGCTGTACGAGGCCGGCCAGGCCACCATGCTCGACATCGACCACGGCACCTACCCGTTCGTCACAAGCTCGAACGCGACCTCCGGCGGCGCGGCCACCGGCTCCGGGGTGCCCCCGCACAAGATCGACCGCATCATCGCGGTGATCAAGGCCTACACCACCCGCGTGGGATCGGGGCCGTTCCCCACCGAGCTGTTCGACGAGATGGGCGAGTTCCTCCAGACGAAGGGCGGCGAGTTCGGTGTCACCACGGGCCGCGCGCGCCGCTGCGGCTGGTACGACGCGCCCATGGCCCGCTACGCGGCGCGCATCAACGGCGTCACCGACTTCGTGCTGACGAAGCTCGACGTGCTCTCCGGCCTGAAGACGATCCCGGTCTGCGTTGCGTACGACGTCAACGGCGAGCGCTTCGACGAGATGCCGGTGAACCAGTCCGACTTCCACCACGCCGTGCCGATCTACCAGGAGTTCCCCGGCTGGGACGAGGACATCTCCGACTGCCGCAGCTTCGACGAGCTGCCGAAGAACGCGCAGGACTACATCGTCGCCCTCGAGGCGATGAGCGGTGCGCGCTTCTCGGCCGTCGGCGTCGGCCCCGAGCGCGAGCAGGTCGTCGAGCTGCACGATCTGCTGGACTAGGGATCGCCATGACCGAGCAGACCCCCGCCGAACGCCTCGACCGCCTGCGCTCCAGCATCGACAACATCGATGCGGCGCTCGTGCACATGCTCGCGGAGCGCTTCCGCTGCACGCAGGAGGTGGGCCTCCTGAAGGCGGAGAACGAGATGCCGGCCTCCGACCCTTCGCGTGAGGCGCGGCAGATCGCCCGCCTGCGCAGCCTGGCGGAGGACGCGCACCTCGATCCCGAGTTCGCGGAGAAGTGGTTCAACTTCGTGGTCGCCGAGGTCATCCAGCACCACACGCAGATCGCCTCGGAGCGCTGACGCGCGGCTCCGATCCCGATCGAGACGCGGCGGCGCGCACCCCTCCCGGGTGCGCGCCGCCGCCTTTTTGCGGCGTAAGGTATGCCTACGCTGTGGTGCGGGAATGTCTCAACTCGGAGACAATGGAGAGATGAAGAAGTTGCGCCGCGCCGCGCGCGCGTACCCAGCGGTCGCCACCACCCTCGCCGTCGGGATCGTCGGCCTCCTGCTCCTCGCGACGCCCGGCCGGGCCGCCGCCCCCTGGCTCGTCGGAGGCTACGCGCTGCTCATCGCGGCCTGGCAGGCGGTCGAGATGGTGCGCCAGCTGCTGCGCGGCCACGCCGGACTCGACATCCTCGCGGTCACCGCGATCGTTGCCGCGGTGCTCGTCGGCGAGCCGTGGGCGGCGCTCGTCGTCGTACTCATGCTGACCGGCGGCGAAGCGCTCGAGGACTACGCCGAGAACCGCTCGAAGCGTGAGCTCACCGCCCTGCTGGAGCGCGCGCCCAGCCGTGCGACGCGCGTGCTCACCGACCAGCTCGACGAAGACGGCATGGCACGCACCGAAGAGGTCGACGTGCAGGAGATCCTGGTCGGCGATACGCTGCTCGTCCGCCCTGGCACGCTCGTGCCGGTCGACGCGATCCTGCTCGATCACGGTGCCTCGTTCGACGAGTCGTCGCTCACGGGGGAGAGCCTGCCCGTCGAGCGCGCCGCGGGCGAGAAAGTGTCCTCCGGCGTGATCAACGGCCCGGTCGCCGTGCACATGCGTGCCACGGCGCTCGCCGCGGACAGCCAGTACCAGCAGATCGTGCGCCTCGTCGAGGAAGCGCAGGGCAGCAAGGCGAAGACCGTGCGAATGGCGGATCGCTACGCGGTGCCCTTCACGCTGCTCTCGCTCGCGATCGCCGGCATCGCGTGGGCCGTGAGCGGCGACCCGGTGCGCTTCGCCGAGGTGCTCGTCGTCGCGACGCCGTGCCCGCTGCTCATCGCGGCACCGGTCGCGTTCCTCGGCGGCATGAGCCGCGCCGCGAAGGCCGGGCTCATCGTGAAGGGCGGCGGCACGCTCGAGCAGCTGGCGAGGGTGCGCTCCGCGGCGTTCGACAAGACGGGGACGCTCACCACCGGCAAGCCCGAGCCGCGCCGCATCGTCGCGCAGGACGGCTTCACCGAGGCCGAGGTGCTGCAGCTCGCCGCCTCGGCCGAGGTGTTCTCCTCGCACGTGCTGGCGAGCGCCGTGGTCGGGGCGGCAAAGCAGCGCGGGATCGAGCTCGTCGCCGTCGAGTCGGCAGAGGAGTACGCGACGAACGGGGTCGAGGCGCGCGTGGCCGCCGGGCGCGTGCGCGTCGGCAAGCCAGCGTGGGTGGCCGAGGCCGCGCCGGCGCTGCGCCATGTCGGGCTTGAGCCGGGGGAGCTGGCCATCTACGTGTCCCTCGATGACCGCTTCGCCGGCACGCTGGTGATGCGTGATCGTCTGCGCGACGACGCCGTCGACACGGTCGCCGAGCTGCACGAGCTCGGCATCGAGCGCATGCTGATGGTCACGGGCGACGTTGCGGCCACCGCGAACCCGCTCGCCGCGCAGCTGCGCATCGGGGAGGTGCACGCGGAGTGCACGCCGGCCGACAAGGTGCGCATCATCGCCGAGGTGGAGACGCGGCCGCTGCTCATGACGGGTGATGGGCTGAACGATGCCCCCGTGCTCGCCGCGGCTGACGTGGGGTTCGCGATGGGTGCGCGCGGCTCCACCGCAGCGAGCGAGTCCGCCGACGTGGTGAATCGCTTCGACCGCATCGGCGGGGTGGCCGACGCCGTGCGGATCGGGCGGGACACGGTGCGCATCGCCGTGCAGAGTATCTGGCTCGGAATCGCATTTAGTGTGGGTTTGATGCTGATTGCGGCGTTCGGTTTCCTCCCCGCGCTGCTTGGCGCGTGGATGCAGGAGCTCGTCGACCTGGTCGCGATCCTTGGCGCCCTGCGCGCCATCCGCGGGCCGCGCGGCTCGGCGGGGCGAGCCCCCGCCGAGGGGCGCGGCACCGACGCTGAGCGCGGCGCGGCGGAGCACACGCCGGCCGCGGGCTGAGGCGTCTGCCGCGGCCACGGCGAAGCTACTCCGCGCGGAGGGCCGAGCGCGCCGCAGCGATCGCCGCGAGCACACGCTCGCGCAGCGCGTTCCCGCGCGCCGCGAAGCCGCGCTGCAGCCGGGCGTACTCGCGCTTGCCTGGGCCGGTCTCGATCGGGATCGGTGCGAGCGGCGTTCCGTCCGCTCCCGCGTACCCCGTGACGTCGTACGGCGAGGCCCGCATGTCGACCTCGCGGATGTCGCGCGCCAGCACAAACGTGTCGAGCAGCAGCTCGCCTGGCACGATCGGCCCGAGCTTCGATGCCCACTTGTAGACGTCCATGCCGGCGTGGAGGCAGCCGGACTGCTCCATCGCCGGCTGCGTCTCGCGCGTGGGGCGCAGCGTGTTCAACGGCGCGGCCGCCGGCGTGAAGAAGCGGTACGCGTCGAAGTGGGTGCAGCCGATCTGATGCGATTCGACGACCGCGTCGGTCGCCGCGTGGCCGATACGCAGCGGCAGCGCGCGGTGCCGCAGCTCCTCCGGCGTGAGCCGGTATACCATCGCCCACTCGTGCAGGCCGAAGCAGCCGTACTTCGGGGTGTGCGCGAGCGTCGCGGCGAGCAGCTCGGCCACGTAGTCGACGGTCGCGCCGCGGCGCGCGAAGAACGCGGGCAGGTCGAGCTGCGCGTCCGCGTCAGCGATCCCCGCCGCGCGGTAGTGCCGCCACTCGGCGCGCTCGGCCCCTGCACCGGCGAGCCGCACGCCGGCCCCGGGGTGCCAGCGCCGCAGCTCGTTCGGTTTCACCGAGTAGTAGGTCCACAGGAAGTCCTCGATCGGGTGCGTCTCGCGGCGTGCTGCGCGGGATCGGTGCCCCGCGGTGAGCGCGTCGGCGCGCTCCTGGTGCGCGCGCTCGCGTGCGCGCCAGTCGGCCTCGGCGTAGACGCGCGGTGCCTCGGCGTGGACGCGCGGCGCCGCGGCGTGCACGCCAGGTGCTGCGGTGCTCACCGGCCGCGCAGCCGATCGAGGTCGCGGCGGTCGCGCTTCGTCGGCCGCCCGGCACCGGGATCGCGCACCACTGCCGCCGGCCGCTCCACGCGCGGCGGCGGGGGCGGCGTGAGGTCCTCGAAGTGCTTGGCGGCCTCCTCTGCGCTGCCTCGTCGGACGGGCAGCCCGGTCACCCGGTAGATCCGTTCAAAGCCGTGCAACCGGACGCGCACCTCGTCGCCGAGCCGCACCGGCTGCGCGGCCTTCGCCGCAGCGCCGTTGACGCGCACGTGGCCGGCGCGGCACGCCGCGGTGGCCTGGCTGCGGGTTTTGGCGAGGCGAACGCCCCACACCCATGTGTCTATCCGAACGCTCTCGCCAGCCATAGACTCGATGGTACCGAGAGTCGGTGTGGTTCGCCCGGGGAGGGTCATGGAGTACGAGACGATCGGCGGGGCCGTCGACACCGAGCTCGAGATCTCGCGGTCGCGCTTCCTGACCAGGCTCGAGCGGGTGACCTCCGAGGACGAGGCGCGCGCGGTGATCGCGCGCGTGCGGAGCGAGCACCCGCGCGCACGGCACCACTGCTCCGCGTTTGTGATCGGCCCGGAGTCCCGGATCCAGCGCTCCAACGACGACGGCGAGCCGAGCGGCACGGCCGGCGCGCCCATGCTCGACGCGCTGACCTCCGCCGGGGTGAGCGACGTGGTCGCCGTGGTGACGCGCTACTTCGGCGGCGTGCTCCTCGGCGCAGGCGGCCTGACCCGCGCCTACCGCGCGGCCGTCGCCGAGGCGATGCTCCGCGCGCGCCGCGTGCAGCGCGCCATCCGGCACGAGGTGACCGTGCACTGCGCGTACGACGTCGCGGCGCAGATCGAGGCGGAGGCCAGGCGCCGCGGCTACGGGGTGGGCGGCGCGGACTACTCGGATCATGTGGCGCAGCGCTTCCACATTGCCGACGGCGAGATCGCGCCGCTCGCCGAGCTCTCCGCGGAGCTCAGCGCGGGGGCCGCACGCGTGGATCGCGGGCCCGCCGAGTTTGTCGACCTCGCGGGCTGAGCGCCCAGCCACAGCGCACGCCCCCAGCGCGCGAGCCAGCCCGCACGGCTCGGTCCCTGTCAGGGGCTCGCGGTACGCTCGTCTGGTGGACTACTGGGCAGAGATCGTTGGGCAGAGCGACGCCGTTGGGGCGTTGCAGCGCGCCGCTGCGCCTGACGCTGCGGTTGCGCACGCGTGGCTCATCACCGGCCCGCCCGGTTCCGGCCGCTCGAACCTCGCGTTTCGCTTCGCCGCCGCGCTGATCGCGCGCACCGAGGACGAGCGCGCGCACGTGTTCGAGCAGGTGCGTGCACGCACGCACCCCGACCTCGGCGTGCTCACCACCCAGAAGCTGCTCATCGACATCCGCGCGGCACGCGAGATCGTCACGACGGCGCACTACGCGCCCGCCGAGGGGCGCTACCGCGTGATCGTCATCGAGGATGCCGACCGCATGCCGGAGCGCACCTCGAACGTGCTGCTGAAGGCGCTCGAGGAGCCGCCGGAGCGCACCGTCTGGATCCTCTGCGCGCCGAGCGAGGCAGACCTCTTGCCCACCATTCGCTCGCGCACGCGCTCGCTCCGCCTGGCCACGCCCCACCCGGACGACATCGCGCGGCTGCTGCACGAGCGCGACGGGATCGATGCCGTGGCCGCCGAGCGCGCTGCGCGCCTCGCGCAGAGCCACATCGGGATGGCCAGGCGCCTCGCCTCCGACCCAGCGGTGATGGAGCGGCGCGACCGCAGCGTCGCGCTCGCGCTCGGGATCGCGACCCTCGGGGACGCCATGCGCGCAGCCGCCGCCCTCCTGAAAGTCGCCGAGGCCGACGCCGCTGCGCTCACCGAGGAGCGCGACGCGCGCGAGCGCGAGGACGCGCTGCGGAGCCTGGGGCTCGCCCAGGGCGCTCCGATCCCGCCCCAGATGCGCGCCCAGATCCGCGCGCTGGAGGAGGACCAGAAGCGCCGCGCGACGCGCAGCCTCCGCGACGGCATCGACCGGATCCTCACCGACCTGCTCTCGGTGATGCGGGACATCCTGATGTACGCGCTCAGCGTCGATCGCGACGCCGCGCACCCCGTCGCCGACCCGGGCTTCGAGGTCATCAACCGCGAGCAGCTCGCGCAGATCGCGGATCGCGCGGAGCGGTGGGGGCCCGAGCGGGCGCTCGCCGTCGTTGCGGCGGTCGAGACCGCGCGCGAGCGCCTGGGGCGCGGCATCACGCCGGGGCTCGTGCTCGAAGCGCTGTTCGCCGGAATCATCGCTGTGGAGGACGCATGACGCACACCCCCGTTCCCCGCCGCAGGGCCGCGTGGCGGCGGCTCGTGCTCGGCGGCGCCGCGCTCGCCGCAGCGACCGCGCTCGTCGGCTGCTCCCTGCTGCCGGGGGCCGGCTCCGGGGGCGCGGGCGGCGGCAGCGATCCCCAGCTGCCTGATCAGCCGACGGGCACGGTGCAGGGCTTCGCGGAGCAGACGCCCGAGTGGCAGCCGTGCGCGAACGGGATGCAGTGCGCCGACGTGCACGCACCGCTGGACTGGGCCGAGCCGGCGGGGGAGACGATCACGCTGCGGCTCGTGAAGAGCGCGGCGACCGGCTCCGAGAAGCTGGGCACGCTGTTCGTGAACCCGGGCGGCCCGGGGGCCTCCGGCGCCGAGTACGTCGCGAACGCGGTGGAGCACGCGGTGTCGGCCGACGTGCGCGCAGCGTACGACGTGATCGGGTGGGATCCGCGCGGCGTTGGCGAGTCCGCGCCGGTGCGCTGCCTCGACACGGCTGGCATGGACGAGTACCTGTACGGCGACGACGCCGAAACCGCCGATCTCGAGCGGGGCAGCGACGAGTGGATCGCGGTCGCCCGGGCGCAGGCGCGCGACTTCGCGGAGGCCTGCGCGGAGCGGAGCGGGGACATCCTCGCGCACGTCGCAACGAGCGACACCGTGCAGGACCTGGACATGCTGCGCGGCATCGTGGGGGACACGAAGCTCAACTACCTCGGGTTCTCGTACGGCACCTACATCGGCGCGCGCTACGCGGACGCCTACCCGGAACGCGTTGGGCGGCTGGTGCTCGACGGCGCGATGGACCCGGCGGCCACCATGCAGGACGTGGTGCGCGAGCAGACGATCGGCTTCGAGAACGCGCTGCGCGCGTACACGAGCGACTGCCTGCAGCGCCGCGGGTGCCCGCTGAGCGGCACGGTTGACGCGGCGATGGCGCAGATCGGGGCGCTCCTCGACCGGATCGACGCGAACTCGCTCACCGGCGCTGATGGGCGCACCGTCACCTCGGGGGTGGCCGTCACTGCGATCGTGTTCCCGCTCTACTCGCAGGACATGTGGGGGTACCTCGATCAGCTCTTCGAGTCGCTCGCGGTCGACGATCCCGAGATGGCCCTGATCCTCGCGGACGCGTACAACGACCGGCAGGACGGCGAGTACCAGAGCAACTCGACCGAGGCGTTCTCCGCGATCAACTGCCTCGACTACCCGAGCGATCTCGATGTTGCGCGCATGCGCGACGATGCCGCGGAGCTCGCGAAGATCGCGCCAACCATCGGCCGATTCCAGGGATTCGGCGACATCAGCTGTGCAGAGTGGCCCGTCGCGGGCGTCCCGGAGCGCACGCCGGTGCGTGCCGCGGGGGCCGACCCCATCCTGGTCGTCGGCACCACGGGGGATCCCGCGACGCCGTACCGCTGGGCGGAGTCGCTCGCGTCGCAGCTCGAGAGCGGCAGCCTGATCACCTACGTCGGCGAGGGGCACACCGCCTACACCACGAGCTCGTGCGTTGGCGAGGTGGTCGACGCGTACTTCCTCGACGGCACGGTTCCCGCGGCCGACCCGCGCTGCGCCGCGTAGGGCGCGCGGGCCGGCGGCGCGCCCGGGCTCCCCGCGTCTACGCCGCCGGTGTGCAACGCAGGGGGTTCCTCGTGCTACAGTAGTTGCTTGTGCGCGACAGCAATTTCGCGCCAGGCCGCCTTAGCTCAGTCGGTAGAGCGATTCACTCGTAATGAATAGGTCACCAGTTCGATTCTGGTAGGCGGCTCCAAGAAAGCCCCGGTTCACGCCGGGGCTTTTGCATGTTCCGGCAACGCCAGCTCGCCCGATGCGGCGGCCAGCGCCCGCCCGGGTAGGCTACGAAGGTGACCACCCAGGCAAAGCCCCGTATCGCGCTCTGGGACAATGCGCGCTTCGTGCTCATCGTGCTCGTCGTCGTCGGGCACACGATCTCCACGATCCGCACCGACACCGCGCTCGGCTTCGGCCTCTACGCGTACATCTACCTGTTCCACATGCCGGCCATGATCCTGCTCTCCGGGCTCTTCGCGCGGCCGACAACGGACCAGAAGATGGTGCGCTCCACCCTGCAGCTCCTCGCAACCTGGGGGCTGTGGGAGGGCATCTGGGCGGTGATCCGGTTCGCCGTTGAGGGGCGCACCCCGGGGAACTCATTCCTCGTGAGTCCGGCGTGGACGCTCTGGTTCCTCGTCACGCTCATCACGATGCGCATCCTGCTGCCGTTCTTCGCCAGGATGAAGCACCCGCTGATCGTCTCGATCGTGATCGCGCTCGGCGCCGGCCTCCTGCCCGGCCTCGGCACCGAGTTCTCCGCGGCGCGCACGCTCACCTTTCTCCCGTTCTTCATCGCCGGCTGGCTCATCCGCGATCGCGGCTGGGTCGACGGCGAGTGGTTTACGGCCCCGTCGCGTGCGCTGCGCGCCGGGGCATGGTCGCTGCTCGGGGTCGTGGCGCTCGGCTTCGTGTTCGCGCCTGGCCTGCGCGCCACGTGGCGGATCGATCGCTGGCTCACCTGGCGCGACGACTACGCCTGGCTGTTCTCGAAGCCCCCGGTGTTCCCGTGGGAGCCCACGTCGTGGGGCGCGACCGCGCTGAGCGGCACGCTCGTCACGTCGGTGCTGCTCGCGGTCGCCGCGGCGATGACCTTCGCGCTGCTGATCGTGGTGCCGCGCGGGCACGGCCGCATCACGGAGTGGGGCACGCGCACCATGGCGGTGTACCTGCTGCACGGCCCCATCATCTACACGCTCCGCGAGACCGGGGCGGTGGAGTGGATCGGCGCGTCGGGCTGGCCAGGCGTGCTCGCCCTCGTGGCGCTCGGCGTGGCGATCACGCTGGTGCTCTCCGCCGGCTGGGTGACGCGGCTCAGCCGGCCGCTCATCTCCCCGAACATCGACTGGATCCTCGCCCCCGAGCCGCAGCCGGCGCGCCGCTAGGCGGAGCGCAGCGAGCCGGCGCGCAGCCAGCTGGAGCGCCGCGAGGCGCTCAGGCCGCCGTGCGGCCGGAGCGGAGGTCGCGCGGGCCCAGCCCGTACAGGTCCTCGAGCGCGCGGCGCATGCTGCTGCTCGAGCCGAATCCGGCCCGTTCGGCCAGTTCGGTGGTGCCGAGCTCGTCGAACCGCGCGTCCTGCAGGAGCGAGCGCGCAACGCGTGCGCGCTCGCGCCGGATCTCCCCGGCGACCGAGCTGCCGGCCTCGGCGAACACGCCCTGCAGCCGCCGGAGGGAAATGCTCAGCTCCTCCGCGAGTTCGTTCGGGGTGAGCCGCGTGTCGCCGCTGCGCGCGGCGATCGCGGACAGCGCCCGCGTGCGCAGGCTGTTGCGTGGGCTGCCGCTGCGCTCGTCCGGCCGCTGCCGCGCGAGCACGAGCGTGCCGGCCATGTCGAGCACCTGCCGGTCGATGGTGTGGCTGTCGGCCTCGGTCGCGGGGTCAGGGTTGCGCACGAGGTCGGTGAGGAGGGCCTGCATCGCACGCTCGGTCATGCGCAGCTCGGTGGCGATGCTCACCTGATCGGACAGCAGCGGCACGAAGGGCAGCAGCGCGTCGCGCGGCACACGCGCCACGATGAACCGCCAGTCGGTGGTGAAGCGGACGCGGTGCGGCAGGCCGCTCGGGGCGATCATGAGCGGGCCGCGCGACACACGCCACGCGGTGCCGTCGAGGTATTCGAACTCGCCCTGCTCGACGAAGATGATGTCCATCGTGGGGAAGCCGGGGCGCAGCGGCCGGCGCTCGATCTCGGACGCGGTGCCCCACGCCTCGATGACGAGCAGCGCGCCGAACGCGCGCACGTGCGCGTTCACGCCGTGCGTGCCGCCCACCCCGCGCACGCCGCTCTGCGAGATCTCGCGTGCACCGTACTCGGTGATCGAGCGGGCGGCGAGTCCCTCAACAGCTGGCGCGCTGCGTGCAGTGTTTGCGGCCTCGGACACGCACAAATTCTAGCAGCGAAGGGCCAGGTCAGTCCGAGTTTTCTGGCACCAGAAGCTGGTGACTCGCGAGCTCGCGGTAGAGCGGGGTCGACGCGATCAGTTCCTCGTGCGTTCCCTCGCCGATGACGCGGCCGCCGTCGAGCACGACGATCTTGTCGGAATCGACCACGGTCGACAGCCGGTGCGCGATCACGATGAGGGTGCGCCCGGTCGCCACCGAGTCGAGGGCATCGCGCATGAGGCGCTCGTTGACCCCGTCGAGGCTCGCCGTTGACTCGTCGAGCAGCAGCACGGGCGGTGCGGAGAGCAGGGCTCGCGCGATGGCGAGGCGCTGCTTCTCACCGCCGGAGAGCATGATGCCGCTCTCGCCGACCTGCAGGTCGAGTGCTGCGGCGAGCTCCGCCTGGCTCTGCTCGGCCGGTGCCGCAGCGTTGCCCGAACTCGCAGCTCCGCCCGCGGCGCGGCCGAGCAGCCCGCCGAGGTTGACGGCCTGCAGCACGCGCGCGCACGCCGCATCGCTCGCGTCGGGCGCACCGAGGCGCAGGTTGTCGCGCAGCGTCCCTGCGAGCACCGGCGCGTCCTGCTCGACGTAGCCGAGCTGGGCGCGCAGCTCCGCGCGGTCGAGCACGCGGAGGTCAGCGCCGAAGAGCGAGACGGACCCCTGATCGGGATCGTAGAAGCGCTCGATCAGCCCGAGAATCGTCGACTTGCCCGCGCCAGAGGGGCCGACGAGCGCCACACGCGTGCCGCGCGCCACGTCGAAGTCGACGCCGTGCAGCACCGGGGTCTCGACGATCTCGGCCGGCGGCACATCGCGGTCGCTCCCGCGGCCGCCGCGCACGAGGGCTCGCGCGTCAGCGCGGTCGGGGGCCGCGGAGCGGTAGGTGAAGTGCACATCGTCGAAGCGGATCGCCGGGCCGTCCGCCGCGCTCGCCTGCGCGAGCGGCACGATCCGGCCGAGCGGTGAGCGCTCGGCGTCGTGCGCGGTCTCGGTGGGGAGCGCCGTGATCTCCTGGATGCGCCCGAGCGCGCCGAGGGCCTGGTTCACCGCGGTGATCGCGCCAAACGCCTGGCCGAGCGGCACGACCATGAGGAACAGGAAGATGATGAAGGTGACGAGCTGCGCGATCGTGATGGCGCCGGTCGCGACGCGGTAACCGCCGAGCCCGAGCACCACGAGGAACGAGAGCTGCATCGCGAGAAACGACACGGGGACGATGAACGCCGAAATCTTCGCGACCTTCACCCCGAGCCCGAAGGCCTCCTCGGCGTCGCGCACCGTTGCGCGCTCCTCGCGCGCGGCGGCGCCGGCGGCCCGGATGGTGCGAATCGAGGAAACGGAGCGGTCGACCTGCGCGGCGAGATCGCCGACCTTCTCCTGCGCGCGCGCCACGGCCGGCCTGATGCGGCTGCCGACCACGACGACCACGACGAGCGCGACCACGATCACGCCGAAGGTGATGCCGAACAGAGCTGGGTCGATGACGAGCATGCCGATGAGCGCGCCGATGAAGACGAGGAGGCCGCTGATCGCCTCGACAAAGCCCTGCGTCAGTACCGCGCGGAGCAGCGTGGTGTCGCTGCCGATGCGCGACACCAGATCGCCCGTGCGGCGCTGATCGAACTGCGAGATGGGCAGGTGCAGGATCTTCGCGATGAGCCGCTTGCGGCTGGTGAGTACCACGCCCTCGCCCATGCGCTGCAGCACGTAGTGCTGGAGACCGCTGAGCACCGCGTCGATCACCACGACCGCGCAGAGCGCGACGAGCAGCCAACCGAGCGCCTGGCCGGCCTCAACCCGGGTGATCAGCTGGCCGAGGAGCAGCGGTTGCACGAGCGAAGCGACCGCGCCGATGAGCCCGAGCACGAGCGCGGTCACGAGCAGGCTGCGCTGCTCGAACAGGTACGGGATCAGCTGCTTCAGCGAGGCGCGGGGACCGCGCGCTGGAGCATCGGCTGAGCGTGCGCGGCCGCGCGACGCCTGACGATCCGACGAGGGGGATGCAGAGGGCCCGGACATGCGCTCAACTCTAGCGAGCGTGCCTGGGCGGCGGCCGGGGCGGGCCGCCGCCCAGGGTCAGGGGGCGCTCGCCCCCTCAGTCCCCGCCCCGCCTCCGGCTAGTGCTCGGGAACGAGGCGGAGCGTCGGGCCCTCCTCGCGGATCTGCTTCGCGGTGACCGCGAGGTGCAGCGCGGCCTCCGCGGCCTCCTGCCCCTTCGACTCGGGGGCGCCGGGGCGGCCCGAGCGATCGAGCGCCTGCTGCTGCGTGTCGGTGGTGAGCACCCCGAAGCCGACGGGGCGGCCGGCGTCGAGCTGCACGCGGGTCAGGCCATCGGTGACGGCGGTGCAGACATAGTCGAAGTGCGGCGTCCCGCCGCGGATGATCACGCCGAGGCACACGGCGGCGTCGAAGCCGCCGCCGCCAGCCGCGACCGGCGCGAGCGCGACCTGCGCGGCGAGCGGCAGCTCAAACGCGCCAGCGACCCGGAACAGGGTGTGCTCGGCGCCCGACGCGGTCAGCGTCTCGGCCGCCCCGGCGACGAGCGAGGACATGATCTCCTCGTGCCAGCTGCCTGCGATGATGGCGACGCGCAGTCCGGACGCGTCGACCGTGAGGTTGGGGGCTCCCGCTCCACTCATGGGGTTCCTTCCGATTGGGGTGGGTGTGCGCCGCGCCTAGCCGACCTGCTCGGGCAGCTGGTGGCCCATGCGGTCGCGCTTCGCGTTCAGGTAGCCGACGTTCTGCTCGGTCACGCCGACGAGGAGCGGCACGCGCTCCACGACGTCGATCCCGTGCTCCTCGAGCTGCGCCACCTTGTCCGGGTTGTTGGTGAGGAGGCGCACGTGATCGATGCCGAGGTCGGCGAGGATCTCGGCCGCTGCGGTGTAGTCGCGGCCGTCCGCGGGGAGGCCGAGCTGCAGGTTGGCGTCGAGCGTGTCGACGCCCTGCTCCTGCAGCTGGTACGCGCGCAGCTTGTTGGCGAGTCCGATGCCGCGGCCCTCGTGGCCGCGCAGGTAGATCACGACGCCGCCTCGCTCGTGCACGCGCTGGAGCGCCGCGTCGAGCTGCGGCCCGCACTCGCACTTGAGGGATCCGAACGCCTCGCCGGTGATGCACTCCGAGTGCACGCGCACGAGCGCCTCGCCGCTCGGCATCGCCCCGTCGGGGGTCGGCGCGACGAGCGCGATGTGGTCGATCCCGGCGCGGCGGTCGCGGTACGCGAGCGCCCGGAAGTCGCCGTGCTCGGTGGGCAGCAGCGTGTTCGCGCGCAGGCTGACGCTGCGGCTGCGGGATTCCCCGACCGGTGCACCGGCCGGATCGTGCTCGTTCAGGTACGCGATCAGCTGCTCGATCGTGATGACGAGCACGCCCTCGCGCGCGCCGAGCTCGATGAGCCCGGGCAGGCGCATCATCTCGCCGTCCTCGGCGACGATCTCGGCGATCGCGGCGACCGGGCGGAGGCCGGCGAGCTGCATGAGCTCGACGGCCGCCTCGGTGTGCCCATCGCGGGCGCGCACGCCGCCGTCAACGGCGCGCAGCGGCAGCACGTGGCCGGGCCGGCGCACGTCGCCCGGCTCGGCTGCGGGGTTCGCGAGCGCCTTGAGCGTGGTCATGCGGTCGCTCGCGCTGATGCCGGTGGTGATGCCGGCGGTGGCGTCGACGGTGACCGTGTACGCGGTGCCGCGCGCGTCCTCGTTGCGCTCGACCATCATCGGGAGGTCGAGCTGATCCGCCACCGCGTTGGTCATCGGCGCGCAGAGCAGGCCGGACGACCAGCGCACGGTCCACGCGATCCACTCCTGGCTCGCGAGCTCCGCGGAGATGATGACGTCGCCCTCGTTCTCACGGTTCTCGTTGTCCGCGACGATGACGGGTCGGCCGGCAGCGATCGCGGCGATGGCGTCCTCGATGCTGGCGATGCCTGGCGTGCGCGACGCTGCGGTGTCGGTGGTGCTCATGCGTGTGATCCTTCGGTGATTGGCGAGACGGCAGCGGCCGCTGGGGTCTGTGGGGCTGCGGGCACGACGCCCAGGCGGAGCATGCGCGCGACGTGGCGCGCAAGGATGTCGGTTTCCACGTTGACGCGGTCGCCTGGGGCGAGACCGCCGAGCGTGGTCGCGGCGAGCGTCTCGGGGATGAGCGACACCTCGAACCAGGCGTCGGCTGCCCCCGGGTCCGAGATCGCCGACACCGTGAGCGAGACGCCGGAGAGGGTCACCGATCCCTTGTCGACGAGCAGCGGAGCGAGCTCGGGGGAGAGGCTGAATCGCAGCACCCGCCAGGCCTCGGCCGGCGTGATCGAGCGCAGCTCGGCGGTGCCGTCGACGTGCCCCTGCACGATGTGCCCGCCGAGGCGCGTATCGACCCGCACCGCGCGCTCGAGATTGACCGCGCTGCCGGCCGCGAGCCCCCCGAGCGTCGACATCTTGATGGACTGCGCCATCACGTCGGCGGTGAAGGTGCCGCGCCCATCCGGGGTGGATCCCTGCTCGATCACCGTGAGGCACACGCCCGACACCGCGATCGACGCACCGTGCTCGGCGTCGCTCGTCACGAGCGGGCCAGCGATGGTGAGGCGCAGCGAATCGCCGACGGGGTCGACCGCGACGATCTCCCCGATCTCCTCGATGAGTCCTGTGAACATCAGTTTCCTTCCCCGGCCGGCTGGATGGCGGCCTTGACGAGTAGATCTGCGCCGAGCTGCGCGAGGTGCGTGACGCGGAGGCGCGCGATCCCGGTCATCGACGCGATGCCGAGATCCCCGATCGCGAGGCGCGGCCCGCCGAGCAGCGCGGGTGCGAGGTAGATGAGCACCTCGTCGACGAGCCCGGCGGCGATGAGCGCGCTCGCGACGCGCGGCCCGCCTTCGACGAAGATGTGCTGGATCCCCGCAGCGTGCAGCGTGGCGAGGTCTGCCGCGAGGTCGTCGCCCGAGACGTGGATCGGCGCGGACAGGCCGCGCGCGGCGAGCGCCGGGTGCTGCCGGACGCGCGCGCCGGCCGGGATCTCGCGGTGGCCAACGACCACCGGCACCGGCTGCTCGGCGGCAGGGACGAGCAGGCCGCCGGTCTCCGCGCGGGCGGTGAGTGCCGGATCGTCGGCGAGCAGCGTGCCGGTGCCGACGAGGATCGCGTCTGCCTCCGCACGCCTGCGGTGCACGTCGCCGCGCGCGTCTTCCCCGGTGATCCACTGGCTCGTGCCGTCGGCAGCCGCGGCGCGGCCGTCGAGCGTCTGCGCCCACTTCACGGTGACCCTGGGGCGCGGCAGCGCGCCGGGTGCGGCGCTCGCCGCCGGCGCGTTCGACGCCGCGGCCTGCCGCTCGAGCCACCCGGCGAGCAGGGCGCGCGCCTCGCCGGAGAGTACGCCACCGCGCACCTCGGCCCCGGCCGCGCGCAGCGTCTCAGCGCCGCCGGAGGACGCCTGGCCTGGGTCGCTCAGCGCGTACGCCACGGCGCCGATCCCGGCGTCGGCGAGCGCCTCCGCGCACGGGCCGGTGCGGCCGGTGTGGTTGCACGGCTCGAGCGTGACCACGGCGGTGAGCTCCGGGATCCGGCTCTGCCAGTCCACTGGGAGGTGCGCGAGTGCGTCGACCTCGGCGTGCGGGGTGCCGGCGCCGCGGTGCCAGCCCTCGGCGACGATGCGGCCGTCCGGGGCGAGGAGCACGCAGCCGACGCGCGGATTGGCGTCGAGCGCTGGCCCGCGGGCCGCGATCGCGAGCGCGCGTCGCATTCCCGCCTCGATGAGCTCCTGCTCCAGCATCCGGTCCGCCACTTCCTGCGTACCGGGTGCGCGCGGTGTCGCGGGGTCACCGCGACTGCGCGTTCCTCTCATCCGGACTCGAACGGGTTCTCCCGTCCATCACCGTCGGTCTCGGAGTTTCACCGAATCAACCCCACGGAGTGGGGCTCGCGGACTGTCACCGCCGGTTCGGAATCACACCGACCCCGGAACACGGCACAATCGTACCGTGCCGCACGGGAGCTGACCAGTGGTTCGTTCCGTTGTCCGCCGGTGGCGGAACGCTGGGGTGTTCGGGAATAGCGTTCCGGCCGGCGGGCCGGCGGGCGGTCGGGCGGGCGGGCGATCCGGTCCGCGGGTCACCTGCACCGTTGAGCGTTTCCCAGTGATGGGCATTAGCCTGGTCAGTGAGGACGCCGTTCTGACGCCCCACGTGTCGCGGCCTTCCGTGGCCGCAGGAGGAGAACCGATGCGAGCAGTCACATACGTCAAGAACAACACGGTCGAGGTGCGCGAGAAGCCCACGCCCGAAATCGCGCCGGATCAGGTGCTGCTGCGAGTTGGCGGCGCCGGGGTGTGCCACTCCGACATCTCGATTATCGGCATGGGCGACGACAACCCGCTCATCGGCAGCACGCTCGGGCACGAGGTCGCTGGCACCGTTGAGCAGCTCGGGAGCGACGTCACCGGCTGGGAGGTGGGCCAGCGCGCCATCGTCTCGCTGGTCCTGTCCTGCGGGCAGTGCCGCGAGTGCCTCGCAGGCCGCGACAACCAGTGCGAGGTCGTCTCACCGCGCGGCTCGCTCGCGCCGCTCTCGCCGGGCATCGGCACCCCGGGCGGCATGGCCGACTACATCGCGGTGCGCGCGCACCACCTCGATCCGATCGGGGAGCTCGACCCGGTGGTGGCCGCCCCGCTCGCCGACGCCGCGCTGACGCCCATGCACGCGATCAACACGGTGCGCGATCGCCTCTCCGGCGACGCGACGGTCGTGACGATCGGCCTCGGCGGGCTCGGCCACATGGCGCTCCAGATCCTCGCCGCGACCACGGGCGCGCGCATCATCGCGCTCGACACGGACCCCGACAAGCTCGCGTTCGCCGAGACGCACGGGGCGGATCTCGCCTTGCCGAGCAACGGGGACGCCGCGGCGCGCATCCTCGCGGAAACGGGCGGGGTGGGCGCCGACGTCGTGTTCGACTTCGTCGGCGTGCAGCCCACCGTCGACCTCGCGCTCGCGGTGGTGCGCGGCGGCGGCGCGATCCGCTTCGTCGGCCTCGGCGGGGGCTCGTTCACCTACACGGCGGGCAACAGCGCACTCCCGTGGGGCGTGAACATCGAGCGCGCATACGGCGGCACCCGCGCCGACATGCGTCAGGTCGTCGCGCTCGCGCAGGCCGGCAAGATCGGCGTCGAGGTGGTGCGCTACGGCCTCGACGACGCCGTGCAGGCTTTCGACGATCTGCATCACGGCCGCGTTGCCGGCCGCGCGGTCCTCGTGCCGTAGGAAGCACGCCGACGTGTCGGCCGGTGCGTCAGCCAGCCGACACGCGGCCGCCGACCGCCCGCTCCACCAGCGCGAGCAGGCGGTCGGTGCCGTCGCGCGTGCCGAACGCCGCAGCAGCCGCGGCCATCCTGGCGCGCTCCGCCGGGTCGCCGAGCAGGGGAACCACCCGAGCGGAGACGGCGGCGGCGGTGAACGCTCGGTCGTCGACGAGGCGCGCGCCACCCGCGGCGACGACGCCGCGCGCGTTGAGCGCCTGCTCGCCGTTGCCCACCGCGTACGGCACGTACACGGCGGGGATCCCGAGCGCGCTGAGCTCGCTCACCGTCGCGGAGCCCGAGCGGCACACCACGAGGTCCGCCACCGCGTACGCGAGGTCCATGCGCTCCGCGTACGGCAGCACCACGCGGTCGGGGGAGCCCCCGGGATCCACCTCGTCGGCGCGCGCGTTCCCGGTCACGTGCAGCAGCTGCCAGCCCGCGGCGATCACCTCGGGCCAGGCGGCGACGAACGCATCGTTGATGCGCCGCGCCCCGGCCGAGCCGCCAAACACGAGCAGCACGGGCCGATCCGGATCGAGGCCGAAATGCCGCGCGGCGGCTGCGCGCTCAGCGGCCAGGTCGAGCCCCTCGATCTCCGCGCGGAGCGGCATACCGACGACCTCGGCGCCGCGCAGCTGCGTGTCGGGGAACACCGTCCCTGCGGCGGCAGCGTGCCGCGCGCCCCACACATTCGCGAGGCCTGGGCGGGCGTTCGCCTCGTGCAGCACAAACGGGACGCCCTCGCGCCGCGCGGCGACATACGCGGGCATCGCCGCGTAGCCGCCGAAGCCGAGCACCACGTCGACCTCGCGCTCGCGCAGGAGCTCACGCGAGCGCGCCACCGCGCGGAGGAAGCGGCCGGGGAAGCGCAGCGCCGCAGCGTTCGGCCGGCGGGGAAACGGCACGCGCGGGATCGTCTCAAGCGCATAGCCGCGCTCGGGCACCAGCCGCGCTTCGAGCCCCTCCGCGGTGCCGAGCACCACGATGCCGGCGCCGCGGGTGCGGAGGCGGTCGGCGGTCGCGAGGAGCGGGTTGACGTGCCCAGCGGTGCCGCCGCCTGCGAGCAGATAGGTCGTCATGCGTGCAGCCTATGTGCGCGAAGCTGACCGCGCGCCGCATATCGCGAGCGTATGCAAAACCGCATACGGGGCGGCAACACGGCCGCTGTGAGGCTGGATCGCATGCAGCCAACCGCCTCCGAACTCGTCGTGCACGACGCCGCGATCCGCGCAAACACCGCGACGTTCGCGCAGCTCACCGGCGGCCGCGTGATGGCCGTCCTGAAGGCCGACGCGTTCGGCCACGGCGCGATCGCGCGCTCCGTGCTCGAAGCCGGGGCGTGCTCGATCGGCGTCGCCGCGCTGCCCGAGGCGCTCGCGCTCCGTGCCGACGGCATCGACGCGCCGCTGCTCAGCTGGCTCAACACCCCGGACGCCGACTTCGCGGCGGCGATCGCCGCGCGGATCGAGCTCGCGGTGCCGAGCGCCGCCCACCTGCACGCGATCGGCGCCGTCGCGGTACGACTCGGGGCGCGGGCCAGCGTGCACCTCCACGCCGACGTCGGCATGGCGCGCGATGGCTGCCCGCCGCGCGACTGGTCGGCGCTCTGCACGCTCGCCCGTGAGTACGAGGCGATCGGCGCGATCACCGTCACCGGCATCATGGGGCACCTGTCGTGCGCGGATGACCCCGAGCACCCGCAGAACACCCGCGAGCGCCTCATGTTCGAGAACGCCGCGCGCACCGCCGTGCGGCGCGGCCTCGCCCCGCGCACCCTGCACCTCGCCGCCACCGCCGCGACGCTCACGGGCGCGGTGCCCGGCTTTGACGTATCGCGCATCGGCGCTGGCATCTTCGGCATTGACCCGTCGGGCACGACGCGCGCGCTCCGGCCGGCGCTCACCCTCCGCTCGCGCGTGGTGTCGGCGCGCGAGGTCGACGCGGGAACCGGGGTGGGGTACGGCCTCGACTACGTGGCCGAGCGGCGCACGCACCTCGCCCTCCTCCCCGTCGGTTACGGCGACGGCCTACCACGCGAGGCCTCGGGCCGCGCCGAGGTGCTGGTTCGCGGCAGGAGGCGCCCGATCGCCGGCCGCGTCTCCATGGACATGGTGGTGGTCGACACGGGCGACGAGCTGCTCGACCCCGGCGAATCGGTCACGTTCTTCGGGCCGGGCGAGGCCGGCGAACCGACCGTCGCCGAGTGGGCCGAGTGGTCGCACACCATCGAGCACGAGATCGTGACGCGCCTCGGCAGCCGCGCGTCGCGCATAAGCCGCACGCTCGACACCGGCCCGGCCGCCGGCCCGGCTGCCGGCCCAGCCGCCGGCCGCGCAGCTGCCCAGACCCCAGCGGCCGACACCGTCGCCGCCTAACACTCAGGAGATCACCGCCATGCCGCACCCGTCCACCCCAGCATCGCTTCGCCGCCCGCGCGATGGCCGCACCCGACCGCAGCCCGCGCGCATCGCCGTCATCGGGGGCGGCGCGAACGACGAGCACAGCGTCTCGCTCGCCTCCGCCGCCGCGGTCGCTGGCGCGGTGCGCGAGCTCGAACTCACCGCGGTGCCCCTCACGATTGCGGCGGACGGCTCGTGGCGCGATGAGGCCGGGGCGCCCCTCCCCGCGCACGAGGTGGTGCAGCAGCTCGCCGCGTGCGACGCCGCGTTCCCCGTGCTGCACGGGGTGAACGGCGAGGACGGCACGATCGCCGGCTTCCTGCAGCTGTGCGGGGTGCCCGACGCCGGATCCCCGGTGCGCGCCGGCGCGATCGCCATGGACAAGCAGGCGACGAAGCGCCTCGCGGCGGAGCTCGGGATCGGCGTGGCGCCTGGCGTGCTCGCCGCAGCGCGCGGTGCGGAGCCGACCGACGTGCTCGCCGGCGACGGGGCTGGCGCGCTCACGCCGCCGTTCGTGGTGAAGCCGGCGAGCGGCGGGTCGAGCAACGGCGTCTTCGTTGTGCCGGATCGCGCGGGGCTCGCTGCCGCGGTTGAGCTGGCGCGCGACTTCGGGGAGCCCGTGCTCGTTGAGCAGTACGTGCGCGGGCGCGAGATCGACATTGCGGTGTTCCGCGACCGCACGGGGGAGCTCCGGGTGGGAGCGACGCTCGAGATCGGGGTCGTGCCTGGCGGCGTGTTCGACCGCGCCGAGAAGTACGACGGCAGCGCCGAGTTCACGGTGCCGGCTCCGCTTGACGAGGCCGAGGAGGCGGCGGTGCGGCGCGCGGCGGTGCGGCTGTACGAGGCGCTCGGCTGTCGCGGCGTCGCGCGCTTCGACTTCTTCCTCGCCGACGGTGGGCTCGTGCTGAACGAGGTGAACACGGCCCCGGGCATGACCGAGCAGTCGCAGGTGCCGCGCATGTACGCTGCGCGCGGGCTGAACTACTCGGGCCTGATCGCTGAGCTGATCGCGGCGGCGCTCGCCCGCTAACCCCGCCCGCCCGCGCCCCGCCCCGCCGACATCGCGCGCATCTTTCGAGAACGAGCGCACCTTCGCGGAAATGCGGCACTACTCGAAAGATGCGCGCGATGTCGATGTGGCGGGACCACGCTGGTCTAGGGCGCGAGCTCCGGCGCGCGATGCGTCAGACGCCCACCGACGAGCGTCGCGGCGACGCCCATCGCGGACAGCTGCTCGGGATCGCTGCGCAGCGGATCCCGGTCGAGCAACACGAGGTCGGCGAGATCGCCCACCGCCGGTCGCAGCGCCCCGCGCATGGACGCCGCGAGGGCGACCGCGACCGGGATCCGCTCGGCCGGCGTCCACGGGCTCTCGCCCGGGCGGGAGCGCGTCACCGCGGCCTGGATCCAGCGCCACGGGTCGAGCGGGGCGACTGGCGCGTCCGAGCCGAACACGAGGTGCGCGCCCGACGCGTGGAGCGTCGCAAGGGGGAACGAACGCGCGGCACGCCCCGGCCACTGCAACTCGGTGGCCTCGCGGTCGTCGACGAGGTGCTCGGGCTGCACGCTCGCGGTGATCCCGAGCTCCGCGAAGCGGGCGATGTCCGCCTCGCGGAGCAGCTGGGCGTGCTCCATCCGGCCGCCCCGGCCCAGCGCCGCGTATGCGTCGAGCACCTGGGCGACCGCGCGATCGCCGATGGCGTGCAGGGTGAGATCGAGTTCGGCTGCCGTGGCCCGGCGCATCATCGCGAGGAGGTCGTCGGCCGACACGAGCGAGCGGCCGTGCCCGCCGGTGGGGTAGGGGTCGCAGCACCAGGCCGTGCCCGTGCCGAGCGAACCGTCGGTGATCATCTTGAGCGGGCCCACCGTCAGCAGCCCGGCGCGGCCGAGCGGGTCGCCCGAGCGGTACCCGGCCTCGATCGCGCGGTCGAGCTTGTTCGGGTAGATTCCGGCCTCCACGCGCAGCAGCTCGAACCCCGCCGCCTCGCGGCGCAGCCAGTCGTCGATGCACCACCGCATCTCGAGATCGACGATGCCCACCACGCCACGCGCGGCGGCGGCGCGGCCAGCGCGGGCCACGAGCTCGTCGAGCGCCGCGGGGGCGAGCGAATCGAGCTCGCGGAGCAGGGCGAAGCACTCGTCCTCGACGATGTGCCCATCGCCGGACACGGGCAGCCCGCGCGCGGCGAGCGCCGCGGAGTTCAGCCACACCCCGTGCAGGTCAGCGCCGATCACCAGGAGCGGACGGGCGCCCGCGATCGCGTCGAGCGCCGCACGCGTGATCCCGGCGGTCCACGCACCGGCCCTGGCGCGCACCGCGATGAACTCCGCACCAGGGTGCGCGCCGGGCGCGGCCTCGTCGGCGCGGAGCCCGGCCGCGAGGAGCTCGAGCGCCTCGGCCGCAGACTCGGCCGCGCCGAGGTCGAAACGGCTCGACTGCTGCGCCCACTGGCCGAAGTGCACGTGCTCGTCCCACAGCCCCGAGGTGAGGAAGCGGCCGTCGGCGTCGAGCCCGCCGGGCAGGCGCGCAGCTGCGCCGGCCGGCGCGATCCGCGCGATCCTGCCGTGCTCGATCACGACGTCGACGGGGGCGTCCTGCCCGAGCATGCGGACGGAGCGGAGCTGCGAGATCATGCTCGCTACGGTACCCGGTGGGCGACCGCGCCGTTCACCACCGTGAGCAGCACCTCTGCCTCCGCGAAGCGCTCGGGCGCGGCGCTCAGCGGGTCCTCGCGGAACACGGCGAGGTCTGCGATCGCCCCCGCGGCAACCACCCCATCCTGCGGGCGATCGATCGCGGCCCACGGGCCGCGGGTGATCGCGACGAGGGTCCGCTCGCGGGAGAGCGCCTGGTGCGCGTCGACGGCCGGCGCGTCCGAGCCGTGCCTGCGGCGGGTCACGTTCGCGGCGAACACGCGGCGTGCATCGAACTCCTCGACCGGCCAGTCCGAGCCGAGCGCCACGATCGCGCCAGCGGCGTCGAGATCGGCGATGCGCCAGCCGTTCGCCGCGCGCTCCGAGCCGCGGCCGAGCAGCGTGGTCCACATGTCGCAGCCGTCCGGGCGCTGCGCGAACGCGTGGATCGGCTGCATGCTGGCGGGGACGCCGAGTTCCGCGAAGCGCGGGACGAGGTGGTCGGGAATCGTTTCGATGTGCTCGATCCGGTGGGTGACCCCGCGCGCGTGCTCCGGGATCGAAGCGACGGCGTCGAGCACGAACTCGACGGCCCGATCCCCAATCGCGTGCGTCGCACTCGGCACCCCGTTCTCCGCGAGCGCGTGGATGGTCTGGGTGAACCGCTCACTCGGCACCCAGTAGGGTTCGAGCCCGCCGCCGCGCGTGTCCGCCTCGAACAGCCACGCCGAGCCGTTGTCGATGCTGCCGTCGAGCATGAACTTCACGCCCTCGACCTGCCACCGCCGGCCGCCGACGCCCTGCAGGTCGATCATGCGGCGGAGGGTCTGCGCCCAGGGCTCGGAGGCGCGCCAGAGCGGCGAAACACGCACGCGCACGGGCAACTCGCCCGTCTCCTCGAGCGCACGCAGCACCTCGATGTCGCCCTCCTCCATGTTCATCTGGTGGAGGGAGGTGTATCCGGTTGCGGCGAACTCGGCGAGCTTCTCGCGCACCGCCTCGACGCGCTCCGCGAACGGCATGCGCGGGTAGAGGTCGGTGACGAGCAGCTCGGCGTCGGACTCGATGAGGTAGCCAGTCGGCACGCCGGCGGCGTCGCACTCGATCGACGAGTTGTTGCCGAAGTCGCGCGGGCCATCGATGCCGGCGAGCTCCAGCGCGCGCGGGCTCGCGATCACGGAGTGCCCGTCGAACAGCAGCAGATAGCCGGGGCGCCCGCCGAAGGCGTCGGCGAACGGGGCGTTCGTGATCTCCTCGCCGACGAACAGGTCGAAGGACAGCCCGAAGCCGCGCACCCACTCATCGGGGCCGAGCTCGGCAGCGAAGGAGGCGATGCGCTCGGCCACCTCGGCGATGCTGTCGCAGTCGTGCAGCAGCAGCGCGCGGTGCCGTGACTCGGCCCCCGAGAGCGGGTGCACGTGCGCGTCGACGAAGCCGGCGGTGATGGTCGCGTCGCCGAGCTCGATCACCTCGGCGTCCGTCGTGTCCCAGCCGGCGGCGTCCGCGCGGGTGCCGACGGCGGCGATGCGCCGCCCGCTCACGGCGACCGCCTGCAGCTCGGGCCGGTCGGCGTCCGCGCCGAGGCCCGTGCGCACGCGCCCGCCGAGGAGCACGATGTCGGCGCGGACCTGGCCAGCGCGGAGCTGGGCTGCCGGGGCGTGTGCGGGGTGTGTTCCGTGCGCGCTCATGCGGGCTCCTCGCTCAGCAGGATCGGGTGTTCGTACTCGGCACCGGCCGCGCGGCGCTGACGCTGCACCACCGGATCGGGCACCGGAACCGCGGCGATGAGTCGCTGCGTGTACTCGTGCTGCGGTGCGTGGAGCACGCGCTCGGTGGGGCCGAGCTCGACGAGCTCGCCCTGCTTGAGCACGCCGACGCGGTGCGCGAGCAGCTCGACCACGGCGAGGTCGTGGCTGATGAACAGCGCGGCGAACCCCAGCTCGCGCTGCAGGCCAGCGAAGATGTCGAGCACCTTCGCCTGCACGGAGACGTCGAGCGCGCTCGTCGGCTCGTCAGCGATGACGAGCTCGGGGTGCAGCGCGAGGGCGCGTGCGAGGCCAACGCGCTGGCGCTGGCCGCCCGAGAGTTCGAACGGGTGGCGGTCCGCGTAGGACGCCGGCAGCTCGACCGCGTCGAGCAGCTCGATCGCGCGTGCGCGCTGCTCCCGTTTGCCGCCACCGACGCGGTGGATGCGCATCGGCTCGGTGATGCACTGCTCAACGGTCATGAACGAGTTGAAGGACGCTGCGGGATCCTGGAACACGAAGCCGATCCTGCGGCGCAGCGCGCGCAGCTCGCGGCGCTTCAGCGTGGTCAGCTCGGCGCCGAAGACCTGCAGTGAGCCCGCCCCGATGGTCTCCAGCCCGCCGATCGCGCGGCCGATGGTGGACTTGCCCGATCCGGATTCGCCGACGAGGCCGAGCACCTCGCCGCGCGCGATGGTGAGGTCCACCCCGCGCACCGCGCGCACCGGGTGGGTGCCGAAGCCGCTCGTGTACACGACGTCGACGGCGGAGAGCGCCACCGCGGCGTCCGCTGCACCGGATCCCGCGGCCGGAGCGGTGCCGGATCCCGCGCTGGTGTCAGCGTCCGCCTGCGGCGCGACCGCGGCTGCGGTGAGCCGGCCACCCGCGCCGAGCCGCGGCACCGCGGCGAGCAGCTGCTTCGTGTACTCCTCGCGCGGGTGAGCGAAGAGCTCGGCGACGGGGGCCTCCTCGACGAGGTCGCCGCGGTACATCACCGCGACGCGGTCGGCGAGGTCGGCCACGACACCCATGTTGTGTGTGATGAGCACGATGGAGGCGCCGAACTGGTCGCGGCACTCGCGCAGCAGGTCGAGAATCTCCGCCTGCACGGTGACGTCGAGCGCGGTGGTCGGCTCGTCGGCGATGATGACGCGCGGCCGCAGCGCGAGTGCCATTGCGATGACGATGCGCTGCTTCTGCCCGCCTGAGAACTGGTGCGGGTAGTCGCCGATGCGGCGCTCGGGCTCGGGGATGCCGACGGCGCGCAGCATCTCGATGGCGCGTGCGCGGCGCTCGGCGCGATCCGTCATCCCGTGCGCTCTGAGCCCCTCCTCGAGCTGCCACCCGATCGTGAACACGGGGTTCAGCGCCGTCGAGGGCTCCTGGAAGATCATGGCGGCGCGGTTGCCGCGCAGCTCCTGCAGCTCGGCGTCCGACGCGCTCAGCACGTCGGTTCCCGACAGCATTACGACGCCGGAGCGCCGCGTGTGCGGCGGGAACAGGCCGAGCACTGCGCGCGCGGTGAGCGTCTTGCCGGATCCCGACTCGCCCACAATGGCGAGGATCTCGCCCGGCTCGACGGTGAGCGACACGTCGTTCACCGCGTGGACCGTGCCGTGCGGGGTGTCGATGTTGAGCGTCAGCCGGTCGATCTCGAGCGGGAGCGCTGCGGCGCCCGCCGAGGGCTGGGCGGTGGGTGCGGTCGAGGCGGTCATGCCTGGAACTCCTTCTTCATGCGTCCCGGCGCGAACACGGAGACCATGCGGGCGAAGATCCCCGGCCGTCCGAGCGCGGCGCGCGAGCGCTGGTCGACGAGGTCGCGGAGCCCATCGCCGATGAGGTTGAGTGCGAGGACGGTGATCACGAGGAAGCCGGCCGTGATGAGGATCATCTGCGGCGCCTGCATGATGACCGACTTGCCGTCGTAGAGAATGTTGCCCCAGCTCGCGTGCGGCGCTGGGACGCCGGCCCCGAGGAAGCTCATCGCCGCCTCAGTGATGACGGACTCGGCGAACGTGAAGGTGGCCTGCACCACGAGCACCGACATCACGTTCGGCAGGATGTGGCGCAGCATGATGTGGAACATCCCGCCGCCCTGCATCGTGCTCGCGGTGACGAAGGTCTCGGAGCTCACGGCGAGCGCGCGCGCCCGCACGAGTCGCGCGATTCCCGGCGTGTAGACGATCGCGAGCGCGATCACGAGGTTCGTGACGCTCGGGCCGAGCGCCGCGGCGAGCGCGACGGCGAGCAGGATCGCCGGAATAGCCATGAGCCCGTCGCAGATGCGCATCAGGATCGCGTCGAGGACCGAGTTGAACACGGCCAGGATCCCGATCAGCGTGCCGATGACGCCGCTCACGAGTGCGACGACGAAGCCGACGAGCAGCGACGTCGACGCGCCGGAGATGATGCGCGCGAAGAGGTCGCGCCCGAAGTTGTCGGTGCCGAAGATGTGCTCGGCCGACGGCGGCGTGAGCCGGTTGGCCGGGTCGACGGCGTAGGGGTCGAGGTGCATGAGCGGCGGGAGCACGTACGAGATCACGAAGATCGCGAGGATGATGAGCACCCCCGTCATGAACCCGGTGTTGCTGAGCGCGCGGCGCCACAGGGTGTTGGGTGGCTGCGCCGGCTGCATGGACAGCACCGTGGTGCTGGGGGCAGGGGCATTCTGCTGGCTGGGTGCGGTCATGCGCTCAGGCCTTTCCAACGCGCACCCGCGGGTCGACGATGCCGTAGAGCAGGTCGATGAGCAGGTTCGTGAGCAGGTAGATGAGGGTGATGAAGAGGATGACGCCCTGGATCACCGGGTAGTCGCGCCGCGAGATCGAGGTGACGAGCAACTGCCCGAGCCCGGGGATGTTGAAGATCGTCTCCGTGACCGCCGCCCCGGTGACGAGGCCGCCGAGCGAGAGGCCGACGATGGTGAGGATCGGGAGGCTTGCGTTCTTCAGGGTGTGGCCGAAGAGGAGGCGGCGTTCGGCGACGCCACGCGAGCGTGCGGCGTCGATGTAGTCGGCGTTCAGCACGTCGAGCACCGCGGCGCGCGTGGTGCGCGTGATGAGCGCTGCGGTGATCGCGCCGAGTGCGATTCCCGGCATGAGCAGCGTTTTCAGCCCCTCCCCGAAGTCCTCGAACGGGTTGACGTAGCCGGAGATGGGGAGCCAGCGCAGGGTGAGTCCGAAGAGCAGCATCATGCCGATGGCGAGCACGAAGCTCGGCACCGTCATGCCGAGCAGGGTGAAACCCGTGACCATCTTGTCGAACTTGCCGCCGCGGAAGCGCGCGGCGATGGTGCCGAAGGGGACGGAGAGCAGGATCGCGACGATGATCGCGATGAGGGCGAGCTGAATGGTGGGCACCGCGTTATCGCTGATGGCCTCCACCACGCTCTTGCGGAGGAAGTAGGAGTCGCCGAGGTTGCCGGTGAAGACGCCGCCGACCCACTTCAGGTACTGCATCACGATCGGCTGGTCGAGGCCCATGGTGGCGTGCAGGGCGGCGACCTGCTCGTCGGAGGCCTTCTCGCCGAGGATCCGGCGTGCGGGATCACCCGGCGTGAGGTGGATGAGCGAGAAGATCACCACCGACACCACGAACAGCACGGGGATGAGGCTCAGGAGCCTGCGGAGAATGAATCGAAGCATCGGCGTTCCGGGATCGGTTTCGGGGCGGGGGGGTGGGTGCGTGTGGCCGCGCCAGGCTGGGCGCGGCCACACGAGAGGGGAGGAACGGCTCGGCTAGTTCTTCCAGTGCGCGTTCCACCACGTGAAGTGGCCGTCGAACCAGGCGAGTTCCAGATCCTTGTTGGCGGCGTACACGTTGTGCGCGTCACCGATGCGGCTCATCGGGCGCGTGTCCTCGATCCACTGTTGCATGTCGCTGAAGAGCGCGCTCGCCTCGGCCTGCGTCGGAGCGCCGCGGAAGTCGGCGAGCAGCTGCTGCAGCTCGGGCCCGTCGAAGTAGCCGGCGCGCGTCGGCAGGAAGCCGATCGTCTGCGTGGGGTCAAGCTCGGTGCCGAAGGGGAACACCACGAGATCCCACTCGTCGCGGCGCTCACGGTACTTCTCACTGAATGCGCCCCACTCGTACGCGTCGAGGGTGGCGTCGACGCCCATGCCCTTCAGCTGCTCGACGACCACGACGGCCGAGTTGTAGGCCTCCGAGTAGTCCTTGTTCGCGAGCACGGTCACGGGCTCACCCGTGTACCCGCCGTCGGCGAGCATCTGCTTCGCCTTCGCGACATCGGCCTGGTTGAAATCGGCCTTGCCGACCTCGGTGTCCCAGATCGCCTTCTGGCCGAGGGTCATGTTGTGGTGCACGAGGTCGTACAGGTCCTTCGAACCCACCGCGGCGAGCATGATCGGATCCCGATCGAGCCCCGTGTTGATGGCCTGGCGGTTCTCCACCTTCGAGAACGGGCTCGACGCATCATCGCTGTAGACGAGGTTGATCGGGCCAACCATGTAGGTGTCGAGGGTGAGATTCTCGTCGTCGGCGAACTGGTCGAGGCTGTCGAACGGGAGCTCCGTCGTCGCGTCGTACTGGCCGGACTGCAGGCCGAGGGTGCGGGTCGACGCGTCGGGAACGAAGTTGAAGACCACCTCGGAGAGCGTCGCGTCCTTCGCGCCAGCGCGGCCGCTCGAGGGCGCGTCGACCGACTGGTAGTCGTCCCACTTCTCGATGACGATCTTCTGGTCAGCGTCCCACTCGGTGAGCTGGTACGGGCCGGTGCCCACGATGTCCTCGATCGCCTCGATGGGGCCATCGCCCACCTTGTCGAGCACCTCGGAGGGGAGGATCGCCGGGTAGGCGGTGGACACCTGGGAGAGGTAGAGCAGGTGCAGGAAGCTCGGGGAGGTGACGGTCATCGTGACGGTCGAGTCGTCGACCTTCGTCCACTCGGATCCGGCGAACGCCTCCTGCGCCGCGACGGACACCCGCGTCCAGCGGTTCATCGACGCAACCACATCGTCAGCGTTGAGCTCGCTGCCGTCCTGGAACTTCACGCCCTCGCGGAGGTGGAACGTGTACTCGAGCGCGTCGTCACTGACCTCGTACGATTCCGCGAGCATCGGCTGCACCTGGAGATCCTCGTCGGCGGTGACGAGCGTCTCGAAGATGGGGCCGGTGATCTCGCCCATGATCGAGTCGGTGGAGATCTGCGGGTCGAGGCTCTCGGGCTGCGCCGGCGTGACGAGGTTGACGATGTTCTTCGCCTCGTCGCCACCGCCGGATTCGCCGGACGCGCAGCCGGCGAGCACGAGCGCGCCCACCGCGATGGCCGCGGTCGCGCTGCCCACGCGGCGCAGTGCGCGTGCGCGGCGTGGAAGTGGTGCTGGAGTGAACATGTGTGGCTCCTAGTGAGTCGGATGGGTGGGAGTGATGGAAAGAATGAGCTCGGCGAAACCGCCGGTGGGGAACGCGATGGTGCGCTCGTCCCGGTGCAGCGAGGTCCGGTAGCGCGGCGTGCGATCCTCGGCGCTTTCGCCGCGCGCGGTGCTGTCGGGCGACGCGAGCAGGCGCTGGGCGAGTGCGAGGAGCGGGCGGCTCCCGTCGTCGGCCCAGATGTCGCCAGCCGCGGAGGGCGCGGCGCCCGCGGGATCGAGATCGGGATCGGGATCGAGGCCGAGCCCAGCGGGCTGCGTGCCGCGCACCGTGACGTCGGTGGCGAAGTCGTGTCGGTCGCCCGGCACGAGGTAGCTCCAGCGTGTGCCGAGCACGGAGTCGCCGCGGCCCTCCGCGCCGTCGAGATCGAGGAAGGAGACGCCGCGATCCCCGAGCACCTCGGCAACGCGCGTGGCGCGATCGTAGACGAACGCCGTGTGCTCGTCGACGCCGATGCAGCGCCGCTGCGCGGTGTCGCGCGCGAGGCGAACCGCGCGTGCTGGCCGCCCCCACTCGGAGAAGTGCGAGTCGAGGAGCGCCTCCGTGAACAGGCCGAGCCCGCCCACCGGGTCGTAGCTCAGCGCCTCGCGGCCGTCGATCTCGCGGTCGGTTCCGGGGGCGGCGCCGTGCGCCCACGCGGTGTGGATGTCCGCGCCGCCCGTCACCATGAATGCGCCCTGCTGCACGGCGAGCCCCGCGCTGGTGCCCGCGATGACGCCACCGCGATCCAGCACCTCGCGGATCGCGGTGAGCACCGGCGTCTCGGTGCGGGTGGCAGCGCCCGCCGGATCGTGCGTGAACAGTGCGCGCACGTAGTGGCTCTGGTCCCCGCCGCCCAGGAACACCGCGTCGGCGCTGCGGACGAGCTCGGCGACCTCCGGATCGCTGGCGCGACCCGCGTGGTAGGCGGCGCCAGCGTAGGGCGGCGCGCTGCTCGCGCCGACGGGGATCGGGAGCCCGGTGGCGCCGTGTCGGGTGAACAGCTCGACGTAGTACTGCCCGTCCGCCGCGTCGTTCTCGAGGCTCGGGTCGGCGGAGGCCGCGGCGGAGGGTGCCGGCTCGGACGCGGTCGTGAGGATTGCGATGCGCGGGGCGCCGCTGCCGCGGCGGGCGTCAGCGAGGGCGACGATCCGTGAGAGGATGCCGGCGTGCTCATCGAGCGCGCCGCCGATCAGGACCAGGGTGCCAGCGGGGCGCTGAGACGGGCCGTCGAGCGGGATCGCGGAATCCGCGTGTGGATCAGCTGGAGCGTGCGCGTTCACGGTTTCCCTTTCCGAGGCCTCGTCGATGAAGTGATCGAAATCATTTCACAAATTCACCATTGCTGCAAGAACTGCAACATTCATTTCATAATTTGGCGATTTCGAGATAGTGTTCTCGTGCCGGTGACCATCCCGCAGCGTCTCATCGATGAGCCGCGGCGGGGAGACGTCGCGCAGGCCCTGCCCCGCACCCCACGCTCCGCGCGCACCGCTCGGACGGGATCCCCCAGGTACTTGGAACGAGATCTGCAATGAACACCTCCGTACGTGAGCTCCCCACCACGCTCGCCGCCCGCTTCGCCGACGCCGCGCGCGCCGCCCAGCCGGAGTACGAGCGCGACCTCGCCGAGCTCGTGGCGATCGACTCGGGCTCGGACGACGCCGCCGGCGTGAACCGCGTGGCCGACTGGGTGCAGCGCCGACTCGCTGAGCTCGGGTTCTCGGTCGCACGGCACACCGACCCGAGCGGGGCCTGGGGCGACGCCCTCGTCGCCACGCGGGCCGGCACCGGCGCAAAGCGGATCCTCCTGTTCGCGCACATGGACACCGTCTTCGCCGCCGGGGACGCCGCCGCGCGTCCCTTCCGCGTCGACGAGCGCGGCCACGGACGCGGGCCGGGCGTCACCGACGACAAGGCCGGTGTGATCGCGAGCCTCCACGCCGCGGCGCACCTCAGCGCGCTCGGCGCCGAGACCTACGGCGAGCTCGTGCTCGTCTTCACGCCGGACGAGGAGGTCGGATCGCCGTTCGGCGCCGGCGTGCTGCGCGCCGCCAGTGCGGGGGCTGACGCCGCGCTGTGCATGGAGTGCGCGCGCGAGAACGGCGACCTCGTCACCGCGCGCAAGGGCGTCGCCGACCTCGAGCTCGTCGTGCAGGGCAAAGCCGCGCACTCGGGCATCGAGCCGGAGCGCGGGGCCCACGCCGGGGTCGAGGCCGCGCACCTGACCCTTTTCCTGCAGGGGCTCGCCGATCCCGCGTCCGGGGTGACCGTCAACGTCGGCGTGCTGCGCGCTGGCGAGCGGCTGAACATCGTGCCGGATCACGCCTCGCTGCACGTTGAGGTGCGTGCGACGGTCGCGGCAGACCTCGAGCACACGCTCGCGCAGATCCGCGCACGCGTCGCCGCACCCCGGACGGCGGGGACCACCATCGAGATCGCGAGCATTGAGCACTGCCCGCCCATGGAGGAGAGCGCTGGCGGCGCGGCGCTCGCCGCGCGCGCCGTCGCGATCGCCGGCACGCTGGGCCTCAGCCCCGGCCTCGCGCGCACCGGCGGGGTATCCGACGCGAACCGCATCGCCGCGCGCGGGGTGCCCACCCTCGACGGGCTCGGCCCCGTCGGCGGCGGCGACCACTCCGAAACCGAGTGGCTCGACCTCGCCTCCGTGCCGCAGCGCGTCGCACTCCTCGGCACCCTCATCGCGGACATCGGCGCGGCGTCGGAGATTGTTTGATCCCGCTCGGCTCGATAGGGTTTCGAGGACACGCAGCAACGCGGAGGGAAGAGGAGCGGATGGCCGATCAGTCTGACGCGCAGCCCGACTCCGAGGGAGACTCGCCAGCTGCGCGCATCCGCGAACGGCTGGGGGAGTGCACCCCGGGGGAGCGCAAGGTGGCGCGCGCGCTGCTCGCGGCATACCCCGCGGCCGGCTTCGAGAGCGTCGCCGGCCTCGCTGAGATCGCCGGGGTGAGCGGGGCGACGGTCGTGCGCTTCACCACCAAGCTCGGTTACGGAGGCTTTCCCGACTTCCAGCGCGCACTGCGCGAGGAGCTCGAGCAGCGCAGCGCCTCACCCGCGGCGCTCTACGCGCGCACCAACGCCGACCAGCGGCCCCCGCACCCCGACGACCTCGCCGCGCTCGCCGAGCCCACCGTCGACAACCTGCGCGCCACCTTCGGCGGCCTCGCGGAGCACGACTTTTCGACCACGGTGAGCGCGCTCGCCGATCCGAAGCGCCGGATCTGGTTGGTCGGCGGGCGCTACAGCATGTTCCTCGCCGAGTACTTCGCCGCGAGCCTGCAGCAGCTGCGCGGCGCGGTGCACATGGTGCCGCAGATGGCGAGCGTGCGCGCGGCTGCCGTGGTCGGGTTCGACGCGAAAGACGTGCTCATCGCGTTCGATTTCCGCCGCTACGAGAGCGAGACGCGCCACCTCGTGCAGCACGCGAAGGCGCACAAAGCCACGGTGGTGCTCGTCACCGATAAGTGGGTGTCGCCGTGCGCGAGCGACGCCGACACGGTGCTCACCAGCGTGGCGTCGGAGCGCGGGCCGTTCGACTCGGTCGTGCCGGTGATGGCGCTCATCGAGGCGCTGTTCGAGGCGACGCTGACGCGGATCGGGGCGCCAGCGCGCGAGCGCATGGAGGGCATCGAGCGCACCGCGCAGGAGCTCGAGCTGCTCTAGCGATGTCGCGGGGGCGCGCCCGGCTCGCGCGCCCGGCTCGCGCGCATTTTTCGAGAGCGAGCGCATTTGCGCGTAGAAGCTGCTTCTCTCGATCAATGCGCGCGATCTGGGCGGGGCGCGAGTCGCGTTTCGCGCGCGGCGGAGCTACGCGCGGCGGCGCGCCAGCGTGAGCGTCAGTGCGGCCCCTGCGAGCAGCAGCGCGGCTCCTATCCCGAGCGCCGAGAACGGCTCGCTCGCGCCGGTTGCGGCGAGGGCGGTCGGCTGCGCGGGGGCGACGCTCGGCGTGCCGCCGGGCTTCGTCACGGGATCGGTGCCTGGATCGGTGCCCGGATCCGTGCCGGGATCAGTGCCCGGGTCGGTCTGCCGCGGGGTGCCGGTGAGCGTCACGGAAGCTTCCGCCGAGGCGGGATCCACGCCAAGGTCCGTGATCCCGGCGATGCCGGGGGTGCCGGACACCGTGGCCGAAACGGTCTGGGATCCGGTGGTCACGGTGTGTTGTACGTGCAGCACCGTCGATGCGCCGGGCGCGAGCGCGGGCGCTGCCGCTCGGGCTGCAGCCGAGTTTGATGCCGCAAGTCCCACCCCGGTGAGCTCGGTGCCGCCGGTGTTGGTCACCGTCACGGCGACGTCGACGACCGACCCGGTCTCAAAGCTCGCGCCTGATCCCGCACCGGTGACGAGCGTGACTGCCGCGCTGGCGCTGAGCCCGGGGATCTCGGAGATGGTCATGAGCAGGTCGGTGAAGCTTCCGTCCTCGGTCCAGCGTGTGTCCGTGTCCCGCGTGAACGTGGTGCGGAAGCGCGGGGCCTCCACCGGGGTGTCGCAGGTGTCGCCGTGCCCGCGGTCCGCGGTGGAGCGCACGAGCTCCTGCGCGAGGGTGAGCGTACCGAAGATGTCTCCCTCGCACTCGTAGGAGCCCCAGATGTCGGTCGGTGCGGCGGGCGGAGCTGCGGTTCCCGCGCCGGAGCGCACCTCGCCAGTCAGGGCGATTTGCCCGGTGGCGAAGTCGATCGTCGATCCGGGGCCGAAGTAGGAGTAGCGCACGCCGGCGGCGTTCGGGCCGACCTGCTGGGCGTCGCTCACATCGAGCATGGTAGCGCCGAGCGCACCGATCACCGTTCCGGTGCGCTCGGCGCGATCGACGACGAGCGCGGTGTTCTCCTCGACGCCGAACGCGTGCTCGTGGCCGGTGTCGAGCGCGAGGCGAACAACGCGGGGCTGCCGGTCGCGGCGTGCGAAGTGCGAGTCGAGTGTGCCCTCGGTGAAGAAGCCGAAACCGCCGGCCGGAATGTAGCCGAGCTCGTCACCGTCGAAGCTGCCCGCGACCGCGCCGTCACGCCAGGACACGTAGGGGTCGCCTCCCGAAATCATGTCAGCGCCCTGCTGGATCGCGAGGCCAGCGCTCGAGCCAGCGACGACTCCGCCGCGGTCGAGCACGGTGCGGATGGCGTTCATCACGACGGTGTCCGCGCAGTCGGTGTACGCCTCGTTGGGGGCCGGCGTGCACGTGAACAGCGCCCGGAGGTAGCGGGTCTGGTCGCCGCCGCCGAAGTACACGATGTCCGAGTTGCGGATCTCCGCGGCGACCGCTTCCGAGTGCGCGTTGTCGGCGCTATACGGGTCTCCCGGGTAGTCTTCGCCGGGGGTCATATCGATGGGTACCGGATAGGTGTCGAGCCCGTGCTTGGCGAACCAGCGCGCGTAGTAGATCCCGTTGGCCGTTGCGTTGTCCTCGTTGTCGGCGTCCGCGGCCTTGGCGGGGGTGGCCGCCGGAACCGATGAGGCGGTGACGATGGCGACCCGTGCGCGCTCCGCGCCGTGTGCGGTGCGGCCCAGCTCGGCGATCTGCTCGATGATGTCTTCGCTGACCGTATCCCCTGGCTCGACGCCGCCGCCGATGAGCACGACGTGGCCGGCTGCCGTTGGTGCGGCGGGGGTGGGATCCGGGGCGGCGGTGGCTGCGGCGGCGCTCCCGCCGATCATGCCGGTGGTGAGCAGTGCGGTGAGGAGTGCGCCGCGCCACCGGTGGGCTGGGCGGAGGGTGTGATGCGTCATTGCGTCCCGTCTCGTCGTCGAGGATTCTGGCGTGAATGTTTCATGCTCAGAATACACGAGCGATTCGGAAACGTCTGTTCCAGTTTGAGGCGCGCACTCGTCCTGGGCCAGCCTCCTACTCGCCCCGCGCTCCCCCCCCGTGCTTACCCCGACCCCACTCCGTGGGGTAGCGTTCCGCCGGGAGGGCAGTCACCCGCGCGGGGAAGCCCGCCCCCGCGCGGGGAACCTGCTCATTTCTCGAGAGCGAGCCCATCTTCGCGGCAAAGCTGCCGCGCTCGATTAATGCGCGCGAGGTCGGTGGGTATGCGCGAGGTCGGTGGGTACGCGCGGCCTCAACGGGCTGCAGGGTAGGCTTCCGCCCCGCGGGCAGGTCGCCTGCGCGGGAAAGCTGCCCGCGCGCGGGGAACCTACCCTGCAGGCGCAGGCGCAGGCGCAGGCGCAGGCGCAGGCGCAGGCCCGAGCCCCGGGGCCGGGGCGGAGAGCCCGCGAACTAGCGCAGCAGGCCGATCCGCTCGTACACCGCGGCGACGGTGCGGTTTGCCACCTCGTTGGCGCGCTCGGCGGCCCCCGCGAGGAGCCGGTCGAGCTCTGCGGGGTCGGCGAGCAGCTCCTCCGTGCGCTCGCGCACGGGGCCGAGGCCGGCCTCCACCACGTCGACGAGGCCCTTCTTCAGGTCGCCGTAGCCGCGGCCGGCGTACTCGGACTCGAGCGAGGCGATCGACTCGCCGCTCAGCACCGAGTAGATGGTCAGCAGATTCGAGACGCCGGGCTTCGCCTGCCGATCGAAGCGAATCTCACCGTCCGCGTCGGTGATCGCGCGCATGATCTTCTTCTTCGTCACATTCGCGGGGTCGAGCACCTTGATCAGCCCGGCCTCGGTCTCCGCGGACTTCGACATCTTGGAGGTCGGGTCCTGCAGATCGTAGATCTTCGCGGTTTCCTTCTGGATCTGCGCCTCCGGCACCACGAACGTCTCGCCGAAGCGGTGGTTGAAGCGCGCCGCGAGATCGCGGGTGAGCTCGACGTGCTGGCGCTGATCCTCGCCAACCGGCACCGACGCCGTCTGGTACAGCAGGATGTCGGCGGCCATGAGGATCGGGTAGGTGAACAGGCCAACTGAGGCCGTGTCCGCCCCGAATCGCTGCGACTTGTCCTTGAACTGGGTCATGCGGCTGGCCTCACCGAAGCCGGTGAGCGTGTTCAGCACCCAGGCGAGCTCGGCGTGCGCCGGCACGTGCGACTGCACGAAGAGCGTCGACTTGGTCGGGTCGATGCCCGCCGCGATGTACTGCGCCGCCGTGCGCCGGGTGCGCGCGGCGAGCTCCGCGGGATCCTGCGGAACAGTGATGGCGTGAAGGTTCACCACGCAGAAGAACGCGTCGAAGTCTTCCTGCATCTGGGTCCACTGGTTGAGCGCGCCAATGTAGTTGCCGAGGTGCAGCGAATCGCTCGACGGCTGCATGCCGGAAAACAGGACGGGCTTGGGTGTGGCGTTCATGAGGTGTGAGGTTCCCGGGAAGTTGAGGGTGACAGGGAGAAGGTCGGCGCGGCGGCCGTGCGCCTACGCGGCGCCGAGGCGGTAGTCGACGACGACGGGCGCGTGATCCGACCAGCGCTCGGCGTAGGAGGCCGCGCGGTCGATCGTGTAGTCGGTGACGCGCTCGGCGAGCTGCGGCGTGACGACGTGGTAGTCGATGCGCCAGCCCGTGTCGTTGTCGAACGCCTGGCCGCGGTTGGACCACCACGTGTAGGGGCCATCGACCTCACCGGCCCAGCGCCGACCTACGTCCGCCCAGCCGTGGCCGGTGCCCTCGGAGCCGTCGACGCCGGTGATCGCCGCGCCGCGCTCCCCGAAGAAGCGGTCGAAGTAGGCGCGCTCGCGGGGCAGGAAGCCGGCACGCTTGACGTTGCCCTTCCAGTTCTTGATGTCGAACTCGCGGTGCCCAACGTTGAAGTCGCCAACGATGGTCACGAACTCGCGCTCCGCGGCCAGCTCGTCCATGCGCACGCCCATGGCGTCGAGGAACGCCCACTTCGCGTCCTGGCGCGGCGTATCGACCTCGCCGGAGTGCGTGTAGTTCGAGATGACGGTGAGCGGCGTGCCGTCGAAGTCGAAGTCGGCCTCGAGCCAGCGCCCGGACGACTGGATCGCCTCCTGCTGATCCGCGGGGCCGAGGCCCACCCGGTGTGCGGTGGCCGGGATCCGGCTCGCAATGGCCACCCCGGCGCGACCCTTGATGTCGCAGGGATCGTGCAGCCAGTGCCAGCCCTGGCTGCCGAGGTACTCCTCAAGGTGTTCATCCTGTGCGCGCACCTCCTGGAGGGCGAGCACGTCGACATCGCGATTCGCGAGCCACTCGCCCATGCCCTTGCGGTAGGCAGCACGGATGCCATTGACGTTGACGGACGCGACGCGCAGGGTTTCGACCATGCCCTCTAGTCTACGCGGGCCCACCGACACGGCGCGGCGATCCCGGGCGGTGCGCGGCGATCCCTAGAACACCATGGGGCGGTCGTACTCGTCCACGAACGTGCCACCGAGCAGCGAGGGATCGATCTCGCACACGACGGGAACGTGGTCGCTCGGGGCGTCGCCCTTGCGCTCCTCGCGGTCGATCGACGCGCCGGTCACGGCGTCGGCGAACGCCCTGGAGCCCATGATGAAGTCGATCCGCATGCCCTCGTTCTTCGGGAAGCGGCCGGCTTTGTAGTCCCAGAAGGTGTAGCCCTCCGGAGCGATCGGGCGGACCACGTCCTCGACGTACGGGGCGAACGCTGCGAACGCCGCGCGCTCCTCCGGCGAGACATGGGTGGACGCGCCGAGCGTGAAGCTCGGATCCCCCATGTCGCTGTCGAGCGGCGCGATGTTCCAATCGCCCATGAGCGCAAGCGGCAGATCGGGATCCTCGTCGAGCCACTGCGCCGTGTCCCGCCGGAGCGCGTCGAGCCACGCGAGCTTGTACTCGAGATGGGGATCGCCGAGCGCGCGCCCGTTCGGCACGTAGAGGCTCCAGAGCCGGAGGTCGCCCACCGTGACCCCGAGCGCGCGCGCCTCGCGCGGCAGGCCGTTCGGACCCGTGCCCTGCACCGCCTCCTGCCCCTTGATGGGAGCGCCGAAGCCGGGCATGTCGGCGAAGTCGCGCGCGACGTCGGTCATCTCGTGGCGGCTCGCGAAGGCGACGCCGTTCCACTGGTTCAGGCCGTGGATTTCGAGGTGGTACCCGGCCTGCTCGAACGCCTCAACCGGGAACTGATCCGGCCGGCACTTGATCTCCTGCATCGCGAGCACGTCGATGTCCTCGCGCACGAGCCAGTCGACCACGCGGCCGAAACGGGTGCGGATCGAGTTGACATTCCAGGTGGCGATGCGCATGCAGCCAGCCTAGCGGCTGGGCTCTGAGGGTGCCGGAACTGTGATTTGGGAATGGCTGGAATTCGCCGGAGAATAGTGTGATCAGCGTCCAACTTTGGGGGTCTGGGGGAGTAATCATGGGTGATGCGCGAAATACCACCGGCGGTTCCGCCCAGGGGGTCGCGTCGGCTGCGGGCACCACCGGGTTGCAGGAGCGCCAGCGGATCGGCTTCACCACAGCGGTCCCCGACCGGCTCGCGCACGTCGTCTCGGCGCTCGAACCGGAGGGCGCCGTCGTGCTCCTGATCGGCGAGACCGGCAGCGGCCGCCAGGCGCTCGCCGCAAGCGCCGCGCGCGCCATCGCCGAGCGGGCGGCCGGTGCGATTCGCGTCGTCGAGCTGCCCGACCCCCCGCACGCGGCAAGCGGGCACACGTCCGTCTTCGCGGAGCACTTCGGTGTGGTGCTCGAGGGCCGCACCGAGGCCGCCGAGATCGCGAACCGGGTGATCGCCGGCTTATTCGCGCTGCCGGACGAGCAGCAGGCCGTGCTCGTCGCCGCGAACGCCGATGGGTACTCGCCGCTCGACACCCGCCTGCTTGAGCTCCTCCTCAACGACCCGCGCATCCGCGGCGTGATCACGGTCAAACAGCTGACCGGCGCGCTTGAGCGGTTGGGGATCGGCTCGCCGCGCCAGCAGATCTCCATCGCCCCGCTCAGCCGCGAAGAGTCGGAGCGGTACCTGTGCGCGCTTCTCGGCGTTGACCGGATCGAGGCCGAGACGCTGCGCCGCTGGCTGGAGATCGCGGCTGGCAGCAGTTACGCCCTCTCGGTGCTTGCCCTCTCGGCCGATGGTGCCGGCGCGCTGCGTCGCAGCCGCGGAGCCGCGTGGACGACCGTCGATATCGATCGCGTCCCAGGCGACTACGCGCACGCGATCCTGAGCTCCTGCTCCCGCGAGGAGGTCGCGGTGCTCGAACTCCTCGCGCTCGCCGAGCCGGTCACGGAGACCGCGCTGCTGCGCAGCATCGACGCGACGCTGCTCGCCGCGCTGTTCGACCGCGGCCTCGTCGTGTCCCGGCCGCATCCCGAGGGCCTCGCCCTGCTCACCGGGCACCCGCTCATCGCCGCGATGCTGCGCACCGGCATGTCGCCCGTGCGGCGGATCCAGCTCAACGACCAGATCTTTCGTGTGCTTTCCGAGGGACTCGGCGGTGTCGACCCGGTGTACACCCCGGCGCGGCTCATGCGGCTCGTCGTGTTCGGCGTGGAGAGCGGCCAGCACCTGTCGTTCTCCTGGCTGTGGGCGGCGTTCGAACTGACGGTCCGCGGCGGCGATCCCCGGCTGGTGCTCAACGTCGCGCGCGCGGTCGCGCTGCACCCCGACGCGGATCCGATGCAGGCCGGCGCCGGCGCGCTGCGCGCGTGCCGAACCGCTCGACTGATCGGCGACGAGGGGGCGCTCCGGCCGCTGCTCGGCATCGTGGGGCGGCTGCTCGGCGATCCCGATCGAGTCGCGGGGATGACGCACATGATGCGCGTGCGGCTCGTCACCACGATCATCGAGCAGGAGCTGCGCGACGAGGGCGATGTCGATGTTGCGCTCGCCCAGCTCGACGCGCTCGAGTCCGGGCTCGACGCGGATGAACTATCGGCGCGCGAGGCGGTGCGCTGCAGCAAGGCGATAGCGCTCGCCTACGTCGGCCGCCTGGGCGATGCGGCACTCGTGGTGCCCTCCGACGAGGTCTCGGCAGACCTCAAACACGAGTGGATCCGATCCCCAGCGCGCGCCATCGGCGGGCTGATTCTCGACCAGCGTGGCGCGCTCGGCCGCGCCGCGGCGAACGCCGAGCACACGCGCAGGCTGAGCCGGCTCGGCCCGCGCGCACGCCCCGATGTCGTCGACATGCAGGGGTTCTGCTGGCTGCTCGGGCACTGGGTCGGTGGCAGCGCCGAGCTGTCGCGGCGGGTGCTCGACGAGCTCGCTGCGGAGGCCTCCGCCGACACGCACGCGGAGACGCACTACTCCGGGCTCGTCGAGGCTGGCGGGGTGCTGATCGCGGTGCAGGAGGGGCGCTGGGCGGACGTCGCGCAGAGCGCTGAGCGGCTCATCGACCGGCTGAGCCGGCACGACAGCTACGGCATCGCGACGCTCGTGCAGGCGGCGTTCGCCTTCGCGCTCGCGGTGCTCGGTGAGCGCGACGAGGCGGCCCGTGCGCTCCGCGCGAGCGAGCTCGGGACACGCGGCATCGGTGAGGCGGCGGGCGGGCACCGCCGGATCCTCGCGCTGCGCGCCAGGCAGTGGCTGCGCGACGGTGACGTGGTCGCTGCGGCCGAGCGCACCGCGGCGTGGGCGAGCGCGCAGGGACTCGAGCTGATCGAGCTGCAGGCGCTGCACGTCGTCGCGTTCGAGGCGCGGTCGGTACCCGCCGCCTCGCTGGAACGCGCGCGCCAGATCGCGAGCACCGTCGACCCGCCACTCGGCGACGCCTACCTCGCGCACATCGAGCGGATCGCGGCGGGCACGCGTGAGCACGCGGCGGACACCGACGAGCCGGAGGTGCGGCTGCTCGCCGACCTCGGCGTGTGGCTCCCGCTGCCGCCCGTCGCCGGGCTGACCGCGCGCGAGCGTGAGGTCGCGCTCCTCGCCTCGCTGGGGCACAGCAGCCGCTTCATCGCGGAGCGCCTCCACATCTCGGCGCGCACCGTCGAGACCCACCTGTCGAACGTGTTCGGCAAACTGGGGGTGGACAACAGGGACGAGCTTCGCGTCTGGGCGGCACGCGCGCGGGCCACCGAGGCGCGGGGAGCGACGGATCCGATCCAGCGCCTCTAAGCGCTCACCCAGAGGCCTCAGGTACATTAGGCCCTTGCCGCTGTGCGCTCGACCCGGGCGCCCCGAGGAACTGGAAACTGTATGGCCAAGAACACCGCGAGCGACGCCGCGCAGACCGCATTCGTGCGTCACGGCAAGCTGCGCCGATCGAATGCCTGGGGCAACGCGCTGCGCGTGCTCCTCACCACGATGGTGGTGGTGGCGCTCTCCGGTGTTGCGACGGTGGCGTACGCGGTGTGGGGGCTCACGCAGAACCTCAACACGGTGGACCTCGGCACCGAGGCGAGCGGAGTCGGCGCTGGCTCGCAGTCTGTTGACGGCGAGCTCACGATCCTGCTTGTCGGCTCGGACACCCGTGCCGGGCAGGAGTACGACGACGGCGAGGAGGGTGAGCTCAACGACGTCAACCTGCTGCTGCACGTCTCGGCCGACCACCAGAATGCCACCGTGATGAGCCTGCCGCGCGACCTCATGGTCCCGTTCCCCAGCTGCCCCGGCCCGAACGGAGAGCCCGATTACTACCCGCCGATGAGCGAGCAGCAGCTCAACAGCGCGATGATGTACGGCGGCCTGCCGTGCGTGGCCCGCACGATCTCGAACCTCACCGGCATGGACATTCCCTACGCTGCGCTCGTCACCTTCGACGGCGTGGTTGGCGTCTCCAACGCGCTCGGCGGCGTCGATGTCTGCCTCACGCAGCCCATCGTCGACGAGAAGGCCGACCTCGACCTCCCAGCAGGCATGAACACCCTCGTCGGGTGGGACGCGCTGCAGTTCCTCCGCACGCGCCACGGCGTCGGCGACGGCGGCGACACCAGCCGCATCAGCAACCAGCAGGTGTTCATGTCATCGCTCGTGCGCGAGCTGAAGAGCGCCGAGACGCTGTCCGACCCGGTGAAGGTGTACGCCCTCGCGAAGGCCGGCGTCGAGAACATGACGCTCTCGAGCAACATGGCGAGCGTGGAGTTCATGCAGGCGGTCGCTGGCACGGTGAAGGACATCGATCTGGATCGCATCAACTTCGTGCAGTACCCGACGGTGAACCACCCCTACCAGGAGGGGCGTCTCACCCCGGACATCGCGAATGCCGAGTTGCTCATCGACGTCATCAAGAGCGGCAAGCCGTTCGCGGTGACCGGCGTCGGGGAGGGCGTCGAGGCGCACGGCACGCAGGAGGCCGCTGACCCGGCTGACGGGACCGAGGCGACCACCGAGGCCCCAGCAACGGAGGATCCGGCCGCACAGGATCCGGCCACCGAGGCGCCGACGACGGACACCTCTGGTGGGGCGACGACCGCGCCGGAGGACACCGGCCCGACGAAGCTGCCCGACAGCATCACCGGGCTGCAGGCGAGCAACGAGGCCTGCTCCGCGGGGCGCACGGTCCTGTAGGTGGCGCGCGGCGGGCGACGCTGCGCGCGTGTGACCAGCCGAACCGCGCCGCACCGCGCATCGATTTCCGCAGAGCGTGTTCGACCCGGTAGGATGGAGGACGTTGTTCGCGTATGGAGACGTGCCGGAGCGGCCGAACGGACTTCACTGCTAATGAAGGGTCGGGGTTAAACTCGACCGGGGGTTCAAATCCCCCCGTCTCCGCCAGATGAGCAACACACGAAGGCCCCGACGCCCGGTGGAAACACTGGGATCGGGGCCTTCGGTATTCGTGCGGATCACCCATCGCGGGATCGCGGCCACCTGGCCTCTGCCCTGATCCCCGCATTGCAGTTTCGGTGGCTGCTACTGTTTCTGGGTGACTGCACCACTCATCTTCTGGACCATCTTCACTGTCGTCGCGATCGGAGTGTCCGCCCTGACCGCGGTCCTCGCGTATCGCAAGAGCCGGCGCGACAAGTAGCGCGCCGGCAGCGGACTCGGCGACGGGCCCGGTGAGCAAACCTTCGCGATCGCAACCCTCGTCGCGGTGAGGGCTCTCGCTACGCTGGGCGAATGGACAATATGCAGATCGTTCTCATCGTTCAGATCGTGGCCGGAATCCTCGGGTTCCTGTTCTTCTGGCTGCTGCTGTACGCCGTCATCCGAACCGCCGTGCTCTCGGCTCTCCGTGCGCACTCGGAGGAGCTGCGGGAAGCGGGACAACTGCGGCACTGAAAGCCGGGTGATCACCGCGCGACGCTGCTCTGCTCACGCCTGAGATGGATCCGAGCCTCGGTGGATTAGGCGGCGTATCCCGCAGGTTTTCTGTGAAAGCAGAAATATCATAACGACCGTTTGCATAACGCTCGTACTTCAGGATAGTGTGACACTCGCAGCCGAGATGGGGCGGGCCGTTTGGCCTCGTTTTCCGCTCGTACTGCACAGCACGGAAGGCCGTCCCACCCCACCCCCTAGTTTGGGACGGCCTTCCGGCTACACACTCTTCGACTGAGTTTCGTTGCGCGCTTCGTCCGCAAACACCAGGTCCATGAACCCGGTGAGAAACTCCTCGTACTCGGCAATACTGTCGCCGGTGCCGGTGCCGGTGCCGGTGCCGGTGCCCTCGGTGTCCCGAAGGCACTGCAGGTACTGGATCCCGGTCGACGCGTCGGACACCAGCCGGGCGAGCAGCAGCGCACGGTGTGCTGGCACGTCGTGGAACTCCAGCCAGCGCGCGAACTCAGTGATCCACAGCTCATAGGCGTTGCGGACGTGCTGCCCGATCTCGGGGTCGAACTGCTCGAGGGCGGCCCCCTCGAACTGGAGCCGAAGCGCGCCCAGGTGCTGCGGGGAAAGGGTGTCGCGGAACGCGGCGCGAAGCGCCTCGGTCATCTCGGCGCGCGTGAAGCGCTGAAAATCGACGCCGCCGAGCGCGGCGATGCGGCGGCGCATGGCCTCCTCGAGCACCGTGCGAATCAGCTCCTGGCGCGTGCCGAAGTGGTAGACCAGCGTGTAGGTGCTGACGTCGAGCTCGGCCGCGATCGTGCGGAACGTGAGGTGTGAGAGCGGAAGCCGCGCAGTGAGCGCGATGAGCTCCTCAAGGAGTTCCGTGCGGCGTGCTGGGTTCTGTGGGCGAGCCACGTCATTCCCTTCGGGGCGGGGCGCTGGCCGGCCGCTCGCGAGCGGCTCCGTAACGCCGGAGGCGGTGGCACGGCTGGCGGCGCTTCGTCGGGTGCCGCACCGTGCGCTGTCGTGCCCACTCTAGCGACTGGCGACCGCGTGGGGGCCCGCGCCCCGCCCCGAACCGGTTCGAGAGAGCGACAGAATCTCGGAGGGATTCTGGCGCAAAGTCACAGCAACTCCCGGCCGCGGCGCCGCTCAGCGCGCGTTCGCCGCTGCCCGGCCCGCCTGGGCGACAGCGATCCCGAGCTTCTCGGACAGCTCGCGGCGGGACTGCGCGCCGAGCTTCGCTTTCGCCTGCGCAAGGTGTGACTCGATCGTGCGCACGCTACAGCCGAGGCGCGCGGCGAGCGCAGCATTGGCAATGCCGCGAGCCGCGAGGCGCGCCACCTCCAACTCGCGCGGGGTGAGCCGTGCGAAATGCGCGGTGGGCAGCGTCCCGGCGCGGTACCACGGCAGCGAACGCGTGAGGTGCGCCTCGAGCGCATCGAGGCGCTCATCGCACTCGCGCACGCCGCTGACCGTGCGGCGACTCAGATAGATGGTGCGCGCGCTCGACGCGGCGAACGCCGCGGGCGCCCACAGCTCAAGCCGCTGCAGCCGCTGGGAGGCACGCAGCAGCTCGATCGGGTTCTGCTGCTCCGCCGCGGTCAGGTGCGCGTGCGCGAAGCGCAGCACTGGGAGCGGCTCGCTGCCCGGCTGCACGGGCGATTCCCCGTGCCGGAGTGACGTGTGGTTCCCCGTGAGGTACCGCGTGAAGTACTCCGGCGTGAGCGCGCCAGTGCCCGCGGGGGTGCCCGGTATTGACGCTGAGCTGATCGACTCGCCGATCGCGCGCAGCGCGCTGCGGAGGCGCATCGCCGTGTACCTCGGCGCGGTGCGTTCGAGGTGGCACCACTCCAGCGCAGCCCGTTCGGCGCTCCCGCAGGCGAGCGCTTCGCCCGCCGCGACGAGGTGCCTGAGCCAGTGCGCGTGTGCTTCGGGGGTCGCCGCACTCGCGGCAGCGGAGAACAGTTCGTCCGCGCGGAGCGCGAGTTCCCCCGCCAGGAACGCGGTCAGTCCGCGGGCGAGCAGCAGTGTGCCGGCAACCACGTCGTCGGCGCCGGCGGCCACCGCTGGCAGCGGCGGGATCGGCGCACCGCTCGACAGCCAGGTGCCGCGCGGGATGGTGCCGCCCCAGACGGTATCGAACTCCAGGAGGGCTGCGGCGAGCGCTGCGGTCTCCTGCGCTGCGGTATCGGACAGATGACGCAGGTTGCTCCGCGCCGTGGTCAGGGGTTCGGTGGTGTTCCACCAGCCGGCCACCTGATCGGCGGCGGTGCGCTGCGCGTGCGGGGTGCCGGCCTCCGCTGCGAGCACGGCGCGGAGCGCGCTCACCCGGGTCTCGGTGTCGTCGGCGTCGCTGTCGGAGCTCGCCGAGGCGGGATCCCCATCGAGAACCTCGGCCGCTGCCGCTGCGCCGGCGAGTACCCCAACCACCTGCGCGTGCGCCGCCCGCCGGAGCGGCGCCTGCGCGGAGCCCGCACGAAGCAGGAACCCGCGCGCCTGCGGCGCCTGGTGCAGGGCGACGCTGCTCATCGTTGCGCGATGCAGGATGCGGACGCGCGCGTCGCGGTGCGTTGGCTGCGTGAGCGTCGCGTCAGAGAAAGTCAGTGACCGAGCGCAGCGGAGCGCGTCCGCGGTGCTCACCGGGATCCCGAGCCCCTCCTGCACCACCAGGTGCTCGGAGATCGCGCGGCGCCCCGCCGCAACACGCTCGGGGGAGGCGAACGGTCGGAGTGCAGCTGCGACAAACGGAAGTACCGCGTAGCGGTCGCTCCCCGGTTCGCGTGTGAGTACTCCCTGCTCGCTGAGCTCACGGACGTGCGGGAACCCGAGGTGCTCCTCGAGCAGTGCGAGATCGGTGGGGCCGAGCTCGGCCGAGAGCACGGCCGCGGTGCCTACCGCCGGCGAGAGCGGTCCAGCTGAGCGCGCGATCGCCCGCATCCCGGGCAGGTTCAGTTCGCGGGGCACGTGCTCCACGATCCCCGGATGCGGCAGGTGCGTGAGCGCATCGTGCTCGGCGAGTACGAGAAGATCGTGCACCCACGCCGGTCGCCCGGCCGCGAGCATGGTGATGGTGTGCGCGGTGGTTGCGGGGAGCAGGGTGGGGCTGAGCTCGTGCGCGAGCCAGGCGATGTCGTGATCGGGGAGCGGGGGGAGCGGGAACTGGCGGATCGCCGCGATCATCTGCGCGGCCGACTCCTCTTCGCGGAGCACGTGGTCGAGGGCGCGGAGGTAGGGCGTGCGCTGATTCCCCGTTTCGAGTGAGGCGACGGTGCACCGGCCTCGCGCGTGGTGCTCAATCATGGCCCGTAACGTCGCCGGGTCCGCGCGCTCAAAGTTGTCGATCAGGAAGCAGGTCGCGGCATCCGAGTCCGCCGCGGCCCAGTCGAGGTATGCGGCGCGGGCGGCCGGGTCTGCGCAGTCGATCTCAACTGGGGATCGCCCGGCCTGGCGGAGTGCGGTGGCGAGGTCTCGGAGCACGTGGCTCTTGCCGGACCCGCTCGGCCCGGTAACGAGCGCCGTGTGGCCCGACTCGAGCGCGCGAACGAGCTCGGCGACAACCGGCATGCGTGTGCTGAGTGCCTCAATCCCCATTGCTGCTCAACTCCTCGCGGCCGTGAGAGGCCGCCCATCCGAGCCGACACTTTCTCCGGATCCTACTGTCAACTTTCCATCTAGTGCTAGTGGCGAATAGCGATGCCCCTCGCGCCCTACGGCGCGAACAGGTATTTTTCTGCCAAATCTCAGTAGTAGCCGAAAACATCTCAGGTCATGTGCATCTTCGCCTCGGGGTCACGGAGGTCCTTTGCCGGGGGTTCCGCACCTTGCTTAAGCTGCCCGCAAGCTGTGCAGTTGCGACCTGAGTGTGGTGAGGGATCGCCCGAGCAGCTTCTCCTGAAATCTGAGCAGAGGTGAGGGATCTTGAGACGACATCAACACGAAACGGCTCCGCCCAGACGCAGGTCCCGAGGTCTCGCCCTCGGCACCGCGGCTGCCGTAGTCGCAACATCGGGGCTCATCGCAGCACCCGCGGCGTACGCTGACACACCCACCGTCACGGCTGATTCCGCGGCGCACGGGCACTGGCTCTGGGCTGAGGGTCTCGGCCTCGACGTTGTCGGGGCGGCAACCACGCGCTCCGACTTCCCTGGCACGCCAACACCGGCGGCCGACCCGCTCAATCTCTCAGTGCTGAACGGGCTGGCGAACCTGCAACTGGGAACGGTGAGCCTGCCGCTCATCGCACCGACCGACACGGATCCGGGGTTGCTCCGACTAGGTAACCTCGGCGCAATCTCCAGTTTCAGCGCCTCCCCGGATGTGACGACGAGCGTCGCCTCCACCGGCCTCATCAACTCCGACGGCTCCCTCAACGTCGACGCCGCGAAGAGCGGTCAGTACGGCACCGCGCGACTCGATGCGAACGCGCTGCTGACGCAGCTCATCGATGAGAGCCTCGTGAACACGCTGGTCGACGAGGCCTCGATCGGGATCGGCGCGCTCGGCGCGCGTGCCAGCAGCACGTCCGGCACGACCACGAGCGAGTACATGCTCACCGACCTCACCGCCGACGTGCACAGCCCGCTCGTCGGTGGCCTCGTCACGGAGCTCGATACGCAAGTCGCCGCGCTCCTCCAGCCGATCCAAGGCCTGTTGGCCCCAGGCGGCGGGATCGAGACGGTGCTCGCCACTCTGGTGCAGAGCATCGGCGCGCTGCCGCTCGTGGACGCCGAACTGAACTCGGCGTCCATCGACACGCAGCCGCTTCTCGACAGGGTGCGCACCACGCTGCTCGCTGAGCCGCTGTCCAACTCCGATGGGAGCGTGTTCGTCAACCTGAACACGGGCACCATCAGCGTGAACCTCGCGGAACTCGTGGTGGACCGCACCGGTGCTACGAGCCTGAGCGCGCTGCCCGCCAACACCGAGGTGCTCCACGGCGACACGGTCAACGCGATTCTCGACGGCGTCACCGATGCCCTCACGGGGGCTGGGGAGAACTCCCTGCTGTCGAAGACGGTGAGTATCATCTCGACCGGGATCTATGACGTTGCGGTCGACGTGAGCATCGAGGCCGACATCAGTGTCAACCTCGGGATCACCACGATTCCGCTCGTGAAGGCCCCCGTGACGATCGCTGGCTCCATCGGCGGCTTCATCGGGATCCCCGGGAAGCCGGCACCCGTCGTGGACACCGAGGAGATCAATGTCGCGGGGATCCCCGTCGGCGCGGTGCTGCAACCCATCATCAACCTGCTGAACGGCGCGGTCGCACCGATTGGGCTCGCGCTGAAGGGCACGGTCGATACGCTGCTGGGCAACCTGCAGCCCACCCTCATGAACTGGCTGTCGCCGTTGGTGACCGAACTGCTCACCGATGGGCTCGGCCCCGTGCTGCGCGGTGTGGCGGACATCACGGTCAACCAACAGGTCACCCCGGGGGATCTCGGCCCGGACAGTTTCACGGTGCGTGCACTGAACGTGAGTGTGCTGCCGGACGTCGCGACGAACGGCGCGGTTGCGCTGCAATTTGGTTCCGCTTCGGTTCGCGCGCTCGCGGAGGACCCGGGGACCGATCCGGTCACGGATCCGGGCACGGACCCTGGTACCGATCCGGGAACGGACCCCGGTACAGATCCGGGTACGGATCCTGGAACGGACCCCGGTGCGGATCCAGGCACGGATCCCGGTGCGGATCCCGGGACGGACCCGGGTGCCGATCCGGGGGCTGATCCAGGCACGGATCCCGGTGCAGATCCGGGAACTGATCCCGGTACCGATCCAGGCGCGGATCCCGGTACTGACCCGGGCGTGGACCCGGGTATTGATCCGGGAACTGATCCGGGGGCGGACCCTGGGACTGACCCAAGCACGGACCCTGGTACCGACCCCGGGACGGACCCTGGTGTGGATCCTGGGACGGACCCGACTACCGACCCCGGTACCGATCCGAGCACGGATCCCGGCGCCGATCCGGGGACTGATCCAGGCACGGATCCTGGCGCTGACCCGGGGACTGATCCCGGTACCGATCCGGGCGCGGACCCCGTGACCGATCCGGGGACCGACCCGAGCACAGATACTGGTACAGATCCGGGCACGGATCCCGGAACGGACCCGAATACAGACCCGGGGACTGATCCCGGTACCGATCCAGGCACTGATCCTGGTGCCGACCCCGGTACTGATCCGGGGACCGACCCTGGGACGGACCCAAGTACCGACCCGAGCACGGATCCCGGTGCCGATCCTGGGACTGATCCAGGCACGGATCCTGGCGCTGACCCGGGGACTGATCCCGGTACCGATCCGGGCGCGGACCCCGTGACTGATCCGGGGACCGACCCGAGCACAGATACTGGTACAGATCCGGGCACTGATCCCGGAACGGACCCGGGGGTTGATCCGGGAACTGACCCGAGTACAGACCCGGGAACGGATCCCGGTACTGATCCTGGTGCCGACCCTGGGACGGATCCAAGTACGGATCCAGGCACGGACCCGGGCGTTGATCCGGGAACTGACCCGGGCACGGATCCCGGGACCGACCCTGGCGCGGACCCAGGTACGGACCCGAGCACGGATCCCGGTACCGACCCGGGGGCGGACCCCGTGACTGACCCGGGTACGGACCCCGGCACTGATCCGGGCGTAGATCCCGGGACCGACCCTGGCGCGGATCCTGGGACTGATCCTGGGACGGACCCGGGCACCGATCCTGGCACGGACCCCGTGTCGGATCCCGGCACCGATCCGGGGACGGACCCCGGGACGGATCCCAGCACCGACCCGGCGACGGACCCAGGCACCGACCCGGGGAGCGACCCGGTGACCGACCCCGGCACCGAGCCGATGACGGATCCCGGAGCCGACCCCGGCTCCGAACCCGACACCGACCCGGGCGCGGACCCCGGAAGTGACCCGGGCACCGATCCAGGTTCGGAGCCCAGCACCGATCCCGGGACTGACCCCGGCTCCGATCCGGGCTCAGATCCGGCGACGGAGCCCGGCTCGGACCCGATGACGGACCCGATGACGGAGCCGGGGACCGATCCTGGCGTCACGCCGGGTGCGAAGACCGCGAGGTTGACGGCGACGCCGGGCACCGTCGCGCCAGGTGGCACTGTCGTGCTGAACGGCACCGGCTTCCAGGGCGGCGAGGACGCAGTGCTCACCCTGCCGACCGGCGGAACGGTGACGGTCGCCGCGGACAGCGAGGGAGCGTTCGAGACGAGCTGGAAGGTGCCAGTCGACCGGGCTGCCGGATCCGCGCGCTTCACCGCGCTCGGTCAGGACAGCGGCCGGACCGCGGAGGCCACCGTCACGGTGACCGGCGCGGGCGGGGGCCTGGGCGCGAAGGCCGGCGGCGGGCTGGCAGTGACCGGAGCCGAAATGGGGCCCCTGGCGCTGCTGACCGTCCTCAGCCTCATCGCCGGAGCCGGCGCGCTGGCGCTCGGACACCGTCGCGGCCGCGACATGCGCGCGGTCGAGTAGCCGGGGTGCCGCGGGAATGGTGGTCTCCGCGACAGCGTTCGTCGAGACCACCATTCCCTCACCCGAGCAGGAGGAAGTGCAGTTGATGCAGGGGAGCGATCAATGGCAGATCACGCGACGGTACCCGGCGAGCGACGTGCTCGGCAACGCTCGGCCCCGGTGCGGGTCCCCGGGGTGGTGCAGTTCACGGTTGGCGTGGTCCTCGCGCTCGTCGCGGTGCACATGTTTCTCACCGCCGTCGTGAACACACCGAATCAATCGCTGAAGTACGACGTGCTCCCGGGTGCGCTGGCCGACGAGTACGTGCGCCCCTACCTGGTGCAGGACTATAAGATCTTCGCACCTGACCCGGCCGACACGGACCGGCAGCTGTGGGTCAGGGCATGGGTGAGCGACGAGGCTGGGGAGAACACGACGACGGAGTGGATCAACGCGACCCACGTCGAACTCTCATCGACCTACCGGAAGACGCTGCGGAAGCAGCTCTCGGTGGTGGGCGCGGAGCGCTTGATGGGGGCGTACACACAGCTCAATGAGACCCACCAGGCGGTGGTCGCGAAGAATCACCTCGGCGGCGAGGCCCTGTACGGGCTGCGAGACGCGATGCTCGCCGCCGACGATTCTGACGAGGCCGCGGTCTCCGCGTTCATTCGCGCCGACAACTACGCGACCTCGTACGCGACGCAGGTGGCGCACGCCATGTGGGGCGAGCAGGGCACGATCGCTGGCGTGCAGGTGCGCGCCGTCTATGACCCCGTGGTGCGCTGGGCCGACCGCAAGGACCCGGACGCCGAGCGGCCTCAGGCGAAATACACCGACCTCGGCTGGGTGCCACCCATGGAGTGGCCGGGGCAGGACCGCGACGCGTTCGCGCGCACCTTCCGCGCCTGGGCGGAGCACGCAGACGCGCAGGATGAGCTCGCCGCGCGAGCCAAGACGGAAGAGGGCGCACGATGAGCAGAGAAACGAGCCTCACTCGCGGCGTCAGCGGCAATGCCGTTGGGCGGCTGTGGGACGGCGTGCTGCGCTGGCTCACGGAAACGCGCCACGCGAGCTACGGGATCGCCCTCATGCGAATGGGCTTCGGCGCGATGACGGTGATCATCCTCGCGCTGTACCTGCCGAACCTCTCCTACTCGTTCGGTGCGGGATCGCGCTGGGGTGAGGCGCTCTTCCGCAACTCCTCGGTGAACAACTACCTCTGGCCGATCCCGCAGCTCTTCGCACGCGACGAATCGGACACCCTGCTCGTGATCAAGGTGCTCGTGCTCATGGCCGTTGCGGTGCTCTACGCGCTCGGGTGGCGGATGCGCGTCGTCTCGCCCCTGTTCGTGGTGCTCTGGCTCGGCTTCGCCGTGACCAACCCCGTGATCCTGAACACCGGGCACTACCAGACCTTCCGAATCTTCCTGCTCTTCCTGCTGCTCGCCGACACGTCCCGACGCTGGTCGCTCGACGCGCGTCGGCGTGCGCGGCGCGGCGGCTCAGACGCGCCGCTCGGGGTGGGGCGCTGGCACCTGCCGCGCTGGATTCCGGTGCTCGCGCACAACGTCGCGGTGATCCTGATCGCGTACCAGCTCTGCGTGATCTACGTGACCAGCGCACTCTGGAAACTGCAGGGAACCACCTGGGTGTCCGGGGTCGCCGCCTACTACCCGCTGCAGCTCGAGGAGCTCACGCTCTTCCCGTGGCTGAACCACCTCGCCTGGCAGTTCACCCCGGCCGTGTTCGTCGCCTCATGGCTGAGCGTCTACGGGCAACTCCTGTTCCCCCTGTTCCTGCTGCACCGGTGGACACGCATCCTCGGCCTCGTGCTCGTCACCGGCATGCACGCGTCGATTGGGATCCTGCTCGCGCTCCCGTGGTTCTCGCTCATGATGATCCTCGGCGACATGATCTTCATCCGCGATCAGACCTGGGAACGCGTGAGCGGGTGGGTGCGGGAACGCCTGCCGTTGCGGCGGCGCAGGCCCGCGCCACCGTCCGCCGCCCCGCCCGCCGAGCCCACCGCAGCGCCAGGAACCGAGCTGGGTGAGGCGGTTCCGGCACTCACGTGACATACTCTCGAGAAGAGAGATGGGCACGCAAGGGGAGGCGACCATGGGTGGAGTGGCGAGCGCTGACGCGCTGAGCGGAGACGTGATCCAGCGCAACGCGGTCGTGGTGCGTGGGCCGGAGGGCGCGCCGTTCATGGTGTTCGCGCACGGCTACGGCACCAACCAGTCCACCTGGGCCGCGGTCGCCGAGCACTTCACCGCCGAGTACCGCGTGGTGCTCTTCGACTACGTGGGATCCGGCGCATCCGACCTCACCGCATACGACGAGCAGCGCTACGACTCCTACGACGGCTACGCCGCCGACCTCGTCGAGGTGCTCGACGCCGTTGGTGCGCGCGACGCGATCCTCGTCGCGCACTCCGCGAGCGGGATGATCGGCGCGCTCGCCGCAATCACCCGACCGGAGCTGTTCTCCCGCCTCATCATGGTGTCGCCGTCGCCGCGCTACGTGAACGACGACGGCTACGAGGGCGGATTCTCGCGGGAGGACGTGCTCGGGCTCATCGACGCGATCGACGCGAACCAGCCCAGCTGGGCGGCCTCGCTCGCGCCGGCGGTGACGGCGCGGGAGGACCGCCCGGACGTCACCGACCGCGTACGTGAGCTGTTCACGACCACACCGCAGCGCGTCGCCAAGCACTTCGCGCGCGTCGTGTTCTTCAGCGACATGCGCAGCCGGCTGCACGAAATCCCGACGCCGAGCGTGATCCTGCAGTCCGCGGGCGACATCATCTGCCCGCCGCACATCGGCGAGTACCTGCGCGACCGGATCCCGCAGAGCACGCTCGTGCAGCTCGAATCGGCCGGCCACTTCGTGCACCTCACGGAGCCTGAGCTGGTGATGGGACACATCCGGGCCGCGCTGTGACGGCTGAGCCTCTCGACACGAGCGGCAGGGCAGCACCACCGACTCCGGCGGCGGAGACCGCGCACGACCTCCTGCGCGAGAGCCCCGTCGCGCTCCTCGCCGTCGACACCAATGGGCAGGTGCTCGCGCACAACGACGCACTGCGACGCTGGGTGGGCGGTCCGGACGATCCGGAGCGGCTCGAGGGGCGCAACCTCGTGGAGTGGCTGACCCCAGCAGCGCGCCTGTTCTACGAGTCGCGGGTGCTGCCGCAGCTGTTCGAGACCGGTTGCGTGCGAGAGATCATGCTCGAGTTGCGCGCGAGCGACGGCTCCGCCCGCCCGACACTGTGCACCGCGGATCTCCGCACCACCGCGGCGGGGCGGCGCGTCGTGCACATCGCGGCGTTCGACGCGACCGAGCGTATCGCCTTCGAGCGCGAGCTCGTTGCCGCCCGCCGCGAGGCCGAGCTCGCACAGGAGCGACTTGACGTGCTGCACGGCGCCACCAGCGCGCTCGCGGTCGCCGCCGGACTGGACGACCTCGGTGAGGCCCTGGTGCGTGCCGCAACCCGCGCCACGAACGCGGGGTGGGTCCGCGTCACGCTCGTCGATCACGAGCGCACGGGGGCCGGGGGAGCGCTTCGCAGCTGGGGATCAGCGCCACCGGCAGAACCCGAGCTCAGCGCCGTCCAGGAACTCCCCGATCCCGATCAGCTGGTGTGCCACGATGCCGCCGAGCTGCGTGCACTCGGCTCGGAGGAGGCCGCGCGGCTGGCGGGCGCCGGCGTCGAGGCGCTCGTGGTGACCCCGATCGTGCGAGAGTCGACCGCAGACCACCCGGTGTTCGGGGAGATTCGCTGCTGGTTTCGGCGGCCGCGCGCGCTCGACGCCCACGAGCTCGACACGCTCCAGTCGGTCGCGGCGCAGGCGGAGCGCGTGCTCGAACACCTCCAGTTGCAGGCGCAACTGCGCCACCGGGCGCTGCACGATGGGCTGACCGGGCTGCCCAACCGCGTGCTGTTCGCCGAGCGGCTCGAGCAGCTGCTCGCGACCGCCGCGCGCACGGGGGAGGCCTGCGCCGTCCTCTTCATCGACCTCGACGGCTTCAAAGCGATCAACGACGGGGCCGGGCACGCCGCGGGCGACGAGGTGCTGCGCGCGGTGGCCGCGCGGCTGCGCGCGAGCTGCCGCGCGGGAGACACCGTGAGCCGGTTGGGCGGCGACGAGTTCGTCGTCGCCGTGAGCGGCGCCACCAACGCGGCCGTGACCGCGCTCGCGGAACGCATCCGCACCGCGGTGCGGATGCCCCTCGACACCGTGGTGCGTGGGGCGGCGCTCTCCTCGAGCGTCGGGGTGGCGCGGTGGGAGCCGACGAGCACCGGTCGCGCTCCCACCGTCGACGGGCTGATGCACGCCGCCGACGCGGCGATGTACGCCGCGAAGAACCGCGGCAAGGACGCGGTGATCGTGCGCGAGTGGGGCGAGCGGGGCGAACTGGCGGAGGGGTGAGCCCCGCCCGCGCGCCCCGCTCGCGCGCCCCGCTCGCCCCGCGCGCCCCGCTCGCCCCGCGCGCCCCGCTAGCGCTCGGCGCGCGCCCGCCTGGTCAGCAGCGCCGCGGCGCCGGCCGTGAGCAGCAGCCCCGCGATCCCGATCCCGAGGCCGGGCAGCGCGCCACCGGTCACGGGCAAGCCTGTGGGCTGCGCGGCTGAGCCGGGTTTCCCCGGCTCAGCCGGCCGGGTTGGCTCGCTTGGTTCGCTCGGCGTTGCCGGCTCGGTGGGCTCACCCGGTTCGGTCGGAGGCGTTGGATCGACCGGCGTGCTCGGGGTCGACGCCGCGATGCGCACGGTCTGCGCCGGATCAGCGAGGTCCTCGTGCACCGCGATCGGCTCGCCCGCAGCGGTATCACCAACGAAGAGCCGCTCGAACGCCACCAGCTGGCGGCCCGCGTAACCGCTCGGCACCACGAACGTGACGTCGACCGACCCGTTCGCTTCGGTGGGCACGAAAGTCACGCTTCCGGTGATCCCGGTCGGCTCGCCGGAGGCGCGGTCGACGAGCTTCCCGGCGAGCGTCACCTGGACGCCCGGCTCGAGGTTGCGGTACGCGACGGTGTCGATCAGGGTGCCGCCTGCGGAGCCGAGGACGCGGTCGCCGTCGGCCGAGTCGGTGAGGGAGGTCCCGATGGCCGGGGCGCGCGTGATCGGGGCCGCCTCGATCGTGACGGTCTGCGCGGCGTCGGCGAGATCCTCGTGCACGGCGACGGTAGTCCACCCGGTCTCGGTGTCGGCTGCGCGCACGCGGAGCTGCTCGAACGCGACGAGCGAGGTGCCGGCGTAGCCCGTGGGGATCACGAAGGACACCTCGACGGAGCCGGCGCTCGCGGTGGGGACGAACTCGGTCAGCGCGGTGATGCCGGTGCCGCGGCCATCACGCTGGTCCATCAGCTCGCCGAACACCGTGTACGACTGGCCGACGGTGAGGTTGCGGTACGCGACCGTGTCGACGACGGTGCCGCCGTTCCACGGCAGGACGCGGTCGCCGTCGGCGAGATCGACGAGCGAGGTGCCGATCGCCGGATCCTCCACGCGCACGTCCGCGAAGGTGATCTCGGCGCCAGCCTGCACCGTGGTCTCGCGCTCGGACTCGACCGCGGAGAAGACCTGGCACAGGGTGTCGCCGGCAAAACGGAAGCTCTGCGCGAACCCGATGTTCTCGATCACCGGCGGCGTGCCGGCCACCTCGATTGCGGCGGTGCCGGCGTCGGGGCGCACCACGCACAGCGTGACCTCTGCCGGAAGCGCGGCATCGGCGTCGACGACGAGGGTCGAACCGGTCAGCGTCGCCGGCCCGTCGCAGACTGTCGCGGTGCCGCCGGAGACCGACAGCTGCAGCGGTGATCCGGCCAGGGTGGTGGTGAGCTGCACGCGCGCCTCGGTGCCGGTGGCGACGGCCGCGGCCGGGCCGCTCGCGGTGAGCAGCGACGCGGTGTCGCCGCCGATGATCTCGAGGATGCGCTGCTGCGTCTCATCGCTCATGTTCGCGGCGCAGAACGTGAGCGCGGAAGATCGCTCGGGGTTGTCGATGCAGTGCACGAGGTTCTGACGCAGCGTGCGCGACTCCGCCGTCGCGTTATTCGCGACCGTGTTGGCCGCCACTGTGCCACCGGAGCCGTTGGGTCCGGCGAGCACCGGCAGGTCGTTCTGGATGATGTAGGCCTGGAGCTTCTGCTGATCCGCGGTGAGTCGGGTGTCCGGCTCGACGTGCGTCAGTCCGGGGAGCACCGTGTCCCGGCGCTCGAGCTGACCGGCAGCGTTCGTCCAGCCGCAGCTCGACGCGCGATCGTAGGTGCAGTAGATCCACGACGAGACGGGACCCCCGGCCGCCGCGACGTAGCGCGTGGCGCACAGTGGGTTCGCCGCATACTGCGAGCCCGAGGAGGTCCAGCCGCTCCGGCCGCTGTTGTTGTAGAGCACCACCGGCGTGCCCGCGTTGTAGTCGGTGAGCCGCTGGCCGAACACGCGCAGCAGGTTGGTGACGGGCCCGCCGTCCGCGTCGACGGCTGGGTTTCCCGGCGTGCCCTCGCACAGCGGTGCGATGAACTCCTCCGTGACCGGCGACACCGGGCCCTCGGCATGCGCGCTCGGCGCCGTCGCAAGCGGCGCGACGAGCACGCCAATCGCGAGGAGGGCGGTGCCCAGCCACCCGGTGATTCTTCCTGCGTGTCCAACTGTGCGGGTCGTCATCGTGTGCCCCTCATCCCTGTGCGGTGAGCGCGTCCGCGTGCACAACGCAGCGCGCTCCGGTCCTCTCTGACCAGGGGTAGGGTACCCACGGGCACGCGCCGGGGCCGAGCGCCGCAGCGCGAATGACCCGCGTATGGGGGTCACTGGCGGCGGGGCGGCGCGGGACGGCGCGGGACGGCGCGGGGCCGCGGCGCGAGCTACCCCTCGCTCGGCAGGGACGGGTCGAGGTAGCCGTCCGCCCACGCCACGCGCCCGTAGTCGAGCTTCGAGCGGACCGGGATCCCCACCGAGGCGTACTTCTTCTTGACCCGGTCGAGGTACTGCTTCGCGGTTTCGCGGCCGATGTTCATCGCGGCCGCGAGCTCGTCGACGCTCAGCCCGGACGCGTAGAGCACGAGCGCGCGCTCCTCCTGCACGCTGAGCGCCGGGCGCTCCGGGTCGCCCGCGATCACCGAGGCGAGCTCCGTGGTCATCCACTCGTCGCCGCCGAGCACAGCGGCGACGGCGGCGAGAATGTCGTCCTCGCTGTCGCGCTTGCCCACGATGCCAGACACCCCGGCGCGCACGACCTGGCGCACGAGCGCGGGCGACGCGAGCGCGGACAGCACGAGCACCTTCAGCCCGCCCTTGACCAGCACCTCGATCTGAGCCGGGTTGACGCTCGGCTGCCGGTCGACCATGAGGTCGAGGAGCAGGAGGTGCGGGCGCTCCGCGCGCGGAGCCGCCTCCGCCCACCGCGTGAACTCCGGGGCCGATTCCCCGCTGAAGACGATCTCGTACCCGCCGGCGCGCGCGAGGAGCTCCTCGGTGCGCGTGCGCTGCAGGAGGTGGTCCTCGACGATCGCGATGCGTGCGGTGGTCATTGCGTGTCCCTTCCCGGCGGCCGAACCGCCGCGCTGGTGAGTGAATCGGCGGGGCCGAAATCGATTTCGAGGAGCTCGGTGTCCCCGAGTCGTACGAGGCTCGCGCGCTCGACGAGGTGCGCCGGTGCGCGCAGCGCCTGGCCGGTGAGGGTGAGCTGCAGGCCGTCCTCGGTGGGGAACAGGGTCGCGGTCAGCGGGCGTCCGGCACGCTCGGCGGTGAGGTTCTCGGTGACCGCAGCCCCGATGTCGCGAGCGACCCGTTCGTCGGCCGCGTCGCGATCGCCGAGCCGCAGCCTGAACGGGATCCCGAGCGCGCGGGCGCGGCTGAGTGTCGGCATGATCACCGCGCCGAGGTGCACGAGGGATGGGGGGATCTGCACGAGCTGGCGGAGGTAGCGTTCTTCCTCGTCGCAGGCGGCGCGTGTCGCAGGGTCGGCCACCGCCAGCTCGCCGTCTCGGATCCCGCGCAGGAGCGATTCGGCGGAGTCGAGCCCGGACTCGATCCAACGCCGGAAGCTCTCCTGTGAGCCGAGCTCGAGCTCGCTGCCGAGTCTGGCCGCAAACGTCGCGCGCCGTGCCGCCGCCTCGGTCTCGGAGAGTCGGCGCACGAAGCCCTGGAACAGGATCCAGACGCCGGAGAATCCGAGGCCGACGACCCCGGCGACCAGCACGATCACCGCGGCCGTCGCTGAGCGCGGCAGCACCGATGCGGCGAGCCCCAGCACGAGCCCGCCCCAGGCCACCGCGGTGGCGACCCGCCAGCCGCGCCCGCGTCCGGTCGACAGGAACAGGACAAACGGGGCGGTCGGGGCGAGCGCCTGCCAGTGGTTCGCGCCGACGGTGCCGTACGCGGTCGCGCGTGCACCGAGAGCGAACACGACGAGCGTGCCGACGAGGAGCAGCAGCGGCAGCACGACATGTCCGCGGCGCAGCGCCGGGACGCGACTGAGCCCCACCGCGGCGAGCATCACTCCGATCATGGGGAAGAGTGCTGCCCCCTCGTTGGTGCCCCCGGTGGCGGCGAGGACCACGCTCACGACGGTCGCCCCGACGGCCCAGTAGTCGCCCGCGCGCCGCTGCACGGTCGCGGCCGACGCGGTGAGCTCGGGATCCGCGGCCGCCGAGGCGCCGGTCGGAGCGTCCGCCGTGGCACCCGCCTGGGCCGCCGCTGGCGTCGCGACGCGGGGCACCGTGAGCGCGACCGACGTGCCGGTGCCTCGGCCGCTGCGCACCGCTGCGGTGAAGCCGTGATCGATCGCGCGCTGCCGGATCGATGCGGCGACACCGCGGCCCGGCGTCGCCTCGCCGTCGAACCCCACCCCGTCGTCGCGCACGCTCACGCAGAACTCGGCGTCGCTGGTGGTGACCTCAATGTCGATGTGATCGGCCCCGGAGTGCTTCGTCGCGTTCGTCACCGCTTCACGCACGCAGCCGACGAGCGCGTCGATCACGGCAGGAGAGAGCCCCGCTCCGGCGCTGGCGATCTCGCCGTCGTCGGCCCCGTGGCGCCTGATCGGGAGTCCGGGCTGGGCAAACAGGTCGAGGAGCTGCGCGCTGCGCGCCGTGCGGGAGCCCCTGAGCTCACCGAGCAGCGCGGCGTCGCGGGCGCACTGGGCACGCACTTGCCCGGCCTCCCTCGTCCCTGCCCCCGCTGCGGCGATGGCCGCGAACGTGTTGATCGCGGTGTCGTGCAGCACGCGCGCGTTCTCGGCGAGCCGCGCGCTCTGCCGCCTGAGCGACTCGCTGCGCAGCGCAGCGTCGTCAGCGTCACGCATGCTGGCGTCGGTCGCCGCGGCGTGCCCGAGCAGCGCGGACAGGCCGAGCCGGAGCGCCACGATGATCGAGGTCTGCGTCACCACGGTCGACAGCGGCAGCTGGAACCCCCACTCGGGGAGCAGGATTAGCATCGCGGCCGAGGCGCTCATGGCGGCGCCGAGCACCACCCAGATCGCCGAGCGGCGGAGCACGAGGAGGCCCGCGATGCAGCTCGAGAAGTTGATCTGCCAGCACACGGCGAACGTGAGCGACGAGTCGAGATCGCCGCTCGCGAGGAAGCCGAGGACACCGGTGCCCACCATCGCGGGTGACAGCGCCGACCACAGCCGCGGCCACCGGAGCCCGCAGAGCGCCAGCGCAGCAACGAGCACCTGGACCACGGCGAGCGGGATCCCTGCTGCGCCGAGCGCGTAGAGGGTCACCGCGACCATGATGGCCTGCCATGCGGCGGCGGCGGCGAGGGCCACACGCGAGATCGAGCCGAGCAGCGATCGCGTTGCCCCGCCGGGGGCTGCCGGGGTGAGGCCGGCAGCATCGCTCGCGCCAATCGGCACGAGTAGTGAGCGCAGCGCGGTCATCCCCCTCGATTCGTCCTCGGCCCCCCAGCCGGTGGTTCAGTCTAGCTCTTGCGAGCTCTTGGCGAGGGCCGGATCACGCGCCAAGACCGGCGCTCAGGCGCCGAGCGCGGGAGACCTCGATCGTTGCGACCGCGATGACGACGCTCACGGTGACGCCCGCGATCGTGACCACCGGGAGCGCCGCGCTCGCGAGCACCGCGAGCGCGCAGGCGACGAACACCGCCGAGGCCGGCCGTGAGAGCCGATGCCGCAGCAGGATCCACCACGTCGTGACCATGCACACGAACACCGGGATGGCGAGTGCGAACGATGCCGCGGAGCCGGACAGGTGTGCCGCCTCCCCGCTCAGCAGGTCGAGCTCAACCTCGATGCCGGCGGAGAGCGCGCCGACCGCCGCGAAGATCAGGTAGTGCGCGTAGCCGACTCCGAAGCCGGTGCGGACGTCAGCGAGGCGGGCACCGTGATCGTCCGAGAAGTACATCCACCAGATCCCGGCGGCGAGCAGCAGGCCGGAGATCGCGAGGCCGACGATCCCCCCGACGTGCGCACCCGAGTTGAGCGCGCTGATCACCGCATTCGCCGACGCGAGGAGGCTCTCGCCGAGCAGGATCAGGACGAACAGGCTGTAGCGCTCAGCGATATGGTGCGGGTGCCATGGTGTGCGCCGCGCGCGCTCGGCCCACACGGGCACCAGCAGCTCGAGCAGCATGGCCGGCCAGAACGTCCAGAACTGCACCTCGGGGGTGAACGCGAGCCGGAGCACCCAGACGAGCTGCACGCCGGTGATGCCGGCGGCGTAGCGCAGTGCCACCGCGCGCTGCTGCGGGTCGGACACCGCAGCGCGGAGCCACTGGATCACCATCGCGAGTCGCATGATCACGTAGCCGAACGTCACCGTCGCCCACTCGCCGTGCGCGAGTGCGGCCTGCGCGCCAGCGGCGAGCACCAGCACGCCACCCATCTGCAGGATCGTGGTGACCCGGTAGAGCCAGTCGTCGGTGTCGAACGCCGAGGCGAACCACGTGAAGTTCATCCAGGCCCACCAGATCGCAAAGAACACCATCGCGTACCCGGTGACCGCCGCCGCGGCGTGGTCCTCGACGATCCCGTGGTGCAGGCTCTGCGAGGCCTGCGACACCGCGACGACAAACACGAGGTCGAAGAAGAGCTCGAGGGGGCTCGCGACGCGGTGAGACTCGTGCGGATCGCGGCCAGCCATGCGCCGGATCCCGAAGCGGCGCGCTGCGGTGATGCTCACGCGTGCGGCGGGATCGTGAACGAGGCGACCAGGTCGTCCGCGACGGTGATGAACGCGGTCGAGTCGCCGGTGAACACCCGGCTCGTCCAGGTGAAACGGAGCTCGGTCACGTCGCCATCGGTGCGCGCCTCGCTGACGTCCATCGTCGCCCCGGCTCCGATCGCATCGGTGTCGGCCCAGCTCCGCACGCCGCTCGGGCCGCGCAGGACCCTGCCCCAGTCGTCAACGAAGCCGTCGGCGGTGAACGCCGCAACGAACGCCTCGGTGTCGGCCGCGTTGATCGCATCGACCACGCGCCGAACCGGGGTGGGGAGAGAAATTCCGCTCATCGTGACGCTCCTCGCTGTTGTGCTCTCCTGATCTATTTACCAAATGACGGCCCGGAATACGACCCCGAACAGTGTTTGTCCCCTCCGCGGGGGACACCGGGCCGTCCAGTCTCGGACGGGAGAGTCGTGGCACCCCGCCGCGTCGAGCTGCTCTTCGCGAGCCAGTCAGCTGCACGCGACGGGACTCATCGAGGGCTGGATTGCCGTCGGCCTCCTCGCGGGCTCCTACCTCAACTGGCGGCTCGTCGCGCCACGCCTCCGCGCCTACTCGGAGGTGTCGCGCAACTCGATCACGATCCCGAGCCTCTTCGAGGGCCGCACCCGCGACCGCTCGCGACTGCTCCGCTCCATCTCGAGTATCGTCATCCTCGTCTTCTTCACGCGCTACGCATCCTTCGGCATGGTCGCCGGCGGCAAGTTCTTCGAGAGCGCGTTCGACGGGGAGTACCTCGTCGGCATGCTGCTCGTCACCGCGGTGACGCTCGCCTACACCGTGTTCGGTGGCTTCCTCGGCGCCCCGCTCACCGACGTGGTGCGGGGCCTCATGATGGTCGTCGCGCTGATCGTCGTGCCGATCGTCGCGATCGTCATCGTCTCGGGGCTCGCCTGGGGGCTCGGCTACTTCGGCCAGCCGCACAGCATCGTGCGCTTCATGGCGCTCCGCACCCCGCAGGAGGCGGCGACGGCGCGCCGGGCGATCCGGAGACAGTCGTGCTGCTCATGTCGCAGGTGCTCCTCCACCCGCTCGTCGCCGGGCTACTGCTCGCCGCCGTGCTCGCCGTCGCCGCCGCCGTGATCGTGAGCCTCGCCACCCGCAGTGAGAACGTCGAAATCGAGGGTGAGTTCACGACCACGACGAACCTCGTGCGGCGGCGGCCGGCGAAGGGATAGCTGCGCTGCGGAGTGCTTGCCCCACCCCCCCCGCTTCGAGATCGCGCGGATCTTTCGATAGCGGGCGGATTCTCGCGCAAATGCCTGCGAGCTGGAAAGATGCGCGCGACCTCGGGGCGCTGGGGCGCGGGGCTGGGGCGTGCGCCCCGCGGCGGCCCCGTGCGCCGCGGCCGGCGAAGTGGTAGCTGCTCGCTCGGTTCCTCCCGGGGCACCGCGCGTGCGGTCATGCGCGAATGCGCAGGTTCGGTGCGCGCAGTGCCTGTAGTGCGTGCGGTGACCCTGCGCACAATGCTTGCAGCACCGCGGCGACCGCTGCGTGAGCCGGCTTCAAGGAGGAACCGAGATGACTGATGTAGCGACGCTGCTCGACGCGATCACCGTCAGCGCGCACGCGGGGCGCGCGATCCCAGACGCAGCGAGCGGTGAGGTGATCGGGTACGCGCCAGTACACACGGTCGCTGATCTTGAGTCTGCGATTGCGGCCGCGCGCGACGCCCAGCAGACATGGGCGGCGCTCGGTCACGAGGAGCGCTCGCGGATCCTGCGTCTCGCCGCAGACGAGGTTGAGGCGAACGCCGAGGAACTTGCACACATCATCGCCCGCGAGCAGGGCAAGCCCCTCAACGGGCCGGGGGCTCGGTTCGAAGCTGCGGGGTGCGCGGTCTGGATCCGCAACGCCGCCGACACCGTGATCGAGCCGGAACTCCTGTTCGAGGCAGAGGGTACTCGCTCCGAGCTGCACTACGTTCCGCTTGGCGTTGTCGCAGCGATTGGGCCGTGGAACTGGCCGGCGCTCATTGGCATCTGGCAGATCGCTCCGGCGCTGCGTATGGGAAACGCGGTCGTCGTGAAGCCGAGTAGCTACACTCCGCTCAGTGTGCTCGGCGTCGTCGAACTCATGAACCGTCACCTGCCGGCCGGGCTCCTCACCGTCGTCTCGGGCAACCGCGAGGTCGGCTCGCGCATCGCGAGCCACCCGGACATCGCAAAGGTGATGTTCACCGGATCAACGGAGACGGGGCGAGAGATCGTGCGGAGCTCGGCGGATAATCTCGCCAGGCTCACCCTCGAACTCGGCGGCAACGATCCGGGAATCGTGCTCCCGGGTGCCGACGCGGCGGCGATTGCCGAGGGCCTCTTCTGGGGCATCTTCATCAACACCGGGCAGACCTGCGCGGCGCTGAAGCGGCTGTACGTGCACGACTCCGTGCACGATGAAGTGGTCGCCGCGCTCGCCGCGCTCGCCGAGTCGATCCCAATGGGCCCAGGTACCAGCGAGGAAGCGCTGCTCGGGCCGCTTTCCACACCGCAGCAGTTCGAGATCGTCAGCGACCTCGTCGCCGATGCCCGCGAGCGCGGCGCCCGGATCGTGACGGGCGGCGAGCCGGCTCCGGAGCTTGGCAGCCAGTTCTACCGCGCAACGATCGTGACAGAGATCGAAGACGGGGCAGCCCTCGTCGACGAGGAGCAATTCGGTCCCGTGATCCCGATCATCAGGTACACCGATCTCGACGACGCGATCGCACGCGCGAACGCGACTGAGCAGGGGCTCGGCGCCTCCGTCTGGGGCGAGCCGGGCGAGGCGCGTCGCGTCGCGGACCGACTTGAGAGTGGCACGGTTTGGATCAACCAGCATGGAACGCTGAACCCGATGGTCCCGTTCGGTGGCGTGAAAGCGTCCGGCTACGGACTGGAGTTTGGTGCACACGGACTGAAAGCCGTCGCCGCGCCAAAGGTCATCACCGTCTAGGGCGGAGCGTGACCCACTCCTCCCGCCGCTCGCCCGGCTCCGGGCGGGGACGCGGTGCGCTGTCGCGCCCACGTCCCGCCCGAAAGGGACACCCCAGCATTCCACTCACTCATTCAACGAAGAACACACGAACAGGAATGGAACTCACCATGCACACTCTCACCTCTGAGGAGCGCGGCACGCGGCGCTCTCTCCGGCTGACTGGCCGATCCCTCCTTGCAATTGCCGTCCCAGCTGCGCTCGCGCTTGCCGCGTGCAGCGGTGGCGGCACGTCGAGTGCCGGCGGCGGTGGCGCGGAGCCCGCTGACACGTCCACGGTTGCGTGCGGTGTCGTGCCGACGGTCGATCCGAACGACCCGGAGGGGCTGATCGCCGAAATGCCCGACGACGTCCAGGCCGCGTTCAACGGCTGGCCGGACCTGATCGAAGCGAGCGCCTGGGCAGACTTGGAATCGAAGATTGCTGAGGGTCCGATCACGGTGGGCTACTTGCAGCAGGACTCGGGCAGCCCGGTCGCTGCTGCGCTGAGCGAGCAGATTCGTGCGCGGGCCGAGCAGTCGAAAAGCGTCGACGAGGTCTCCGAACTGATCGTCGAGACGCCGGGGGCGGCAGGCGGTGAGCTCACAGCGGCGGATCAGGTGCGCGCGTTCGAGCAGCTGGTGCGAAAGGGCGCGGACATTATCATCGCTCAGCCGCTCTCCGGAGAGGCGCTGGTCGCGGCCGTGAACACGGCAGGCGAGCAGGGTATTCCGACGGTCACGTTCACCGGCTATGTCGCCTCGCCCTACGCGCTGAATATCACGCCAAACGCCTATGACGGCGTCGCCCAGCTGGTGGCGCGCGGTGCGGAAATGATCGGTGGCACCGGAAATGTCATGATCATGCAGGGCATCGAAGGCATGACGGTCAACACCGCCTCGGTCGCGGCAGCGACCGACGTGCTCGGTAACTGCGCCGATATTGAGATCGTCGGCAGCCCGGCGGGGAACTTCAATGACCCTGGCGCGAAGTCTGCGGTGATGAGCTTCCTCGCGTCGCAGCCCGGCGAGGTCGACATGGTCTACCAGGTGGCCTCGATGGGCTCCGGCGTCTTCGCCGGGTTCGCCGATGCTGGGCGCGACACCATGCCCCTCGTTCTCGACAACCTGCCCACCGCAGCGTCGCTTGCCTGGTGGGATGAGCTTCGCGCGGACGGCTACGAGGGGCTCGCAGTGCCCGGCACCGGGACCCAGTTCGGCGATGCGCTCTGGGACGTTGCGCTGCGCACCATGCAGGGACAGGGCCCAAAGCTCAACCAGATCGCGCTTGAAACTCAGTTCGTCACCGCCGAAAACATCGACGAGTACCTCATCCCTGGCGCAACGACGACCTCAGCAGAGGAGACCGCGTCGGTCGGCTCGCTCCTGCCGCCCGAGTACCTCGACGGGTACTTCACGAACCCGGGCGAGGAGTGATGCATCGCCGGGGCCGGAATGCCCGGCCCCGGCGCCGCCTCACACAGGCGCACTCAACACATGAGAGTAAGGAGAACGAGCGTGACCAAGTCACCGAGTGTTCTGGCGCCCGTCGCCGCACACGCCGCCGATGACACCGCACTGTTGCGCGTGCAATCGCTGAGCAAACGTTTCGGCCCCACCATCGCGGTGCGCGAGGCGAGTTTCGATGTCCGTGCTGGCGAAGTCCACGCGCTCGTCGGCGAGAACGGGTCGGGGAAGTCGACCCTCGTGAAGATGCTGAGCGGTGTGCACGCCCCGCACAGCGGCGAGATCGTTGTCGGCGGTACGCGCTTCGCACGGTTCTCGTCCCCGCGCGCCGCGCAGGACGCCGGGATCGTGACCGTGTTTCAGGAAGTGTTGTCCGTTGGAACGCGCACCGTGCTCGATAACCTCTGGCTCGGCTCCGACGGTGCCGTCCGCACGCGGATCCCGCGCGACGAGCGAGTCGAGCGTGCGCACGCCATTCTCGCTGAACTCCTCGAACACCCACCAGCGCTCGATACCCGCGTCGAAGAGCTCTCGCTGAGCGAACGCCAGGTGTGTAGCATCGCACGTGCGCTGCTCCGGGAGCCGCGTGTGCTGATTCTCGACGAGGCAACCTCGGCCCTTGACTACGACAGCCGCAGCCGGCTCTTCAGCGTCGTCGGACGGCTGCGGCACGACGGCGTCGGCGTGATCCTCATCACTCACCGGATGGATGAGATCGAGGAGATCGGTGATCGCATCACCGTGCTCAGATCCGGTGTGACCGTCGGCACCATCGACGACGCCGAGTGGACCACGGCGCAGTTGGTTGCACTCATGACCGGCGGCGATCATCTCGCCCAGAGCAGCGTCCGGGCGGAGCAGCGCACACTGCCGGCCGACGCGCCGATAGTGCTGGCCACGCACGATCTTCAGCTCAGGCCGGGGCGCGCGCCCATCTCCGTGGAGATCCGTGCGGGTGAGCTCGTTGGCCTTGCCGGTCTCGAGGGTCAGGGCCAGGATGACTTCATCAAAGCGCTCGCCGGGATCGGCACGGTCTCCGGCGAGGTCGTGCGGTACGACGGAGACCGTGAGACGCGGATCACGAGCCACGACACCGCCCATGCGCAGCGCATCGCATACGTACCGCGCGAGCGGCGCGGCGAATCGCTCTTCGAGTGGATGTCCATCCTTGACAACTTTGCTATCGCCACCGTCTCGGCTGATGCGCGCGGCGGTCTGCTCCGCCCACGCGAGACCGCCCGCAGGTTCAGCGAGTACGTCGCACGGCTCAGCATTAAGACCGGTCGCACCACAAACGCGATCACCACCCTGTCGGGCGGGAACCAGCAAAAGGTCATCATCGCGCGCTGGCTCGCGACGACACCAGCCGTGTTGCTGTTGAACGACCCCACCAGGGGGATCGACATCAATGCGAAGCGCGACCTCTATCGTCTCCTCGGCGAACTCACCGCCGAGGGGCTTGCCGTGGTGATGCTCTCGACCGAAGTTGATGAACACATCGAACTCATGGATCGCGTGCTGGTGTTCGACGACTTTACCTGCACGCGCGAGCTTGATCACACCGAAATGACGCGGAGCACGCTCGTCGCGAGCTTCTTCGGAAAGGGGACCCCCGATGCACGCGGTACGTGAACACTCCAAGGCCAGGAACCTGGTCTCTCCGGGCGAACGCGCGCGCCTCTTTTTCCGCGCGCACCCTGCTGCATTCGCCACGATTCTCAGCCTGCTCATGCTGCTCGTCAACGTGCTGCTCCAGCCCCGCTTCGGGCCCGTGCAGCAGCTCGCTGCGTTTGCGCCACTCGCGCTCGCCGCGATGGCGACGGCTGCTGCGGTGATCGGCGGCGGGATCGATCTCTCGATCAGCGCCCAGATGACCTTCTCATCCATTCTGCTCGCCGGCTATCTCACTCCGATGGGGCTCGGCGGGTACATCGCCATCCCGATTCTCATCGGGGCCGGTGCGCTCATCGGTGCGCTCAACGGTCTGATCGCGGTGCTCCTCCGGCTGCCACCGATCGTCGCTTCACTCGCGTCGATGTTCATCCTCACCGGCGTCAATCTGCGCCTCGCACCAACCCCAGTGATCCTGTTCGACGGCTGGGTGCTCGATATGGCGAAGTCGATCTGGATGATCCCGGGGGGCCTCATCGCCGTCGGGGTGCCACTCGTCGCGTGGCTCTTGCTCGTGCGCGGCGCCTTCGGCCGGAACCTCTACGCGGTGGGCGGCAACGACGCGACGGCATTTTCCGCTGGTGTGAACGTGAACCTCATCCGCATCTGCTCGTATGCGCTCGGTGGCGCGATCGCCGCCGTCGGCGGCATCGCGCTCACCGGTCTCGTGAGCTCAGCTGACGCATCGTCGAGCTCCTCCTACGTCATCGGCGCGATTACCGCCATCACGCTCGGCGGGATCAGCATGCTGGGTGGCCGCGGCGGCATGCTCGGAGCCGTCGCGGGTGCCGGCGTGATTTTCCTCGTGCAGAACATGCTGACGCTCTTTAACGTCTCCCAGGTCTGGCTCAACCTCGTGTTCGGCGGCCTCCTCCTCTTCGCCGTGATCACCGGAGCGATCATGGCAGCACCACGAAAGGAGCATCACGCATGAGCGCGCTCACCACTGAAGTCGTCACGCTGCTCGACGAGAAGCCGCGACTCATCGAACTGCTTGGGCGGATTCAACACCGCTTCCCCGTACTGCAGCTTGCGATTACCGCAATCGCGTTCCTCATCGGTGCCGTCACGCTCGAGGGCTTCGCATCCGCCAACAGCATTACCTCACTGCTCATTCTTGCGGCGCTCGTCGGCCTCGCCGGGCTGGGCCAAACGCTCGCGATCCTCATCGGCGGGGTTGACATGTCCGTCGCGAACTTCCTCGTTGTTGGCGCCGTATTCGCCACGCAGATCACATCACTGCACGGGGTCAGCTTCGGTGTCGCGCTTGCGATCCTTGTCCCGTTCACCCTCGTGCTCGGCGGCTTCGTTGGCTGGGTCTGTCACCGATTCGCGGTCGATCCGCTCGTGGTCACCCTCGCGATGGGCACCCTTGCGCTCGGACTCATGCAGATCCAGACGGAGGGGACGATCGCCGGCGGTGCACCGGAGTGGCTCATGGCCCTCACCTCGCTGCGGTCCACGACGTTCGGGCTGCCGTTCCCGCCGATCCTGCTCATTTGGGCGCTGGTGATCGTCGTCATGACGGTGTTTATCCACCGGACGCCCGTGGGACGTCGAATGCTCGCAGCTGGTGCCAACGGTCGCGCCGCCGGGCTCTCACTGATCAAGGTGCGTCGCATGTGGGTCATCGTGTTCGCGCTGAGTGCCCTGTGCGCTGGCCTCGCCGGCGTGGTGCTCGCCGCGTTCTCCGGAACGGTGAACACCTCGATCGGCGGCCCGTACCTCTTCCAGAGTCTCGCCGCCGTCATCATCGGCGGCACGGTGTTCGGCGGCCCGGGTGACTACTCCCGCACCGTCATCGGCGCGCTCATGCTGACGGTGATCACCAATGTGCTCATCGGACACGGTCTCGCGACCAGCGACCAGCAGATCCTGTATGGCGTCGTCATCCTCGTCGCCATGGCCATCTACGGCCGTGGCCGCCGCCTCGGTGACCGAGTGTGACCGCGCGCACGATCACTTACACCCCACTCACTGACCCGAAGGAGAACCGAAATGACCGTTGCAGACCCACGTGAACACTGGCAGGTGCCCCACCTTGCGGCGCTCGACGCCGCCGCCCTGCTCGAACTCTTCCACACCCTCGACGCCCCGGCGATCGGCGAGCTGAGCGGCGAGTACGCGGGGTTCGACGCGCTCGGCCTGAACCAGGAAACCTTTGATGCGGCGTTAGCCCGGGTCACGGCCGGCCTCGAGGCCGGCGTGTATTGGCTGGGCAAGGGCTTCCCCGGCGCAGAAGGCGATGGGGCAGCTGGGTACAACCGGCTGCTTGGGCGCGACGGGTCCGTCGCGCGCCGCGACCGCTTTGGTGTGCACCGCGGCACCTCGCCCATTGACGGAAAGGACGCACTTCTGCTCAAGTACAGCGATTTCGACAACCCGGCAGGCCGCATCGGATTCCTCGATGAGATCCGAAAGGTCAACGACCGACTGTTTCTCTGCACTGGCACGCCAGGCGAGGGAGCTGGCACACCCGGCTTCTTCTTCCTTGCGGGTCCGTCGGCGCCGCACGTCGGTGCCGACGACCCGGCGAGCGAGTTGCTCTCGGGCATCACCGAGGCGGTCGATCGAGGGGAAACGGCCTGATGCGCGCCGCTATTGTCGATGCCGCCGGAGCTGGATTCGTCCTGTCTGAGGTGGCCCTTGCCGAGCCAACAGCGCACGAGATCGTCGTGGAGGTCGCAGCGAGCGGGCTCTGCCACAGCGATCTCTCGATCGCGCAGCACGGCTTGGGATTTCCGATGCCCGTGCTCCTCGGACACGAAGTGGCCGGTGTCGTCGCTGAGGTTGGCGAGCAGGTCACCCATGTCAGCGTTGGCGACCGCATCGTCGTGTGCATGGTCGCCGGGTGCGGGAACTGCGTTGAGTGCCGCGCTGCAGCGCCGTATCGCTGCAGCAACGTCGCCTCCCTCGAGCGCGGCACGGGGGACGCGCCGCGTATTGTGCGAGACGGTTCCGCCGTCGCTCAGTTCATGGGAGTTGGCGGCTTCGCCGAGCGCGTGCTCGTGCATGAGAACCTCGCGATCAAGATCCCCGACGAGCTCTCGTTCGATGTCGCATGCCTCCTGGGTTGCGGCGTTGTGACCGGCGCTGGAGCCGCGATCAACACCGCGGGGATCCGGCCGGGGGACACCGTCGCCGTGATCGGCTGCGGCGGGGTTGGGCTCAACACCATTCAGGGGGCAGTGCTTGCTGGTGCCTCGCGTGTGATTGCCGTCGACCTGCAGCCCGCAAAGCTCGACCTCGCTCGGCGCTTTGGAGCCACTGACACCGTCAATGCTGCCGATGGCGACACGGTTGCGGCGGTGCGAGAGCTCACCGGGGGCGGCGTGACGCACGCGTTTGAAGTGATCGGAATGCAGGCGACCGCTGAACAGGCGGTGCGCATGCTGCGCGTCGGCGGGACCGCGCTATTGATCGGCGTGCAGAAGCCGGGCAACACGCTCGGGGCACTCGACCTGTTCGCGGATATTGTGCTGCCACAGCGCCGCATCGTCGGGGTAGCGATGGGGTCAACGCGGCCGCAGCTCGACATTCCGATGTTCGCCGAGCTGTACCTGCAGGGCCGCTTCAACCTCGACGATCTCGTGTCTGAGCGGATCGCTCTTGACGAGATTGACCGCGCGTACGAGTCGCTTGCCGGAGGCGGGGTGGCACGCGCGGTCATCACGAAATTCTGACCGGTGTGCCGGGCGCCACCCGGCCGGCCCACCATGACACACACGCAACGAAGGGAACACCCGTGAAAGCACTCGTCCTTGATGAGGTCGGCGGCGCATACCGCCTCGCAGACGTGGACATCGACGCACCGATCGGCCGCGAGGTGCGCGTCGACGTGAAGGCCAGTGGCCTCTGCCACAGCGATCTGACTGCGAGCAACTTGGGCGGCTGGCCACTTCCCGCGATCCTCGGCCACGAGATATCTGGCGTGGTCTCCGAGGTCGGTCCAGACGTGACTGACTTCGTGGTCGGTGATCACGTGGTTGCGTCGTTGCAGTCACACTGCGGGTCGTGCCGTGCGTGCGTGCGTGACGACATCAACATGTGTGAGTGCCCCGAGTTCGTTGCGCGGAGCGCGGGGGAGCGACCGCGACTCACGCTCGCGGGGCAACCCGTCACCGCGGTAGCCCAGCTCGGCGGCTTCGCTGAGCAGGTACTGCTGCACGAGAACAACCTGGTGCGCATTGACCGACCCATTCCGCACGAGCTCGCGAGCGTGCTGGGCTGTGGGGTTCTCGCTGGCGCGGGTGCCGTGATGACCGCGGCGCGGGTGCCCGCTGGGGCGACCGTTGCAGTGTTTGGTTGCGGTGGGCTGGGGCTTGCCGCACTGCAGGCGGCGCAAGTGGTGGGCGCCGCGCGGATCATCGCGGTGGACGTCGCCGACGAGAAGCTCTTGATCGCCGAGCGCTTTGGTGCGACTGACACGGTCAACTCCGCAGCGGTGGACCCCGTTGCCACGGTGCGCGAGCTCACCGAGGGCGGTGCGGACTTCGTGTTCGACTTCGTTGGCCGCCCGGAGGTGACCAGGCAGGCCTATGAGAGCGTTGGGCGGGCGGGCGAACTCGGGGTTGTTGGGATTAATAGACCTGGCGCTACCCTCGAGATCGGCATCGGCCCGGAGTTCATCTGGAACCAGGTGCGCATCCGGCCGATTTTCAACGGCTCGACGAACTTTCGTCGAGACATTCCCCGCTTTGTTGAGCTCTACAGCGAGGGCAGGTTCAAGCTCGACGAGCTCGTCTCGCGGACGATCTCGCTTGAGGAGGTGAACGGCGCGTACGCCGAGCTTGCCCAGCACACGGGGCGGACCGTCGTTACTTTCCCCTGACCATGAAGTCTCACGCTGCCGCATGACGCAGCACACTGAGCGGGTGGCTCGCGATACGGGCCACCCGCTCAGTCGTCAAACTGCTGTCTCGCCCCATGGGACATGTCCGTCATGTGGGACGAGCGGGTCCGTATGGTGGTGCATGTTCGATCATGCAATGACGCACGTGAAGGCCAGGAGGTTCCTTGTGACGACGCCGGTGACACTTCCCATTCCAGCGCACGACGGGCTCTTTACCGCGGCGACGACCAGCATCGAAGAGTACGCCAGCCTGGTGCGGAACTCCGTTATGCCGCTCGAGGTTGCGAGTCGCACACTGAGCTTCTCTGGGGGCTTTCGCTCAATCACCCGCGGACGATTGGTGTGCATGGACATCGAGGCCTCCGAACACACCGTCTCGCGCACCCCCGAGCTCATTGCCGCCGGACGTGGCAACGGACACTACAAGCTCAGCTTGATGCTGAGCGGCGAGGGGATCGTCATGCAAGACGGGCGTGAGGCGACCTTGCGTACCGGCGACCTTGCGATCTACGACACCTCGCGGCCCTACTCACTGCTCTCCAGCGAGGGTGCGCGCACCGCGATCCTCATGTTCCCCCGAGACGTGATCCCGCTCGCTCCAGCCTCGATCGGGGAGCTCACCGCAGTGCGGTTCGACCGGACGCAAGGGCTCGCGGCGAGCGTCTCACCATTCATTTCGCATCTTATGGATCACCTCGAACAGTTCGAGCGCCCCTCGGGCTCGCGCCTGCCGCACAACATCGTCGACATGCTCGGCACCATGCTCGCAGCTGAGCTCGACCAGCGGCAGGCGCTCGGCGCGTCCGGCGCGATCCTGAACGAGATTCTGAGCTACCTCGATGAGCACCTCGCCGATCCGGATCTTGGGCTTGGCTCGATCGCGAAGGCACACTTCGTGTCGTCACGGTACCTGCAGGTGCTCTTTCAGCGGAACAGCATGACGGTGAGCTCCTGGATCAGGGAGCGGCGCATGGAGCGGTGCAGGCGTGACCTCGAAGACCCAGCGCTGCGTGATCTGTCGGTCGCGGCGATCGCGGCGCGCTGGGGGATGCTCGAGCCCACACACTTCAGTCGAGCATTCAAGCGGCACTTTGGGATCAGCCCGCGCGAAGCGAGGACTCGGATTGAGCTGCCCCGAGCTGCGTGAGCGTGGCGCACTCCGGCGGCGTCAACATCGGAGCTCAGCGACGAACTCTGCGTGCTGAGTCAAGTCCTGTGTCAGCGAGCACAAGGCATTTCGAGCCGAGCACGATTAGATGAGATCACGCGGCTGCCGGCGGTGGCCGCGCACAGATCGTGACCCTGCGAGGAGGCAGTGTGAACCAGGAACCGGGCGATCGTGGCGTGCACGCCGCGGTGATGCGCCGAGCCGGGGCGCACGGCGCGCCGAGTCCGCGCGCCGACCCAGCCAGCTCGGCTCCCCTGCTCCTGTCGCGCGCGGTGGTGTTGCTGCGCTGCTTCACCCACGAGCAGTACACGCTCTCAGCGCGAGAACTCGTGGAACGGTCGGGTATTCCGCGCTCGACCGTGCACCGCCTCATCGGAGATCTCGTGGCAATCGGGTTGCTGAGCCGCACCGCTGGCGGCAGATACTGCGTCGGTTCGCTCGTCTGGGAACTCGCCCAGTACTCGGAATTGCAGATGAAACTCCGCCAGGCCGCCCAGGTGCACCTCACGAGACTCTACGACACGAGCGGCGAGAACGTGTTCCTCGGAGTGCTCACCACCGACTCACCGGACACTGCCGAAGCAATGTACGTCGGACACGTGCGTGGCGCGCAGTCCGCGCCGACCAGAGCCCAGGAGGGGAGCGTATTCCCGCTGCTGAGCACCGCTATGGGCGCCGCGCTCACCGCAGCGCGCTCGGCACCCTGGCGCGATCGCGCAGTGCAGCGGATGGCCGACCACGAGCACTCCGCAATCGCCGGGGGTGCGGCCGAGATCCGACGCACGCTCTCCGCAAGTCACCGCACCGGATACCTCGTCCAGCTCGGGGAGGGCAGCGTCGCGATCGCCGCACCGATCCCAGCTGGGGAAGGATACCCGCCAGCCGCGGTCGAGATCGTGCTCGCCCCTGAGCGGTGGGACGAGCTGAAGTTCGCACACCGCGTGCGCGAGGCGGCACAAGCAATCGCTCGAGAGTTGCGCCACAGCCCCTGACTTGCGTGCACGCCACGTCGCCCTGCGTCGCCGGAGCCCGAACAACACGCACTGCATCACCCCATCCCGAACGAAAGGACACACACCGTGGCTGACACATCCGCTGCACCGCAGCAACTGCTCACCGTTGCCGACTTCGCAGGCAAGATCTTCATTGATGGGGCTTGGGTCCCCGGCGCCGGTGGCACATTGCCGTCCACTGCGCCAGCCACCGGCGAAGTGCTCGCCGAGATCGGCATCGCCAGCCCGGACGACGTGCACCGCGCCGCGGTCAGCGCGTCGCACGCTCAGCGAGAATGGGCGGCACTGCCTCACCCGCAGCGCGCCGCGGTGTTGCGTCGCGCCGGCGCCCTGTGGGAGCAGCACGCCGAGGAAATCAGCGGCTGGAATATCCGGGAGGTCGGCGCGATCCCCCCGCTCGCCGGTTTCGCCCTGCACGTCTCAGCTGCCGAATGCTACGAGGCCGCGTCGCTCCCGTCGGCGCCGCTCGGCGCCATGCTGTCGAGCGAGGAGCCGCGTCTCTCGCTCGCCGAGCAAGTTCCGGTCGGGGTCGTCGGCGTGATTTCCCCGTTCAACGTCCCGTTGATCCTCGGCATCCGTGCCGTTGCCCCTGCGCTGGCGCTTGGCAATGCGGTGCTGCTGAAGCCGGACCCACGCACCACCATCACCGGCGGTGTCGCGATGGTCCGGATCTTCGAGGAAGCGGGGCTCCCGAAGGGATTGCTGCAACTCGTGCCGGGTGGCGCGGAGGTTGGCGAGGCGCTGGTCACTGAGCCGCTCGTGCGGGTCATCGCCTTCACGGGTTCGACCCGGGCCGGCCGCAGCGTCGGCGAGCTGGCAGGGAAGCACCTGAAGCGTGCGCACCTCGAGCTTGGTGGCAACTCAGCTTTCATCGTCCGCGAGGATGCCGACGTCGACCAGGCGGTCAACCTCGCAACCTGGGGTGCGTTCCTACATCAGGGACAGATCTGCATGACCGTCGGTCGGCACATCGTGCACGAATCACGCTTCGAGGAGTACGTTGCGAAGCTCGCGGCGAAGGCTGACTCGATGGTCGTTGGGGATCCGGCGGCAGGACAGGCGCACCTCGGACCGCTGATTGATGAGACTCAGCGCGACCGTGTCCACGGACTCGTCGAGGCGGCCATCGCAGCCGGTGCGACCCTCGCCGCTGGTGGCTCCTACGACGGCCTCTTCTACCGTCCAACCGTGCTTGCGAATCCGCCGCGTGATACTGCGGCATACTGCGACGAGGTCTTCGGTCCGGTTGCGTCCGTCGTGTCCTACGCCACCGACGACGAGGCGGTCGAGCTCGCGAGCGACACCGAGTTTGGCCTGTCGCTCGGGATCGTGAGCGCGGACGCCTTGGGCGCGCTCGCGCTTGCTCGGAGGATCCCGACCGGGATTGTGCACATCAATGACCAGACGGTCAACGATGAGGCGAACGCGCCGTTCGGCGGGGTCGGAGCTTCGGGCACCGGCTCGCGACACGGTGGAGTCGCGGCGAACATCGACGCGTTCACCGAGACTCGCTGGATCACGATGCGCCGCGAGCCGGGCCAGTACCCGCTCTAGTGCCGCAGGCGCTCATGGACGCAGTGTCGCGGCCATGAGCGCCTGAGTGTTGGACGTCGTCAACGCCGCCCTCCCGCGCGCACCGCTCCTGCGGAGTTCTCATCGCGGGGGCGGCGCCGCGGGTTCGTCGTCGCCTTGAGAAACAGGCGAACGAGCGATTGCTTCTTCTCGAAATAGGCGTGCGCCTCGATCTCTCCTGCCGCGTACTGCGCCTCAAGTTCACGGAGCGTGTCCTCCGCTGCCGCAGCGTCGAATCGCGAGTGCTGCTCCCCGAACTCCTCGCTCGCGCGTATCCGCATGCCATCCTCCCGTGCTGGAAACAGTGTACGTTGCCTGCGCTGGTGGCGTGCGCTGCGCGTGGTGCCTCGCCCACCCCGCCCCCGCCCCCGCTTCGAGATCGCGCGGATCTTTCGATAGCGGGCGGATTCTCGCGCAAATGCCTGCGAGCTGGAAAGATGCGCGCGATCTCAGGGCTGGGGTGCCGGGCTGGGGCGTCCCGCGGCGGTCCCGTGCGCGCCCGCCGCCTTACGTGGTACCCGCGTCGGTTCCTCCTCCGCCAGCGCTGAATCGCTCCGCAGCGTGCACGCAACGGGTGATTTTTGCGCACGCAACCTCGCCCGAATCAGCACCGGATCAGACCTTCTCCCTCCATCCGGCGGCCGGAGTATTTCACACTGGTTTCAGGGCCCGCGTCGACCTCCTGTGCAGTGCAACTCCAGGGGGCGATCGAGCGCTCGTCACGCTTTTGTATCGCACACCGTGGAGGGAAACTGTCTATGAGGCACTGGGGGAGCACCGGGATCGCGTCGCGTCGAGATGCGACGCATTCCGGCCAAAAGAAGCGAGTGCTCGGCCGAAGCGCCGCAGTGTTCGCCGCGGTGCTCGCACTCCTCGCCGGCCCGCTCCTGAGCGCGACAGGCGCGCAGGCGGTCACGCACACGTTCCTGCTGAACTCGCTCGATGCGACCACGACCGCAAAGGACATCAACGTCGGAGACGGCGTCTGCGCCACCGCGGCGGGGACCTGCACCATGCAGGCGGCGCTGCAGGAGACGAACGCGCTGAACCTTCCGGCGGGCGCCGCGCTGATCACGGTTGCGCCGGGTCTCACCGGCAACATCAACCCGGTGGTCGCGAGCCGCATGGACACCACCGCGGTCTCCAACTTCGACGTCGGCGCGCACTACCTGGTGACCGCGCCGGTGACCATCGACCTGAAGAACCAGGTCACGATGGAGACGCTGCTGGACTCGGCCCCGACGATGTTCCACGTGAACGGGCCAGACGTCAACTTCCTGAACATGGACAACGTGCTCTCGGGCGAGACCTCGTTCGTGATGGGTCCGAAGGCCGACGGCGTCGTCATCGACGGCGGGACGACGCTGACGCAGCGCAGCTACGCCCCTGAGCGCTTCGTGATCTACCGCGAGGGCGCGAAGAACATCACCGTCAAGAACTACCGACTCCAGGGCTTCTACCCTGGTACGGCGCTCTTCTACTTCAACCAGCAGTCGAGCACGCCCGTGGAGAACATCCTCATCGACAACGTGCGGGTCACCTACACCGTCGGCGGCGCCTGCAGCGCGCTTGACGGATCCGGCTGCCGCAACGACGTCATCGGCTTCTATCAGCGAGGCGCGAACGCGGTGCTGGACGGCTTCACGTTCACGAACTCCTTCGTGTCGAACATCACCACGAACGCGGTGTTCCCGTTCACCACGGCCGCCGCGGCTGGTAGCAGCGTGAAGGCGTCGAACATCACGATCTCGAACAACCAGTTCATCAACATGCAGGGGTCGGGCGGATCCGGTGTGCACAACGCGCTCATCGCCCTCCCGTACGGCCCGATGGGCGGGACCAACGTGATCGAGAACAACGAGGTCACGCGCGCCACGAGCGGGCACGCGTACGCCGTGTCCTGGGTCGGCACCACCGCCTCGGGCAGCGCCGGTGACCTCCGCATCTCGAACAACTACTTCAACGGCTACTCGAGCACCTCGATCTACCTGAACAACACGGGTGACGTGCTCGTCGAGAAGAACACGTTCGGCGCGCGCAGTGCGAGCCAGGCGCGGCCCGCGGTCGCCGAGGAGACCCGCGACGGCGCGTCCACGCTGATCGACAACGCCCTGAACGCCAACAATCGCGTGAACACGTGGTACCCCTCGGCGGACGCCGCGGTGCTCACCACGGACGTGCCGGCTGGCGCGCAGGAGGTGGAGTCCCCGCTCGCGGAAGACATCCCGGTGTGCGTCGCGACGCTCGACGTGCAGGCCCCCGCAACCGGTCCCTTCCCCTCGGCGGCCGTTGATCTCGACCTGTATTGGACCCAGGATCGCACCGCGGAGATCTACCTCGGCCGCGTGACGCAGGTCTCGGGCTCGGCGGCGAAGCTCGTGCTCGAGCTCCCGGTCGGCGCGCAGAAGTTCCCGTCCACCGTCGTCGGGGAGTTCGACGAGGCCACGATTGTCGACGCCGCAACCGGCAAGGCCGGCGGCTACCTCCGGCTCCAGACCATCGGGAACGCAGGCACGCAGTCCTCGCAGCTCTCCCGGACGGTCGGCTTCAGCGGCAGCTGCCGCCCGGAACTCACGATTAACCAGGCGGACACCCAGAACGATTCGACGCTGGCGCGCGATCTGCACTACACGGTGGAGTCGTCCCTGCCACTCGATCCGGCATCCGTGACGGCAGCGATCGTCGACGTCACCGCGACCGCGGTCACCGAGACCATCGACGCTGGGCGGCTGAACCCACGATCCGTCACCGTGAGCCCCGTGCCGGGCAGCGAGAACAAGAAGTTCGATGTGATCGCACGCGTCAACGATTCGGCGCGGGTCACCGCGGCGATCGCCGCGGAAAAGGTCATGAGCACCGGCGGGCTGAAGAACGCTGCCGCTGCGAAGAGCACCGACCCGAACATCACGTTCATCAACCCGATCTCGACGAAGCCGAGTTCGTTCACGCTCGTCACCGGCGAGCCGGACGGCAAGCAATACGGTTTCACGGTCGCCTCCGGCGCGCCGACCCCGAGCGCTGACCTGGTGTTCACCGGTGTGCTCGATCAGGCAGGGGTGGACAACAGTGTGAAGCTATCCACCACGAGCCCGGTGATCCCCGCTGGGAAGACCAGTTCTGACAAGGTGCGCGTCACCGCGGCAGCTGGCGACGTGGTCGCGAACACTCCGGTGAGCGTCGCACACACCGTCGCCTCTGACGACTCGAACTACGACGGACTGGTGGTGCGCGCCACCACGGTGAAGCTCTTCTCGACGGACCCATCGATCCGGATCACGAAGCGGGCGTTCGTCGATGTCGCGGACAAGGCATCGCCCGAGCGGATCATGGCGACGGGCACCGAGGCGCTGAGCGGCACTCGGCTCACCGACGGCCAGGCGGTCTGCTTCGTCTACCAGGTGTCAAACATCTCGGCCGACGACTGGGCCACGAAGCTCACGGATGTGACCGTGACCGACACCGATGCGCGCCTCGGCACCAACGGCGTGATCGGGACGGTGGCCGAGCTCGGTGTTGGCCAGAGCACACTCCTCTCGGCGTGCGGCTCACTGATCCCCGTTGATACGACGGTCACCGCACCGTAATGCGACTCCAACAGACAGTTCAGACAGCAGGAAGGCGGGTGAGCGGGATGAAGTACAGAACACAACTCATTGCGGGAGCCTCGCTCGCTGCGGTCGGAGTGATCGCGGCAGCCGGCATGGCTGTGGCGCTCTGGAAGGCTGAGGCCTCGTTCTCGGGCGGCGCCGTCACCGCCGGTGACCTGAACGTTGTGACCGGTGCGGGCACCTGGGAGCAGATCACGCCAGGGGTGACCGCCCCGGCACACGGCACGCTCAGCGGTGGCACCGCCGGCTTTCACTCGATGCCGGGCGACGTGATCGAGATTTCGGTCCCGATCACGACCACGATGCGTGGCGACAACCTGAACGCGGCGCTCGCCGTCGATACCGGCGCTGGGGCGACCAGCGACATCGAGGCGGGGAACATCTCCGCGAGTTACCGCATTGAGGACGGTGCTGGCGCGCAGGTTGCGCCGGTCACCGGTGAGGCGCAGCTCGGCACCCCCGTGCGCGTCCCCGGGCTGGAGAGCTCGAACGCGGGAGTCACCGCGGACTGGACCGTCGTCGTCACCGTTTCGGTGCTCGGCGACTATCGGTGGACCGCCGAGCAGCCACTGCTTGACCTCGCATCCTGGTCTGTTGACGGGATCGACGTTGAGCTGCAGCAGGTGCGCGAGGGCGCCGGCTTCGTGACGGCCGGGGGTGGGGCAGAGTGAAGACTCGAACCAGGAACCTGCTGATCGGCGGCTGTGTCGTCGCGCTGATGGGCGGCGCACTCGTGGCGAACGCGCTCTGGAGCGCGCAGACCGACGCGCCGGTGCCGGACGTCGCTGTTGGCGCGGTGCGCTTCTCCGCGGAGGCGTCGCTCGACGCGAAGACCCGAGAGTTCTCAACCGGCGGGGCGCCAGTGAGCGTCACGCTGCCTGGCGCAACGATCATCAAAGTGCTGGATCAGACCTCGGTCGACGCGGAGCCCGTGATCTGGCGTTTCACGGCACGAGGGACCGCCCTCGGCATTGCCGGCCTGAACTACAGCGTCTCGGCTTCCGCGCAGCGCAGCGACGACGACGCGCACGACCTCACCGCAGGAATCGCGAAGCCGGGAACCGTGTTGGAGCAGAGCACCATGAAGGTGTACCCGGCGGCCGCCGGCGGAGACTGCTCAACGGTGCCGGCCACTCCCGCGCTCGGCGAGGGAGAGACCCCCAAGAACGTGTACCTGTTCGACGCCGATGACGCAGAACTCCAGGCCCCCGGCGCCGCCCTCGGTGGCGCAGAGTCGGCCCAGGAGTGGTGCGTGGCGCTCGACTGGAACGATGTCGCTGACGGCACATACGTCAACGACGTGCACGTGACCAGCCTCGCGGAGGACGGCAGCTCGAACGGTGCGACCGCACGGTGGCACGCAGCGGTCGGATACCCGCCAGCGCTTGAACTTCTCGGCGTCTACCGCAACCGCGCGCTCGCCGAGGCGACCGCGGAGGACACGACCCGGGCGCGGGCCACGGCCGACTGGTCAGCCGATGTGTACCCGGATCCATCCGGCGAACCCGACGTGGTGATCGAACTCGATCCCATTGTCACCACCCTCAACCCGAACGTCGATCCCAGGGATTAGTTCCCCGACGGCTGCGGGTTCCCCGAAGAGCAGTACCGATTTCCCACCACTTGGTCGCGTCGACGAGCGCCGTCACGACCCTCCCTTCCCCCAAGCGCTCATCTAGGAGAGAACACATGTCTGAAATGAATCGCGACCAGATCATCGTCATCAGCGAGCCGAAGAAGCGCCGTCGTGGCCTGCTCTGGGTGGCCGCTGGCGCCGCAGCGCTCCTCGCTGGCGGCTCGACCTTCGCGCTGTGGTCCGCCTCGGACACGTTCTCCGGTGGCACCATCACCGCCGGCGACCTGAACATCGAGCAGCTCGAGGACACCTCGTTCTGGGATGTCTCGAACGACCGGAAGGACGCGACCGCGACCGTCGGCGCGACCGACGGCTCGCAGCTCGGCCACCAGATCGACGATGTCAACGCCTGGCGTATCGCCCCGGGCGACAAGCTCGCGGCGTCGTTCGAGGCCACCGCGACGCTCGACGGTGACAACCTCGTTGCCCGCGTCGGCATCGATGGCCTGGACAAGCTGACGAACACCATCACCGGCATGAACTACAGCTACGAGGTCTACTACGGCGACAAGCTGCTCGTCAGCGAGACCGCGCTGCCCACCTCGGCTGACGCGCCGCTCCTGTACCTCTCGGCCCCCGCGACCGGCCAGGCATCGGGGTCGGAGGATGCGAAGAACGGGATCCTCGGCTCGACCGCGACGGCCGTCACCGGCACCGCCGCGCAGAGCGCCGTCTTCGGCATGCCGGCCACCACGGCCGAGCTGAACGTCGTCATCTACGCGTCCTTCTACGAGGACCAGAATGCCGACTTCCGTTACCAGGACACCGACGTGACGGTCACCGACCGTACTGATGTGTCGCTCGCCGACACGCTGGGTGACCTCACCGTCTCGCTGTCGCAGGTCCGCGACACGGGCGCGCAGTTCAACTAAGGAGCCCTCGGGCTGGCCGCCGTCAGGCGGCCAGCCCGCTGCCCCGTCCGCTTTCCCCGTTTCTCGCCCACCGGAAGTGAGCCGCCGCATGAGTATTCGACGTCAGGTCCGCCGCCTCACCTCCCGTGGTGCGGAGACACGTAATTGGTATGAGTCGCCCTGGCGCATCGTCGGTCGGGCGTTCGCCTCAGCGCTCGCGCTTGCCGCGATCATCGTGCTGCTCGCGATCGTGGTGGTGCCGCGGATTCTCGGTGGCGACTCATTTACCGTGCTCTCCGGCTCGATGGAGCCCACCTTTGCCCCCGGCGATGTCGTCGTGGTGAAGGGCGTCAGCGAAGCCGAGGTCTGCATGGACATTTCGGTCGGGACGATCGTGACCTTTCTCCCGAAGCCGAACGACCCGACGCTCATCACCCACCGCGTGGTGGGCAAGACCATCGGCACGTTCGACGACGGCACGAACTGCCGGTTGATCACCCAGGGCGACGCGAACTCTTCGGTTGACGAGCCGATTTCTCCCTCGCAGGTGCGCGGAGTGTTCATGTTCGGGATCCCGAAGCTCGGTTGGGTCCGCCAGTGGGTCAGTGAGAACACCATGCTGGTGGTGGGGATCGCAGCTGCGGCGCTCGTGATCGGCGGGCTGTGGTCCTCGTTCAGGCGTCCACGCACCACCGTGCTGAGTGTGCCGAGGCCAGGCGGTTCGGCCGGGTCGGGTGCGCCGAACGGCGGCGGCGCGGCAGCGCGCGGCGCGGCCCTCCCCGCGAGCGATCCGGCGCCTGGCAGAGACCATGCGCTGCGCGAGCGCGAACTTGAGCTCCGCGAGCGTGAGCTCGAACTGCGCGAGCGCGAACTCGCGTTCGCGATGCAGCGCGCGCCGCAGGCCGAGGCGGTTGCGCCGAGCTTCGATACCGAACTGCTCACCCCCGAACGTTTCTTTGGCGCCGTCAGCGAGGACGAGGCCACCGATCTCCCAGCGACCAATCGAATTGAGGCGTGATGATGTCCCCGTCACTCAACACGAGCGACCCGCGGCTGGTGGCACTCGCCGTTGACTCGCGCGATGGCCTGTCGACGCGCGGCCGGGCGATCGCCTGGGTGCTCGCGATCCTCCTGCTTGCGACCTCGGTGCTCGCCCTCGCGGCTGCGGATGCACTGCCGTTCACTGGCGCGCGAGCGCAGGACTCCGTGTCGGCGAACGCGAACCCGGCACTCCCCGAACGCCTCGGCGGAGCCGCTTCGAACCCGTCGGCGGTGCGCGCGGATCCCGCCGTGATCGAAGCGAGCTGGGACGGGCCAGCGGTCCATCTCGACTGGACCGGTGCTGAGTACGCTCGCGCCGAGACGACATTCATCGGTGACCGCGTTGCCGCCCCGGGCGACCGCGTGGTGCGCACGCTCAACGTGGTCAATGCCGGGCCGGGGAACGGCGTCGCTGCGGTCACGATCGACCTCGCCGAGGTGGTCCCCGAGGGCGCGCGGAACCCTGACCTCGCCGATGACGTCACACTGTTCTGGGACATCGCGGGGGTGTCCGGCGAGGAGCGCTTCTCCGCGCTCGTTCTCGCTGGCCGCGCGAACGTTGCCGAGATCGCAGTGCCGCAGGGCGAGCGTGTGCCGGTGACCGTCGGTTTCGAGATGGACGCTGCGGTCGAGACCTCGCAGGCGCTCGGTGCCGATTCGACGGTGCTGCGCTTCGACGTCGGCGTCGAACTGAGCGGTGAGACCGAGTCCCCGACGATCCCGGCACTCGCGGTGACCGGTGCCACGGGAATCCTCGCGCTGATCGGGATCGCGATTGCCCTGCTGCTGATCGGTTGGCTGCTGCTGGCGCTCCGTCGCCGCACGCAGCGCTGCGACGAGTGCGACCGCGAACTCGGGCGTCACGATGAGCGGGTGGAAATCCGCGAGTGGCGCGGCGCGAAGCGCACGCTGTGCGCCGAGTGCGCTCGCGTCGCGGTTCCCGCCGAGTAGCGTTCGTCGTCCCAACGGGCGCACGCGTCGTTCGCGTGCGCCCGTTCGCGTGCGCCCGCGCCCGCGCTGCCCCGCCGACCTCGCGCGGATCTTTCGATCGCGACCCGATTCTCGCGCGGATGCACGCGAGGTGGAAAGATGCGCGCGAGGTCGATGTTGTCTGAGCGCCGTCTCGGCGGGAGAATGCAGCCCCATGACACGAAGAAACCCCCGCCGCTGTCGCGACGGGGGTTTCAGACTTGCGCGCCCCGAGGGATTCGAACCCCCGACCTTCTGATCCGTAGTCAGATGCTCTATCCAGCTGAGCTAGGGGCGCACGTTGGTGACCCAACTCAGTAAACATTACACGAGGCGATCTGGATATGAAAATTCAGGCGCGCATCCCGGGCGTGTGCCGCACGATTCCGCGGATCTGCCGCGGCCGCGCTCGCCGAGCGCGCGGGGCCGGTGCGCCGCGCGGCACGGTACCCTTGACGGCGTGCATGAGAACTCCACGCCGTCCACTGCCGCCGCCGCACCGGCCGGCGACGCAGCGCAGCTCGCCCGCGCCGAATCCCTGATCCTCGAAGTTCCGGACTACCCGGCGGCCGGGATCCTGTTCCGCGACATCACACCGCTCCTCGCGGACGGCCCAGCGTTCCGAGCTACCGTTGCGGCGCTCATCGCGCCGTTCGCCGGCACCTTCGACGTGGTTGCCGGGCTCGAGGCGCGCGGTTTCCTCTTCGCGAGCGCCGCGGCATACGCGAGCGGGGCTGGCCTCATGCCGATCCGCAAGGCTGGCAAGCTGCCCCGGCCCGCCGCGACGATCGACTACTCGCTCGAGTACGGCGTCGCGGTCGTTGAGGCCCACGCCGACTTCCCGCGCGGCTCGCGCGTGCTGCTCATCGACGACGTCCTCGCCACCGGCGGCACGCTCGTCGCGGCGCGCTCCCTCATGCGCGAGCTCGGCTACGAGGTCGCAGGAACCTCGGTGCTGTTCGAGATCGATGACCTCGGCGGCCGCGACGCGCTGAACGATCCGGCGCTGCACACGGTATTCCACAGCTAACGGCGCACCAGACCCCGGCGCAGCGGTTCCGGGGCACACGCGGTTCGGGGGAATCGGGAGTATGAGCAAGGACGCGAGACCCGCGAGGCGTGGGCTGCCAGGCCCGGACTTCTTCGACCTGGCGGGGAGCGATCCCGAGCTGCTGAACTCCGGCAGGATCCCGGATCCCGCGCCGGCGCACACGCCGCTGTTCCGGTGGCTCGCCCGGATCCTCACGGCAGTGGAGGCCCGGCTGCGCGCCCGCGGCGACGCGTCGGTGCGCACTGCGCTGCGCGTGGGCTGGGCGCTGCTCGCCGCGGTTGGGCTGTTCCTGCTGTTCGGGCCGATTGTCAACAAACCACTCGACTTCGATGAGGTGATCGCCGCGGCCGAGGTCGACGAGGTCGACTGGGTGGCGCGCGACGTCGGCGTCGACTACGCGGTCTCGCGCGGGGCCGACGGCGAGTTCGTCGCCGAGATCGCCGAGCGCTACACCGCTGACTTCCGGAACGGGCCGGAGCCGAGCGTCGAGCGCGTCCTCGTCACCGAGTTCCAGGGCCACGACGCGGAGTTCGCTCTTGGCGAGGTGCGCGTCGACGGCGCGCCGGTCACCGCCGAGCTGGTGCGCGCGGCGACCACGACGACGATCCGGATCACGCAGCCCGACGGTGCCGACTTTGCCGGGACCCACGACATCGCCGTGTCGTACACGCTCCGCAACCTGGCCAGCTCGGCGGTCGACGACGCGACGGGCGAGCCGGTCGACGCCTGGAATTGGCCGGTGTTCGGGCAGCTGTGGCCGCAAGCGACGCGCGGGATCGAGGTGTCGCTCACGCTCCCGGAGGAGCTCGACGCCGCGCTGATCCGCCAGCCGCAGGCGTATGTCGGGTGGCTGATCGCGAGCGCGACCCAGTGGCTTGAGCCGGAGGACGGCGGCGACGCAGGATCCGGCGCCGCGACCGCCGGGGTGCGCTACAGCTTCACGAACGACCAGGGTCTGCCGCCCTACCCGGACATCCTGATCCGCGCGAGCTTCGAGCCCGGCACATTCGTGCAGCCACCGACGACGGCGCTCTTCTGGTGGCAGAGCTACGGCCCGCTGCTGCCGCTCGCAGTGCTGGCGATCCTCGCACTGTTCGCGGCGGCCGCGCGGCGCGTCGTCTGGGCCGACAGCGCGGGGGAGCCATGGTACCTCCCGCGCAGTGAGCCGCCCGCGCGGCTCGCGCCGGACCTCGCCGCCGCGCTGCTGGGCAGCACCAGGCATGCGGAACTCGTTGCCGAGCTCGTGGATCAGCCGACGCACCGCGCGCGGCGCGGGTCGTGGCTGGCCCGGCTCGCGCGCGCTGGGCGCCGCGCGGGGCGCTGGGGCAACGCGCCGGCCGCCAGTGCGGCGGCCCGCAGCTGGCGCGCCCCCGACGAGGTGGTTGAGCGCGGCCTGCGCTGGGTGCCGGACAGCTACGTCCGCGACTTCTTCGTCTTCGCGCCCATCGCGATCACGCTGCTGCAGTGGGGGCTGCTGCGGCAGCTCTCCGAGCAGGTGATCCTCGCGGTCGTGTGGTGGCCTGCGGCGTTCGTCGCGGCGTCGACCGTGCTGGCGCTCGCGACGCTCGTGCTCGTGCACCGCCCGCGCCCGCTCACCCGTGCTGGCGCGCTCGCCGTGCAGCAGCTCAAGGGCGTGCACGTGTTCGCGCGGGCCACGCGCCTCACGGAGCGCGGCCCGCTCGACGATCCGCTGCTGCCATACGCGCTGCTGTTCGAGCCGCCGCGCCGCGCGGGCCGCAGGGTCACGGCACTCGCGATTCGCGAGGCCGGCGACCCGGCGATCGCTGGCGGGTGGCGCGGCGAACGCTTCCTTGCGCTGCCGGCGCTGATCGCGTTCGGGGCGGCGCTCGCGGTGCTCGCCGGGGCGATCACCACGGTCGCGACGGTGCCGCCGCCGTACGAGCCCACCAGACACTTCAGCGAGGACGCGAGCAATCTGCCCGGCACGCTCGCGGTCGAGTTCTCCGGCTTCGATATCCGGGCCGAGCTGAGCCGTGATGCGGCGGGGGTCGCGCGCCTCACCGTGACCGAGCGACTCGACGCGGTCTTTGCGGCCGACTCCGCGCGTGTGCCCCAGGTCGCGCGCGAGTGGCGTACGAGCTACCTCGGGCAGGATCTGGGGTTCTCGCTCGAGTCGTTCCGCATCGACGGCGCTGTGGTGCCCGTGCGCGAACTACCGCAGCCGCGCAGCGCGGTCGCGGTGACGCAGCTCACCGAAGCGCTCTCCGGCACCCACGAGGTGGAGGTGCGCTACACGCTGGCGAGCGCGGCGGTCGACGCCGGGCCGACGGCTGCGGCCGAGCAGGTGCGCTGGGCCGCGTGGCTCGACACCTGGGAGGACGAGTACTACACGAACCCGAGCAGCCCGTTCGACGGGTCCGCGCCCGTGCGCCCGCTCCGCATCGAGCTGACCGTCGCCCCCGAGCTCGTCCCCGAGCTGCGCGGCGGCGGCTGGATCGACTCGGATCGCGAGCTGCCGCAGATCCCCGACGCCGACGGCAACACGGTGACGCCGTGGCGCGCGGAGATGTCGACGTACGACGACGCCGGGCAGCGCAGGGAACTGCGGATCGGCTCGGAGACGGTGCGGGAGGACGGCGCGCTCGTTGTCGCGTTCGACGCGGACGCGGTCGAGTCGCGCGAGACCGACGCGCTCGGCGAGGGCGGCGACTTCGCGGTCTCGCCGGAGGTGAACGCCACACTCGGCCAGTACGAGCTGCAGATCGGCGCGTACACGGACCTCGGCGCGCGACTCGACTTCGCGCCTGGCACGTTCACCGGGATCGAGGCCGGGGCGGCGCAGCGCGCGGCCGCCGAGCACGCCAGGCCGTACGCCGCGATGATGTGGCTCTCGGGCGGCCTCCTCGCGGCCTGCGTCGGCACCGCGGCGGCGGCCCTCCTGCGGCGCAGGCCCCCGAGCGTCGGGCTCCGCCTGGTCTCGTTCGGCGCGCTCCCCGCGCTCCTCGTCGCGCAGAGCGTGGTGTTCTGGTGGGTGATCGGCCCGATGCCCCGCGGCGACGCGCGTGGCGTTGCTGCGTTCGTCCTTTCGGGGGTGATGCTCGTCGGCTTCGGGGCCCAGCTGGTCGCCGTGGTGCGCCGCGTCGGCCGCGCGGGTGGAGAATAGAGCGCATGACCCAGACCGATGCAACCACCGCATTCTTCGCCGCCCGCGACCAGCTGCTCGCCTGCGCAGGCGATCCGGCCCGCGCACGCGCGGAGTTTCGCTGGCCAGACGTTGGCGCCGAGTTCAACTGGGCGCACGACGTCTTCGATGTGATCGCCGAGGGCAACGACACGGTGGCGCTCTGGATCGCCGAGGAGGACGGCAGCGAGCAGCAGCTCACCTTCGCCGAACTGAAGCGCCGCTCCGACCAGGTCGCCGGCTGGCTGCGGGCCACCGGGGCACGCAGGGGCGATGTCGCGATGCTGATGCTCGGCAACCGGGTCGAGCTGTGGGAGATCATGCTCGCGGCGATGAAGATCGGCGTGGTGATCCTCCCCACCTCCGTGGTGCTCGGCGCGGCCGAGCTCGAGGACCGCGTGGCGCGCGGCCGCGTGAACTGGGTGTTCGCCGCCCCCGAGGACGCCGTGAAGTTCGCGGAGGTGCCCGGCAACTACCGCGGCATCGGAGTCGGCCTCGCGAGCGGCACGAAGGATCAGCGCGCAGCGCTCTGGGAGTGGACGCACTACGAGGAGTCACGCGCCGCCGGGGCAGGCGCGATCCCCAAGACGACGCGCAGCACTGATCCCGCGCTGATCTATTTCACCTCGGGCACCACGAGCCTGCCGAAGATCGTGGTGCACTCGCACACGAGCTACCCGCTCGGCCACCTCACCACCATGTCGTGGCTCGGTGTGCGCCCGGGCGACACTCACCTCGTGATCAGCGCGCCGGGCTGGGGCAAGCACGCCTGGTCGAGCTTCTTCGGGCCGTGGCACGTCGGGGCGACCATCTTCGTTGCGAACTACGGCCGCTTCGACGCGGAGTTCCTCGTCTCGGAGCTCGACCGCGCGGGGGTCACCACCTTCTGCGCGCCGCCCACGGTGTGGCGCATGCTGATCCAGCACCGCTTGGAGCGCAAGCCGCACGCGCTGCGCGAACTGGTGTCCGCCGGTGAGCCGCTGAATCCCGAGGTGATCGCGCGCATTCAGGAGTGGTGGGGGCTCGAAATCCGCGACGGCTACGGCCAGACCGAGACGACCGCGCTCATCGCGAACATGCCAGGCGACCCGATCGTGCCGGGCGCCATGGGGCTGCCGCTGCCCGGCGTCGACGCCGTGCTCATCGACCCGGTGACCGGGGCGGAGGTCGAGCAGGGCGAGATCTGCCTGCGGATCGACGCGGCCGAGCCGGGCGATGCCGGCGTGCGCCGCGCCCCCATCAACCTCATGACCGAGTACCTCGGCAACCCGGAGGCGACCGCCCGCGCGACCGCCGACGGGCTGTTCCACACGGGTGACGTGGCACGCCGCGACGCCGACGGGGTGCTCACGTTCGTGGGGCGCACCGACGACGTCTTCAAGTCCAGCGACTTCAAGGTGTCGCCGTTCGAGGTCGAGAGCGCGCTCCTCGAGCACCCGGCCGTCGCCGAAGCCGCGGTGGTTGGCGCGCCGGATGAGACCCGCCTGAACGTCACGAAGGCGTACGTTGCGCTCGCCGCCGGCGTGCCGGACTCCGAGGACACGGCGCGCGAGATCCTCGCGCACGCGCGCGTCGCGCTCCCGCCATACATGCGGGTGCGCCGGGTGCAGTTCGCGGAGCTGCCGAAGACCACCTCGGGCAAGATCCGTCGGGTTGAGCTGCGTCAGCACGAGGAGGAGGCGTACGCCGCCGGTGAGCGGACCGCTGGCGAGTGGCGCGAGGAGGACTTCCCCGGTCTGAAGGGGTAGCGCCGCGGGCGCGGGCCATCGAAACGTGGCAAACCGACCCTTCGCTGGGGTGAAGGGTCGGTTTGCCACTTCTCACTGGGGGGGGCTGGGGCCCAGGGCCCCAGGGCCCCACGCCCCCCCCCAAGTGTCACGCAGCGTCACAATCCCTTGGCCAGGTGGAGCCAGACCCCGCGCCCTCGCTACCGTCAACTCATGACCCGTATCGAAACCACCACCGCAGGCAGCCTGCCCCGCACGCAGGCCCTCATCGAGGCGAACGCCGCACGCACGTTCGCCGACGACGGCTTCACGCTGCAGTCGACCCCCGAGTACGAGGCGCTCGTCGCCGAGGCGGTGCGCGACGTCGTTGAGCGGCAGCGCGCGGCGGGAATCACCCAGCCGGGCGACGGCGAGTTCGGCAAGGCAATGTCGAACGCGGTCGACTACGGCGCGTGGTGGACGTACTCGTTCCAGCGCACCGCAGGTCTCGAGCTGACCGGCAAGGACATCTTCAGCCAGGAGCCCGTGCGCTCGGCGCCCGGCGACGTGCGCCTCACCACGTTCCCCGACCGCCGCGACTGGACCGCGTTCGCGGACGCCTACCGCGACCCGGAGAGCGGGATCAGTGTCGGCAAGAACGCGACCGCGTTCCCCGCGACGACCGGCCCGATCAGCTACACGGGGCAGGTGGCCATCGCCGCGGACACCCGCAACCTGAACGCGGCGCTCGCCGCGGGCGAGACGGGCTTCCTGACGGCGATCGCGCCCGGCTCGGCCGCGCGCATCGAGAACGAGTTCTACGGCAGCGAGCAGGAGCACATCGACGCGTGGGTCGCCGCCCTGCGCGAGGAGTACCGCGCCGTGACCGACGCCGGGCTGATCCTGCAGCTCGACGATCCCTCGCTCGCCGAGAACTGGGACCAGATCAACCCGGAGCCGAGCATCGAGGACTACCTCGCGTTCACGCAGATCCGCATCGACGCGATCAACGCCGCGATCGAGGGCCTCCCGAAGGAGCAGATCCGCCTGCACCTCTGCTGGGGCTCCTGGCACGGCCCGCACACCACCGACATCGAACTGAAGCACATCCTGAAGACCGTGCTCGGCGCGAAGGTCGGCCAGATCTCCTTCGAGGCGGCGAACGCGCGCCACGAGCACGAGTGGGCGGTCTGGGAGGAGCAGCGCGAGCTGATCCCGGACGACCTGATCCTGGTCCCCGGCGTCATCGGCCACTCGACGAACCTCGTTGAGCACCCCGACCTCGTCGCGCAGCGCATCGAGCGCTTCGCGAAGATCGTCGGCCCGGAGCGCGTCATCGCCGCGACCGACTGCGGCCTCGGCGGCCGCGTGCACCCGCAGATCGCGTGGGCGAAGCTCGAGGCGCTCGGCGAGGGCGCGCGCCGAGTGCGCCTCTAGGGCGTTCCCCCGGCGGCGAGGAGCGCGTGGCACCGGGTCACGCGCTCCCGCCACCACGCGGTGCGCTCGGGCGTCGCCGCGAAGCGATCCAGCAGATCGGGATCGAGGAGCGGGCGGCCGACCGGGATCGAGCCCCCCTCCGGCACGAGCGGGGTGCGGGTCACGTCGCCCTGCAGCAGCGCGACCGTGCCGAGGCCGCACGCGCCGGCGAGCATCCCGTCCGGCAGCGCCGCGGCGAGCTGCGCCCCCATCGCGATGCCGACCGACGTGTCGAGCGCGCTCGACACCACCACCGGGAGCCCGGCCTCGCGCACGATGTCGAGCGCGCGTGACACCCCGCCGAGGGGCTGCGCCTTCACGATGAGCAGGTCGGCGGCGCCGGCGCGGGCCACGGCGAGCGGGTCACTCGCCTTCCGCACGCTCTCGTCGGCCGCGATCCGCACGGGGGCCCCCGCCGCGGCGAGGCGCTCGCGCACCGCGGCGAGCTCGGGCACGGAGGCGCACGGCTGCTCGGCGTAGTCGAGGTCGAACGGTGCGAGCGCGGTGAGCGCCGCGACCGCGGCGTCGACGGACCAGCCGGTGTTCGCGTCGACGCGCACGCGCGCGTCGGGGCCGAGCGCCTCCCGCACGGCGCGCACCCGCGCGACGTCGTCAGCGAGCGTCTGCCCGCGCTCGGCGACCTTCACCTTCGCGGTGCGGCAGCCGGGGAAGCGCGCGAGGATCCCTGGCACCTCATCCGGCCCGACCGCAGGCACCGTGGCGTTCACTTCGATGCGCTCCCGGCGCGGCGCGGGCTGCGCCAGCCAGCCGAAGTCGATCGCCGCGGCGAGCCAGGCGCTCGACTCCGCATCGTCGTACTCGGTGAACGGTGAGAACTCGCTCGGCCCCTCGGGGGCGGCGAAGATCGCAGCCTCACGCACGGTGATGCCGCGGAACCTCGTGCGGGTCGGGATCGACACCACGCGCAGCGCGCCGAGCAGCTCGGTGAGGGGCGGGAGCTCGACGTGCGTCATGCCACCGAGTGTACGGAGTTCCTCCGACATGCGATGAAGCTGGAGCCGAAGGATCCGGCGTCCCACCTGCGGATTTTTGCGCCGAGACCAGGGGAAAGGCCAGCCTCACCATGCTTGCGCACCGCCGATTCGAGGGTCAGACTCAGTGCATGGCACTCACGCAGAACCCCGGAAACCAGCGGCAACACGCAGACGAGCCACACCAGAAGATCGGCCAGCGCCTCAACTGGTTGCGCGCCGGCGTGCTCGGCGCGAACGACGGCATCGTCTCGACCGCCGGCGTGGTGATCGGCGTCGCCGGCGCGACGCCAGGCAACCTCGTCGCGATCGTGACGGCCGGCCTCGCCGCCCTCGTCGCCGGCGCGTTCTCGATGGCGGGCGGCGAGTACGTGTCGGTGAGCACGCAGCGCGACACGGAGCGCGCGCTGATCGCGAAGGAGACGCGCGAGCTCGCTGAGCAGCCGGAGGAGGAGCTGCAGGAGCTCGCCGGGTTCTACGAGCAGCGCGGGCTCTCCGCTGGGCTCGCGCAGCAGGTGGCCGAGGAGCTCACGGCGCACGACGCGCTCGCCGCGCACGCCGAGGTGGAGCTCGGGATCGACCCAGGCGAATACACGAGCCCCTGGGCTGCCGCGGTGTCGTCGTTCGTCGCGTTCACGGTCGGAGCCCTGATCCCGCTCCTCATGATCCTGCTGCCGGTCGGGGAGCATCGCGTCTGGGTGGCCGCGCTCGGCGTGGTGGTCGGGCTCGTGCTGACCGGCTGGATCAGCGCGGGGCTCGGCGAGTCGCCGAAGCGCCCAGCGATCCTGCGCAATGTGACGATGGGCATCGCGACGATGGCGGCCACCTACCTCATCGGGCTGCTGTTCGGGGTGGCGGTGTCCTGATCCGCCGCGGCGAATAGGCTGGGCACATGACGCAGCAGGTTTCAGAGCTTTTCGATCCGGCAGAGTGGGAGATCGCCCCGGGCGCCGCCGAGTACACGGACATCACCGCGCACCTCAGCGTGGACGGCAGGATCGCGCGCATCGCGTTCGACCGTCCCGAGGTGCGCAACGCGTTCCGCCCGCGCACCGTCGACGAGCTCTACGATGCGCTCGACCGGGTGCGCGTGAACCCGCGCGTCGGCGTCGTGCTGCTCACCGGTAACGGACCCTCCCCGCGCGACGGCGGCTGGGCGTTCTGCTCGGGCGGCGATCAGCGCATCCGCGGCCGCGACGGCTACAAGTACGCGGAGTCGGAGGAGGCGGTCGGGCCCGAGGAGCGCGCACGCGCCGGGCGGCTGCACATCCTTGAGGTGCAGCGCCTCATCCGCTTCATGCCGAAGGTGGTCATCGCGCTCGTGCCCGGCTGGGCGGCCGGCGGCGGGCACTCGCTGAACGTGATCTGCGACCTCACGATCGCGAGCCGTGAGCACGCGAAGTTCAAGCAGACCGACGCGGACGTCGGCTCGTTCGACGCCGGCTACGGCAGCGCGTACTTCGCGAAGCAGGTGGGGCAGAAGTTTGCGCGCGAGATCTTCTTCCTCGCCGAGGAGTACTCGGCGGAGCGTGCGCGCGAGATCGGCGCGGTCAACGAGGTCGTGCCGCACGCGGAGCTCGAACGCACCGGGATCGCATGGGCGCGCACGATCCTCGGGAAGTCGCCGACCGCGATCCGGATGCTGAAGTACGCGATGAACGCGGTCGACGATGGGATCGTCGGGCAGCAGCTCTTCGCTGGCGAGACCACCCGTCTCGCGTACGGCACCGACGAGGCCGTCGAGGGGCGCGACTCGTTCCTCGAGAAGCGCGAGCCCGACTGGAGCCCGTTCCCTTACCACTTCTAGGGCGCGGGATCGCGGCTGCGCGGGATCGCGGCCGTGCGGCTGGGCGGTCCCGCCGCCCAGCCGCGGAGCCGCGCCGGCTCCGCCTACGCTGCCCGTGCCGCCTGCTCGGCCTTCTTCGCGCGGCGCAGCTCGTGCAGCAGCGGCTCCGTGTAGCCGCTCGGCTGCGCGCCGCCCTCGACGATGAGCCGGCGCGCCGCCGTGAACGCGAGACCGGGGGTCGCTCCGTCGGCGCCGAGCAGGGGCTCGTACGCGGCGTCGGCGGCGTTCTGCCGGTCGACCACTGCGGCGCAGCGCACGAGCGCCGCGTCGACCTCCGCCTCGGTGATGACACCATGCAGCAGCCAGTTGGCGAGCAGCTGCGCGGAGATGCGGAGCGTCGCGCGATCCTCCATGAGCCCGATGTCGTTGATGTCGGGCACCTTCGAGCAGCCGACGCCCTGATCGATCCAGCGCACCACGTAGCCGAGGATCGACTGGGCGCTGTTCTCGAGCTCGGCGGCGACGGTTGCGGCGTCGAGGTCGGCCGCGCCGGCGAGCGGCACGGTCAGGAGCTCGGCGAACGCGCGCTCGGCGCCTGCTGGATCGGCCGCGGCCGCCGCGATGACCTCGGCGCGCGCGGCGAACGCGTCGACCTGGTGGTAGTGGATCGCGTGCAGCGTCGCCGCCGTCGGCGAGGGCACCCACGCGGTCGAGGCCCCGGCGCGCACGTGGCCGATCTTCTGCTCGAGCATGGCGGCCATGAGATCCGGCATCGCCCACATCCCCTTCCCGATCTGCGCGTGTCCGTCGAGGCCGCAGGCCACGCCCGTGGTCACATTGCGCGCCTCGTACGCCCCGAGCCACGGCGCGGTGCGGATCGCGGCCTTGGGGAGGAACGGGCCGGCGTGCATCGAGGTGTGGATCTCGTCGCCGGTGCGGTCGAGGAAGCCGGTGTTGATGAATGCGACCCGGTCGGCAGCCGCGGCGATCGCGGCGGCGAGGTTCGCCGAGGTGCGGCGCTCCTCGTCCATGATCCCGATCTTCATGGTGCCGAGCGGGAGGCCGAGCAGCTCCTCGACGCGGGCGAACAGTTCGGCGGTGAACGCCGCCTCATCGGGCCCGTGCATCTTCGGCTTCACGATGTACATGGACGGCGTGCGCGAGTTCGCGAGCGAGCCGCGCAGATCGTCGAGCGAGCCGAGCGCGGTCATGATCGCGTCGACGATCCCCTCGGGGGTCTCGGCGCCGTCGCGGTCGAGGATCGAGTCGCCGAGCATGAGGTGCCCGACGTTGCGCACGAACAGCACGGAGCGGCCGGGCAGCGTCACCTCGCCGCCGTTCGGGGCGGTGTAGCTGCGATCCTTCGCGAGTGATCGCGTGAAGCTCGCGCCGCTCTTCGTGACCTGCTCGGTGAGCGTCCCGGCCATGAGCCCGCGCCAGTTGCGGTAGCCGAGGGCTTTGTCCTCGGCGTCGACGGCGGCGACCGAGTCCTCGAGGTCCATGATGGTGGTCAGCGCTGCTTCGAGGACGATGTCCTGCACCCCGGCGGCGTCGCTCGCGCCGATCTGCCCGGCGCGGTCGATCACGATCTCGACGTGGAGGCCGTGGTGCACGAGCAGCACGGAGGCGGGGGCCGCGGCGTCGCCGGTGTACCCAACAAACCCTGCGGGATCCGCGAGCGCGGCCTCCCCGTCGGCGAGGCTGACCGCGAGCTGCCCGCCGACGACCGCGTAGGCGGTGGCGTCGCGGTGCGAGGGCGCGGAGCCGGCGGCGGCGCGGAGCGGGGCGACCGTGTCGAGCAGCTCGCGCCCGCGCGCGATCACGGCCGCGCCGCGCGCCGGGTTGTAGTCGCGGCCCGGCGCGAGCTCGCCGTCCTGCGCGATCGCGTCGGTGCCGTAGAGGGCGTCGTAGAGCGAGCCCCAGCGCGCGTTCACGGCGTTGAGCGCGAAGCGCGCGTTGAGGATGGGCACGACGAGCTGCGGCCCGGCGAGCGTTGCGATCTCGGGCGCGACGTCGGCGGTGGTCACGCGCACCTCGCCAGGGGCGGGAACGAGGTAGCCGATCTCCGTGAGGAATGCCCGGTAGGCCGCCGGGTCCGGCGTGCCGGGGGCCGCGCGGTGGTACTCGTCGATGCGCGCCTGGAGTGCATCGCGGGTGCGCAGCAGCTCGGCGTTGCGCGGCGCGAGCTCGTGCACGATGTCGCTCACGCCGGCCCAGAACGCGTCGGCGTCGATCCCGTGCCGCTCCAGACTCTCCTCGGCGAACGCGAGGATGGGGTCTGCGACGGACAGGTCGGCGCGGGACGCGTATGCGGTCATGCGAGCTCCAATGCTGGGGGTGGTGTGAGGGGCGCGGCGTCGCGCCACAGCCCACGATAGGAGGCCGATTGTCGATATGGAGTACTCACTCCATATGATGGAATCATGAGATCCGAACCGGCGATCCCCGCCTCTGGCGGCGGGCAAGTGCAATCGGTGGCGCGCGCGTTCAGTCTGCTCGAGGCGCTCGCCACCGCAGACACCCCGCTCCCGCTTGCCGAGATCGCTGCGCGGACCGGGCTCGCCGTGCCCACCGCGCACCGCCTCCTGCGCACGCTCCTCGACGTCGGGGTGGCCAGGCAGCTCGAGACGCGCGACTACGCGCTCGGCCCGCGCCTCATCGGGCTCGGGGAGCGCGCGACCCCGCCGCTCGCGGAGTCGGCGCGCGGCGCGCTCACCGAACTTGAGGAGGCCGCGCAGGAGACGGCGAACCTCGCGGTGCTCGACGGGGATCTCGTCGCGTACGTCGCCCAGGTGCCCTCGCGGCATCGGATGCGCATGTTCACGGAGGTGGGGCGGCGCGTGCTGCCGCACGCGAGCGGCGTGGGGAAGGCGATGCTCGCCACCCTGCCCGAGCGGCGCGTGCGCGAGATCCTCGCCCGCACCGGGATGCCGGCGTACACGCCGACGAGCATCACGACCGAGGACGCCCTGCTCGCCGACCTGCGCGAGACGCGCCGCCGCGGCTTCGCGATCGACGACGGCGAGCAGGAGGTGGGCGTGCGCTGCATCGCCGTGGCGATCCCCGGGGCGGTGCCGCCTGCTGCGCTCTCGATTTCCGGGCCGAACGCGCGCATGACCGACGCGATCGTTGAGCGGGCGGTGACCGAGCTGACGCGCGCGGCGCAGAAGCTCGCGTAGCCGCGGCGCACCCCAAGCGATTCGGCGAAACCCAGCCCCGTGCCGCGAAAGCGGCTGTGTTGTGCCGAATCGCTGGCGGAACGCCACCCGAGTACCCTGGAGGGGTGACTTCGCACTCCGGACTTCGCGCCATCCCCACCGACGATCGTGCGTGGCTGCTGGCCGCCCTCCAGGACGCGCTCGCCGGCGGCGCGCCCGTGCTCCCGGTACCGCCCGGCACGAGCGACGAGGTGGTGCGCGAGCTGCTGGAGACCCCGCTGCTGGAGGGGACGGCGCTCGTGGTGCGCACCTCCGGCTCGAGCGGGATCCCGAAGGCGGTTGCGCTCTCAGCGTCGGCCCTGACCGCGAGCGCTGACGCAACGCACGAGCGGTTCGGCGGCCCAGGCCAGTGGCTGGTCGCCCTGCCGACGCACCTGATCTCGGGCGTTCAGATGCTCGTGCGCAGCGCGCGGGCCGGCATCGACCCGGTGTTCTTCGACGGCGCGTTCGACCCCGCGGCCCTCCTCTCCGCCGCCGACGCGATGACGGCTGAGCGGCGATACGTGTCGCTCGTGCCCGTGCAGCTCAGCCGGCTCCTCGACCTCGCGGCGGCCGACGCTGACGCCGCGGAGACGCTGCGCCGCTTCGACGCGGTGCTGGTCGGCGGGCAGGCGATCTCCGTCGCCATGCGGCAGCGGTGCCACGAGCTCGGCGTCGCGCTCAAGCGCAGCTACGGCATGACCGAGACCGCGGGCGGTTGCGTGTACGACGGCGTGGAGATCGGCGAGACGCGCGTGCGCATTCGCGACGGGGAAGTGCAGCTCGCCGGGCCGACGCTGGCGCTCGGCTACCTCGGCGATCCCCAGCTCACCGCCGCGCGCTTCGTCACCGAGACGGGCCGCGACGGCGTGCCGACCCGGTGGTACCGCACGGGCGACGCCGGCGAACTGCTCGGCGGCATGCTGACCGTCACGGGGCGCCTCGACCGCGTGCTCATCTCCGGCGGCGTCAACGTGTCGCTCGACGAGGTGGAGCGCGTGGTGCGCGAGCTGCCCGGCTGGGCTGGCGCGGTGGCGCTCGCCGCGCCGCACCCCGAGTGGGGCGAGCGCGTCACCCTCGTGGTGGAGCTCGGAGGCGACGACGAACGAGCGGACTTCGCCGCGGTGCGCGAGGCGGTGCGTGCAACGCTCGGCGCCGCAGCGGTCCCCGAGTGGGTCACGGAAACCGAGGCGATCCCGCGGCTCGCGGGGGGAAAGCCGGATCTCGCCGCACTCGGCGAGTGGATTGGGCGCGTGCGCGACAGCTTCCGCGAAACGCGGCGCGCCGCAGGGGAGGAACAGGCATGAACGCAGCGAAGGATCGGCGAAAGTCGGGCAACCCGGCCGTGCGCGCGGCGGCGGAGCGGCGCGTGGCTGCGGGGGCCGAGCCGCGCATCACGTGGCGCAACTGGGTGGGCGGGGCGCGGCTGCGCACCCTGCCGCTCGCGGTTGCCCCGGTCGCGGCTGGCGCCGGGATCGCGCACATGGTGCAGGGCTTCTCGTGGCCGCTCACCCTGCTCGCGCTCGCCGTCGCCGTGTTCCTGCAGATCGGCGTGAACTACGCGAACGACTACTCGGACGGCGTGCGCGGCACGGACGAGTTCCGGGTGGGCCCCGCCAGGCTAACGGGATCCGGACTCGTTGATCCCAAGCGGGTGTTGACGCTCGCGCTCGTGTTCTTCGGGCTTGCGGCTGCGGCCGGGCTCGTGGCCGTGGTGATGAGCGGCAGGTGGTGGTTCCTCGCGCTCGGTGTCGTCGCGATCATCGCCGCCTGGTTCTACACCGGCGGGAAGCGGCCGTACGGCTACGCCGGGCTCGGCGAGGTCGTGGTGTTCATCTTCTTCGGCCTTGTGGCGACCGTCGGTACGGTCTGGCTGCAGACCGACGTGCGCACGCAGGAGGAGTGGTTCGCCGGGGCGGGCGTCGGCCTCTTCGCGGTGGCCGTGCTGATCGTCAACAACGTCCGCGACATCCCCACGGACACGCTCGCGGGCAAGAAGACGCTCGCGGTGCGGATCGGCGACCGCGCGTCGCGGATCCTGTTCGTCGTGTGCCTGCTGCTGCCGTTTGTAGTGCCGGCGATGTTCGGATTCGCGCACTCGGGCATGGTGCTCGTGTGGCTCGTGCTGCTCATCGTTGCGCCGTGCATCGTGATCGTGCTCACCGCGAAGACGCCGAAGGAGCTCATCCTGGTGCTGCAGCTCACGAGTCTCGCCGGCCTCGCCTACGGCGTGCTGCTGGGCCTGGCGTTCGCGTTCTAGCCGCCCTGTCCCCGCCCCCCGTCCCCGCCCGCCCTCGTCCCCGCCCGCCCTCGTCCCGTCTCCGTCCCCGCGCCGTCCTCCGTCCCCCCGTCCCCCCGCCGGGATCGGGGTCACTTGGGCAGGGTGTTGCGGCGGTGTGCTCAGCGACACCCTGCCTGAGTGACCCCGATCCGAGCGGGGGTCGCCGCGCGGGCGCCCAATGCGAGCAGGAGCGCGCCTGCGGCCCACGCCCAGAGTGCGCCGCCCGCGGCGAGGATCGCGAGCACGCCGCCCGCGCCGCACAGCACCGCAGCCACGACCCGCCACGGAGCAGCCGGCACGGCCGCCGCCGCGCCGCCCGCCACCGGGCGGCGCTCCCAGCGGTGCACGAGCGGCACCACCGCGGCGACCGCGAGCCCCGCGACGGCCAGCCACGCCGGGCGGCTCAGCCACCACGCCACGGACAACGGCTCCGGGATGAGCGCGGCAGCGCCGCCGCCGAGCGACCCCACCGCGAGCGTCGCGCCGGCGAGCACCACCACGATGGGCATGTGCCACGCGTAGATGGTCATCGAGGCCCCGTTCAGCGCGTCGGAGCAGCGCTGCACGCGCGGCGATTCCGCCCACGCTGCGAGTGCCGGCCGGAATCGCGCGAAGAGCGCCAGCTGCACCACACCGAGCAGCGCGAGCGCCGCCGTCGGCGGGTTGAGCGCCGCGTACAGGTTCGCCGGGCTGAGCCCCACCACCATGAGCGCCGCGAGCCCGGCGACGGCCCACCTGGCGGCGCGCAGCGAGGGGGCACGACCGTCGGCGAGCCAGAATCCCAGCTGCTGCACGAACAGCCACACGAACAGCAGGTTTGCGAAGCCGATCGCCTCGATCCCGCTCGAGACGCGCGTGAGGTCGACGGCGGCGATCCCGATCCCGAGCGAGAGCAGCGTGGCGCCGGGCGCGCGCTCGTGGAGCCGCAGGCCGTGCGGCACGAGCGCCGTGCAGAGCACGTAGACGCCGAGGAACCAGAGCGGCTGGCTGATGCGCCAGCCGGCGGTCGCGACGAGCTCGGGGGAGAGGCCGGCCGCGCTGAGCAGCGTGAGCGTCGCGGTGACGGCGACGGCCGCCGCGAGCGGCACCGGGAGGAGCCGCCGCATGCGTGTGGCCAGGTAGTCGGCGGTGCCGACACCGCGGGCGCGCAGCCGGCGCAGGTGCGTCGCCGACGCGAAGCCGCCCATGATGAAGAACAGCGGCATCATCTGCGTGAACCACGAGAACAACGTGAAGCCGCCCCACGCCTCGAGCGCGTTCTCGAGTACCGGGCCGCCGGCGTGGACGCTGATGCCGACCATGAGGCTGTGGATCGCGACGACCGCAATGAGGCAGGCCGCGCGCACCAGGTCGACCGCAGCGTCGCGCGCGGAAGCGGGGACTGTGGCGGGTGGGGCCGGCACGCGCCGGGGCGCCGGTGAAACGATGCTCATGTGAGGGTCCTTCCGATGTTCTGGAAGTACCGTCCCGCGGCGCAATCGCTCCGCGCATCACCCCGCGGCGCGCATTCGGCCCCCTACCTGGGTATGGGGTGGCGCTGTCTCCTAGCGATCCGGCTCGACGAGACCGGCGTCGTAGGCGAGGATCACGGCCTGCACCCGATCCCGCAGCTGCAGCTTCGTGAAGATGCGCGTGATGTGCGACTTCACGGTCTGTTCCGCGATGAACAGCTCCGCGGCGATCTCGGCGTTCGCGAGGCCGCGCCCGATGCTGACGAGGATCTCGCGCTCCCGCTCGGTGAGGTCGGCGAGGCGGAGCGCGTGCGTGTCGTTGGCGGGGCGCTGAGCGGCGAAGTTCTGCAGGAGCCGCTTGGTGACGCTCGGGGCGAGCAGCGCGTCGCCCGCGGCGACCACCCGCACCGCCTGGACGAGGTCGGCTGGCGGCGCGTCCTTGAGGAGGAAGCCGCTCGCCCCAGCCGCGAGCGCGTCGTGCACGTACTCGTCGATGTCGAAGGTGGTGAGAATCACGACGCGCGGCACCTGGTCGACGCGCGGCGGCGGTGACATGAGCTCGCGGGTCGCCTCGAGCCCATTCATCTCCGGCATGCGAACGTCCATGAGCACGACGTCCGGGCGGAGGCGGCGTGCGAGCTCGACGCCCTCGGCACCGTCGGCGGCTTGCCCCACCACGGTGAGGTCGGCCTGCGCGTCGAGGATCGCGGCGAAGCCCGCGCGCACCATCGCCTGGTCGTCGACGATCAGCACTGAGATGGTCATGCGTGCGGCTCCTCGGGGTCGGCGGGCGCTGGGGCGGGCGCTGCGTCTGGCGCTGCGTCTGGCGCCGCGGCGGAATCGGCGAGCGGCGTGCCGGGCGCGACGGGCAGCACCGCGCGCACCTGGAAGCCGCCGTCCGGGGTGGGCGCTGCGGCGAGCGATCCGCCGAGCGCACTCACCCGCTCCCGCATCCCGCGGATGCCGTGCCCGCTCGGGTCGGGGGTGCTCCGGGGCGCGGCGTCGGCGGGCGGCGCGGCATTGCGCACGATCACGCGAACGCTGGGGGCGACCCCTGGCTCCGCCACCGCTGCGGCGAGCGTCACCGAGGTCGTCGCGCCCGCGGCGTGCCGCGCGGCGTTGCCGAGCGACTCCTGCACCACCCGGTAGACGGCCAGCTGACAGACCGGGTCGATGCGCGCGCGGATCTCGGCTGGCAGCTCGTCGGAAAAAACAGCGCGGGATCGGGCCACGAGCTCCGCGAGGTCCGCAAGGCCGGGCTGCGGCGCGTGCTCGGCGCCATCGTCGGCGCGCAGGACGCCGAGCAGCGCGCGCATCTCGCCGAGCGCGGTGCGCGCCGTCGCCGCGAGCTCGTCGAACTCGTCGGCAACCGCGTCGTCGAGCCCGGCGAAGCGGTAGCGCGCGCTCGCCGCCTGCACCTGGATGACGGACATGCCGTGCGCCACGACGTCGTGCATCTCGCGGGCGATCCGGGTGCGTTCCTCGGCGATCTGGCGGCGCGCGAGCTCCAGCTCGGACAGTTCGCGGGCCTCGGCGAGCTCGCCGCGCGCCGCGCGAACGGCGCGCACGAGGGTCGTGATCCCGATCGTGATGGTGGAGAGTGCGAGCAGCACGATGAGGTTCGCCACCATGGGGCCGGCGGGGATCGTGCTCCCCGCGGCCGAGGCGATGCCGCTCGCGGTCACGCCGACCACGACGGCGCTCGCGGAGGTGGCGAGCCAGCGCCCCTGGAAGGACGCGAGCGCGTAGCAGCCGAGCAGCGCGAGAAGCGTGGTCACCTGCACGGGCCACGGCGCCTCCGCGGTGGCGCGGGCGAACGAGAGCGCCCCGATCGCGCCGAACGTCGCGATCGTGACGCCCCAGCGCGGGAACCGCAGCGCGAGGACCAGTCCGGCCGACTGCAGTGCGGCCACCATGAGGCTCTCCAGCGGGAACATGCCGTAGACGGTGACTCCGAGCGCGCCGGCGACGGCGAGCAGGGTCACCGCCATCAGGGTGGCGGCTCCCCACAGCCACGGGGATCGGCGTGCAGTCATGCGCCCAGGCTACTGCGCGCGCGGCCCCGAGCGGCCCAGAGCGGCCCAGAGCCGCCCGAGCTCGCGCAGAACTGGTGCTTGCGCGCCGCGCGCCCAGCCGGATAGGGTAATCATCGGTATCCCCGAAGACCCGGAAAGGAGCAGATCATGGCGTTCATCATCACCCCAGCAGATCTCGCTCGTCCGGGCATTCTGCTGACCGGACATTAGGTTCCCCGCGGCCCGCCCATCGCGCGCCGCCGCCCCTCCCGTTTCCAGCTTCTGTTCGCGCCGTTTCCGTGCGCATTCTTCGATCAGGGATCATGACTTCTCACGCTTCCGCGTCGCTCCCAGACGACGCCACCCCGGCCGCCAGCGACACCGCCGCGGCCCCCCGACTCTCGACCGCGCGCGCACTCGCGCGCCTCCTGCCCTTCGCCAAGCCGGCGCTGCCCCGCCTCATCGGCGGCGCCCTCGTCGGTCTCGGCGCCGCCGTCGCGAGCCTCCTCATCCCGCTCGTGCTGCAGTGGGCGGTCGACGGCCCCATCACCACGGGCAACCGCACGCAGATCGTGTGGGCCACCCTCGCCGTGCTCGCGCTCGGCGTCCTGGAGGCCCTCATGGTGTTCCTGCGCCGCCGCTTCGTGCTCGCGCCGTCGACGGGCATCGAGTACCGGATCCGGCAGTCGTTCTACGACCGCCTGCAGCGCCTCCCGGTCGCCTTCCACGACCGCTGGCAGTCGGGTCAGCTCCTCAGCCGCATGATGCAGGACATCGGCACGATCCGCCGCTGGCTCGCCTTCGGCCTGATCCTGCTGCTCATCAACCTGCTCACGATCGTGATCGGCGCGGCGCTCCTGTTCCGTTGGCACTGGGCGCTCGGCACCGTGTTCGTGATCTGCTCGATCCCGGTCTGGATCGTCGGCTTCAGCTTCGAGCAGCGCTACGGCGTGCTGTCGCGGCGCAGCCAGGATCAGGCTGGCGATCTCGCGACCGCCGTCGAGGAGAGCGTGCACGGCATCCGCGTGCTGAAGGCATTCGGCCGCGGCGGCCACGCGCTCGGCCAGTTCCGCAGCCGCGCGGAGACGCTCCGCGAGACGGAGATGCGCAAGGCGAAGGAGGTGGGCGCGCTCTGGTTCTGGCACGAGCTCGTGCCCATCCTCGCGCTCGGCGCCTGCTTCATCACCGGCGTGTGGCTCGCCGCGCACGGCCTGCTCACCGTTGGCGAGCTCGTCGCGTTCTTCGCGATGGCGGCCGCCCTCCAGTGGCCCATGTCCTCGCTCGGCTACCTGTACTCGTTCCTCGTCGACACGCGCACCGCGACCGACCGCATCTTCGAGGTGTTCGATGCGCCGATCACGGTGCAGGATCCCGCGACACCGCGCACCATCACCGAGCCGCGCGGCGAACTCGTGTTCCGCGACGTGACGTTCCGCTACCCGGACGCCGCCGAGACGGAGCCCGCGCTGCTCGACGGCGTCGACCTCGCGCTGCGCCCCGGCGAGACCCTCGCGCTCGTCGGCGCGACCGGCAGCGGCAAGACCACGATGACGACGCTACCCACTCGCCTGTTCGACGTGACGGGCGGCGCGGTGAGCCTCGACGGGGTCGACGTGCGCGAGCTGCGGCTCGAGGAGCTGCGCCGCCGCATCGGCGTCGCGTTCGAGGAGCCGATCCTCTTCTCCGCCTCGGTGCGCGACAACGTGCTGCTCGGCCGCGACGACCTCGACCCGGCGAGTCCCGAGGCCGACGCCCTGCTGGCCGAGGCGCTCGAGGTCGCGCAGGCCGGCTTCGCGTACGAGCTCCCCGACGGCCTCGACACCGAGGTGGGGGAGGAGGGCCTCTCGCTCTCCGGCGGCCAGCGGCAGCGCCTCGCGCTCGCCCGCGTCGTCGCCGCGGCCCCCGACGTGCTCGTGCTCGACGACCCACTGTCGGCGCTCGACGTCGACACGGAGGCACTCGTTGAGGCGGCCCTCCGCCGCGTGCTCGACGGCACCACCGCGCTTATCGTCGCGCACCGCCCCTCGACCGTCTCGATGGCGGATCGCGTTGCGGTGCTGCGCGACGGCAAGATCGTCGCGGTCGGCACGCACACCGAACTCCTGCGCGAGAGCGCGCACTACCGACACCTGATCGCCACGACCCCGGAGACCCGAGAGGAGGACCGCGTATGAGCCCCGCAAGCGTGCACGGCACGAGCGGCGAAGACCGCGACCAGTACACCCGCGAGGAGAGCCGCGCGATCCGCCGCCGCTCGCTTCGCCTGCTCGGCTCGATCCTGCGCCCGCTGAAAGGCCTGATCGCGCTCACCGCGCTCGTGATCGTCATCTCGACGGCTGCGCGCGCGGTCGGCCCAACGCTCATCGCGTTCGGTATCGACGAGGCGCTCCCGCGCGCCGTGAACGCCGGCGACTGGGTGCCTGCGATCGGGATCGGGGTCGCGTTCCTCGTGACCGGCGCGGTCGGCTCACTGCTCGTCGGCTGGTACATCGTGCTCATCGCGCGGCTCACGCAGGCCGTCATGATGGAGCTGCGGATCCGGATCTTCCGGCACACGCAGCGCCTCAGCCTCGAGTTCCACGAGGGCTACACCTCCGGCCGCATCATCGCGCGTCAGACGAGTGACCTCGAGTCGATCCAGGAGCTCCTCGACGGCAGCCTGAACGAGCTCATCGACGCGATCCTGATCGGCAGTTTCACGCTGCTCATGCTGTTCCTGATCGACTGGCGCAGCGGCCTGATCCTGCTCGGCATGGGGATCCCGCTCGTGATCCTGATGCGCTGGTTCGTCGTCGAATCGCAGAAGGGCTTCCGCGCCACCCGTGTGGTGAGCGCGCGCCTGATCGTGCAGTTCGTCGAGACGATGACCGGGATCCGGGCGGTGCAGGCGTTCCGGCGCGAGCCGCGCAACCGGGTCGAGTTCGGCCGCGTCGCTGAGGACTACCGGCGCGCGAACCTGCGCGTGTTTCGCCTGTTCGGGGTTCTCGATCCCGGGCTGATCCTGCTCGCGAACGTGACGATCGGTGTGGTGCTGCTCTGGGGCGCGCTGCGCGTCGCCGACGGGGCGCTCGCGATCGGCGTGCTGCTCGCCGCGGTGCTCTACGTGCGCAACTTCTTCGGCCCGATCGAGGAGGTGGCGATGTTCCTGAACTCGTATCAGTCGGCCACCGCCGCGCTCGAGAAGGTGTCCGGCGTGCTCGAGGAGGATCCAACCGTGCGGGATCCCGAAGCGCCGACCGCGCTCCCCGCCGCGCGCGGTGAGCTCACGTTCGACGGCGTGAGCTTCGGCTACGGCGGAGGGCGCACCGTGCTCGCCGACTGCGACCTCGTGATCCCGGCGGGGCAGACGGTCGCGCTCGTCGGCACGACGGGGGCTGGCAAGTCCACGCTCGCGAAGCTCGTCGCGCGCTTCTACGACCCCACCACCGGGGCCGTGTCGCTCGACGGGGTGGACCTGCGTGAGCTCGATCCCGAGGACCTCCGCCGCGCCATCGTGATGGTGACGCAGGAGGCGTACCTGTTCAGCGGCACGGTGGCCGACAACATTGCGCTCGGCCGACCGGATGCGAGCGCCGACGAGATCCGCGCCGCCGCCAGGGCTGTCGGGGCTGACGCCTTCATCGAGGCGCTGCCCGACGGCTACGATACCGACGTGAACAAGCGCGGCGGGCGCGTGTCGGCGGGGCAGCGGCAGCTGATCTCGTTCGCGCGTGCCTTCCTCGCGGATCCGCGGGTGCTGATCCTCGACGAGGCGACCGCCTCGCTCGATCTGCCGAGCGAGCGGCTCGTGCAGGACGCGCTGCAGCGGCTGCTCGCCGACCGCACCGCGATCATCATCGCGCACCGGCTGTCGACCGTCGCGATCGCGGATCGTGTGCTCGTCATGGAGCACGGCCGCGTGGTCGAGGACGGCAGCCCGGCGGAGCTGATCGCGGCTGGCGGGCGCTACGCGGCGCTCAACGCGGGCTGGGAGGCATCCCAGGCATAGCCCTTGAGGCCCTGCCCCAATCCAAAAGTGGCAAAGCGACCCTTCACGCGCGTGAAGGGTCGCTTTGCCACTTCTCGATTGAGGCCTGTGGGGGAGGGGGGATGGAGAGGGGGGGCGGGGTGGGGCAACTCTTCCCACGCACGCGAGCGCACCTTCCCCATCTCCCACGGAGAAATCTAGGATTTCGGAGGCTAACTCAAGATTCCGCCCGAGATTCGCGATTTCTCCGCTTGGTTTGGTTTGGTTTGGGTGGTGGGGAGCTAAGGGGTGGGCGGGGTCGGGCTGTTGAGGGACACGGTGAGGTGGGTGGTGACGTGCTGCACCACCCCGCCCACCCCGATCCAGCCGTTCGCTGCGGTCGCGAGCACCGCGGCGAGATCGCCGTCCAGACGGGTGGCGAAGTGGTCGGATCCCGCATAGATTCTCGCCGCCTTCGCGTCCTCAATCGCCGCGTAGATCGGGGACATGTGGTCGCCCTCGCTGCCCCCGTCGAGCAGCGGGTAGAGCGACCAGTGCGCGCGGGCGCGCACGCCGACCGGGGCCAGCGTGATGGGCTCGGCGCCGAGCGCGGACACCCCAACGGGCAGCGCGCACGCGAGCTCGCCTGGGCAGCCGCGCGACAGCAGGATCGCCGCCGAGATATGGACCCCGCTCGCCGCGGCCGCGCCGATCACGTCGCGCAGAAACTCGAGCACGCGCTGCTCGGTGCCGCCAACAAACGTCGAGATGTCCGTGGTCTCGATCGTCAGCCCGGATCGGTCCGCCCGACCGAGGGCCTCCATGATGATCCGCACGTAGTCGGAGTCGTACACGGAGAGGGTGAAACGTGCCCCCACCCCGTACTGCTGCGGGGTCATCTCGGCGCCGGGCGCCGGGGCGGTCGTGGTGTCGCTGGCGAGTGTCATGGCCCCACCCTAGGAGATTCCGTGCCCACTCCGCGATCCGGAGTTCTGCTACGGTGGGGCACACACGGGAGTCCGGTAGGCCGGGCTGAGAGGAAGGTCATCAACCTTCGACCGTCGAACCTGATCTGGATCATGCCAGCGCAGGGAGACACTCTTCATTCACCCGTGCCCCTCAACGACTGAAAGGGCACGCTTTTGCGTTACCGTACCCACTCACGCCCACTCATCGCCGCGGCCGCGGCGCTCACGGTCGGCGCGCTCGCGCTCGTCGGCTGCGCCGCCCCGGCGGGATCCGGATCAGCGAAGCCCGGCGCCGATCCCGCACCGGTGAGCTTCGCGCTCGACTGGGCGCCCAACACCAACCACATCGGTGTCTACGTCGCCGAGGCCGAGGGCTACTTCGCCGACGCCGGGCTCGACGTGGAGATCCTGCCCTACGGGTCCACCCCGGCGAGCCAGCTCGTCTCCGCCGGCGAGGCCGACTTCGGGATCGGCGGTCAGTCGGGCGTGCAGATGGCGCGCACCTCCGGCCTCGATGTGGTGTCCGTATACCGGGTCACGCAGACCGACACGGGGCGCCTCGTAGTGCTCGGCTCGCGCGACGATCTCACCCGCCCGAAAGACCTCGACGGGCTCGTGTTCGGCGGCTTCGGCGCACCCCTCTTCGGCGCGCTCGCGTCCTCGACGATCCAGGGCGACGGCGGCACGGGCGAGTTCGAGGAGGTCGTGCTCGACACGGGTGCGTACGAGGCGCTCTCGCAGGGCCGCATCGATTTCACCCTCTCGGTCGCGACCTGGGAAAACCTGCAGATGGAGATCGATGGGCACCCGTACCGTGCCTGGCGATACCAGGACTTCGGCGTGCCCGAGCAGCAGTCGACCGGCATGATCTCGAGCGACGCCTACCTTGCTGCCCACCCGGACGAGGCGCGCGCGTTCGTCGAGGCCGTTGCCCGCGGCTACGCGTTCGCGGCCGAGCACCCGGAGCGGGCGGCGGACATCCTGATCGCGGCGAACCCCGACACGCTCGGCACCGCCGAGGAACTCGTGCGACGCAGCGCGAAGCTCATGGCCGAGGACGGCTACCTCGTCGCGGAGGGCCGCGAGATCGGCGCGGCCGACCCCGCGGCGTGGGACGCCTTCGGCGCGTTCCTCTTCGACGGCGGCTTCCTCACGGATTCCGAGGGGAAGCCCGTCACGGAGGAGCCCGACTGGGCCGAGTACTACACCGAGCTGCGCGGGTGATCGGCGTGGGGGTCGCGGCTGCGCGCGGTGCGCTGCGCGGCGGGCAAGGGGGGCCCGGGGGGCCCGAGAGCGTGCGGTGGCGGAGCGCTCAGCGCGCGCTGGGCCACGTGCTGCCCCCGCTCGCCGCCTTCGCGCTGCTGCTCGTCGCGTGGCAGACCGCCACGACGGCCGGCCTCGTCCCGCCCGACATGCTGCCGGCCCCCACCCGCATCCTCGAGGCCGGGATCGCCGAGCGCGACGCGCTCCTCCGCCACACGCTCACCACCGTCACTGCGACGCTCTCCGGGTTCACGCTGTCGGTTGCCGTGGCGTTCGCGGCCGCGATCCTGCTCGATTTCTCGCCCATGCTGCGTCGCGCGCTGCTCCCGCTGCTCGTCGTGAGCCAGACCCTGCCGCTCATTGCGCTCGCCCCGCTCGTGGTGCTGTGGTTCGGCTTCGGCCTGCTGCCGAAGGTGCTGCTCGTCGCGTTCGTGACGTTCTTCCCGATGGTGGTGGGGCTGCTCCGCGGCTTCGCCGAAGCTGACCCCGACGCTGAGTGGCTGCTCCGCTCGATGGGGGCCGGGCGCTGGCAGCGGTTCCGCCTCGTGCGCCTCCCGGCGGGGATCCCCTCGTTCTTCTCCGCGCTGCGCATCTCCATCACCTACGCCGTGGTCGGCACGATCTTCGCTGAGTACGCTGGCGCGGTTGCCGGCCTCGGCGTCTACATGCAGTCCGCGAAGCACGTGTTCCGCACCGACCTGGTGCTCGCAGCCGTGACCGTGTCGTCGATCATCACCCTCGCGCTGTTCGGCCTCGTGCTCCTCATCGAGCGGCTCACGATTCCGTGGCTGCGCATCGAGCAGGGGCGGGCGCGATGAGCCGAATCGCGGCCGACGCCCTCGAGCTGCGCGGGATCGGGGCGTCCTTCGGCGGTCCGCCCGTCCTGCGCGATGTGTCGCTGACCGTCGGTGCTGGCGAGATCGTCTCACTCGTCGGTGCGAGCGGTTCGGGCAAGTCCACGCTGCTTGCCGTGCTCACTGGCGCGCTGCGCCCCGCCGCAGGAGAGATCCGCTACGCGGGTGAGTCGATCGCGGCAGCCACGGGTGGGCGCGAGCGGCCCTTCGCGTTCATGCCGCAGCGGGACGTGCTGCTGCCGTGGCGGCGGATCCTCGACAACGCGTGCATCGGTCTCGAGGTGGCCGGGCTGCCGCGGCGCGCCGCCCGCGAGCGTGCCGCCGAACTGTTCGCGCCCTTCGGGCTCGCTGGCACGGAGGGGCGCTATCCGCGGCAACTGTCCGGCGGGATGCGGCAGCGCGTGTCGTTTCTGCGCACCGTGGTGCAGGGCAAGCCCGTGCTGCTGCTCGACGAACCGTTCGGTGCGCTCGACGCGATCACGCGCGATGAGCTGCAGCGGTGGCTGCTCGACATCTGGGCCGAGCACGGCTGGAGTGTTCTGCTCATCACGCACGATATCCGTGAGGCGGTGCGGATGAGCGATCGGGTGCTCGTCCTGCCGCAGCGCGCTGGCGGGATCGCTGGCGAGGTGCGCGTGCCCCGCGACATCCCGCGCGGCGACGGCTTCCTCGGGGACCCGCGCGTGCCGCCCATCGAGGCGCGCCTGCACGAGCTGATGCGAGGCGCCCGGGCGTAGGCCGGGCGGGCGGGAGGGCCGGGTGAGCGCGGCGTCTGCCGCCCTTGACCGCCACATTCGCACGGAGAAATCTGGGATTTCGGAGGCTAACTCAGGATTCCGCCCGAGATTCGCGATTTCTCCGTCTGGTTTGGTTGGGGTGGGTGGGTGGCTTGGGGCGGGGTGAGGTGGGCGGGGTGGTTGGTGCGGAGCGAGCAGAGCGCAGGGCTACTGCTGAGTGGGCTTCGCCTGCGTTGCCTCGGGCTCGACCGCCTCGCCCGCATCGGCAGGCTCGACCGCCTCGCCCGCGGACTCGGCGCTCGGCTCGGCACCAGGCTCGCCCGCCTCGGCAAGCTCGCCCGCGCGCTCCGCACCGGGGGCCGCCGCATCGACGGCCTCATCCTCGAGGATGCTGTCGTCCGTGCGGCCGCGGTGACGCCAGTCGTAGATGCTCTCCGACGCCGTATCGCGCGGCTTCGAGAGCAGGATGATCGAGAGCGACACCCCGATCAGGGCCGCGAAAATGGCCGCGAGCCACGGCTTGATGCCCAGCAGGAAGAACACCGCGAACGGGGCTGCGAAAAAGACGAGACGCAGCACGATGTACACAGTCCAAGCGGTGCGGGGGTTCTTCACGGCGACGATTCTACCCGGGGCGCCTGCGGCGATCCTGAACTGGGAGCCGCCGCGGACGTCCAGCCCAGCGTGAGGCGCGGCGGGTACCATGGGGGCATGGTGCGATTCGGGATTATCGGTATCGTCATCGCGGTGGCCTTCACGCTGTACTCGCTGGTCGACGCGGCGATGACGGATGGCGCACGCGCCCGCGGCGTCGCGAAGCCCGTGTGGGTGGTGCTCATCGTGGTGCTCCCCGTGATCGGCGGCATTCTCTGGTTCGTGATCGGGAAGGGTGACGCCCCGGCAGCGCGTCCCGCCGCCCCGGACGACGACCCGCGTTTCAGCGGGACCAGGATGTCGTCGGGTGATCTCGACGCGCACATGCGAGACCTCGAGGATCGCCTGCGCGAGCTCGACGAGGAGACCTTCCCGGGGGAGCAGCCGGGTGCGGCTCCGCGATCCGGCGGCACGGCAACGGACGCGAGCGCGGAAACCAGCACCGGCAGCACGGACAACAGCGCGTCAGGCGACACCGAACCAGGCAGCGCCGACGGCCCAGGCCCGGCCTCCGACAGCGGCACGCAGCACCCGCAGCGCGACCGCTCGGCGCGGGATGACCAGCGCCGAGATGGCGGCTCGCAGGCCGACGGCGACGCGTCGCAGCCGTGAGCGCCGACGCGTCCCCGCAGCCCCCCGCGTCCCGAGCGGCCGCACAGGCACCACAGGCACCACAGGCTCCACCGGCCCCGGCGCCCGCCTCGGTCTTCGCGGTTGAGCTGCTCGGCGAGCTGATCCGGCTGGGCGTCCGCGACGTGGTCGTGTGCCCGGGATCCCGATCCCAGGCCCTCGCGCTCGCCGCCGCCGCCGCCGAACGGGTCGGCGCGATCCGCCTCCACGTGCGCATCGACGAGCGCTCCGCGGCGTTCTTCGCCCTCGGCGTCGCGCGCGAAACGGGAATGCCCGCGCCGGTCATCGTCACGAGCGGCACCGCGGTGGCCAACCTGCTCCCTGCCGCGCTCGAGGCGCACGCTGGGCGCGTCCCGATGCTGCTCCTCACCGCGGATCGCCCAACGGAACTGCGCGGGATCCGCAGCACCCAGACCACGCAGCAGGCCGGCCTCTTCGGCCCAGCAGCGCGCCTCAGCCTGGACGTGCCGGCACCGGCGCTCGGCCAGGACGGCGACCTGGTGCGCACTGACGCGACCGACCCGCAGGTGCTCGCCGCGCGCGCGATTTCGGCGGCGACCGGGTTCCTCGGCGCGGCCCCTGCCGGTCCGGTGCAGGTGAACCTCGCGTTCCGCGAACCGCTCTCGGGCACCGCGGGCTTTGACCGCATGATCGACCGCGGCTTCGAGGCCGCCGCCGCAGAGGCGACCGAGTTGCGCGAGCGCGGCGAGCGCGGGATCGCGAGCCCCACGACGCAGGCTGCGCCAGGCGGGCAGCGCACGCACGCCGGCTTCGGCGAGGACGAGCAGTACGTGCACTCGGGCGACGCGTACACCGTGGTGCTCGCGGGTGCGGGTGCCGGGCCGGAGGCCGAGGCCTTCGCGCGGGCGATCGGTGCGCCGCTGCTCGCCGAAGCGGTGAGCGGCGCGCGCTACGGGCGGGAGGCGATCACGGCGTACGCCACGCTGCTCGAGGATCCCGAGATCGGCGGCCTCGTCGAGCGCGCCGTGGTGTTCGGCCACCCGACACTCACACGGCAGGCGAGCGCGCTGCTGCGGCGTGAGTCGGTCGAGGTGATCGTCGTCGACCCGCACGCAGGGCGAGGGGTGGAACACGTGAACCCGGGCCGCCGCGCGACGGTGGTGCGTGCGGCGCGTGCCGCGGATGGCCATGATCCTGCGCTGCTGCATCGCTGGCTGGGGGCGTGGGTCGTCGCCGACCGGGAGTTGCAGCGTGAGCGCACCACGGTGCACGCGCCGAACCTCTCCGCCGCGACCGCGACGGGGTACAAGGAGCGGAGCGAGTACGCGCGCGCCGAGGTGGCGACCATGCGTGAGCCGGTGAGCCGTGCGCTGCTCGCCGAGAGCGTGTGGCGCGGGTCGTGGCCGCACGATCGCCTGGTCGTCGCGGCATCGCGTCTCGTGCGCGTGCTCGACGGGATCGCGCCGGGCCGCAAGCTCGACGTGCACGCGAATCGCGGCCTCGCCGGGATCGACGGCACCGTCGCGACGGCGCTCGGGATCGCTGCCGCGAGCCAGGCCGACCCGGAAGGCTCCGGCGCAGCCGGCGTGACCCGCGTGCTGATCGGCGACCTCGCGCTCCTGCACGACGCGGGATCGCTGCTGCTGCCGCAGGGGGAGGCGCCGGTGCGCATCCAGCTGTTCGTCGGCAACGACGGCGGTGGGACGATCTTCGACGGCCTCGAGGTTGCGGACGCCGCGGCCCCTGCCGCGTTCGACCGTGTGATGTTCACCCCGCAGGCGGTGTCGCTCGAGTCGCTCGCGGCGGCGTACGGCTGGTCGTACCGGCGCGTGGAGACGCGCAGCGAGCTCGAACGCCTCCTCACCGAGCCGGTGACGGGCCCCGGCATCGTCGAGGTGCCGCTCGATCGGGCGTAATTCCGGGTGCGGGAGTGCCCTGGCAGGCTCTACAGTGGGGAGCACTGACCGGGGAGGGCGCATGGGAACGCAGTTCTGGAACGACGATGTGGCCGAACGCTTGCGGGTGCGCGAGGGATTCGATCTGCGCGGGATCGATCCCGCCGCCACCCCTGGCACCACGGCAACGAAGAAGGCTGGCCAGGCCGAGCTCGCCGCATCGGCGCAGGAGTTCCGGGAACTGCAGGAGAAACTCTTCGCGCAGAGCCGCGTTGGCGCGCGCGAGCGCGTGCTCGTCGTGCTGCAGGCCATGGACGCCGCGGGCAAGGGCGGCATCGTGAACCACGTGTTCTCGCAGGTGGAACCGTACGGGCTCGCGCTCGCCGCGTTCAAGGCGCCGAGCGAGGAGGAGCGCGCGCACGACTTCCTGTGGCGGATCGAGCCGCGGGTCCCGGAGCCGGGGGTGATCGGCGTGTTCGATCGCTCGCACTACGAGGACGTGCTGATCCAGCGCGTGCGCGCGTTCGCGCCGCCCGAGGAGATCGAGCGCCGCTACGGCGCGATCGCCGACTTCGAGCGTCGCCTCGCCGACGACGGCGTGCGGATCGTGAAGATCATGCTGCACGTATCCCCGGAGGAGCAGGCCGAGCGCCTCGCCGAGCGGCTGGCCGACCCGGCGAAGCACTGGAAGGTGAACCCAGGCGACGTGGACGAGCGCGTCCTCTGGCCCGACTACATGGCAGCGTTCCAGATCGCGATCGAGCGCACGCACGCCGCGCACGCCCCCTGGTACGTCGTGCCGGCGAACGCGAAGTGGTACGCGCGCGCCGCGGTGCAGCGCATCGTGATTTCGGAGCTCGCCGCGCTGCGCCCCGAGTGGCCGAGCGCCGACTTCGACGTTGCGGCCGAGCAGGCGCGACTCGACGCGACGCGCTGGCTCAGCTGGCCCTGAGGTCCCGGCACTGAGCCCGGGCTCTGGCCCCGGGCACTGCGCCTACCGGGCGAACGCCTCCGTGATCGGCCGGAACTTTGACACCGTCTCACCAAACTCGTGCTCGGGATCGGAGCCGACCACAATGCCGCCGCCCGCGCTCGCGGTGAGCGTGCGCGCCCCGGTCTCGGGATCTGCTGCGCCGAGCTGCGCGCACCGCAGCGCGATGACCCACTCGCCGTCGCCCGCGGCGTCGATCCAGCCCACCGCCCCCGAGTAGCGGCCGCGGTCGAAGGGCTCGAGCTCGGCGATGGCCGCGACCGCGTCGGCGGTGGGGGTGCCGGCGACCGCGGCGGTGGGGTGGAGCGCGCCGACGAGCTCGATCGCCGAGCTGCGCTCGCCGAGGCTCGCGCCGAGGTCGGTCGCGAGGTGCCACACGTTGGGCAGCTGGAGCGGGAACGGCTCCTCGCTGGTGCGCAGTTCGCTCACGAACGGTGCGAGCGCGGTGACCACGCTCTGCACGGCGAACGCGTGCTCGTGCTGCTCCTTCGCGCTGGTGAGGAGCTCATCGCGCGCGTGTGCGTCGCGCGCCGCGTCCTCGGTGTGCCTCGCACGGGTGCCGGCGAGCACGCGCGCGGACACGGCACCGGCGGTGGATCGGATCAGGGTCTCCGGGCTTGCGCCGATCATGCCGTCGACGGCGAAGGTCCAGCAGTCGAGGTAGCGCTCGGCGAGCCGGGAGAGCGGGACGCGGAGGTCGGCGCCCGCGGGGAGCACGCCCTCAATCTGGCGCGCGAGCACGATCTTCTCCGCATCGCCAGCGCTGATGCGGCGCACCGCCTCGGTGACGCCGGTGAGGTACGCGGCCACGGGGTCGACGCTGCCGCCCGGCTCGCTCGGCTGCGGGGCACGCGGCGCGAGCTCGAGGCCCAGCCACTCGCCGGCGGGAGCCGGTTCGGGCAGCGCGGGATCCTGGCCGAGCGGCGCGTGCGGGGCCGCCTCGGGTGAACGCGTGGCGGGATCCTGATCGAGGACGGTCTCCGTGATCCACCACTGGTCGCGATGCTGCGCGACGAGCAGGCGCGGCACGATGAGCACGCTCTCGGCGGCGCTCGCGTCGTCGAACGCGAACGTGCCAAGCGCCACGAGCCCCGAGCCGGGGAGCTGCACCGGGTCATCGATGTTCGCCGCGTCAGCGATCCCGCGCCACGCGGTTGCGGCCTCGCGGAAGCGCTCGGCGCCGCGGAAGCTGAGGCGCAGCGTCTCGCCGAGGCCAACGCAGCCGCGGTCGCCGCGCAGCCAGACGAGCGGGGATGCCGGATCGGCGAGATCGAGGAGCTCGGGCCGCTGCGCGAGGGGTCGGGTGATCGCGCGGAGGCGGGGCACAGCGGGTTCACTCGTCACCCCAACAATCTACCCCTCTGCCCTGAGCGGGTGGTTCAGCGCGTCCGCGCGCGCCACCTGGCGCTCAGGCGCGAGGAGATACGATGGTGGGGTGACTCGACCCGACACTGCGACCAAGCACGCCGCCGACGTCTCCTCGATGTTTGACGAGGTCTCGCCCCGCTATGACCTCATCAACGACGTCCTGACGGTGGGCAATGACCGGCTCTGGCGCATTGCGACGACGAAGGCCGTCGGGCCGCGCAAGGGGATGCGGATCCTCGACCTCGCCGCGGGAACCGGCACCTCGTCCGCGGCGCTCGCCGCGCAGGGGGCGCACGTGGTGGCTGCGGACTTCTCGGAGGGCATGCTTGCCGAGGGGCGCAAGCGCCACGCGGGCAACGAGCTCATCGAGTTCGTGCACGCGGACGCGACCGCGCTGCCGTTCGAGGACAACAGCTTCGACGCCGCGACGATCTCCTACGGGCTGCGCAACGTCAGCGATCCGCGCGCTGCGATCGCCGAGATGCGCCGGGTTGTGAAGCCCGGCGGCCGCGTGGTGATCGCCGAGTTCTCGACGCCCCCGTCCGCGGTGGTGCGCGGGCCGTACACGTTCTACGGGCGCCACGTGCTGCCGCGCATCGCGGGCGCGATCAACCGCGACGCCGCAGCGGCGTACCAGTACCTCAACGAGTCGATCGAGCAGTGGCCGGATCAGGAAGCGCTCGCCGGGTGGCTGCGCGAGGCTGGCCTCGAGCGGGTCGCGTACCGCAACCTGACCTTCGGCATCGTGGCGCTGCACCGTGGCTTCGTGCCGCGCGAGGCGCCCGCGGCGGCCGCGCAGCCCGCTGCGGCGAAGCAGCCGGCTGCCGCCAAGAAGTCTGGCGCGGCGAAGAAGCCTGCGGCGGAGAAGTCTGCGGCCGCCAAGAAGCCTGCTGCGGCGAAGACGTCTGATGCCGCCAAGAAGCCGGCCGCGGCCAAGAAACCGGCGGCGGCCAAGAAGCCGGCCGCGGCGACGTCGACCGCGAAGACACCCGCCGCTAAGAAACCGGCCGCCAAGAAACCGGCCGCCAAGAAACCGGCAGCGGCCCCGAAATCGACGCAAGCGACGCAGCCCACCACACCGACCGAGGCCTCCGGAGGCGAGCAGTGAACCGTCCCATCGCTGAAGACACCGCCACCCAGGCGCTGCCGATGCGCGTGTTCCGCGGTGCGCAGGATCGCCGCCACGCGAAGCAGCTGCAGGATCAGCTTGAGCTGATCGAGGCCGAGCTGATGACGCACCTGAACTTCGCGTCCCCCGTCGCCGACGCCCCCGCGCGATACCTCATGAACGCGGGTGGGAAGCGGATCCGCCCGATGCTGACCCTCCTCACGAGCGAGCTCGGCACCGGCCCGAACGAGCTCGTGCGCCGCGCCGCGCAGGCCGTCGAGATGACGCACCTCGCCTCGCTGTACCACGACGACGTCATGGACGACGCGAAGCTGCGCCGCGGGGTGCCCGCCGCGCAGACCGTGTGGTCGAACTCGGTGGCGATCCTCGCCGGCGACCTGCTGTTCGCGCGTGCCTCGTCGCTCGTGTCCGGTATGGGGGAGGAGGCGATCCTGCTCCAGGCGGAGACGTTCGAGCGGCTCTGCCTCGGCCAGCTGCACGAAACCGTCGGCCCGCAGCCGGAGGACGAGCCGATCGCGCACTACATCCAGGTGCTCGCGGACAAGACGGGCGCGCTGATCGCGACCGCTGCGCGGATGGGCGTCATGTTTGGCGAGGCGCCGCAGGAGTATGCGGACCCCGTGACCGAGTACGGCGAGCGCATCGGCGTCGCGTTCCAGCTGATCGACGATGTGATCGACCTCTCGCCGCAGAAGGAGCAGACTGGAAAGCGCGCGGGCACCGACCTCCGCGCCGGCGTCGCGACCCTGCCGCTGCTCCTGCTGCAGCAGCGCGCGGCGGCGTCCGGTGGTGCCGACGCCGAGCTCCTCGCGCAGATCGAGTCCGGCGTGCGCGACATCGAGGCCGGGGCTGACGCCTCGGTGCTCGACGCCGCGGTCGAGGCGCTCCGCGAGCACGAGGTGACCCGCGAGACCGAGGCAACGGCACGTCGGTGGGCCGCCGAGGCGGTCTCCGCGCTCGATCCGCTGCCGAAGTCGCCCGTGAAGCGCGCGCTCGAGCGGATGGCAGATTCAATCGTTTCCCGAGAGGGATAGCAGGTGGTGCCCCGTGCGGGGCACGACAGAACTCAGTGAGGCGCCCGGCGGATGATACCGTTCGCGGCAGACTGGAAGTAGGAATGCGATGAGCAAGATGCGGTTGGCGATCGTCGGGGCTGGGCCCGCGGGCATTTACGCGGCGGACCTGATGCTGAAAGCGGAGCGCGACTTCGAGGTGGAGATCGATCTCTTCGAGCAGCTGCCGGCTCCGTACGGCCTGGTGCGCTATGGCGTGTCCCCCGACCACCCGCGCATCAAGGGCATCATCACCGCGCTGCGCGACGTGCTCGACAGCGGCCAGATCCGCTACTTCGGCAACGTGCGCTACGGCCAGGACATCACGCTCGACGACCTGAAGCAGCACTACAACGCGGTCATCTTCTCGACGGGCGCGATCCGCGACGCCGGGCTGAACATTCCCGGCATCGACGCCGCCGGCTCCTACGGGGCCGCCGACTTCGTGAGCTGGTTCGACGGCCACCCGGATGTGCCGCGCACCTGGCCGCTCGAGGCGGCCTCCGTTGGTGTCATCGGCAACGGCAACGTCGCGCTCGACATCTCGCGCATGCTGATCAAGCACGCCGACGATCTGCTGCCCACCGAGATCCCGGACAACGTGTACCAGGGGCTCGCAGAGAACCCGATCGAGGAGCTGCACCTCTTCGGCCGCCGCGGGCCGAAGTACGTGAAGTTCACACCGCTTGAGCTGCGCGAACTCGGCGAGGTGCGCGACGTCGACATGGTGGTGGACGAGCGCGACTTCGACCTGCCCGACGCGTACGCCGATGAGGTGCTCGCGAAGAACAAGCAGGTCACCGTCATGACCCGCGTCATGGACAAGTGGCGGCAGGAGCAGCGTGAGCGCGAGGAGAACGGTGAGCGCGCCTCGCGTCGGCTGCACATGCACTTCTGGTCGAAGCCCGTCGAGGTGGTGGTCGAGGACGGCCGCGTCGCCGGCTTGAAGATCGAGCGCACGGCCCCCGACGGCCAGGGTGGCGTGATCGACACGGGCGAGTTTGAGGTCATCCCGATGCAGTCGCTGTACCGCGCGATCGGGTACTTCGGCTCGCCGCTCGACGAGATCCCGTTCGACGACGCCAAGGGTGTGATCCCGAACAGCCAGGGTCGAGTGCAGGACCTCGAGGGACAGCAGATCCCCGGTATTTACGCGACCGGGTGGATCAAGCGTGGCCCGATCGGGCTCATCGGCCACACAAAGTCGGACGCGATGGAGACGCTCGAGTGCGTGATCGAGGACCGGGCGTCCTGGTGGACCCCGGCGGTCGCCGATGCCGAGGCGATCCCCGCGCTGCTGCACGAGCGCGCGGTGCCGTACACGACGATCGAGGGGTGGCACCGCCTGGACGAGCACGAGCTCGCGCTCGGCGCTGAGGCCGGCCGCACCCGCATCAAGGTGGTGCCGCGCGACGACATGACGCGCATCTCCCGCGCGGAGTAGGGCGCACGGGCCCCCCGCAAGAGCTCTCCCCGCAAGAGCTCTCCCCGCAAGAACTTTCCCCGCAAGAACCCGCGGAGAAATTGGAAATCTCGGAGGGATCCGGCAGGATCCCTCCGAGATTTCTGTTTTCTCCGAAGTGTGCGGGGTGCGGGGTGCGGGGTGCCCGGCGGGAGCCCTAGCCGAGGCCGCCCGAACGGGCGGCGATCGCCACGAGCTCCCTGCGCGCGCCGGCCAGATCCCTGCGGGATCCGCGCCACACCGCCGTGAGCGGGCGCTCAAGCGGTGCGGGATCGATCGGCACGACGGCGATCCTGCCGAGCCGCGCGTCGTCCCGCACGCTCAGCTCGCTGAGCACCGCGGGCGCCACGCCCTTTGCCACCGCCGATCGCACGGCCGCCTCGGTGCCGAGCTCGAGCACCGGCGCGAGCGGCTCACCGCCGAGCTGCCGCGCCACCGCCGTCTCGAACGCCTCGCGCGTGCCGCTCCCCGCCTCGCGTGTGACGAGCTGGATCGCCGCGATCTCTGCGAGCGTCACGCCGTCGCGCGCGGCCCAGGCGTGCGCTGGCGAGACGGCAAGGACCATGCGATCCACGCCGATCTGCGCGACGCCGAGCCCGTGGGGCAGCGTGGGCGTCTCGATGAAGCCGAGATCCAGCTCGCCCGTGCGCACCGCGGCAACCGTGTCCGCGCTGTTCGCGGTGCGGAGCGCGACCGAGGTGGCGCTCCGTCCCGCCGCGAGCTGCGCGCCGCGCAGCTCGATGAGCCAGGTGGGGAGGAGGTGCGCGGCAATGGTCTGGCTCGCGCCGACGGTGAGCGTTCGCGAGGCGCCCCCGGCGAGGCTCGCGATCCCCTCATCGAGGCGCGCCGCTGCGGAGAGCACTTCGCGAGCCCAGGCGAGCACGGCGTCGCCGGCCGGGGTCGCGGTCACGCCGGCGGGTGAGCGCTGCACGAGGGAAACGCCGACGAGTCGTTCGAGGCCGCGGAGGCGCGCCGATACCGCCTGCTGGGTGACGCCGAGCTCGCGGCCGGCCGCCGAGATGCTGCCCGTGCGGAGGGCCGCCTCGAAACAGCGGAGCGCGGCCAGGTCTGGTGAGTGCACGCGCCCATGATACAAGCAGTGCTTGGATCCCCCAACGATCTGGGCCGTTCCCGCGGCGCCGGGGCTTCGGCACACTCGAAGTATGCACGCTTTTCCGCTCAACACGCTGCCCCAGCGACTCACCGCTCGAGGGACCGAGGTGCTCCCCGGCGCGCTCGTCTGCGCTGCGGTCGCCGTCGTCGCCACCGTGATCGGTGGCATGGCCCCGATCCTGGGCTCCGCGATCCCCGCCGTGGTCATCGGCGTCCTCATCGCCCTCGTTCGGCGGCCGGCCGAGCGGCTCCGCCCGGGAATCGGCTACGCGAGCAAGTTCGTGCTGCAGTGCGCCGTGGTGCTGCTGGGCGCGCAGCTCTCGCTCGCGAGCATCATCGAGGTCGGCGCTGAATCGCTGCCGGTGATGCTCTCCTCGCTCACCGTCTGCTTGCTCGGAGCCTGGCTGATCGGGCGCGCGATGGGCGTCGATCGCGACCTCCGCGTGCTCGTCGGGGTGGGGACCGGGATCTGCGGGGCGTCGGCGATCGCGGCGATCTCGCCGGTGATCCGCGCGAAGAGCGCCGACATCGCCTACGCGATCTCCACCGTGTTTCTCTTCAACATCCTCGCCGTGCTGCTGTTCCCCGCGCTCGGGCACGCGCTCGGCATGACCCCGCACGCCTTCGGCCTGTTCGCGGGCACCGCGGTCAACGACACGAGCTCGGTCGTCGCCGCGGCGAGCGTGTACAGCGCGTCGGCGCTCGGGTTCGCGGTGGTCGTGAAGCTCGTGCGCACGCTCATGATCATTCCGATCAGCATCGGGCTCGCGGTGCTCGACGGCCGCCGCACCGGGCAGGGCGAGCGATTCACCGTCGCACGGATCCTGCGCCTCGTGCCCTGGTTCCTGGTCGGGTTCCTCGTGGTCGCCTCGCTCACCTCGCTCGGCGCGGTGCCGGCACCCGCGGCTGACGTGCTCACGCGGGTCAGCGTGTTCCTCGTCGCGATGGCGCTCGCCGGAATCGGCATGTCGACCGATCTGCGCGCGATCCGCAGAGCCGGGCTTAAACCCCTGATCCTGGGCGGGATCCTGTCGGTGCTCGTCGCGAGTACCACGCTCGGCGTGATGGTGCTCACCGGGGCGCTGTAGGCGCCGCGCCGCACAGGCAGGGCCCAGAACCCACTGGGGCGCTCGAACCAAACCCACCGGAGAAATCTGAGTTTTCGGAGGCAAACCGAGGAATGCCCCCGAAAACCCAGATTTCTCCGCTCGGTTTGGTGCCTGTGCCTGTGCCTGTGCGTGTGCCCGGGCCCTAGCCGAGCAGCGCAGCCAGCTCGGTCAGCGTCTCCGTCGTACCACCCTCAATGCGCACGGCGGCGCGCGAATCCGCCGCCGTCGGCCCGCGGTTGATCACGCCGACCGGGATCCCGCGGCGCTCCGCGCGGTGCAGCAGGCGCACGCCGGTGTTCACCGCGAGCGAGGTGCCGACGAGCAGCAGCGCGCTCGCGTCGTTCACGAGCCGCTCAGCGTCCGCGAACACCGCGGTGGGGACTACCTCGCCGAAGTACACGACGTCGGGGCGCAGCATTCCGCCGCACACCGGGCACTGCGGCACGCGCACGGCATCGATCCCGCGCACCTCGGCGTCGCCGTCGGGTCGGATGGGCGCGTCAGCGTGCGCCTCCGCGTACCCGGGGTTCGCGACATCGAACCAGTGCAGCACCTCGGCGCGCGTCCACCGCGCCCCGCACCCCGTGCAGCGGATCGCGGACCCGCTGCCGTGCAGTTCGACGACGGTGCGGGATCCCGCGCGGCGGTGCAGCCCGTCCACATTCTGGGTGATGACCCCGTCGACGCGGCCAGCCCGCTCGAGATCGGCGAGCACGCGGTGCCCGCCGTTCGGTTCGATCGCGCTCATCGGGCCAGCGCCGACGCGCGCGCCGGCCCAGAACCTGCGCCGATACGCGGCGTCCTCGGTGAACTGGGTGATGCTCATGGGGGTGCGCGGCGGGGTGCCCGCGCCGCGATAGTCGGGGATCCCCGAGTCCGTGCTGATGCCCGCGCCGGTGAGCACCGCGACCGGGCCAGCGCTGAAGAGTTCCGCGAGTTCTGTGACCTGGTTCATGAGCGCCCCCTTGTCCTGCAGCCTACGTGTTCGATGAGGTCAACGCGCTGGGTGCGCGGGTATTCCGCGCGTGGAGGACGCGCAGCTGGAGCCACACGGCGAGCAGTTCGTCGTCCGATCCCAGGCTCAGCTCGTAGCGCTCGTCGATCTGCTGGAGCCGGTGGCGCACGGTGTTCTCGTGCACGCCGAGCTCGCGGGCGGTGCGCGCGACGTTGCCGAGCGCGGCGCACCAGGCGTGCAGCGTCGCGGCGAACGCCGGCTGCTCGGCGAAGAGCCGATCCAGTTCGGGGATGCGCAGTTCGGGCTCGGCGGCGAAGACCTCCCCGACCCGCTCAAAGGTGAGGATCGCGCGGAGCAGCGGCACGGTGAGCACGCGTTCGGTGACGACGTCGGGGTGCCGCGCGGCCGCCTCGATGAGCCGCCCGCCGAGCTGGCGCAGCTGCGCGATGCTGCTGGAGCGGTGGGCGACGCCGGGGAGCGCCACCCGCGTGCCAACGTCGATGAGGCGGTCAACGAGCGGCAGGAACGGCGCGACGAGCGGGCCCTCGCCGTGCTGGGGGTCGCAGGTGACGAGCGCGTAGACGAGATCACCGCGCACCACGGTGACCGCCTCGGGCCGGTGGAGTGCGAAGTGCCGCTGCACAATGGAGCGGAGCTGGGCGAGCGTGATCGGGTGCGGCTCGCCGGGCGGCGCGAACACCACGAGCGCGGCCCCTCGCTCCTCCGACAGTCCGAGCTCGGCGAGCTCGGTGCCCGTCACCTCGGTGCCGTCGAGCAGGGTGCGGAGCCGATCCTCCCGGGGCAGCTGCGTGGCGTTGCGCGCGCGCAGGTCGTCGAGCATGTGCGCGGCGGCGACCGCGGCCGCCGCGTGCAGCTTGGTGATCTGCTCGCGCGACAGCGTCTCGGGATCCGCGCTGGGGTTGATCACCCAGATCGTGCCGAGCGGCATCGCGCCGGCCCGCACCGCGATCGCCGCGCGCGGCTCCTCGTCGTCGAGCTGCGGATAGGCGATCGGGTGGTCGGCGCGCAGCACGGAGCGGTACTGATCCTCGTTGAACGGGGACTCGGGGACGCGGCGCGTCAGGATCCCCTGCGTGCGGAGGCTGTCGATCACCTGCCCAGGCACCGAGGAGTAGGCGACGATGCGGCGCTCGAGGTCCTCGATCGCGGCGGATCCGCCGAAGAGTTCCGCGAGCTCGTTCGCGAGCGCGAAGAGCGGCTCCGGTCCGCGGTCGCCCTGCGCGCTGCTGCTGAAGCGCTGCTCGCCGAGCAGTCGGGAGAGGAGCGCGTCGAAGAGCCGCCAGCTGACCCGCTCGTCCACGCGGAGGATCGGAACGCCCGTCTCGTGCGCGATGGCGGCGATGGCGGCCGCGTCCTCCTCCGTGCACTTGAGCGCGAGGCCGGCAGCCTGCGCGGCGGCGGCGCTCGCCGCGAGCCCCTCGATGTCCGCGGGCGCGAGTCGCGTCGCAGCGGGGAGGAGGAGCAGGAGGCCCGGCTCGGCGAGCGAATCGTCGAGCGCGTCGATGAGTTCGGCGCCGGACACGGCCTGCCCGGAGTCGAGCGGGCCGAGCGCCGTCACGGCGTCGGGCCCAATGCCGCTGATGAGCTCGCCGAGCGACATGCTCGCCTGCGCCGGACTTGGAGAAGGAGCTGCATTCACCCTCTCAAATTAATGTATTTCTCCAAAAAGTGCACGGCGGAACTCGCTTAGGGTGAGTGAGCAACGACGAGAAGGAGCAGTGATGGAGAAGGTCATGACGAGCCACCAGCCGGCACCGGAGCAGACCCGGCTCGGTGAACTGTGGGACGTGCTGCCCGAGGAATCGAGCGTCACCGACGACGGTGTGCTCGCCATCGGTGGGGTGCCGATCACGGAGCTCGCCGCGCAGTACGGCACGCCGCTCCACGTGTTCGACGAGACCGGCCTCCGCCGCCAGATCCGCCGCTTCATCGACGGACTCGCCGAGCGCTGGCCGAACTCCGAAGTGCTCTTCGCCTCGAAGTCGCTGCCGATCGTCGGCATGTACCGCCTGGCACACGAGGAGGGCCTCTCGGTCGACATCGCGGGTGGCGGCGAGCTGCAGCTCGCGCTCGCCGCAGGCGTCGATCCGGCCAAGCTCCACTTCCACGGCAACGCGAAGTCCGACGCCGAGCTGGAGATGGCCCTTGCCGCGGGGATCGGCGCGATCATCGTCGACAACGAGGACGAGCTCGACCGCCTCGAGCGGCTGCTCACTCGCCCCCAGGCGTTGCTGCTGCGCGTCATCCCCGGCGTCGAGGCCGAGACCCACGCCTCGCAGGCGACGGGCGGCGACCGCTCCAAGTTCGGGCTCCCGATGGACCAGGCGCTCCGCGCGATCGAGCGCATGCGCGCGCACCCGCTCATGGAGTTCGAGGGCGTGCACCTGCACATCGGCTCCCAGATCCTCAACACCCGCCAGTTCGCCGAGGCCGTCGAGAAGATCTCGACCGCTGGCGACTTCGCAACCTACGACGTCGGCGGCGGGCTCGGCGTGAAGTACACCTACGAGGACGACGCCCCCGAGGTGTCGGAGTACCTCGACGCGATCGTCGCAGCGGCGCGCGAGCACCTCCCCGAGGGCGCGCGGCTGCTGATCGAGCCCGGCCGCGCGATTGTCGCGCGCGCCGGCGTCACCGTCTACGACGTGCTCTCAGTGAAGCGCACGGGCGACACGTTCGTCGCGGTCAACGGCGGCATGGCCGACATGCTCGACGTCGCGCTCACCGAGCAGCGCTTCGAGGCGGTGCTCGCGAACCGGGTGACCGAGCCGTGGACCGAGTCGGTGCAGCTCGTCGGCCGCCAGTGCGAGTCGGGCGACCTGCTCGTCGACGGCGCCGAGATGCCCGCAGCGCGCATCGGCGATCTCGCGGTCATGGCGACCACCGGCGCGTACTCGTACACCCTGGCCAACAACTACAACGGGGCGCTGCGCCCGGCGATCGTGTTCGTCCGTGACGGCGAGAGCCGCCTCGTCGCGCGACGCGAGACCTACGAGGACCTGCTCCGCCTGCACCAGCCGGCCATCGGCTAGCCCACCCCTCCACCCCCCTGCACATCCCCTCCAATGACGAAGGAATCACGATGAAACTTGCACCTCCGACCCTGCTGGCTGTCGCAGCCGCGTTCGCACTCACGCTGACCGGCTGCGCCGGCGGCGGCGGGGACACCTCCTCCGCCCCGGCGAGCCAGGCGGAGCTTCCGCAGGGCGACGAGATCAGCACGACGGTTGATCCGAAGCTCACGGAGCTCCTCCCCGAGGACATCACGACGGCGGGCAAGATCAACGTCGCTGTCGATATCCCGTTCCCGCCCATGGCGATGTACGACGACAACAACCGTGCGATCGGCTTCGATCCCGAGCTTGCTCGTCTGCTCGGCCAGAAGCTCGGGATCGATGTCTCGCTGAACAAGCAGGCGTTCGACTCGGTGATCCCCTCGCTGCAGGCCGGCAAGAACGACGTGATCATGAGCGGGATGAACGACACCGAGGAGCGGCAGAAGACGCTCAGTTTCGTCGCGTACACGCACGGCGGTTTCGCGATCGCCGTGAAGGCGGGCAACCCGGCGAACATCACCACGCAGCAGGATCTGTGCGGAAAGACCGTGTCCGTGCAGAAGGCCACGATCCAGGGCGAGCTGCTGCGCGCGATGGACTGCGGCATCACCGTCATGGAGCTGCCCAGCGACCTTGATGCGCAGACCGCGCTGCGCGCGGGCAAGAGCGACGCGTACACCGCTGACGCGGTCGTCGCCGAGTACGTGGTCGCGACGACCGACGACGGGAAGGCGTTCGAGATCGTGCGCGATCCCGAGAACCCCGCCGGCTTCAACCCGGTCTACTCGGGCATCGGGATCCTGAAGGACGACACCGAGCTCATCGACGCCGTGACGCAGGCGCTGCAGGCCCTGATCGACGAGGGCACGTACCAGCAGGTGCTCGAGCGCAACAACATCGGCGCGTACGCGGTCGAGTCCGCCCAGGTCAACGCTGCGACGGCGAAGTAGCCCGATGTCCGGTACGGCAACCGCCGAGCGCGCCGACGCGCAGTTCACCACCGACGACGACGTCGTCGCGATCCCGCTCCGCCGGCCGTGGCGCTGGATCAGCGCGGTGATCGTCATCGCACTGGTCGCCGCCTTCGTGATCGTCATCGCGACGAACCCGAACCTCGACTTCGCGACGGTCGGCGAGTTCCTCTTCGATCCGCGCATTCTCCAGGGCGTGTGGCTGACGATCTTCATCACCGTCGTGTCGATGGTGGTCTCCACGTTCCTCGCGATCGTGGTCGCGGCGATGCGGCTGTCGAGCAACCCGGTGCTGGCCGCCGTCGCGTGGTTCTACGTGTGGGCGTTCCGCGGCACCCCGGTGCTCGTGCAGATCGTGCTCTGGGGGTACCTCGGGCTGCTGTTCGACCAGATCAGGTTGGGGATCCCGCTCACCGACATCGTGTTCTGGCAGATCGATACGAACACGCTGGTGACGCCGCTCGTTGCCGGCCTGCTCGCCCTCACCCTGAACCAGGCGGCGTACTCCTCGGAGATCGTTCGGGCCGGCATGCTCTCCGTCGATGAGGGGCAGCGCGAGGCCTCGTACTCCCTCGGAATGTCCCCGCTCTACACCTTCCGGCGTGTGCTCCTGCCGCAGGCGATGCGCGTGATCATCCCGCCCATGGGCAACGAGCTCATCTCCATGCTGAAGAGCACCTCGCTGCTGTCGGTGATCGCGGTGCTCGAGCTCTACACGCAGGCGTCGATCATCTCCTCGGCGAACCTGAAGCAGGTCGAGCTCCTGCTCGTGGTGAGCGCGTGGTACCTGTTCATGACGTCGGTGCTGTCGATCCCGCAGTACTACCTGGAGCGGCGCTTCGGCCGGGGGAGTTCGCGCACGCTGCCGCCCACCCCGTTCCAGCGTGTGAAAGCTGTGCTGGATCGGCGGAGGCCCGGACCGGAGCCCGCCCCGCCAACGCGAGCAACTGAGGTGATCGGAGTATGAGCATGCAGACGGAAGCCGTGCAGGCGCCAGCCGCCACCGACGCGCTCGTCCAGATCCGGCGCGTGCGGAAGAGCTTCGGCGCGCACCAGGTGCTGCGCGACGTGTCGCTCGCCGTGCCAGCCGGCACCGTGACGGTGCTCCTCGGCCCCTCCGGGTCGGGCAAGTCGACGCTGCTGCGATGCGTCAACCACCTGGAGACCATCGACGGCGGCAGGATCATCGTCGACGGCGAGCTGATCGGGTACCGCCAGGCCGGGCGGAAGACCCACGAGATGTCGCCCAGGCAGATCGCGCAGCAGCGCCGCGGGATCGGGATGGTGTTCCAGCGCTTCAACCTGTTCCCGCACATGACCGCGCTGGAGAACATCATCGAGGCCCCGGTCGGCGTGATGCGGCGCGGGAAGGGCCCGTCGAAGCAGCGGGGCATGGAGCTCCTCGACCGGGTCGGCCTCGCGGATTTTGCCGGGCACTTCCCCGCGCAGCTCTCCGGCGGCCAGCAGCAGCGCGTCGCGATCGCGCGAGCGCTCGCGATGGATCCGAAGCTCATGCTCTTCGACGAGCCGACGTCCGCGCTGGATCCGGAGCTCGTCGGCGATGTGCTCGACGTCATGCGCGAGCTCGCGCGCGACGGCATGACCATGATCGTCGTGACCCACGAGATCGGCTTCGCCCGCGGCGTCGCGGATCAGGTGGTCTTCATGGACGGCGGCGTCGTTGTCGAGGCCGGGCCGCCCGAGCAGGTCATCGGCAACCCGTCCAGGCAGCGCACGCGGAGCTTCCTGGAGAGCGTGGCCTGATCGGACGCTGGGGCCGCGCGTGGCGTGCACGTGGCACGCGCGGCCCCGGCGACCGGTAGAATTTTCGACATGACGACCGCGCGCGAACAGCTCATCGACCTCATCACCAGCGAGGCTGTGTTTCACGGCGACTTCACGCTGACCAGCGGGAAGAAGGCCACCTACTACATCGACCTTCGGAAGCTGAGCCTCGATCACCGCGCGGCCCCGCTGATCGGTCAGGTCATGCTCGATCTGATCGCCGACGTCGACGGCGTGGTTGCGGTCGGCGGCCTGACGATGGGCGCCGACCCGATCGCCTCCGCGATCATGCACCAGGGCGTCGCGCGCGGCGAGGTGTACGACTCGTTCGTGGTGCGCAAAGCGCCGAAGGATCACGGCCGCGGCCGCCAGGTCGAGGGGCCGGATCTGCAGGGGAAGCGCGTCATCGTGGTCGAGGACACGTCGACCACGGGCGGCTCGCCCCTGCAGGCCATCGAGGCCCTCGAAAAGGTCGGCGCTGAGATCGCGGCGGTCGCCGTGGTGGTCGACCGCCAGGCGCCGGCGAAGGAGCGGATCGAGGCGGCCGGCTACGAGTACCGCTACGCGATCGGGCTTGAGGATCTGGGGCTGCAGCCGCAGTAGGCGAGCGCGTCGCGCGCTCGCGCGAAACAACGAACGGGTGTGGCCCGGACGCAGTGCGTCCGGGCCACACCCGTTTCTGTGTGCGCCCGCGTCGCCGCCCGCTGTGTGAAATTTCACGTGGCGCACGCGCGCTGTTTTGGTGACTTGTTCTAGTTTTCTGTGCGCATTCTTGTCACCATTCCACGCTTCTCCCGGTGGACTTCTCGCTGATAGCATCATCGTCAGTCGGTCATTTGGTCAGACCAAGTTGTCGCCACGATCGGCTCCACAGTTAAAGAGATTCATGAAGGAGATAATGGTGTCTGTTTCGTTTGAAGCCCGTGTTGCTGAGCTCGGTCTCGATATTCCCGATTACAGCCAGGGCGGCTACCACGGGACCTACTACGGCTCGATGAAGGCGTTCCACAAGACCGGCAATCTGCTGTTCCTGTCCGGCCACGTTGAGGACGCGCTCGGGAAGAACGGCCAGCCGATTCACGCGGGCAAGCTCGGCGCCGATGTGACGATCGAAGAGGGCTACCAGGCGGCGCGTCGCACGGCGCTCAACTGCCTCGGCACGATGCGCCTCGCGCTCGGTTCGCTCGATCGGGTGAAGTGCCTCGTCAACTCGCTCAACTTCGTCGTGGCTGCGCCGGACTTCGTTGATGTGAACCTCGTCTCCTCGGGGGCGACCGACCTCTTCCGAGATGTGTTCGGCGAGGAGTTCGGCCTGGGTGGTCGCGCAACGATCGGCGTTACGTCGCTCGCCGCCAACCACTGCTTTGAGAACTGGATGACGATCGAGACGATCGACTGATCGTTCGACCAAGGGACGTGAGGATCATGAGCAGCAGGAGACGCGCCGCACTGGCGCTGACCGCGGGGGCCGCGCTTTTCGCGCTGAGCGCCTGCTCGTCGGGGGACGCAAGCACCGGGGGCGGCGAGGGCGGCGAGGGGGCCATCCCCCTCGGCTACACCGCAACACTGTCCGGAGATTTCGCGAGCTACGGCCTCGAGATGCGCGAAGGCATCGACCTCGCGATTTCTGAGATCAACGCGGACGGGGGCGTCCTGGGCCGTGACCTCACGACCGAGGTCGTTGACGACGAGGGCAAGCCGGCGAACGGTCCAGTGATCGCCCAGGAGATGTGCGACAACGCGGAGATCCCAGCGGTGCTGGGCTTCAGCTTTTCGAGCGTCGCGCTCTCCGGACTCCCCATCTACACGCAGTGCGGGCTGCCGATCGTGGCCGCGGCTGTGACGTCGCCCGAACTCAGCGGTGCGAGCGATATCTTCTTCCGCACGGTGTTCACCGACGCCTACCAGGGCGCGGAAGCCGCGAACTTCATCGCGGAGCACCGCGGCGTGAAGAAGATCGCCGTGCTGTATCAGCAGGACGACTACGGCAAGGGCGTCGCGGACTCGTTCACCGAGGCGTTCGAGGGGGCGGGTGGCGAGATCACGAGCTCGCAGGCGTACCAGCTGGGCACCGTGAACTTCGGCAGCACCGTCGACGCGGCACTGAAGGACGCCCCCGACGCGGTGTTCATCGGCGGCTTCTACACGGAGGCTGGCAAGATCGTGAACCAGGTCCGTGACGCGGGCTCTGAGCTGCCCATCTTCGCCTCGGACGGGGCGGCGAGCCCGCTGTTTCTCGAGCTCGCCGGGGACAATGCCGAGGGCGTCGAGGTCTACTCGGCCTTCTCCGCGAGCGACCCGCGGCCCGAGTCCGCAGCGTTTGTCGAGGCCTTCACGGCGAAGTATGACAAGGAGCCGACCTCCTGGGCGGCGCTCGCATACGACGCAACGTATGTCGCCGCGCAGGGCATCGAATCGGCCGGGAGTACCGACCGCGCCGCGGTCGCCGACGCGATCCGAGCGACCGACGGCTACGCGGGAGCATCAGGCACGATCAGCTTCGACGACGAGGGCAACCGTGTTGGCGAGCTCACCTTCCAGCGCGTCGAGGACGGCAAGTTCGTAGTGATGACGGAGTAGCCCAGGGTGGGGCGCCGTACGGCGCCCCACCACCGGTGCTCCTCCTCGCCACAGATTACGGAGAAATGTGATGCAGGAAATCATCAACGGACTCGCCGTCGGCGGCATCTACGGGCTGCTCGCCGTCGCCTTCAGTGTCGTGTACGGCGTGCTCGGCATGGTCAACTTCGCCTTCGGCGAGATCTTCATGTTCGGGGCGTTCGGCGCACTCGTCGCTGGCCAAACCAACAGCGTCATCGCGGGACAGTCGGTCGACGGCGCCGCGCTGCCCGCGTGGCTCGCGATCCTGATCGGGGTGATCGTCGGCTCGCTGATCGGCTGGCTCATCGAACGGATCGCCTACCGGCCGCTGCGCAGCGCGCCGATCCTCTCGATGCTCATCACGGCGATCGCGGTCTCGATGCTGTTGCGAGCGGTCGCCACCTTCCTGTTCGGTGCCGCGCAGGTGCCCGTGCAACGCCCGGACCTCGGCCCGCCGCTCATGATCCTTGGAGCGCGCGTGCAGCCCATCGACGCCGTCGTGCTCGCGGTTGCGGTGCTCGTGACCCTCGCGTTCTGGGCGGTGATTCGCTTCACCCCCATCGGGCGCGCCATCCGCGCGACTGCGGAGGATAAGGACGCGGCGCGCCTCATGGGGATCGGCGTGGATCGCGTGATCTCCACGACGTTTGTGCTCGGCTCCGCGATGGCGGCGATCGCCGGCCTCCTCTACTCCCAGCGCTACGGATTCGCCGCGGCGACCATGGGGTTTCTCCCCGGGCTCAAGGCGCTTGTCGCCGCAGTGCTGGGCGGAATCGGGAGTATCCCCGGCGCCTTCGTCGGTGGCCTCGTGCTCGGGGTCAGCGAGGAGCTCGCGGCCGCGTACGTGCCGCAGGGGTCCGCCTACCGTGACGTTATCGCGTTCGGGATCCTCGTGATCATCCTGTGGCTCCGCCCGCAGGGCCTGCTCGGCCGTCGAGAGGTGCAGAAGGTCTAATCATGTCAAACACTCACACCACACCCATCGTCGTGCTGAAGCCCGATCTCGGGCTGAACCGTTGGCTCTGGCCCGGCGTGTTCCTCGTGCTCGGGCTCATCGCCCCGCTCGTGCTCCCCGGTGACAAGTGGATCCGGGTGGCAGCACTCGCCCTCGTCTATGTCGCGCTCGCGTCCGGCCTGAACATCCTCGTCGGGCTCACAGGGCTGCTCGACCTCGGCTTCATCGCGTTCTTCATCGTCGGCGCCTACACGGCGGCCATATTCACGGTGAGTACGTTTGGGTCACTCCTCGCGGACAATCCCGCGGCGCTTGCCTGGGTGCTCCCAATCAGCGTGGTGGCCGCCATCGTGTTTGCCGGTATCGCCGGCTCGATCATCGGCTACCCGACGCTCCGCGCTCGCGGGGACTACCTCGCGATCATGACCCTCGCGTTCGGCGAGATCGTTCGCATCGTCTCGATCAACTGGACGGAGTTCACCGGCGGCGCGGTCGGGATTCGCAACATCCCCTCACTCAGCCTGAGCGGTGGCGCGGTCCCTCCCACGACCACCTACTACGTGATTCTCACGGTCGTGGTGATCCTCGTGGTCGCGCTGGCCTCGCTCATCGCCTCGCCGGTGGGGCGGGCCTGGGTTGCGATCCGCGAGGACGAACTCGTGGCCGCGTCCATCGGGATCCGCACCCGCCGCTACAAGCTGCTCGCCTACGTGGTCGGTGCGGCGACGGCCGGCGTGATCGGGGTGTTCTTCGCCCACATGAATCAGTTCGTCAACCCAGACAGCTTCACGCTCGAGGACAACTTCATTGTCCTGAGCCTCGTGATCCTTGGCGGCGCCGGGACACTGTGGGGGCCGATCACTGGCGCGGTGCTGTGGATCTTCTTCCAGGCTGTCGCGAAGGACATTCCCCTGATCCAGGCCCACCCGGAGTTCCGCACCGGCATCCTCGCCCTCATCGTCGTGGTGCTGATGATCCTCCGGCCTGGCGGCATCGTCTCCAAGCGGCTCGAACTGACGCGCGCTCGCGGCGGCGCACTGCCGCCGGCCGGCACGCTCGAGCCGGCGGCGCACGGTGACAACGCTCCGGCTGCGGGCGAGCCGGTGCTCCGCGTGGCCGAGATGAAGCAGGTGTTCGGCGGGCTGACCGCGCTGGAGTCGGTCTCGTTCGAGCTGCGCCACGGCGAAGTTCTCGGTCTGATGGGGCCGAACGGTGCGGGGAAGTCGACGCTGCTGAACGCGATCTCGGGGGTGACCCGGGCGACCTCAGGCACGATCGAGCTTGCTGGGGAGCGCACCGAGCGGCTCGAATCGAACGCGGTTGCGACCCGTGGCATCGCGCGGACGTTCCAAACGGTGCGGCTCTTCTGGGACATGACGGTGCTCGAGAATCTGCTCGTCGGTGGCCACTCGCGGCTTGCGGGCTTTGTCCCCAAGTTCCTCTCCCCGTTCCCGTTCGTCCGCCAGGGCGAGCGCGTGACGGTCGCGGAGGCGGAGGAGATCCTCGCGTTTGTGGACTGCTGGGAGTTCCGTGACCGGCGGGCCTCCTCGCTCGACGCGTACCAGCAGCGGCGGGTCGAGATCGCGCGGGCGCTCATGACCCGGCCGCGTGTGCTGCTGCTCGACGAGCCAGCCGCCGGGTTGAACGAGAGCGAGACCCGCGACCTGGCCGCGCTCATTGCGCGGATCCGGGCGCACGGCATCGACGTGATCCTGATCGAGCACGACATGGATCTCCTGATGGGAGTGTCGGATCGGATTGTGGTGCTCGACCACGGGGTCATCATCGCCGACGGCACCCCCGCCGAAATTCGCACGAATCCAGCGGTGCTGGAGGCCTACCTCGGGAGTGATGCAGCATGAACATGCTTGAGATCAATGAGCTCAACGTGCGCTACGGCGTGGTGCGCGCGGTGCTCGACGCGAGCCTGTCCGTTGACGATGGCGAACTCGTCGTCGTGGTCGGGGCGAACGGTGCGGGGAAGAGCAGTCTGCTTCGTGCGGTCGCTGGCCTGAACAAGCACCGGGGCAGCATCAGTTTCAGGGGTGCCTCGATCGCCGGGTTGCGCGCGGAGCAGCGGGTGAAGCGCGGGCTTTCCCTGGTGCCGGAGGGCCGCCACATCTTCGGGCGCATGAGCGTGCTGGAGAATCTGCAGGTCGCGCACTGGGGTGCGAAGACGAACCTCGGCGCCGGCATCGCGGATGTCTTCGCGCGCTTCCCGCGGCTCGAGGAGCGGAAGCATCAGGTCGCCGCCACGCTGTCCGGGGGCGAGCAGCAGATGCTCGCGCTCTCGCGCGCGCTGATCCGGCAGCCGCGCCTCCTGATGCTCGACGAGCCGTCGATGGGGCTCGCGCCGAAAATCGTCGCGCAAATGTTTGAGATCATTAGTGAGATCAATGCCGCCGGGACGAGTGTGCTGCTCATCGAGCAGAATGCGCGCATGGCACTCTCAATTGCGCATCGTGGTTATCTCATGGAAACCGCTAAGGTCTCCGGAGGTGGTGATGCGCGTGTGATGCTTGAAGACGAGCGACTGCACGAGGCCTATTTCGGCAAGAGCGCCGAGGGCGAAGGCGAGTAGCGACGTCGCGGACTCCGCGCTCGTGCGCGGACCGCGGATGAACGAGATTGGTGGACGAAATGGACTGGGGTTCGATGAACCGGGGCGAAACGCTCTCGGTACCTGACCGGCTCTCGGTCGACCTGGAGCGGTTGATCCTTGAGGGTGAACTCGCGCCGGGCGAGAAGCTCCCAGCCGAGCGCGAGCTCGCGCAGCTCCTCAGCGTGTCTCGCGTCTCCGTGCGCGAGGCACTCCGGGAGCTCGAAAACCGTGGGCTGATCGACCGGAAGCCCGGCAGGGGGACGATTATCCTCGCCCCCGGCGCCGTGGCGAGCGCGTCCGACGACGTCATCGAGGCGTTCTCCGCGATGCGCACGGAGCTCACGGACATCATGGAGCTGCGCGCCATCGTGGAGCCGCCGATCGCCCGGATCACCGCGGCTCGCGCCCAACCGCGCGACCTGACGCAGCTCGAGGAGCTCGTGAAGGCGATGGAGGTCGACGTCACGAAGGAGCGGTACGCCGAACTCGATCGAGCCTTCCATCAGGCGATCGCCCAGTACACGCACAACCCACTGCTCTCCCTCATCAACGAGCAGATCGCCAACCAGATCGCACCGAGCCGCGCGCGCAGGTATCAGACCAAGGCACGCAGGCAGGCGTCGAGCGTCGCGCATCGACGCATCTACGAGGCGATCGCGGCGCGCGACGGTGCGCGTGCCGAGGAGGAAGCCCGCGCGCACGTGCTCGACATCAGTCGGGAGATCGCCAAGGCGGTCGACGAGCACGGGGGAGCGCGATCATGACCACCACTGCGCGCCCGCGCGGCGCCATCTCCACCTCGCACCACCTCGCCACCGAGGCCGGGGCCGCCGTGCTCGCCGCTGGCGGCAACGCGATCGACGCGGCACTCGCCGCTGCCGCGACCCTGTGCGTCGTGTACCCGAACAATGTGGCGCTCGGCGGCGACCTCGTCGCGCTCGTGCGCAGCCCCGACGGCGAGGTGCGCTTCTTGAACGCCACGGGCACCGCGCCTGCGGCGCAGACGCTCACCGCGCTCCGCGAGCGGCACGGCGAGGCGCTCCCGCTGCGCGGGATCGACACGGTCACCGTGCCGGGCGGGGTCTGCGGCTGGAACTCACTGCACGAGTACGGGGCGACCCGGCCGTGGGCGGCGCACTTCGAGGCCGCGATCCGCCACGCTGAGGAGGGGTTCCCCAACTCGCGCTCGGTGGCGGCCGCGCTGATTGAAGACCGGGCGACGCTCGAGCAGGATCCCGGCGCGCGCGCCGTGTTCTACCCGGGCGGTGAGCCGATCGCCGAGGGGGAGACCCTCGCGCAGCCGGCGCTCGCCGGGACACTCCGCCGCATCGCCGCGGGTGGCTCAGCCGAGTTCTACGAGGGCGAGACGGCCGAGCGCTGGATCGCGGGTCTGCAGCGGCTCGGCTCACGAATCACGACGCAAGACGCGATCGACTATCAGGGGTTCTGGGCTGCACCGCTCGAGGGGGCGTTCGGCGACGTGCGCGTGCTCACCGGGCCACCGAACACCTCGGGCTTCATGCTGCTGCGCGCCCTCGACGCGGTCGCCGCGGGCATCGAGGATCCGCTCGGGGCGGGGGCAGGCGAGCTCGCGCGCGCCTTCCGCGACGCCAACGCGATCCGCGCGAGCCACCTCTCGGACCCGACCTTCGGTGGCGCCACCGGCGAGGAGCTCGTCGCGCTCTCCGCTCCAGCGTTCCCGACCGCCGGTGCCGCGAAGGCGAGCGGGGACACCGTCGGCTTCGCCGCGGTGAGCGAGGACGGCTGGGCCGTCTCGTTCATCAACTCCGTGTATTGGAGCTTCGGCGCGCACATCCTCGAACCCGAGACCGGGATCCTGTTCCAGAACCGGGGCACCTCGTTCTCCCTCGATCCGGCTTCCCCGAACGCGTTCGCGCCGGGGAAGCGTCCGCGGCACACCCTCATGCCGGTGCTCATCCTGCGCGGCGACGAGCTCGCCTGGGTGCCTGCGACGATGGGCGGGGCCGCGCAGCCGCAGATCCACGCCCAGTTGCTGCTGCGCGCTCTCGCCGGTGCGACGCCGCACGAGGCGACGCACGCGCCGCGCTGGATGGTGGAGGAGTGGCTCGGGATGGGGCCGGCGCGGGTCATGGCCGAGTCCGATGTGCCGCAGCACACGCGCGACGCGATCGCCGCGGCTGGCTTCGCGATCACCGAGGTCGCCCCGTACACGGAGGATCTCGGCCACTCAAACGTGATCCGCGTGACGCGAGACGGCTACGAGGCCGCGAGCGATCCGCGGTCGGACGGTTCGGCCATCGTGGTGCACGCGTCAGGGTGAGCGGGGCGGCCTCCCGGCACCCCCCAGCACTCAGTACCCCGCCCACGCACTTCCAGAATCGACGCTTCATGACTCAGCCTGCTCGCTCCAGCTTCCTCGTTCTCGCCCTGCTCGGGGCACTCACTGGACTCCTCTCGGGGGTGTTCGGGATCGGTGGCGGCGTCGTCCTCGTCCCGATGCTCGTGATGTTCCTCGGCTTTCAACAGCGGCTCGCGGCCGGCACCTCGGTCGCCGCGATCCTGCCCGCCGCAGTGGTGGGCGGCATCGGCTACGCGGTCCAGGGCAACGTCGACTGGATCACGGCGATCGCGCTGGCGGCCGGCGTGATCGTTGGCGCGCAGATCGGCAGCTACCTGCTCTCGAAGGTGCCGACCGGGTTCCTGCGCTGGCTGTTCATGGGCTTCCTCGCTGCGGTGGTGGTGAGCCTCTGGTTCGTTGTCCCGCAGCGCGACGCCGAGATCGAGAAGAGCACGCTCATCATCGTGCTGCTCGTGGTCACCGGTCTCGTCACCGGCGTACTGTCGGGGCTGCTCGGCGTCGGCGGCGGGGTCGTCGTGGTCCCCGTGCTCATGTTCTTCTTCGGCGCGAGCGACCTCATCGCGAAGGGCACCTCGCTCATCATGCTCATCCCCGGCTCGATCTCGGGCACGATCGGCAACATGCGCCGCCGCAACGTTGACCTTCGCGCCGCCGCGATCCTCGGGATCGCCGCGAGCGTGCTGTCGCCCGTCGGGTCGGTCATCGCGACGCACATCCCGCCGTTCTGGTCGAACGTCGCGTTCTCGCTGCTGCTCGCCTTCGTGCTCGGGCAGATGCTCTGGAAGACGATCAAGAAGTAGCGGCCGGTAATCAGCTCCTGCTGAGCAGACGACCACCGCGCTTGCGCGCCTCGACGATGAGGTCGGTGCGCAGGTGGGTCACGTCGCTCGACCAGATCGGGTGCGCGAGCAGGGCGTAGAGCTCGGCGTGTGTGGTCGCAGTGAGATTCAGCACGAGCTGGTAGTCGCCGGTGATGGCCGCGGCGTATCGCACCTCCGGCCAGGTGCCGAGCTCGTGCCCGAGCGCCTCGACCCGGTGCGGCGGCACCTGGACCCACAGCATCGACTCGACCGGGTAACCGACGAGCGCGGGCTCGACGAGGGCTCGAATCGAGCACTGGCCGGAGCCGAGGAGCCACTCGATCCTGCGTGCCACGGAGGTCTCGCTCATCTTCGCGCGGCGCGCGAGCGCCTCGATGCTGACGCGGCCGTCCTCCTGCAGCGCTCGCAGGATCTCACCGTCCTTGGGACCGCGGCTCTCCGGAATGGTCCACTCGGTGCGGTCGTTCCCGGTCCTGGCGAGGAGCGTCTGCTCCTCGGCCGCGGTGAGCGCGCCGCTGCGCCACCCACGGATCGTCTTGAAGTACTTCAGCACCGGAAACGCGGCAAAGCTCCTGAGCCCCGCGGTTGCTGGCAACTGCAGGGTCAGGAGCTCGCGAAGGTTCTCGTGGTAGCCGATCTCCGCGACCACCTCGGCGCGCCCCGTGGTGAGGTAGCAGAAGGTGACGTCGGCGCGCTGCGCGAGCGCCTCGCTGCTGATGAGGGCGGTGCCGGCCGTGCTCTCGCACGCGAGGATCATCTGGTGCTCGTAGTGCGTCACCGCGGCGACGACCACGCGCCCGCTCTCGAGGAGATCCGAGCCGTGCCGCGCGACCGTGCGCTCGGGCTCGCCGAGCGCCTCCGCGATCTTGCGCCAGGAGGCCCGGCCATCCACCTGGAGCGCGGCCACGATGCGCAGCTGCAAGTGATTCAGCCCTGGTGTGGCCATCTCGCGGTCCTCCTCAACCGATCGTGCTCGGACCCGAGCAGCAGTAGTCTAGCGACGCTGCACGAGTTGTTTCGGTGGCAGTTTTGCAAAGCCAGTCGCCTGCTCATACGCCGCCGCCCACTGCAGCAGTGCGGGGTCGCGGTAGTGGTTCGCGGCGAGCTGCCAGCCGACCGGAAGCCCCTCGGCGGTGAAGCCGCCAGGCATCGCGAGCACGGGCAGGCTCGTCGCCGAGAGCACGCACGCGGAGCGCATCCAGTCGAGGTACGTCCGCGCGGCGACGCCGGCGATCGACTCCGGCCACCGCCAGCTCGCGTCGAAGGGGAGCACCTGCGCTGCCGGGCTGAGGAACGCGTCGTAGCGCGCAAAGAACGCCTGCACCGCGGCCTCCAGCCGGGTGCGCGCGGCCTGCGCCGAGATGAGGTCTGCGGCGCTCAGCTGCTGGCCGGTCTCGACGTTCCAGATCACCTCAGGTTTGATCACGTCACGGTGCGTGGCGAGGAGCGGCCCGATCCCCGTCGCAAAGTCGTAGGCGCGCGTCACCTGGAAGACCTCGTCGGCGTCGGAGAAATCAATGCTCGCCTCCTCGAGGATCGCGCCGGCGTCCTCGAACACCTGCAGCTGCGTGCGCAGCACGTCGACGATCTCCGCCTCGACCGGGATCCCGATCCCGAAGTCGAAGCTGTAGCCGATGCGTACCCCGCGCAGATCGGGGAGCGGCGTGCCGAAGTCGGCCGGCGTGAGCGGGCTCGGGTTCGGCAGGGTGGTCGGCCCCGTGCTTGCGCGCATGAACAGCGCGAGGTCCTCGACGCTCCGCGCCATCGGGCCGGAGCGTGCGAGCCAGGTGTACGCGTTCGTCGCGCCCTCCATCGGGATCACCCCGTAGGAGGGGCGCAGCCCGTACACGTTGCAGAAGGACGCCGGGATCCGGAGCGAGCCGCCCATGTCCGAGCCGTCGCCGAACGCCTGGATGCGCGAGGCGACCACCGCAGCGACGCCGCCGGAGGAGCCGCCGGCCGAGCGGTCGGGGGCGTACGGGTTCGTCGTCGTGCCGAAGAGGTCGTTGAACGTGTGCGACCCCGCGCCAAACTCGGGCACGTTCGTCTTCCCCGTGCGGATCGCGCCGGCCGCCGCGAGCCGCGCGATCTGCAGATCGTCCCGCTCAGGCGTGTGGTGCTCAAGGGCGAGCGAACCCTGCGTCGAGCGCAGCCCAGCGGTGTTGAACGTGTCCTTGTGCGTCATCGGGAGCCCGTGCAGGATCCCCGTCGGCTCACCGTGTGCCGTGCGCTCATCGGCCAGCGCCGCGAGCTCCCTCGCGCGCTCGAAGTCGGTCGTGATCACCGCGTTCACCGGTGCGTTGCGGTCCTCGATCGCGGCGATGTGGCTCTCGAGCGCCTCACGGGCCGAGAGTTCGCGGCGACGGATGAGGTGCGTGACCTCGACTGCGCTCAGGTTTTGGATGTCCATCGGTATCGGATGCCTTTCGCCGTTGAAATGCGGATGCCCCCACCCTGCCGGAACTCGCACGCGCCAAGAAGTGGAAATCCGTGGAATGCGCCAGAACGGGGAGACTCGCCACATCCGTGGCCGATTCGCCCAGGCCCTTGTCGACGGGCAGGCTTCTCCCGCAGGGTGATCGAAAGATTTCTCGTCTTCATCGCATGAGATGCAAAGGAGCACAACATGCCGGCAACTGCGCCGTACCGATTTGCTGACCCCGGATCCACCGACATCTGGGCGATCGCGAACTCGCCGATCCTGTGGATCTTCGCCCTCGGGGTGTTCGCGGTGATCTTCCTCCAGACCTTCCTGTACATCCGCGCAGCGCGCACCGCCGCCGCGGGGATCGACATGCCGCTCAAGGAAATTCGCGAGTCGTACCGGGCCGGCGCGGTCGCCTCGATCGGCCCATCGCTCGCGGTCGTGCTCGTCGCGATCGCCCTGCTCGCCCTGTTTGGCACGCCGGCCGTGCTCGTGCGCATCGGCCTCATCGGCTCCGCCGCGACGGAGACCGCCTCCGCAGGCATCGCCGCGACGAGCATGGGCGCGGAGCTCGGCGCTGACTCCTACACGCAGCAGGTGTTCGCGGTCGCCTTCATGGCGATGAGTCTCTCCGGCGGCATGTGGATGCTCTGCACGCTGCTGCTCACCCCGATCCTGAAGCGTGGCTCGCAAACGCTCAGCAAGCGAAACCCCGCCATCATGGCGCTGATCCCCGCCGCCGCGCTGCTCGGCGCGTTCTCGATGCTCGCCGTTGCGGAGACCGGGAAGTCCTCGCTCCACCTGCTCCTCGTGCTCGTCTCGGCTGGGGTGATGGCGCTGTGCCTGCTCATCGCGAAGCTGCTGCACCTCAAGTGGCTCAAGGAGTGGGCGCTCGGCTTCTCGATCCTCATCGCCCTCTTCGTCGCATTCCTCCTCCACACGCCCGTCGCCGCATAAGCACCTAGGAGCATCGCAATGGAACTCACCACCACACACACTCCAGCCGCGGCCGCCACCGCCGACGCCGCGATGAGCCGGTTCGACCGGCAGACGAGCCGGTACGGATCGGCCACCATGATCCTCGGCCTCCTGCTCTCCCTCGCCGGGCCGTTCTACCTCTTCTTCTTCACCGACCTCGGGCTCAGCTGGCCGATGGTGCTCACCGCGTTCCTTGCCGTCGCGGCCACCTTCGGCGTGTTCTGGGTCGTTGAACCCGTCACCTACTATCCGATTCTCGGCTCGGCGGCGATGTACCAGGCCTTCATGATCGGCAACATCTCGAACAAGCTGCTCCCGGCCGCAATCGTCGCGCAGTCCAGCATCGGGGCGAAGCCCGGCTCGCGCCGCGGCGATCTCGCCTCCGTGATGGCGATCTGCGGCGCGGCAACCGTGCACCTCGTGAGCCTGCTCGTGTTCGTCGGCCTGCTCGGCAGCTGGCTCGTGTCCGTGATCCCCGCCGACCTCATCGAGGTGGCGCGCCTCTACATCCTGCCCTCGCTGATGGGCGCCGTGCTCGTGCAGGCCATCGTGTCGATGAAGCAGCTCCGCCCTACCCTCATCGCGATCGGGCTCGCGCTCATCATGCAGTTCGTCGTGGTCCCCGTCGCTCCCGCGCTCGGCATGTTCGCGACCGCGATCGTCGTGCTCCTCGCCATTGTGCTCTCGCTGGTCCTGCGTGATCGCGCGAGCGCCCAGCCGGCCGAGGACGACGCCCTGGTCAACTAGCGCGATGCCGCGCACGAGCGAAACGGAGCACCACACATGCTGAACACGGAACTGACCGCGGCCGAGCTGGCGCAGCTGCACGACAGCTACCGCCACCTCCACCGCACCCCAGAGCTCTCGATGCAGGAGCACGGCACCGCGGAGTTCATCGAGACCCGGCTCGGGGAGCTGGGGATCGAACACTTCCGCTGCGGCGGGACCGGCGTCGTCGGGATCCTGCGGAACGGGGATGGGCCGGTCGTCGGCTTCCGCGCGGACACCGACGGGCTTCCCATCCGCGAGGACACCGGTGCCGACTACGCCTCAACCGCGACCGGCACCCTGCCGGACGGCACCGTCGTGCCCGTGATGCACGGGTGCGGGCACGATACGCACGTCGCCGCCGCGCTCGCTGCCGCCGCGCTGCTCGTCCGGCAGCCGGAGCGGTGGCGCGGCACGGTCGTGTGGGTGTTCCAGCCGGGGGAGGAGACCGCGGCCGGGGCCGCCGCCATGGTGGCCGACGGCCTCTGGGAGCGCGCCCCGCGCCCCACGGTGGTGCTCGGGCAGCACGTGTTCCCGGCGGCACCGGCCGGCAGCATCGCGCTCGCGACGGGGCCGGCGATGGCGATGGCCGATGCCCTGCGGATCACGGTGCACGGCAGGCAGTCGCACGGCTCGCAGCCGCAGGACTCGATCGACCCGATCGTGCTCGGCGCGCACATGGTGGCCCGGCTGCAGACCATCGTGTCGCGTGAGCTCTCGCCGCAGGCGCCCGCCGTCGTCACGTGCGGCACCTTCCACGCAGGTCTGAAGGAGAACATCATCCCGGCGGAGGCCGAGTTCACCCTGAACATCCGGACGCTCGGGACGGACGTCCGCGACCACGTCCTCGGCGCGATCACGCGCATCGTCAACGCCGAGGCCGACGCGTCGGGCGCCCCTCACCCCACCATCGAGGAGATCTACCGCTTCCCCCAGCTCACGAACGACGAGCGCGAGTCGGAGGAGGTACGCGCCGCGCTCGAGCGTGAGCTCGGCGGGGGGAACGTGTTGCGGATCCCGCCGGCTATGGGGTCGGAGGACTTTGGCACGCTGCCCGACAGCATCGGCGTGCCCGGCGTGTACTGGTTCTTCGGCGGCTTCGCCGCGGACGTCGCCGAGCCCCCGGTCAACCACTCCCCGTACTTCCTCCCGGACCTTGAGCCGACGCTCAGCACGGGAGTCCGCGCGGCCGTCGCCGCGATCGGGCATTACCTCGCCGCGGGCAAGTGATCCGCGTCGTCAGCACGCAAGAAAGGTCAGCAGGATGAACCAGGGAACACTGGATGGGACGTTGGTGGTGGATCTCTCGCGTGCACTCGCGGGGCCGCACGCCGGACAGATGCTGGGGGACCTTGGTGCGCGCGTCATCAAGGTGGAGACGCCGGCTGGCGGCGACGATACGCGGTCGTGGGGGCCTCCCTTCGTTCCCGGCAGCGACGGGGGCAGCTACTCGACGTACTTCCTGTCCTGCAACCGCAACAAGGAGTCGATCGCGCTGGATCTGAAAAGCGAGGACGGCCGCGCGGTACTCACCGACCTCCTGGCCAGGGCCGACGTGCTGATCGAGAACTTCCGCACGGGGGTGATGGATCGGCTGGGGTTCTCGACGGCAGCGCTCGCCGAGCTGAACCCGCGACTCGTGCAGCTCTCCATCACGGGATTTGGGCACGATGGCCCGGAGGGCGGCCGCGCCGGCTACGACCAGATCGTGCAGGGTGAGGCCGGACTGATGTCGCTCACGGGCTCCGGGCCGGACGACCCGCAGCGCGTCGGCACGCCGATCGCCGACCTGCTGGGCGGGATCCACGGGGTCGTCGGCGTGCTTGCCGCCCTCGTTGATCGCACGTGCACCGGCCGCGGCCGCGTGGTGCGCACCTCGCTGCTCTCCTCCGTGGTCGGGGTCCACGCGTTCCAGGGAACGCGTGCGACGGTCGCGGGAGAGCACCCGCGTGCGCAGGGGAACCACCACCCCTCGATTGCGCCCTACGGTCTCTTCCGCTGCCGGGACGGTGCCGTGCAGATGAGTGTGGGGAGCGAGCGCCTCTGGCAGGCGTTCTGCGCGGAGTTCGGCGTGCAGGCCGACGCGTCGGGGTTCGGATCGAACGCCGAGCGCGTGGCGTCGCGTGAGGCCACGATTCGTGCCGTCGAAGCGGCGTTCGCCGACAGTGACACCGAGCAGTTGCTCACCAGACTCGCGGCCGCGGGGATCCCGGCCGGCAAGGTGCGGAGCCTGCCCGAGGTGTACGCGTGGGATCAGGTGAGGTCGCAGGGTCTCGTCGTCGAGGTCGAACACGCGGCGCTCGGCACGATCTCGCTTCCCGGGCCGGCGCTGCGCTTCTTCGACGTCGACGCGGCGGGGGAGACCGAGCGCGCGCGCACGGCGCACCAGGCGCCGCCGACGCTCGATCAGCACGGGGACGAGATCCGCGCCTGGCTCGCGGAGACCGCGGATCGAACGCCCGCCGCGACGGGGGCGCTCGCGTGACCGCCGTGCGGCGCTCCGCGCGCGAGCTCATCGAGCTCATCGCGGACCCTGGGAGCTACGTGAGCTGGGACACGACGCCCGCGCAGCCGGATCTCGGCGACGCCTACCGCGCCGAGCTCGCGGTCGCGGCGGAGAAGAGCGGGGTCGACGAGTCGATCATCACCGGCGAGGCGCGCGTCGACGGGCGACGGGTGGTGCTCATCGCCTGCGAGTTCCGCTTCCTCGCCGGGTCGGTCGGCACGGCGGCTGCCGAGCGCTTCGTGCGCGCGATGGAGCGAGCCACCGCCGAACGCCTGCCGGTGCTGGCGTCGCCGGCCTCCGGCGGCACCCGGATGCAGGAGGGCACCGTCGCGTTCGTCGCGATGGTGAAGATCGCCGCGGCGGTTGCGGCGCACAAGGCCGCCTGCCTGCCCTACCTGGTGTACCTGCGCCACCCCTCGACGGGCGGCGCGCTCGCATCGTTCGGATCCCTCGGGCAGGTCACGGTCGCGGAGCCCGGGGCGCTCGTCGGCTTCCTGGGCCCGCGCGTCTATGAAGCGCTCATGGGGGAGACATTTCCTTCAGGTGTGCAGGTCGCTGAGAATCTCGCGCGGCTTGGCCTCATCGATGGCGTACTCCCCGCGCGGGAACTCCGCGACGTGGTAGGGCGAACACTCCGCATCCTTGAGCGGCCCACGCATCAGCAACTCGTCGAGCTCGCGGAGACACCGGAGTCCGCGCACGAGCGTCCGGCAGGATCCGCGGACGCCTGGGCCTCGATCACCCGGACGCGTGATCCGCGCCGCCCGGGCCTCCGCGAACTGCTCCGCACAGCCGCGACCGATGTCGTGCCGCTCTCTGGCACAGGTCAGGGGGAGCGTGATCCCGGGCTCACGCTGTGCCTCGCCCGCTTCGGCGGCGCTCCCGCCGTCGTCGTGGGACAGGATCGGCGCTCCCAACGCACGCGTGCCCCGCTCGGCCCCGGAGCGCTGCGCGCCGCTCGCCGCGCGATGCGCCTCGCCGACGACCTCCAGCTCCCGCTGATCACCGTGATCGATACGCCGGGCGCCGCGCTCTCACGGGCGGCGGAGGAGGGCGGTCTCGCGTCGGAGATCGCGCACTGCCTCGCTGACCTCGCCACGCACCGCGGGCCCACCCTCTCGATCCTGCTCGGCGAGGGCACGGGCGGCGGCGCGCTCGCGCTGCTGCCGGCCGACCGGACGCTCGCGGCCGAGCACGCGTGGCTGTCGCCGCTTCCCCCGGAGGGGGCGTCGGCGATCGTGCACCGGGACACGGCGCACGCGCCGGAGCTCGCGGCGCAGCAGGGCGTCGCGACCGGCAACCTCGTCGCGCACGGCATCGTGGACCGCGTGATCGCGGAGCACCCGGACGCATCGGACGAGCCGGAGGCTTTCAGCCGCCGGATGGGCGACGCGATCGCGCAGGAGCTCGCGGCCCTTCAGCTGCAGAACGAGGAGCACCGCCGGCTGCGCCGCCACGACCGCTACCGCCGTCCTGGGGCGCTCGGGAGCGGGAGCCTGACTGCCGTCTAGTTGCCCTCGGCCTTGGGGAGCAGTTCCGCCACCGAGCCGAGCACCTCGTCGGGCTGGAAGGGGAAGCGCTCGATCTCGGCGCGATCCGAGATCCCCGTCATCACGAGCACGGTGTGGAGGCCGGCCTCCATGCCCGCGATGATGTCGGTGTCCATGCGGTCCCCGATCATGCCCGTGTTGTGCGAGTGCGCGCCGATCTTGTTGAGCGCCGAGCGGAACATCATGGGGTTCGGCTTGCCGACGATGTAGGGCTCCATACCCGTCGCCTTCGTGATGAGCGCGTTGATGGCGCCCGTCGCTGGGAGCGGGCCCTCCGGGCTCGGCCCCGTGGCGTCCGGGTTCGTTGAGATGAAGCGCGCGCCGCGGCTGATCAGGCGGATCGCTTTCGTGATCGCCTCGAACGAGTAGTTGCGGGTCTCGCCAACCACCACGAAGTCGGGATCAGACTCGGTCATCACGTACCCGGCGTCGTGCAGCGCGGTGAGAATGCCGGCCTCGCCAATGACGAATGCCGAGCCGCCGGGCTTCTGCTGCTTTAGGAAGGCCGCGGTGGCGAGCGCGCTCGTCCAGATCCGGTCCTCGGGGACGTCGATCCCCGAGGCGGCGAGCCGTGCGCTGAGATCGCGCGCGGTGAAGATCGAGTTGTTGGTGAGCACGAGGTAGGGCATTTCTGCCTCGCGCCAGTGCTCGAGCAGTTCGGACGCCCCGGGGATCGCGCGGTTCTCGTGTACGAGCACCCCGTCCATGTCGGTGAGCCAGCACTCGATGTCGTCTCGGCGGGGGTGGACCACACTCTCGATCATGGCTTTAGGATAGCCCGCCCCTGTGAACGCCCGGTTACGCCCGCCCCCCGCCCCGCCCGCCCGCCCCAAGCGGATCGGGGTCACTTCGGCAGGGTGTCGTGTGCCCAGCGGCCGCGACACCCTGCCGAAGTGACCCCGATCCGGGGGAGAGGAGAGGAAGGGAAGGCGGGGGCGAGCGGGGGCGGGCCGCCAGGCGGCGTGGGAGGATAGCTGGCATGCACGAACGCGCAGGCACGAAAGCCCGACCCGAAGACCTCGTCGACGTCGACGCCCTGCTCCTGGCGTACGCCGAGACGACGCCGGACCTCGCGAACCCGGCGCAGCGCGTCGTGTTCGGCACCTCAGGGCACCGCGGCTCGGCGTTCTCCGGCGCGTTCACCGACGCGCACATCGCCGCCATCAGCGCCGCCATCGCGGAGTACCGCGCGGCACAGGGCATCGCCGGCCCGCTCTTCATCGGTGCAGACACGCACCCGCTGTCGGCGCCAGCCGAGCGCACCGCCGTCGAGGTGCTGCTCGCCGCTGGGGTCGACGTGCGCCCCTCCGCCGGGGAGGGCGACGCCTGGTTCGTCCCCACCCCGGCGCTCAGCCACGCGATCCTCGCCCACAACCGCGGGCTGGCGGCCGACGATCCGGCGCGCGCCGATGGCATCGTCGTCACCCCGAGCCACAATCCGCCGGCCGACGGCGGCTTCAAGTACAACCCCCCGCACGGCGGTCCGGCGGACAGCGACGCGACGAACTGGATCGCGGCGCGCGCAAACGCACTGCTCGAGGCGGGCATCGCCGCGATCCCGCGCGCGGACGCCCACGCCGTCGCCTCCGCCGAGCGCTTCGACTTCCTCGGCGGCTACGTCGACGACCTCACCGAGGTGATCGACCTCGCGGCGATCCGCGACGCCGGCACCGCGTTCGCCGCGCACCCGCTCGGCGGGGCGAGCGTCGCGTACTGGGCGGCGATCCGGGATCGGCACGAGCTGAACGTCACGGTGCTCGGCCCCGGGGTCGACCCGCAGTGGGGGTTCATGCACCTCGACTGGGACGGCAAGATCCGGATGGATCCGTCCTCGGCGAACGTGATGTCAACGGTCGACGCGTTCCGCGCGGAGTTCTCCCTGATCACGGGCAACGACGCGGACGCTGATCGCCACGGCATCGTGACCGCCGATGGGCTGATGAACCCGAACCACTTCCTCGCGGTGGCGATCGACTACCTGCTCACGCACCGGCCAGCCTGGCCGGCAGCGGCGGGCATCGGCAAGACGCTCGTGTCCTCCGCGATGATCGACCGCGTGGTGGACTCGCACGGCCGCGCGCTGCTCGAGGTGCCCGTCGGCTTCAAGTGGTTCGTGCCCGGCCTGTTCGACGGCACCGTGGTGTTCGGCGGGGAGGAGAGCGCTGGGGCGTCCTTCCAGCGCCTCGACGGCACCGCGTGGAGCACGGACAAGGACGGCATCCTGCTTGCCCTGCTCGCCGCCGAGATCCAGGCGGTCACTGGCCAGTCGCCGTCGGCGCGCTACGACGAGCTCGTCGCGCGGCACGGTGCGCCGGCGTACGCGCGCATCGACGCGGCGGCGACGCCGGAGCAGAAGGCGCGGCTCGGGGCGCTCGCGCCGAGCGATGTCACGGACACGGAGCTCGCGGGGGATCCCATCATCGCGATCCTCACCCGCGCGCCGGGCAACGACGCGGCGATCGGCGGGCTCAAGGTGCAGACCGAGCACGCCTGGTTCGCGGCACGCCCCTCGGGCACCGAGGACGTCATGAAGATCTACGCCGAGTCGTTCCGCGGGCCCGAGCATCTCGCGCTCGTGCAGCAGGCCGCGCAGGCGCTCGTCGCCCGCGTGCTCCGATAACCTAGGGCCATGTCTGAGACCACTGCCGCCTCCCGCCGCTACTCCTACCTGGGGCCTGCCGGGACGTTTACGGAGGCGGCCCTGAAGCAGGCGCCCGAGGCCGCGGGCCAGGAGTGGCACCCGGTCGACAACCTGGGCGAGGCCCTCGGCGACGTCGTGTCGGGGCGGAGCGACGCGGCGATGATCGCGATCGAGAACTCGATCGACGGCGGCGTGACCGTGGCGCAGGACCTCCTCGCCACGATCCCCGGCCTCCGCATTGTGGGGGAGTACCTCGTGCCCGTGCGCTTCGTGCTGGTGGCGAAGCCGGGCACGCGCCTCGAGGACGTGCGCGTGGTGTCCGGGCACCCGGTGGCGTACGGGCAGTGCCGCAACTGGTTGGACGCGCACACGTCCCAGCACCGCCATCTCGTCGCCACCTCGAACGTGCAGGCCGCCGCCGATCTGTTCGACCCGACCAAGGGGATCGACGCGGCGATCGCGCCCCCCGGCATCGAGGAGCACTACGACGTTGAGGTGCTCGCGGAGGGGATCGCGGAGAATCCGGACGCGGTGACGCGCTTCGTGATGGTGAGTCGCACGGTGCCCGTGGGCGAGCCGACGGGGGCGGACAAGACCTCGCTGATCATCGAGCTCCCCGAGGATCGCTCCGGCGCGCTGCTCGATCTGCTCGAGCAGTTCGCCACACGCGGGGTGAACCTGACGCTGCTCGCGTCGCGGCCGATCGGCGATCGGATGGGGCGCTACCGCTTCGTGCTCGACGCCGAGGGCCACGTGAAGGACGCTCGCGTCGCCGACGCCCTGCTCGGGGTGAAGCGGTTCAGCCCGAAGGTCGTGTTCCTCGGCTCGTACCCGCGCGCCGATCGCATCGCCGCCACCACTCGCGCGGCGCACGACGACGACGCGTTCCGCGACGCCCGCGACTGGCTGCGCGGCGTGATCGAGGGCACCGCGGACGGCGAGGCGTAGCCGCCGCTCGCCGCCCACTGCTGCGCGCCAGACCCGGGCGCAGTCCTCTCTTCTTGACAGCGCACTATTGTGTAATGCACACTAGTGCGGACGCGGGAGATGCGACGCGGCCGCGATCCCGCACGGTTTCTCGATCGGGATCGCGGCCGTGCCGCACGCTGCTCCCGTGCGCGGTCCAGGAAAGGAAACGGATGGATGCGACTCAGCTCCTGAAGGGCGTGCTCGACGCCGCGGTGCTCGCCGTCGTGCAGCGCGAGGACGGCTACGGCTACGACGTGGTGCGCCGCCTGCGTGAGGCTGGCCTCGCCGAGGTCGGCGACGCCTCCGTGTACGGCACGCTGCGCAGGCTCTACGCGGCCGGCGCGCTGTCCACCTATGTGGTCCCCTCCGAGGGGGGCCCGCACCGCAAGTACTACAGCATCACCCCGGCAGGGCACGAGCTGCTCGCCGAGCAGCGCGCCGGGTGGGACCGCTTCGCCGGGACGCTGACCCGCCTCATCTCACCGGATTCACACGCCACAGCGGCTGCAGGGGCGACGCCCGCCGCGCAGGAAGGAGCCAGCGCATGACCACCGCATCGCGCACCCCAGAGGGCCACGCGCCCGAGGACTGGAACGCCACGACTCCGCTGCCCGGCACCGTGCCAGCCGCCGAGCCGGGCACCGCAGGCAGCCGCGAGGCCCGCGCGCGCACCTTCGTCGCAGCGGTGCGCTCGCAGCTCGCCGATCTCGGCCAGGACGAGGTCGATGAGCTCACCGACGGCCTCGCCGCAGACCTCACCGACCGGCTCGGCGAGGATCCCGCGCTCGGCGACCCCGTGAAGTACGCCGCTGAGCTCCGGCAGGCCGCCGGGCTCCCGCAGCGCAGCGGCCAGGCCGGGCAGCGGCCCAGCCTCGCCGAGCGCTCGGCGGCGTGGAGCGCCGGCTGGCAGGCCTGGTGGGAGGCCACCCCGGCCCGTGTCGCCGTGCGCGACTTCGCGGGTGCACTCCGCCCCCTGTGGTGGCTCGCGCGCGGCGCGGCGCTCGCCGCCGTCGTGTGCCTCTTCGCCGGCATCCCGATCCGCTCGCTGCTGTGGGCGGGGCTCGCCGTCGCCGCCGTGATCGTCAGCGTCCAGTGGGGGCGCGGGCGGTGGGCGCCCGCCGGCTGGGGCGTGTGGCTGCGCCGCCTCGCGAGCGCGGTCGCGGTGTTCGCGATCGTGGTCCTCACGCCGACGGCGATCGATGTGCTGCGCGGGGCCAGCGGCGGGGCCGCCGAAGCGCCCGAGTATCAGCAGAGCTTCGGGCTCACCACCGACGGCGCTGAGATCTTCAACATCTTCGCCTACGACTGCGCCGGGCAGCCGCTCGACGGCGTCCAGCTCTTCACGCAGGACGGCACGCCGCTCCACACCGGCTCGGGGAGCCCAGCGGAGAGCGGCTGGATGCCCACCTCGGGCTACGACCCCGAGACCGGCGAGTACCTCGAGTACCGCCGCAACGCGGTCACCGCGATGCCAGACGAGTGGAACGTGTTCCCGCTCCGCGAGGCGCGCGAGGTCGCCGCGATGCCACTGGACGCGAGCGCACCGGGCGACGCGCCGACGCTGCCATACGAGCGCGTCACCGGGCTCGGCAACTGCGATGCGGAGGCCGCGACGCCCGAGACCTCGGACACCGCGAAGCCCGAGACCTCGAACACCGCGAAGCCCGAGACCGCGGACTGATCCCGCGCAGTTTCCCGGGGTGGCTGGCGCTACGCCTGCGCCTTCCACTCCGGGAGCACGCGCACCAGGAGCGCACCGGGATCGACCACGCCGCTCACCGCGAGTGCGTACCCGAAGTCGTCGCCGTCGAGCTGCACCGGCTCGGGCTGCGACACGGACAGCGCATAGCTGCGCACCTGCGAGTAGTTCACCGACTTCGTGTCGTTCGTGAGATCGATGATCTTGCGCCCGGCCTTCGACTTCCTGAGCACCCCGTTCTCCCACCCGATCTTGTTCCAGATGCGCAACCAGGAGAACGCCCCGAGCGGCCGCAGCGCGACGATGTCGAGCAGCCCATCGTCGAGCTTCGCCTCGGGGATGAGAAGTACCCCGCCCGGCATGAGTCCGCAGTTGCCGATCATCACGGTGTACACCGACAGCGGCTTGAGCGGGGAGTTGTCGATCGAGTAGTGGATCTGGAGGGGTCCATCGCGCAGCATGGTGCGCACCCCGGCGTCGACGTACGCCAGCCAGCCGAGCCGCTTCTTCAGTGTGGCGCGCGTCGCCGAGATGGCACGCGCGTCGAGGCCCATGCCGGCGAGCACGAGGAACAGGTGCTCGTCCGCGCTCTCGTCCTCGCGCGTGATCGTCAGGATCCCGACGTCCACCGCGCGGTTGCGGCCCGTGAACGCGGCGCGCACGGCCTCGTCGATGCGCGTGAGTGGCACCCCCAGGTTGCGCGCCAGCAGGTTGCCGGTGCCCTGCGGGATGATCACGAGCGGGATCCCCGAGCCGCGCAGCACCTCCGACACCGCGCGGATCGTGCCGTCACCCCCGCTCGCGAGCACCACGCTCGCGCCGCGCTCGAGCGCTCGGCGCGCAGCGCCAACGCCAGCGTCGTGCGCCTCGGTCTCGTGCCACTGCGTCGGCGCCCAGCCGTGCCGCCGCTCCTGCATCATCACCGCTGAGCGCAGCGCCGCGAGGTCCGTCTTCAGCGGGTGGTACACGACTGCCGCGCTCGGCTGATGCCGCTCCGGGGGTGCGATCATGGCTCAAGCGTAGTGCCAGGCCGCCAGCGCCCAGCTCCGCACGGGTAAGCTGGGCGATGTGATCGATCCAGTACTCCTCCGCACCGATCCTGAGGCCGTCAAGCGTTCGCAGCGCGCGCGTGGAAACAGCGAGGCGGTGGTCGACGAAGCGCTCGCAGCTGACGCGTCTCGCCGCGCAGCGCTCACCGAGTTCGAGTCGCTCCGCGCCGAGCAGAACGAGTTCGGCAAGCAGGTGAAGGCCGCCTCCAAGGAGGACAAGCCGGCGCTCATCGCGCGCGCGCAGGAGCTTGCGGCAGCGGTGAAGGCCGCTGACGCTCGGGCGAAGGCCGCTGAGGCGGAGTTCGCCGCGGTCTCGATGCGCATCGAGAACCTCGTGATCGATGGTGTGCCGGCCGGCGGCGAGGAGAACTTCGTCACGCTGCGGACGGTGGGCGAGAAGCCCGAGTTCGACTTCCCCGCGCGCGACCACCTGGAGCTCGGCGAGCTGCTCGGCGCCATCGACATGGAGCGCGGCGCGAAGGTCTCTGGCGCACGGTTCTACTTCCTGCGCGGGGTGGGCGCGCGGCTCGAGCTCGCGCTCATGAACCTCGCGCTGGATCGCGCGCTGGCCCACGGCTTCACCCCGCTCATCACGCCGACGCTCGTGAAGCCAGAGGTGATGCGCGGCACCGGTTTCCTCGGCGAGCACGCCGACGAGGTGTACCACCTGCCAGCCGACGACCTCTTCCTCACGGGGACGAGCGAGGTGGCACTCGCCGGGTACCACGCCGACGAGATCATCGACCTCGGCGCCGGCGCCATGCGCTACGCCGGCTGGTCCACCTGCTACCGCCGCGAGGCCGGCTCGCACGGCAAGGACACCCGCGGCATCCTGCGCGTGCATCAGTTCAACAAACTCGAGATGTTCGTGTACGCGGACCCGGCAGACGCCGAGGCCGAGCACGACCGCCTGGTCGGCTGGCAGGAGGAGATGCTCCAGTCGCTCGGCCTCCACTACCGCGTGATCGACGTCGCCGCGGGGGATCTCGGCTCGAGCGCCGCGCGCAAGTTCGACATCGAGGCGTGGGTGCCTACGCAGGATGCGTACCGCGAGCTCACCTCGACCTCGAACTGCACGACGTACCAGTCGCGCCGCCTCGCCACGCGTTTCCGCACCGAGAGCGGCAAGACCAGCCCGGTCGCCACGCTGAACGGCACGCTGGCCACCACGCGCTGGCTCGTCGCGATCCTCGAAACGCACCAGCGCGCCGACGGCAGCGTGACGGTGCCCGAGGCGCTGCGCCCCTACCTGGGCGGCCTCGAGGTGCTGACGCCGATCGGCGAGGGATAGTCGATGACCGCGCTCTCGCTGCAGGCCGTGACCGACACTGAGCGGCACCTCATCGCGCTCGACCTGGACGGGACCGTGCTGAGCCACGGCTTCGGCGAGGGCGCTGGCGACGACCCGGCCGGCGGGCGCATCGATCCGGATCTCGCCGCTGCCATTCGCGCGCTGAACGCCGCGGGGCACGAGGTGGTCATCGCGACCGGCCGCTCGGTTGACGCGACGCTGCCCATCGTTGAGCGCCTCGGTATCCGCCCCCAGTGGGTGGTCGCGGCGAACGGCGCGGTCACGCTGAAGCGCGACGCGCTCGCGCCGCGCGCCTACCGCCGGGAAATGGTCGAGGCGTTCGACCCGAGCGAGGCGCTGCAGAAGATCCGCACGCAGCTCGTCACCGCGCGCTTCGCCGTGGAGCTCGCCGACGGCGGCTTCCTGTACACGGAGCAGATCCCCACGGGCACGCTGCCCTCGGAGCAGCGCCAGGTGGCGTTCGAGGAGCTCCTCGGCGTGCAGGCCTCGCGCGTGGTCGTCGTGTCCCCGGATCACCGGCTGGAGGAGTTCGTCGGCGCGGTGCGCACGCTGGGGCTCACGCACGTCTCGTACGCGGTCGGCACCACGTCGTGGCTCGACATCGCGCCCGATGGGGTGACGAAGGCGAGCGCGCTCGAGGTGGTGCGCGAGCGGCTCGGGATCGACGCGTCGCGCGTCTTCGCCGCGGGCGACGGCCGCAACGACATCGACATGCTCGCGTGGGCCGCGCGCCGCGGTGACGGGGTGGCGATGGGGCAGGCGGTTCCCGAGGTGCAGAAGGTGGCCTCGCGCGTCACCGGCACGATCGAGGAGAACGGCCTGCTGACCGCGCTGCGCGAGCGTTTCCCCAGCCTCGGCTGAGGCCAGCCGTCGCTGCGGGTGCGCACTGTTTGCTAGGCTCATCGGTGGAGGGTTGTCCGAGCGGCCGAAGGAACTTGTCTTGAAAACAAGCAGGCGGTAACCCCGTCTCAGGGGTTCAAATCCCCTACCCTCCGCCAGGAAAAGCCCCTCACCCAGGTGAGGGGCTTTTTGGTGCGCGGTGTCCGCCCGCTTGCCCGCACGCCCATCTGCCCACCTGCCGGCCCGCCCGACCGCCACGCCCAGCGATTCGGCGTATCCAAGCCCGAAGCAGGGAAACGGGCTTGGATACGCCGAATCGCTGGGGGTGGGGTGGCTAGCCGAGTGGGTGCGGCACCATGCCGCCCTCGTCGAGTTCGTCCTCCTCGGGCTTCGGATCCCGCGCGTCAGCGTAGGCGAAGCCGAGGGCGGCGATCGCGAGCGCGAACGCAATGATCCCGAGCGGATTGCAGAGCGCGATCGACATTTCCGCCGAGAACGCGGAGCCCGAGGCGAGGCTGAGGATCGACTCGAGCGTGCCGTCCGCGAGGTCGGGCACGGTGAGGCCGAAGCCGAGCGCGCACAGCCACGCGAGGATAAGCGAGACGATCGTGCTGCGGCTCGTCTGCTTGCCGCGCTCGCGGGTGATGCTGATGCGGCGCGCGAGCCACAGCTGCAGGGCGGCGAAGGTGAGTCCGATCGCGGGCACGTACCACCACGACAGTGTGCCGCCAATGCCAAACATCCACCGCCCGAGCGACATCCACAGTGCCAGGATGATTCCGACGATGGCAACGACGCGGCTGTTCACGCGCTCCTCTTTCTGTTGTGTTGGTGCGCCGACATGCCCGGCGCGCACGTACTAGCCAAGCAGATTTCACATCCGGATGCGAAAGGTGTTATTCTCAAACGGTTGTCGCCGCGAGGTGGACACGCCCCGATAGCTCAGTGGTAGAGCACTTCCATGGTAAGGAAGGGGTCCCCAGTTCAATCCTGGGTCGGGGCTCTGACTCTCTGGCTCGCCTTCGTGCGGGCCAGTTTGGCTGAGTAGCTCAGCTGGTTAGAGCGCACGACTCATAATCGTGAGGTCGCGGGATCGAGCCCCGCCTCAGCTACAGAGAGTCACGCAAAGCCCCCGGTTTCCCCGGGGGTTTTGTTGTTTCATCTGGCGCGGGCGCGAACTGGGTGCGAGCGAGGCTCCCCTGCGCGCAGAACGTGGCTCTGCCCCGGTGCGTGTGTCCCAACTGAGTAGTGGAATCGTCGCGCGTAGACTTGAAGTGGCAGAGCAGGTACGTCCTGCGGCCGAATCCACGGGGCTCGGGGGGATCCGGACCTGGAGGTCGTGTTGCGCAAGGTGTCCTATCAACCGCGCCCGCACATGGTGCAATTGCTGCGTCGCTATTTGCACGCCGGTTACGATGTTGAACTGTTGTCGCCGCGCGGCAACGGGGGCACTCGGTTTCTCCGAGAGCTCCACACCGAAGTGAGAGAGTCCGGGCAAGCGTCGCTGCTCCTGCCCGATGTCGGAGACGAACGACCGCTGCCGAGCGCGCTGCTCGCTGCGCTCGTTGAACAAGGGCGGGCGATCCCGGCGTCCGGAGTGTCCGGGCCGATCGAGCTCGCCGCGCACATGGACCGTGCGTTCGGCGGACGCCTGCTGACCCTCGTGGTTGACGGCCCGCAGGCGCTCCCCCCGCTGCTCCAGGCGGCGATTACGCACTACCGCGTTTCGGCACCGCTGCAAATCGTGATGCTGACGAGCAGTGAGACCATGATGCTCGAGCGTTCGCCGCGCGCGGCGAGCGTGCAACTGCCGCTCCTCTCGCTTGAGGAGATCGGAGCGGTGCTGCACGGAGTAAACGGATCGCCACTCGACGCAACTACGCTCAGCCGCGTATACGCGAAGTCCGGTGGTCTCGTGAAGCTTGCGATCGCGATCACGGAGATCGCGACCATCGAGGGCGCGATGAAACTCGTGGACGGCGAGTGGTCCGCGGTGCGCGAGCTCTGGAGCCCGCGGCTTGCCCCCATGGTGCGCGGTTATGCGCCGCGCACCGACGTCGCCGATGCGGAGGCTCTTGAAACGCTCGCGCTCGCAGGACTCGTCGCAGCGACCGAAGCCGTTGACCTCGTAGGTGAGCCGGCGCTCGAACGGCTCGAGGAGGACGGCCTGATTGCGGCTGAGCCCTCCGGCACGAATCACTGGGTGACCGTGACGCCACCGATCCTGGGGGAGATGCTGCGCCATCGGAAGCGGCCGATTCGGCAAACGCGCATCGGCTCACAGATCGAGGAGGTGACCTCTCGACCGCTCGAAAGCGCTGAGACACCGCAGCGCGAAATTCGCCTCGGCCGCGTCGGACCACTGCTGCTGCGCCGCGTCGCCGAGCACCGGGCCGCCGTGCTGCGAACACACACCATCGAGTGGGAGGAGACGCACGACGCCGAGACCGGGTTGCAGCTGGTCGAAGTGCTCGTGGACCAGGGGGAGGAGCCGGGCCGAATCCTCACGCTGATCGAGTCGGTTGCCGCGCTTGCGGCGACTCCCGAGCAGCGCGCGTGGCTACGCGTCTGGGAAGCGCGCATGTACGCCTACGGACGCAGAGACCTCGCGCGTGGTCTCGCCGTGCTCGCGGACCACACAGACACCGGTGCCTACGCAGGTATTCTGGTTGCCGCGCGGGTGCGCATGTGTGTCGAACTCGACGCGATCCCGGTCGATGTCGAGGAACAGCTCCTTGGCTTCGGGGACGCGCCGCTTGCTGTGCAGATCGAAGTGCAGCGGTCGCTCGCCTGCGTGCACTTAGCGCGCGGCAAGCTGGCGCAGGCGGAGCGTGCCCTGGCTGCCTTGTCTGGTCGGAGTTCTGAACAGGCCTCGGCGCCCGTTGGGCTCCTCGAAGCACTCACCGCGCTTTTGCGTGGGAAGCACGAGCGTGCCATGCGGATCGCGCTCGCTGGTTTCGAGCATGCCAAGGACGATCTCGATGCGCGAAGCATGCTCTCATATCTGTCTGTCCTCAGCATGCAGATCGTGATCCGCGGGCAGAGCGTGAGCGTTGCGCGTTTGAACGAGGTGGTGACCGTACTCGGCGAGCCGCCCCTGTTCCCGCAGCTTGGGTATTTGCGGGCTCGGGTGCTCGGAGTAATGAGCGTCAATGGGAGCGTGGACGAGGTGCGTGCGCTCGTCGCCGACCTGAAGGAGACGCACTTGAGTGGGACCGGCGCCGTGGGGGTGTCACTGGCGTGGGCAGACGCGAAACTCGCCGCGGTGGCCGGCGAACCGGGTCGCGCCGCTCGGACGAGCTGGGAGGACGCCGTAGACATGTACCGTCGCGGAGGGTATCTCGCCGCGGTGCAGAGCGCGCTTCTCTCGCTGACCTATCGTTACGACGAGCCGCGCGCGATCTTGGTGGAGCGATGGTGTGAGGGCATGGGGAGCCCGCTCTTCGACGCGCAGCTGACGTATCTGCGCGCCCGTGCTCGTGGCGACGTTCTGGGAGTGCTCGCCGTGCTCCCGGCGCTCAAGTCGACCGGGCAAACCGGGTTTGTGATGCAGGCGTACCGGGAGCTCACGCAGTCGCCCGATGTCCAGGGAGACTCGCGCTTGGCTGCGCGCGTCGCGCAGGAGCGCGACGTCTTCAGCGCGTCGCTCGAGAACGGTGGCCTTGACCTCCTGCAAGTGGTGGTCGCTGAAGCGAAGCTCACCCCGCGCGAGGAAGAGGTCGCGCGGCTGATTGCCGGTGGGATGACGAATCGGCAGATCCAGGAAGAACTGGTGCTGAGCATCCGGACGGTGGAGAACCATGTGCACCGGTTGATGCGGAAGCTGCGTGCGTCGACGCGACAGGAGGTGGTGGAAGCGGTGCACAGCTGGGCGACGCACGAGGGGGATGAGTTGCGCTAGGGTGGGCGGGTCCACCAGGGTCCTTGGCGGCTCGTGCAGCACTCACCACACTCGCCGGCGCACTCCACTCGGCAAAAACCGCTACTCAGGCCCCGAAAATTGCGGTGTCGTCCACATACTGTTGTTCCTGAGAGGTAGACAACGCACAACACAGAACCGGCTCCCGGGTCTCGTGCGGAAAAGGGAGGGGCAAGGCCGCGGTCATGTCTCTGTGTGCTTCTCAAAGCTGGTGGATTCTTCGCAACGACGGAGTTGATGAAGCTAGCGCATCGCTGTGGTCGACCGATACCCCCATCCCCCATCCCCTCGGTCGGCCACAGCGGCGTCATTCCTCCCGTCCTGCGTGGCGCGCCGCAAGCGGGTTGACACTCGCACCAATTCAGCGTTAGCTTCCCAGTGCAAGGCCTGACATCGAAGCCGCGCCGTGATCCCCAAGTTTCCCCCGGCGCGTTCTGCATAATCCTCGGTGCCAGGCTGGGTCTCCTCGGGTTCCGTCGCGAAACCGGGAGGCCCCGCACGCCCAAAATCTCAGGCCGCCGTGCGTGGCGGGCACTCGGCCCGAAGCTCCCGGAGCTCGCGCTCGAAGTGTGCGCAGAGCGCGGTCGCCTCAAGGGCTGAACTCGCGACGAAGCGCATCATGTCCTGCACCTCGGCAATCGCGCTGCACGCGGCGCAGGCCGCTCCGCTCACGCCGCAACGGCCCCGGTCCTCGACGGTGCGGCAGCGGTCGCGGTACGCCGAGATCAGGAGATCCGCGGTGTGCTGCAGCAACGCCCTGGTGCGCGACGCCGAGTCCTCGTCAACCACGCACCCTCCCACCACGGTCAGCTGTTCATCACTGGGTTCCACACAGTTAAGTTCGAGCGCCGTGCTCTGTCAAGGGTGATCGGAGAAAACACTTGACGGGCACATATGGGACAGGCGAGAGTTGGCTATGAATGCACAATTATCGCCCGCTCCTGCGGGGCGGTATCGGCGCGAGACGGGGTCTCGGGCCAGTGTCAACGGGGGGTCCGTGACACGGAATGGGGTGGCGATGGCGCACGCGACATGGAGATCAGGGCTCGCCGGGGGGATTGGCGCGATCGTCGTGGCCGGTTCGTTCGTCGTCGCACCAGCGGCGCTCGCCGCAGATGCGACGGTCCACTCAGCGCTCGAACTGCAGACCGTCGTCGAGGCGCTCGGCGCTGGGCCGTCGACGGTCACCCTTGCGCCCGACTTCGCCCCGGTGGCGACCACGCTCACCGCGGCAATTCCCGCCAACGTGCAGCTGACTCTCACGGGTGCAGGGACGACGGTCACGATGGCCGACGGTGCTACCGGGCGGCATTTCAACCTCACCGGCGCGAGCGGCACCACCGTGACGGTGGATGGCCTGACCTTCCAGGGCCCGAACGAGGCCGAACCTGCGGGCGATCCTGGCGGCGTGCGCGGTGGCGGGCTCGGCATCTCGAACGTCGGCGAGGTGCGCGTCACGAACACGACATTCGCCGGGGTCGATGGGTCGAACGCACTCGCGCTCGGCGGGGTGGGCGAGCTCACCGTCGAGACCAGCAGCTTCCTCGGCAACCGTGCCGGATCGGGTGCCGCGATCGGAATGCCGGGCGGCGTGGTCGCCACGATCACGTCGTCCACGTTCCACAAGAACTGGGGCACCGCCTCGGGGTACGCGGGGGGTGCGCTTCGCCTGACAGGGAAGACCCAGCTCACCGTCGACCGATCGGTGTTCTCGGAGAACCTGTCGACCACACGAGGCGGTGCGATCGCATTCCACCAGATGGACGGTACGTTGACCATTCGCGACAGCGTATTCGAGGGGAACCGCGTCCCCATCGCCGCAAACAACAACACACTGAACGACGGCGGCGCCATTGCGGTGAACGAGCGACCCATTACGGGTGCACAGACCGGGCAGACACTCATCTCTGGCAGTACTTTCACGAACAACATAGCCGGGGACGAGGGTGGTGCGCTGCTCCTGCAATCCGGCAACGGGTCTGCGGCTCGCGTGGAGAACAGCACCTTCTTTGGAAACCGGGCGCAGGGGCTCCAAACCAACTTCGACGACACGAGTGGCGGCGGCGCGATCGAGGCATTCGGCACTCCGGTGACGCTCCTCCACAACACCTTCGTGAACAACTACGCCGAGAAGGGCAATACGTTCGGGTTTCAGCGTGGCGGGGCGGTCTCGGCGACGGGTGACACTGCATACTTGCCGACGCAGCCGCTCACGTTGGCGAATAACCTGTTCGTTGGGAACGACACCCTCGACTCGAGCGGAAACTCAGCCTCGAGTAGTGCGTACCGGCAAGTGTCGGCGCGAGCCGGCATCGAAGCTCCGGCCGGCACGGAGGGGCCGGGGCCCGAGGAGGACGCACAGCTCGGGCTGCCCGTGCTCACGCAGGAGGACCGCGAACTCGACTTCCCAGACCGGGCGCAGAACCCTGCGGACGACGGCGACGACCGACTCGCGGTTGACGCCGTTGGCGCCACGAACATCGGGGTCGACAATGGTACCGCGATCGACCTCAGCGTGATCAACCGCGAGGCGATCCTCGGCACGGACACGCCGGCTCTCGCCGCGAACGGCAGCACCATCGTCGCCGGCGACCCGGCCGGCGGCTTCGCGCAGACGCCAGGCACCTTCCTCATCCGGCCGTCGGACGAGGGATACCTGATCGGGATCGCGGACAACGTCGGTGCGGCGGCTCCGGGGATCTCCGCAGATCAGCGTGGATTCGCCGTCGACCAGGACGCGGGTGCGGTGCAGCAGGCATACGTGCGCTTCGATCCGAACGGCGGCGACTGGGCTGATGCGGCCGAGGCGGCGTTCGATCCGGCGGAGTGGCAGCAGCGCATCGTGCAGCGCGATGACGTGACGAGGATCTGGCAGCTCGGCCCGGTGGGGACGGAGGTCGCCCTCGAGGGCGCGCCGAGCACCGCGCCGGCCGGGAAGGTGTTCGCCGGCTGGAACACGGAACCGGGCGGCAGCGGCGACGCGTACACCGACGGCGGGGTCACGATCCCCGCGGGCAGTCTCCGGCTCTTCGCGCAGTGGGAGGACGCGCCGGCCACGCAGGGCACGGTGACCGTGCGCTACGTCGACGAGAACGGCGACCCGCTCGAGCCCGACACGACGCTCACGGGGACGCTGGGCAGCACCTACGAGACCGAGCAGAAGGCGTTCGAAGGCTACGACTTCGTGCGCGTCGATGGCGCAGCGAATGGCGAGTACGGGCCGGACGCCCAGACGGTCACCTACCACTACCGCGCGAAGGAGCTGCCGCCGGTCGAGACGGGCACCGTCGTGGCGAAGTACGTCACCGAGGCCGGAGCCGAGCTCCGCAGCCCGATCGTGCAGTCGGGTCCCGTGGGGAGCGCGTATGCCACGAAGCAGCTCCCCTTCGACGGCTACGAGTTCGTCCGCGTCGACGGGGCACCCACCGGCACGGTCGCGAAGGATCCAACCGTGATCACGTATACCTACCGTGCGCTGGGCGGCGGGGATCCGAAGCCGCCGGTCGATCCGAAGGATCCGCAGCCTCCGGTGGCGCCGAAGCCGAGCGACCCGCTTGCCGAGACCGGCTTCGGGCTCGGCTGGCCGATGATCGGGGCCGCGGGGGCCGCGCTCATCATCGCGGGCGGAGTGCTCCTGTACGGGCGGCGCCGGGCGACCGACGGCGGCGACGTTGGCGGCTGGCTGGACGACGAGTGAGCGCCCCGGCCGCGAGCCTCAGTGGGAGCTGGGGATCTCGGCCGCGGCGATCCGCACCGACGCGAGCTGCTCGGCCCGTGTCGGTGCCGCGTGCACCGTGACGAGCTCGTCGACGTCCGCGAACTTCGCGAACTGTGCGAGCTCCTCGCGCACGCGCGCTGGTCCGCCCACCGCGGTGTACTGCAGCATGCCGCGGATCTCGCGCCCAGCGGGGGAGTCGAAGAGCTGGCCAGCCTCCTCCGTGGTGAGGAGCTGGTCCCTGCCCCGGGACAGGAACGTGCGCACACGGTGCAGCTCGGTGCGCGCGAAGAGAGCGTCGGCCTCGGCGTCGGTCTCCGCAGCCACCACGTTGATGCCGGCGCTCACGTAGGGTTCGGGGTGCGCCGCGCTCGGCGTGTAGTTCGCCCGATAGTGCTGCACCGCGGTGGTGAGCAGCTGCGGGGCGAAATGCGAGGCGAACGAGTACGGGAGCCCCAGCTGTGCGGCGAGCTGCGCGCCGAAGAGTGAGGAGCCCAGGATTGTGAGCGGCACGTTCGTGCCGCGGCCGGGGTAGGCGTTGACGGCCGTGCGCGGGAGCTCCGCCGAGAGGTAGCGCTGCAGCTCGATCACGTCGGCGGGGAAGCTCTCCGCTGCGGCGTGCGTGCGCCGGAGCGCGCGGAACGTTGCGCCGTCGGTGCCGGGCGCGCGCCCGAGCCCCAGGTGAATACGGCCGGGGTGCAGTTCGGCGAGCGTGCCGAACTGCTCGGCGATCACGAGCGGCGAGTGGTTCGGCAGCATGACGCCGCCGGCGCCGAGCCCGATCGTGCGGGTGTTGGCCGCGATGTGCGCGATGAGCACCGAGGTGGCGCTCGACGCAATCGAGGACATGTTGTGGTGCTCCGCGTACCAGATCCGCGTGTACCCCTGCGCCTCCGCGAGCTGCGCGAGCTCGACCGAGTGCGCCAGTGCGTCAGCGATGCTCCCGTCGGCTTCCACTGTTGCGAGATCGAGGAGTGAGAGCGGAGGCAGCGTGGTCATGCTCGGTGTAACGCCCCGGACCGGTGCGGTATTCCGAGCGCCAGGCCGCTGAACGCGGGCGGCGGCCGACCCCGAACCCGGGATCGGCCGCCGCGCGTCGCGAAGCTGGCGCTAGCGTGACGGTGGCGTCCAGGACTTCCACTGGCCGCTGCGCTCGAAGTCGACGCCGAGCGGGATGTTGCTGCGGTCGCGCAGCAGGATCGTTGCGAGCAGGCCGAACCCGGTCATGATCAGCAGGTACACGACGATCGCCCAGGTGGAGCCGAACGACTGCAGCAGGAGCTGCGCGATCGTTGGGGCGAACGCGCCGCCGATGACGCCGCCGATCGCGTAGCTGATCGAGATCCCCGAGTAGCGGACGGAGGCGGGGAACGTCTCGGCGAACCACACCGCAGCCGGGCCGTAGGTGAGGCCGAGGCCGACCGCGAGGAGGCAGGTGCCGAGCAGCACGCCGCCGACGCCGCCGGTGAAGACGAACTGGAACAGCGGGATCACGCCGGCCGCCTGCACGAACCAGCCCACCATCATGACGGACTTCCGGCTGAACCGGTCGGAGAGCGGTCCCGAGAGGTACGTGAAGATGCCCCACACCACCGCTGCAGTCAGCACCGCGAGCTGCACCTGCACCGGGTTGTAGCCGAGGCCGCCCTCGGTCTCGGGGCGCGACGCGAGCCCCTGAACGTAGCCGCCCGTGAGCATGTAGCCGACGGCGTTGTTGCCAGCGAAGAGCAGCGCGCTCAGGATGACGAGCGGGAAGTGCAGCTTGAACACCTGGATGATCGGCGCGGACTCCTGCTTCTTGGCCTCGGCGATCTCGCTGAACACCGGCGACTCGTCGACGGTGCGACGGATGATGAAGCCGACGACGATGAGCACCACCGAGAACAGGAACGGCACGCGCCAGCCCCACACCTCGAATGCGTCACCGGGCGCGATCACGCGCATGAGCGCGAGCATCGCGGAGGCGAGCAGCATGCCGAACGGCACACCCAGCTGGGGGAAGATGCCGAAGAGGCCGCGCTTGCCCGTCGGGGCGTGCTCCACGGACATGAGGACCGCGCCGCCCCACTCGCCGCCGGCGGAGAGGCCCTGCAGGATGCGGAGCAGGATGAGCAGGACGGGGGCAGCGATCCCGATCGACTGGTACGTGGGAAGCAGGCCGATCCCGACGGTCGCGATGCCCATCAGCATCAGCGTGATGACGAGCATCGGCTGGCGGCCGAGCTTGTCGCCGAAGTGCCCGGCGAGGAACGCCCCGAGCGGGCGGAACAGGAACGAGAGGCCGATCGTCACGAGCGAGAGGATCTGCATCATCTCGGGGCCGGCCGGCTCGAAGAAGAGCTTCGCGAGGATCAGGTTCGCGGCGAACGCGTAGATGAAGAAGTCGTACCACTCGATGGTGGTACCGATGATCGAGGCGGCGACGACTTTCCGTCGCTCCCTCGGAGTGCTCACGGGGGTTGCCGTGGTCTGTGCCATTATTTGACGCCCTTGTCCAACTATAGAAACTACGATGGTGTTCACGAGTGTACGGCACCCCGGGAGTGTTTTCGAACCGCACGAGCTCAGGCGGCTCACACACGAGCAATTTCGGCAATACTGAGGGGCATGCGCTTTCCCGTAGGTACCAGACTCGTGGAACTGACGACGCCCGAGCGGCTCGAAGAGGTGCTGCGGATCGACGCGTGGGCGTACCCCACCGACGTACCGATGAGCGATCTCCTCCCGCTCGCGACGCCGATTCCGTGGGGACGCACGTGGGCGGTCGAGACCGAGGCCGGGGAGCTCGCCGCCATGTACGCGGCGTACTCGCTGACCCGCTTTCCCGTGCCGGGCGCGCAGACCGCGGGTGCCTGGCTCACCTGGGTGGGTGTGCATCCCGGGTGGCGACGCCGCGGGCTGCTCACCGGCCTCATCGAGCATCACTTCGCCGACTGCCGTGCGCGCGGCGACGCGATCTCCGGGCTCAACGCTGCGGAGGCGGCGATCTACGGGCGCTTCGGCTACGGGCAGGCGAGCTCACAGGTCTCGCTCACGGTGCCGCGCGGGGCGCAGCTGCACGAGGTGCCGGGCAGTGCGGAGCTGACGGTCGACGTGCGCGAGTGGGATCCGGATCGGGACGGGCCCGAGATCGCCGCCGTGCACGCGGCATACGCCGAGCAGCCACCGGGCCTCGGCCGTCCGGGCTGGGTGACGTGGGAGACCCCGGAGCTGCGGGCGTACGCCGACCAGGACGCGCCGGTGCTGCGTGGCGGGCTCGAGCCCCAGCGCATGCTCATCGTGCGCGACGGTACTGGTGCCGCGCGCGGCTACGCGCGATTCCGCAGGAAACTGGAATGGCAGCGGAACGTGCCCAACGGGACGGTGCAGCTGCGTGACTGCGTGGGGCTCGACGCCGCGGCGACGCACCGGCTGTGGTCGGTGCTGCTCGACTTCGACCTCATGGCGCGGGTCACGACCGGCCCGCTGCCCGTCGACGACCCGATCCACAGCCTGCTCGTCAACGCGCGCGGCGCTGCGCCGACGGTGGAGGACCTGCAGTGGGTGCGGATCATCGACCTGCCGCGCGCGCTCGCCGAACGCCGCTACGCGGCGCCCATCGACGTGGTGCTCGAGGTGAGTGACGCGCGCATCCCCGAGAACGCCGGGCGCTGGCGTGTGGTGGCCGACGCGTTCGGGCACGCCGAGGTGACACGCACGGAGGCCGAGCCGGCACTCGCGCTCAATATCCGGGAGCTGGGCGCCGCGCACCTCGGCTCGACCTCGCTCGCCGCGCTCGCGCAGGCCGGTCTGGTTGCTGGCGCGCCCGAGGCGATCGCCCGTGCGGCGGCGGCGTGGTCGTGGCCGATCGCCGCGGGCGCCAGCTGGGTGTTCTAGCCCCGCGCCCCCGCCCCTCCGCGCGGATCGGGGTCACTTCGGCAGGGTGTCGCGGTGATGCGCGTCGCGACACCCTGCCCAAGTGACCCCGATCCGGTGGGACGGGCGGACGGGCGGGGCCGGGGTGGGCCGCCGGGCGGCGGGCCGGGGCTACTCGGCCTCGGTGATCGAGAGGAGCGTGTGGCCGCTCGGCACCGTCTGGCCGACGGGGGCGTCAACGCCCGATACGACACCGGAGCGGTGCGCGTAGATCGACTGCTCCATCTTCATCGCCTCGAGCACGACGACGAGATCGCCCTCGGTGACCGACTGGCCCTCCTCGACCGCGAGCTTCACCACGGTGGCCTGCATCGGGGCGGAGACGCCAGCGCCGGCCGCGGTGGCCACGCCAGCACCCTTCGCGCGCTTCGGCGCGGGGCCGCGGGTGACGTCCTGGTCAACGAGCGGCAGCAGCGTCGCCGGCATGGTCACCTCGACGCGGCGGCCCTCCACCTCGACGACCACGGTGTGGCGCTTCGGATCCTGCGCGATCGGGGGGACCTCGCCCTCCCACGGCTCGATGTCGTTCTCGAACTCGCTCTCGATCCACAGCGTGTACACGCCGAAGTGCCCATCGGGCGCCGTGAACGCCGGATCGGTGACGATCTTGCGGTGGAACGGCAGCACGGTCGGCAGGCCCTGCACCTCGAACTCCGCGAGTGCGCGGCGCGAGCGCTCAAGCGCCTCCTCGCGGGTGGCACCGGTGACGATGAGCTTGCCGAGCATCGAGTCGAACGCACCGGAGACGACGTCGCCCGAAGCGACGCCCGTGTCGACGCGCACGCCGGGGCCGGAGGCCGGCTTGAACAGTGCAACCGGGCCGGGCGCAGGGAGGAAGCCGTTGCCGGGATCCTCGCCGTTGAGACGGAACTCGAACGAGTGGCCGTGCGGCGTTGGATCGTCGTAGTCGATCACGCCGCCCTCGGCGATGCGGAACTGCTCGCGCACGAGGTCGATGCCCGTGACCTCCTCGGAGACCGGGTGCTCGACCTGCAGGCGGGTGTTCACCTCGAGGAACGACACGGTGCCGTCCTTCGCGACGAGGAACTCGCAGGTGCCGGCCCCCACGTAGCCGACCTCCTTCAGGATGGCCTTCGACGAGGCGTAGAGGCGCTCGTTCTGCTCATCGGTGAGGAACGGCGCCGGCGCCTCCTCGACGAGCTTCTGGTGGCGGCGCTGCAGCGAGCAGTCGCGCGTGGAGACCACGACGACGTTGCCGTGCTGATCCGCGAGGCACTGCGTCTCGACGTGGCGCGGCTTCTCCAGGTACTTCTCGACGAAGCACTCGCCGCGGCCGAACGCGGCAACCGCCTCGCGCGTTGCCGACTCGAACAGCTCGGCGATCTCCTCGCGCTTGTACGCGACCTTCAGGCCGCGGCCGCCGCCGCCGAACGCCGCCTTGATCGCGATGGGCAGCCCCACCTCGTCGGCGAACGCGATGACCTCGTCAGCGTTCTGGACCGGGTCGCTCGTGCCGGCTGCGAGCGGTGCGCCCACCTTCTCCGCGACGTGGCGCGCGGACACCTTGTCGCCGAGGCGCTCGATCGCGTCGGGGCCCGGGCCGATCCAGGTCAGGCCGGCGGCGATCACCGCGCGCGCGAAGTCGGCGTTCTCGGCGAGGAAGCCGTAGCCCGGGTGCACGGCGTCGGCGCCGGAGCGGCGGGCCACACCGAGGATCTTGTCGATCACGAGGTAGGTCTCGGCACTCGTCGAGCCGCCCAGCGCGTACGCCTCGTCGGCCAGCTGCGCGTGCAGGGCGTCGCGATCCTGATCGGCGTAGACGGCGACGGAGGCGATGCCGCTGTCTGCTGCGGCGCGGATGATGCGGACGGCGATCTCGCCACGGTTGGCGATCAGCACTTTACGAATGCGGGACATGCGCTCCAGCCTATTGGAGAGGGGGGCCGCTTCCTTGGATATAGGGCACAAACCTTTCGGAGATCCGTTGCTGAAGCGGATAACTGCCGCGTGTTGCCCGCGTGGCGCGGCGACACCGTGTGAACCGGCGTGACCTGGGTATTCCACACGGCTCGCACAGCCAGTACGCTGAAGTCGTGTGGGGGCGCGGCCGCGTCGCCGCACCCTCCCGCATCGAACAGATGGAGACACTCATGGCTCAGAACGCCGATCTCGATTCCCTGCTCAAGAACATCCCGCTCGGTGAGCTGGCCGCCAAGTTTGGTGTCGACCAGGACACCGTCACCGCCGCCGTGCAGCAGGCGCTCCCAGGTCTCATCGGTGGCCTCGCGGTGAACGCCAGCGACGCAGACGGCGCAGCGAAGCTCGAGAGCGCGCTCGCGAAGCACCAGCCCACCGAGGGCACGATCGACCTCAACTCGATCGACACCGCCGATGGCGAGAAGATCGTGAAGCACGTGCTCGGCGACAAGAAGGACGAGGTCGCGCAGGCGCTCGGCCAGCAGTCGGGCGACAACGCGATCGCGAGCCTCGTGCCGCAGCTCCTCCCCATGCTCGCGCCGCTCGTGATGCAGTTCCTCGCAGGCAAGGTGGGCGGCCAGCAGGGCACCGTCGCCGCATCGAACGATCAGGGCGGCCTCGGCGGCGTGCTCGGCAACCTGCTCGGCGGTCTCGTCGGCGGCGGCCAGCAGCAGAGCGCGCAGGCGTCCGGCGGTGGCCTCGGCGATCTGCTCGGCGGCCTGCTCGGCGGTGGCCAGCAGCAGAGCGGCGGCGGCCTGGGCGACCTGCTCGGCGGCCTGCTCGGCGGCAAGAAGTAGGACGCGGCATCGGGAGCCACCCCGCCACCTGCCGGAGCAACCCGGTACACTGGCGGGGTGGTGAATCCTGAAATTCAAGGGCGGGTCTACCCGCCGACAGCGCCGTACCTCGTGGGCCGCGAGAAGATCCGCGAGTTCGCACGCGCCGTGCTGAGCGAGTCCCCGGTCCACTTCGACCAGGAGGCCGCGCGCCAGGCCGGGCACGCCGATGTCGTCGCCCCGCCCACCTTCCCCGTCGTGGTCCAGGAGGCCACGCTCGCGCAGCTGCTCGCCGACCCCGAGGCGGGGGTCGACTTCTCCCGCGTGGTGCACGGCGACCAGCGCTTCACGTATTCACGCCCGGTCGTCGCCGGCGATGAGCTCACCGCGACCCTCACGATCGCCGCGGTCAAGCAGCTCGGCGGCCACTCCATGGTCACCGCGTCGAGCGCGATGACCGACGCGACGGGCGCGCACGTCGTCACCGCCATCTCGACGCTCGTGGTCCGCGCACCGGAACCCGACGAGGCGGCCACCGAGGCAGAGGGAGCAGCCGCATGAGCGCCGCACCAGTGTTCGCAGACCTGACCGTCGGCGAGGTGGTCGCCGAGCGCGAGCTGACGCTCACCCGCGACCGGCTCGTGCGCTACGCCGGGGCCTCGGGAGACTTCAACCCCATTCACTACCGCGACGATGTTGCGGTCTCGGTCGGCCTGCCCGGCGTGCTCGCGCACGGCATGCTCACCATGGGCGCGGCAGGCGCCGTCGCCACCGACTGGTTGGGCGCCGCCGGCTGGGTGCAGGACTTCCAGTCGCGCTTCACCCGCCCGGTGCCCGTCGACGCGGCCGCGGGCGCGGCCGTGACCGTCACCGCGACGGTCGGCCAGCTCGACGCCGAGGCACGCACCGCGCGCATCGATCTGAAGGTCGTGTTCGACGGCGCGACCGTGCTGGGCAAGGCTCAGCTCGTGGCGGCGTTCGCGTGACACCTGCCGGTGAGCACCCGGTCGCAGTGCAGGGCGGTGACCCCCGCCTCGCGGAGCTGACCACCATGCGCGTCGGTGGGCCCGCCGAGCGGCTCCTCACCGCGACGAGCCGCGAGGAGCTGATCGCGCACGCGAGCGAGCTCTGGCGCGACGGCGAACCCTGGCTGCTGCTCGGCGGCGGCTCGAACACCGTCGTGCACGACGACGGTTTCCCCGGGCCGGTGCTGCTCGTGCGCACGCGCGGGATCGCGGAGGTGCCCGATCCCGATCTGCCTGCCGAGCAGCTGCGCATCCGCGTCGCGGCTGGCGAGGACTGGGACGCGCTCGTCGAGACGGCGGTGTCCCGCGGCTGGGCCGGCATCGAGGCGCTCTCCGGGATCCCCGGACTCGCCGGCGCCGCACCGGTGCAGAACATCGGCGCGTACGGCCAGGAGCTCTCCGACGTGCTGCACTCGATCGAGTTCCTCGACGCTGGCGCGAGCGAGCCGCGCACGCTGAGCGCCGCCGAGCTCGAGCTCGGCTACCGCGACTCCGTGATCAAGCAGGGGCTCGAGGGCGTGGTCGTGTCGATTGATCTCGTGCTCACGCGCGCCGCGGCCCCGCGCGGCCGCCACGGCGCAGCCGCGGCCGACGATGGTGCCGCAGCCACCGCGGCCGCAGAAGCGCCCGTGCGCTACGGGCAGCTCGCCACCGCGCTCGGCGTCGAGCTCGGCGCGCGCGTGCCGATCCGCGTGCTGCGGGACTCCGTGCTGCGCCTCCGCGCCGCGAAGGGCATGGTGCTGAGCGAGACCGACCACGACTCGTGGAGCTCGGGATCGTTCTTCACGAACCCGATCGTCACCGAGCACTTCGCGCGCACGCTGCCGGAGGACGCCCCGCGGTTCCCGGTGGGCGACGCCGAGCCGGAGGACACCGTGGTGAGCCTCGAGGACCTCGCGGCAGGGGCATCGCTCGCGCCGCAGCCGGCGGCACCCGAGCGCATGGTGAAGCTCTCCGCGGCCTGGCTGATCGAGCACGCCGGCGTGCCGAAGGGCTTCCGCCTCCCCGGCTCCGGCGCGGCGATCTCCTCCAAGCACACGCTCGCGATCACGAACCGAGGCGCGGCGTCAGCCGCCGACGTCGCCGAGCTCGGCCGGTTCATCGTGCAGCGCGTGCAGCAGGAGTTTGGCCTGGTCCTCGTCCCCGAACCCAATCTGTACGGGCTCGAGCTGTAGCCGTCGACATGCGGATTCAGATCGTCGGGGCTGGCCGCATGGGCGCGGCGCTGAGTGCTGCGCTCAGCACCGATCCCGATCTGAGCGTGTCGACCCCGCTGGGGCGCGGCGCGACCGGCGCGGGCGCCGACGTGGTGCTCCTCGCGGTGCCCGATGCGGCGATCGCCGAGGCCGCGGCAGCGATCCTGCCCGGCCCGATCGTCGGCCACCTGTCGGGGATCTCCGGGCTCGACGTGCTCGCCCCGCACGAGGCGTTCAGCCTGCACCCGCTCCTCACCGTGACCGGCGCGGAGACCGCCTTCGCCGGGGCGCACGCCGCGCTCGACGGCACGAGCGAGCGCGCGCGGGATCACGCCGCGCGGCTCGCGTCGGCGCTCGGCATGCGCACCTTCCGCGTGGCCGACGAGGATCGCGCCGCCTACCACGCGGCTGCCTCGCTCGCGGCGAACGCGCTCGTGACGCTCGAGTGGACCGCCGAGCGCCTTGCCGCGACCGCCGGGGTGCCACGCGAGGCCCTCGCCCCGCTCGCGCGCGCCGCGCTCGAGAACTGGGCCAGCCGCGGCGCTGCGGCGGCGCTCACCGGGCCGATCGCGCGCGGCGACGACGCGACCGTCGCCAGGCAGCGCGCGGCGATCGCCGAGCGACTGCCTGGCGAACTCGCCCTGTTCGACGCGCTCGCGGAGACCACCCGTGCCCTTGCCGGACGGCGCGACGGCGCCGATCCCGCACCGACACCCACCGAGGAGACCCGATGAGGATCGTCCGCACCATCCCCGAGCTTCGGGCCGAACTCGACGCGCGCGCTGCGGCGGGGGAGCGCCGCGTGGGGTTCGTGCCCACCATGGGCGCGCTGCACGAGGGGCACCTGTCGCTCGTGCGCGCGGCTCGGGCCGAGCAGGACGTCGTGGTGCTCTCCATCTTCGTGAACCCCACCCAGTTCACCGAGGCGGCGGACCTCGACGCGTACCCGCGGCAGGAGGCCGCCGACGCCGCGCTCGCCGAGGGGGCCGGCGTCGACCTCATCTTCGCGCCGGAGGCGGCGGAACTCTACCCCGCAGGCTTCGCCACGACCGTGCGCCTCATCGGCCCGCTCACCGAGACGCTCGAGGGCGCGAAGCGCGGGGCAGCGCACTTCGACGGCGTGGCCACCGTGGTCTCGAAGCTCCTGCTCGCCGTGCGCGCCGAGGCCGCGTACTTCGGCCAGAAGGACGCGCAGCAGCTGCTCGTCGTGCGCCGCATGGTGACCGACCTCGGCATTCCGACGCGCATCGTCGCCTGCCCGACCTCGCGCGACGAGGACGGGCTCGCCCGCTCCAGCCGCAACGTGCGCCTCTCGGCCGCGGAGCGCGGGCGCGCGCTCGCCATCCCGCGCGCGCTCGCGGCGGCCGCAGCGGCCGTCGCCGCGGGGGAGTCGCGCGTCTCCGTGCTCGCGCGTGACGCCGACGCGATCCTCGACGCCGCCGGCATCCGACCCGAGTACCTCGCGTTCGTCACCCCCGACGACCTCACCCCGGTGCGCGAGGTGACCGCTCCCGTGCTCTGCGCAATCGCGGCGCGCGTGGGCGACGTGCGACTCATCGACAATGTGGAACTCGTTCCCGCCAGCCCAGTACCCGACACGAAGGAGTGAGCGCATGACCAAGATCACGATCCCCCGCCTCAACGAGATGCGTGCGGCCGGCGACCCCATCGTCATGGTGACCGCGTACGACGCGCCGGGCGCGCGCGCCGCCGAGCGCGCTGGCGTCGACATGCTGCTCGTCGGTGACTCGGGCGCGCAGGTGGTGCTCGGCCACGACTCGACCGTCGCGATCACGACCGCCGAGCTGCTGGTGTTCGCTGGCGCGGTGCGCCGCGGCACCGAGACCGCGTTCGTGGTGTGCGACGTGGCGTTCGGCACGACGGAGCTGTCCGACGAGCAGGCGGTCGCCACGGCGATCCGGTTCGTGAAGGAGGCGGGCGCCGACGCCGTGAAACTCGAGGGCGGCAGCCCCGAACGCCTCAGCCGCATTCGCGCGATCGTCGCCGCCGGAATCCCCGTGGTCGGCCACATCGGCCTCACCCCGCAGACCGCGACCGCGCTCGGCGGGCTGCGCGCGCAGGGCCGCACGACCGAGAGCGCCGCGCGCCTCGTCCGCGAGGCGATCGGCGTCGCCGCTGCCGGGGCGTGCTGCCTCGTCGTCGAGGCCGTGCCCTCCGAGATCACCGAGGTGCTGCGCGAGGCCGTGTCGATCCCGCTGATCGGGATCGGGGCCGGCCCCGCCGACGGGCAGGTGCTCGTGCTGCACGACCTGCTCGGGATCACCGAGGGGCACACCGCCAAGTTCGTGAAGTCGTTCGGCACGATCGGCTCGGACATGACCGCCGCGATCACCGCATACGCCGCGGAGGTGCGCGGGGCGGTCTTCCCCGGCCCGGAGCACGGCTACGCCGCGACGCCGGAGGCGGTGGCCGCGGCGCGCGCGGCGCTCGACGGCTAAGCCGGGACCGATCCGGCGACCCGGTCGAGCCCGCCGCGCAGGTCGCGGATCAGATCGCCCGCCGACTCGAGGCCGACGGACAGCCGCAGCAGGCCGGGCGTGATCCCGAGCCGCTCGTTCAGCTCCGGCGCGAACGTGGCGTGCGTGGAGGTCAGCGGGTGGATGATCATCGAGCGCGTGTCGCCGATGCCCGTCATCCGCGAGAACACGCGCAGCCCGTCAACGAAGGCGCGCGCGCCGTCGACCCCGCCAGCCACGGTGACGCCGAAGACCGAGCCGGTGCGGCCGGCGTAGTCGCGCTGGGCGATGTCGTGCAGCGGATTCGACGGGAGCCCGGCGTAGTCGACCACGGTGACCTCGGGCTGCGCCTCCAACCAGGCCGCGATCTCGAGCGACGAGTCGACGTGCCGCGCCATGCGCAGCGACAGCGTCTCCATGCCCTGGTGCAGCAGGAAGCCGGTGAACGGGGAGAGCGCCGGGCCAATATCGTTGACCACCGCCTCGCGCACCGCGCGCGCGTACGCCCGCGATCCGAAGCGGTCGAGCAGCGAGCCGACGCCGGGCCGCGGCGCCGACGTGATGAGCGGGTACGAGCGACCGGCACGCTCCGCGGCCTCCCAGTCGAAGGTGCCGCCGTCGACGATCGCGCCGCTCACGGCGGCGCCGTGCCCGGTCAGGAACTTGGTGGTCGAGTGCACCACGATGTTCGCGCCGTGCTCGAACGGGCGGATCAGGGCCGGCGTGCCGATGGTGTTGTCGACGATGAGGGGGAGATTGTGGCGTGCCGCGACCGCCGCGATCCCGCGCAGATCGGTGACGTCGTTGCGCGGATTCGGGATCGTCTCGGTGTAGATCGCCTTCGTGTTCGGGCGGATCACCCGATGCCACTCGGCCTCGTCGGCGGCGTCCCAGACGTAGTCGACCTCGATCCCGAACCGCTTGAAGCTGCGGCCGAAGAGGATCCGGGTGCCGCCGTAGATCGACGCGGTGGAGACGATATGGTCGCCGGCCTGCGCGAGCGCGAACAGCGCCGAGGAAATGGCCGCCTGCCCGCTCGACACGGCGATCGCCGCCGTGCCGCCCTCCAGCGAGGCGAGCCGATCCTCCGCGACCGCGTTCGTCGGGTTGCCCTGCCTGGAGTAGATGGGCGCTGGCTCACCCGGCCCGTCGAGATCGGGATCGGGATCGATGCCGCGCGTCAGCCCGATGCCGCCGCGCCACAGCTCGCGCCCGGCGAAGCGATCCACCTGATCGTCGAAGCTGTCGAAGACGTACCCCGCGGAGAGCGCGATGGGCGGCACCCGCAGCCCGGAGTTGCGGTCGGGGTAGGCGCCGGCGTGCACCTGCCGTGTCTCGAAGTCGAAGCCCTCCCAGTCGGTGATGGGGGTGGCTGCGTCTGGTGTGGTGCTCATGCCTGTGCCTCCGGTGCGTCAATGATTGCTGCGATGCGCGCGATGGCCTCGCGGATGGTGTCCGGCGCGCACGCGAGGTTCAGGCGCACGTGCCCGGCCCCGCCTGCGCCGAAGAAGGCGCCGTTGTTCAGCGCGACGCGCGCGTCGTCGAGGATGCGCTGATACGGGTCGTCGCCGAGTCCCGCGTCGCGGAAGTCGAGCCAGGCGAGGTAGCCGGCGCGGCTCGGGGCAACGCGCACGCCGGGCAGCTGCGCGGCGACGAGATCGGAGAGGAGCGTCTGGTTCGCCTCCACCTGCGCGATGGTGCGTGCTAGCCACGCGCGGCCCTGGGTGAACGCCGCGATGCCGGCGTGCAGGCCGAGGATGCTGGATCGCGTCACCGCCTCGGGCGGCAGGAGCTCGAGTGCCGCGGCGGCGCGCGCGTCTGCGGCGACGATCACCGAGCACTTCGCGCCGGCGAGGTTCCAGCCCTTGCTCGCGGAGGTGGTGGTCACCGAGAGGGCCCCGGCGGCCGCAGCGAGCGGGGCGAACGGGGTGAAAGTTTCGCCCGCGTGGGTGAGGGGAGCGTGGATCTCGTCGGACACGACGAAGACGTCATGCGCCGCGGCGAGCCTCGCGAGTTCGGCGAGCTCGTCCGCGGAGTGCACGAGGCCGTGCGGGTTGTGCGGGTTGCAGAGGAGGAATGCGTCGGCGCCTGCGGCAAACGCCTGCTCGATCGCCGCCAGGTCGAGGCGCAGCTCGGGGCTTGCCGCGGCACCGGCTGGCGCGGTCGCGGCAGAGCCCGAGCCCGGCAGCGATCCCGATCCCGACCCCGCGACGAGCGGCACCTCAACGATCTCGTACGGCAGCTCCTCGAGCATCTCGAAGAAGCCGGGGTAGACCGGGGTCGGCACCACGATGCGCCCGCTCGGCGCCGCCCCGCCGGCGTCCGCGGCCCGGCGGCGCAGCGCGCCCTCGACGCGCAGCGACTCGACAACGCCGGTCGCGACATCCGTGGCGAGGAACACGTGCTCGGTGGGCACCTCCCAGCCCCACGCGTCGCGTGCGTAGCCGGCGAACGCCGGTGCGAGCGGGCCGGGGCCGTCGAGGTAGCCGGTGTCCGAGGCGCTCACCCGCGAGATCAGCGCTTCGCGAATCTCGGGGGCCAGCGCGAAGTCCATCTCAGCGACGAAGAGCGGCAGCACGTCCTCGGGGAAGCGCGTCCACTTGATGCTGGTGCGCTCCGTGCGCAGCCGCGCGGGAGTCAGCTCGGCGAATGGCACGCCGGAGGGATCCACGTCGAGGGAGCGGAAACAGTCGGCCTCAGTCATGCGCCCATGCTCCCCTGTGCGGGCGTCGAGCGCGAGCCCGGCGGTAAAGCGGCGTCACACTCGGCCGGCGCTGCCCTCCCGGATCCCGAGCTTCACGATCCCCGAGACGAGCGCCTCCAGCGGGCCACGTCGACCGAGTGCGGCGAGCAGCGCACCGATCCCGAGCACCCCGGCGAGCTGCAGAGCGAAGGCCCCCACCCCGGCCACCCACCAGTCGAAGCCGGCACCCGTGAACGCGTCCGGGCTGTCGAGCGCAGGCTGGAGCAGCACGCCGGTGGCGATGATGTGCAGCGTGTAGATGGTCAGCGGGGCCGCGCCCGCCGCGCGCACGGTGGCGAGGAGTGGTCCCGGGGCTGGGGTTGCGCGCCCGCCGCGCGCACGCGCAACGTCGCACAGCAGCACCAGCGCGCCGATCACCGCGGCGGCGATGCCGGCCGTGCGGACGATGTCGATGAGCGACCCGGAGTGCGGGGTGGCGACGAGCTGCGCCCACAGCTGCGTCGAGAGTGGCGCACCGAACGTCGACTGCGTCACGTACTCGGCGCGATCGGGGGCGGAGACCCAATCGAGCGCGGGATCGGTGACACCGCCGAGCGTCGCGACCACCGCGTTCGACACGAGCTGCCCGGCGACCGCGAACACGGCGCCGACCGCGGTGAGGAGCGCCGCGGCCCGGCCGAGCCCACCGCGCCGCGCGCTGCCGGTGAGGAGCCGGCCGATGAGCACGCCGAACAGGAGGTACGCGCACCACGTGAGTGCCGAATACTCCCCGGTGAGGAGGAGGGTGCGCAGCGCCGCGAACGGATCCTGCGCGAACGAGTCGAAGTTCACCTGCCCGCCCTCGTACGGTGTGTCCGCGCCCTCGCGGTACACCGCGTTCAGCCAGCCGCCGCCGACGGTGAGCACCAGCGCGATGAGCGCGAGCAGCCAGCTGCGCGCCCAGACGAGCGGCGCGATGAGCAGCATCGCGATGCCGTAGTAGGCGAGCACGATGGCGACCGGGGTCTCGATGATGCCGAGCGTCAAGCCGATGAGGATCAGCAGGCCGCCGCGAATCGCGACTGCGCCGATGGCGGCGCCCGTGCGGCCGGCCGCGAGGAGCTTCCGCGTGGCGAGCACGGTGCTCACGCCGCCGAGCACGGCGAAGAGCGGGGCGGCGATCCCGGCCGTCAGCGTGTCGGTGAACTTCCCGGCGGCCTCGTCGAAGCTGCCCGGTTCGGCGATCATCCCGGCGATGGGGATGAGGTGCGCGGCGATCATCCCGATGATGGCGAGGAATCGCGCGACGTCGACGCCGATCATGCGCGTCGCGGCCGGAGCGGGGGAAGTCATCATCTGAGTCTGCCTGACCCGGCTCTGAAACGTCTGCGCCGGCAGTGCCGGCCGCGCCGGTGTTGCTAGTGCCCGACGCCGCGGCGAACGTGATCGCGCGCGTGCGCGAGCGCCGGCTCCAGTTCGTGGAACAGGTGGTTCGGGTGCCGGAGCGCGCCAACGACGCCCAGGCGCTCGAGCAGCACGCGATGCTCGGGGCGGATGCCCTTGATCAGCACCGTCGCGCCCCGGCGCTCCAGCGTTCCCACGAATTCCGCGAGCGCGTTCGCGCCGGTCGAGTCGATGATCTGCACATCGGAGAGGCGCAGGATCACCACCTCGACGTCGTCCGCGGCGGTGATGCGCTCGATGAGCCGATCCGCCGCCCCGAAGAAGAGGGAGCCGTGCAGCGTGTAGAGCGCGATCCGCTCGTCGCCGGGCGCAGCGGGGCCGGGGAGGTCCTCGCGCTCGGCGTCGCTCATGCTGCTCAGCGTGCGCAGAGCGAAGAACGCGGCGACGGCGAGGCCGATCCCGACCGCGATCACGAGGTCGAACGCCACCGTGACGAAGAGCGTGATCAGGAACACCGCAGCGCTCGATCGGCTCGAGCGAAGCACGCGGCCGATCGTGCCGGGGGACACCATGCGCGCCGCCGTCATCATGAGCACGCCCGCGAGGGCGGCGAGCGGGATCGCGCCGACCACCTCAGCGGCGACGAGCACGACGAGGAGCAGCGCCAGCGCGTGCACGATCGCGGAGAGTCGCGTGCGTGCTCCGCTGCGCACGTTCACCGCGGTGCGCGCGATCGCGCCCGTCGCGGGCATCCCGCCGAAGAAGCCGGACGCGATCGAAGCGAGCCCCTGCCCGAACAGCTCGCGGTCCGCGTTCACTTGCCCGGTGTCGGCGATGGTCGCGGCGACGCGCGCCGAGAGCAGCGACTCGATGGCCGCGAGCGCGGCGACCGCGACGGCCGGGCCGGCGAGCCCGGACAGCAGTGCGAGATCGAAGGTCGGCATGGTGGGCGCCGGGAGCGTGTGCGGCAGCGCGCCGATGGTCGGCAGCGGCGATCCCGCAAGGGCCGCAACCACCGAGACGACGAGGATCGCGACGAACGACGCGGGAATCGCCGGCGCAAACCGGCCGAGCAGAAGCATGACGACCGCGACCCCGACCACCGCGGCGAGCGGCAGCAGCGCGCTGGGCCAACTCGCGTCCTGCACGACCTCCCAGGCCGCGATGACCGCGTTGGACGAGCGGCCGGCGCCGTCAACGCCGAGCGCGGCGGGCACCTGCTGCAGGAAGATGATGATCCCGATCCCGGCCGTGAATCCCTCGATGACGGGCCACGGGATGTAGCTCACGGCGCGGCCGAGGCGCAGCGCGCCAGCCGCGAGCACGATGAGCCCGGCGAAGAGGCTGACAACCGCGACCGCGCCGACGCCGTGCATGGCGACGATGGGGGCGAGCACGACCACCATCGCGCCGGTGGGGCCGGACACCTGCACATTCGAACCGCCGAAGACGGCGGCGACGAGCCCGGCAACGATCGCGGTGATGAGGCCAGCCTCAGCGCCAACGCCGGAACTCACGCCGAAGGCGAGTGCAAGCGGCAACGCGACGATCCCCACCGTGAGTCCGGCAATGACGTCAGCGCGCCAGCTGGTGCGCAGTCCCCGGTAGTCTTCGCGTGTGGGCAGCAGGCCGCGCAGGCCCGCCAGAACCGCGGTCATTCTGCCTCCCTTGTCCAGTCCCCATCATGCCCCATTCCTCAGAAAAGGGAATTCGGCGGCGTTCCGAAAGATTTTGCTGTGCCTGGACCGTGTGCACCGCTACTCTGAACCCCAGGAAGAATCAAGGGGGACCCTATGGATATCGTGCTGTTTGCTACGCAGCTGCTTGTCGTCCTCGGCTGTATCGTCATGGGTACGAGGTCGAGCGGTGTGGGCCTCGGCCTCTGGGGCGGTGCCGGGGTCGCGATCCTCGTGTTCGTGTTCGGTCTCGCTCCAGGCTCACCCCCGGTCGACGCGCTGCTCATCGTCCTGGCCGTGGTGCTCGCCTCGTCCATGATGCAGGCGGCAGGCGGCATCGACTGGATGGTCTCAATCGCAGCGAAGCTGATCGCGCGCAGCCCGAAGCAGATCACCCTTGTCGCGCCGCTCGTTTCGTTCCTCTTCGCGGTCGGCGCCGGCACTTCGAACATCCTGTACCCGCTCCTCCCGGTGATCCAGGACCTCTCCTACCGCAACGGTGTGCGACCCTCGCGGCCGCTCTCGCTCTCGGTGGTGGCGACGGGCGTGGCGCTCGCGTGTAGCCCGGTCTCCGCGGCGATGGCTGCGATGGTGACCCTCACCGACACGGCGCCCTGGAACTTCGAGCTCGTCGACATCCTCAAGGTGACCATCCCGGCCGCCGTGGTCGGCATCATCATCTCCGGTATCATCGTGAACCGTCTCGGCAAGGACATCGCCGACGATCCCGAGATCCAGGCGAAGATCGCCAAGGGCGAGATCCCCGCACCCTCGGCGAACGCCGCCGAGGTGCGCGCCGAAGTGACCGTCACCTCGGCCGGCAGGAACGCTGCGGTCATCTTCCTGCTCGGCGTCGCCGCGATCGTCGCCTTCGGCCTCTTCAAGGGGATCCGCCCGCTCGACGCCGCAGGCGACCCCGTGGCGATGACCCCGATCATCGAGATCGTGATGTTCGTCGTCGGTACGCTCATCCTCGTGGTGTCCCGACCGAAGGTCGGCGAGATCCCCACGATGACCGTGTTCAAGGCCGGTATGGTCTCCGCGATCGCGCTCTTCGGCCTCGCATGGCTCACCGACACGTTCCTCGGCGCGCACACCACGCTCATCGCCGAGGGCGTTGGCGGCCTCGTCACCGCGGCCCCCTGGATCTTCGCGCTCGGCGTGTTCCTGGTCTGTGTGCTCACGACCAGCCAGTCGACCGCAACGCGGACGATCGTGCCGATCGGCCTCGCCGCCGGCATCCCGCTCGGTCTGCTCTCCGGCATGTGGGCCGGCGCGTTCGCCGGCATCTACCTGCTGCCGACGAACGGCTCGCAGATCGCGGCGGCGAACTTCGACCACTCGGGGTCCACGAAGCTCGGCACCAAGCTCGTCGACCACTCGTTCTTCCTGCCGACGGTGATCCTCGCGGTGACCACGATTGCGGCTGGCGCCCTGTTCGGGGTGCTCTGGGGCGGCTAGGCCTGGCGGCCCCCGCGCGCGCCAACGCACTCCCGCACGTCCCTCACGCACGGAGAAATCCGGTACTTCGGACCATTTCAGAGAAATGGGTCCGAAATACCGGATTTCTCCGTGCGGAATGGGGGTGAGGGGGCTAAGCGCTGGGTCTAGGGAGCTTTGGGGAGCGCGGGCCGCTTGCTACGCCGCCGCAGGCCTCACGTAGGTCTGCACCGGCGGCGATCCCGGGATGGTCAGCTGCGTCGCCGGACGGTAGCCCAGCCGCTCATAGCGGGCATCATTCGCCGGGTTCGACGACTCGAGGTACGTCTGCACCCCCGCGGCGTCGTAGTGCTCCAGCCCGGCCTGCACCAGGCGCATACCGATCCCCAAGCCGCGAGCCGCGCTCGAGACGGCGAGCAACGAAAGGTACGCGTGCGGCTCGCTCGGACGCGCACCGGCAAACAGCTCGCCTTCCGCGAGCAGCGTTTCCGCTGCCGCATCACCGATCGTGCCGCGCAGCAGCGTCTCGTACGCTGGCAGGTCAGCCTCCCGAATCTCATCCTGCCCCGGCGGGAACCACGTGGACACCGCGGCGACGGTCCCGTCGGGCAGCTCGGCGATGAGTGGCTCGCCATAGCGGACGGCCTGATCAGCCATGAAGCGCCAGTGAGCGACCGCGTGCGTCATGCGCTCCGGGTGCGCGGGGAACGCCGGTCCCCACACTGGGTCATCCCAGAACCCCTCGGCGAGGATGCGTGCGGTGACATCGAGGTCGTCTGCGACGAGCGGGCGAACGGTGAAATCTGAATGGGTCATGGAATCCTCGGCGTGTGCACGCCCGTTGGTGTCTACTCGGCCTCGCGGAACGCGTCCCACGCGCGCTTGCAGGCGTGCGCGATGGCGTCGATGTGCTCGGGGTCCTCGCTGATCCAGTCGGTCCCAGGCTCCTGGAGCTCCGCGGCAGCCGCGGGGCCGAGCAGGTACTCGCGCAGGAACTCGGCCTGCACTGCGCCGAGGCGGAGCCCGGCGGCGTCAGCGTCGGCGCGCATCGCCCCAAACCGTGCACCGGCGGCTCGGATTTCCTCGCTGCCGAGGTACGGCTGGTTCAGCAGCACCGCCGCGGGATCGCTCACCTCAAAGCCGGCGCGGTGCGCCTCGGCGAGCGCGCGCAGCGCTGCGGGATCCATGGTCGGCCGATCCTCGGGGTCGCGCTCCTCGCCCTGGTGATCGCCGCGGTTGGACAGCGCGACCACGGCGGGGAGGCGGTCGGCCTCGGCGCGCGCAACATTCACGGCACCGTCCCGCGTGGTGGTCGTGTTCATCGTGTCGTGGAATGAGAGCCGCGTGAACGAGCCGCCGCGCTCGAGGCCCTGCGCCACGAACGCGTCGGTGAGCGCTTCGCGCGTGCGCTCGTAGACCCCGAGCCCAGCCTCCGCGGTCTCGGCGAACGCGTCGACGAGTGCCTGGAGCCCGGCATCGGTCTCGGGGATCTCGAGGATCGGGAAGAACGAGAAAGTCACCGGGCGAATCGCGTCAACGCCGGTGAGGTCGACCTTCTGCCAGGCGCCGGCCGCGCGGACTCGCTCGATCGCCGCGGCGAGGTCCGCGCGCACATCGTCCGGCTTGCGCCGGTTCGGGTCGCGGATGAGGCGCGGGTGCGGGTTGATGACGGCGACGATGCGCGGGTCAATCTCCGCCCAGCGGCGCACGATCGACGCGGTGGCGACGTCGCTGTAGTCGTACTGCAGTCGACGGGTGAGCGCTGGGGAGAGGAACTCGGCGACCTCCTCGGGGATCGCTGCGCCGGAGTGCGGCGTCGCGACGAGCAGATCCGCGTCGGAGATGGCCTGCTCGAGCGTTCGAGTATCGGAGTCCGCGTAGTGGGTGATCTCCTCGGGGGTGAAGACCGTGCCGGAGGGGATGAGATCGAGGTGCGTGGCGCTCATTCCTTCAGAATAGCTGTGCGCCCAGAGCCTGACCAGGGGTGTCAAGAAGTGTTGTTCCAGTGGGAGTGGGCACGCAACGAACGGCGCCAGGGCCCCGCGGAGTGCGGGATCCTGGCGCCGTTCGCCGCTGGTGTGCGCCTAGCTGTTGTGTGCTGCACGGCGGCGGGCGATGAGCACCGTGCCACCGCCGAGCAGCGCGAGCAGCAGTGCGCCGATCATCAGTGGCAGGAGTGGCCCGCCGCCGGTGACGGGCAGGTCGCCGTCTGGGTTCTCGGTCCCGGGCGTCGGGGAACCGCCGCCAACCGTTGAGGTGTCCTCGATTGCGTAGCCGAGCAAGGTGCCCGCTGAGGTCACGTCGTTGAACTGCTGCTCTGCAACGGCATCGTAATGCCCGACGTCTTGCACACCGTCGACAGCGGCAACCCAGTTGCCATCGTCGTCCACTGTGACGGTCGTAGTGCTCAGAGCGGGAGCTGCCCGCAGCTCGTCAGTGCTCAGCTCGCCTCGAGCAAGTACTGCGCGGGTGGTGTCAGTATCCTGGCTTGTGTCAACGACGAGGGTGAGTTCCGAGCCGGGAAGACCGGTGCCCGCGATCTCCGTAGGCGCTGAGCCAGCGGAGAAGATCTCGTCGGGGGTTACCGAAGTGACCTCAGGTGCAGCGGGAGCTACGGTGATGACAGCCGTTGCCTTCGGGGATGAGTGATCATCGATCCTCTGGGAGGCGGCGACCTCGTGCGCACCGATCTCAACGGTCTGCTCAGACAGAGCCCAGGTGCCGTCGTCCGCGACGAGGACCTCGACCTCGTCGCCGGCGAGCCCGGTGACGGTGACCGTCGCTCCGGCAATGCCGGTGCCCGCGACCGCGACGGGCGCCGAGCGTTCGCCCGCGGCTGCATCGACGCGCTGCTCTGTGATCGTTGGCACGGCGATCGCCTCGTCGACGCTGAACTTCAGCTCCGTCTCTGCGGAAGCGCTGTACCCATTGAGTGCGGTGAGCGAGAGGGTGTGGTCACCGAGCTCCTCAGGTGCGGACAGTGTGACCGTCCCCGTGTTCAGGTCTACGGGAAGTGTCTCTGGGGTGCCTGCGTTCTGCGTCACGCTCAGCTCCGTCGCGTTTGTCGGCACCTCGACGGTGATCGTTTCGCCGGGCTGCAGCACGTCGCCAGGGGTGACAGCCGCGACGGTCGGGGCATCGATATCGAGCGCGATCGTGTAGCCACCGGTGTAGGTGAGCGCGTCTGCGAGCCTCGTGTACCACGCCCAGTCATCTCCGACAGTGACCTGCGCGGGGCCGCCGCTGAGGATCCCGACTGCCTGGCCACCCTGGAACACCGCGCCGCCGGAGTCGCCCGGATCTGATTTCGCGCCCCCGATAAAGCCGTGTACCCAGCGGCCCGACACCTGCATGTACCCATCCAGGATCTCGGTGGGACGGATCGAACCATCGTTGTACTCAATCATGACGGTGGTGTCGCCGCTCGTGACGCCCGTGGTGCGCCCGGACTTTTCGACTGTGCCTGAGACCGGCACACCGACGTTCTTCACCGCAATGGTGCTGGCTGCGAGATCGTCGGCACCAGCGGTAGTCCAGTCAGTGACGCTCGGGTGAAGAGTCAGTGCGGGGTTCGTGATATCGATGACCCCAATGTCGGTGGAGTCGGGTGCGTTCTCTGCGCCAGGTGAGTTCCCTGGCCCGCCAAACTGCGAGAACCCAAACTGCCCGGCAACGCCGGTACCGTTGGAATCGACGCCATCGTTCGTGCCAGCGTACGCCGCATCACCCGACGGCTTCGAGAGTGCGATCTCGGAGATCGCGCCGTCATTTGAGCAGTGGCCTGCGGTGACGAGCGCTGGGTCTCCAGTAGGGCTCCAAGCCGTGAAGCCGATGGAGCACAGCCCAAGACTGCCTCCGCCGAGATCCGCGAGGTAGCCGGCGCCGCCGGCAACATCGGTTGCGGCGTCAGCGACGGCGGGATCAATGAAAGCGATCTCGTCAACCGCGAGCTTCGGTGCAAGCTCGGCGAGCTCCGGTGCATCGCGGAACTCTGAATTGACCAGCACGATGGACTGCCCGGAGGTGGTCACGCCGTAGCCGGCGACACTCTCGGGGGCGTCGGTTGCCTGCTGCACTGCGGAGACAGAATCCGCAGCCTGCGCGAGTTGGTCGCCCTCGGCCGGTGCGTCCTGAGCGAATGCAGGGGGAGAGATGAATAGGGCGAGGAGCGCAGCTGTTGCTGCGGCACCGATGGACAGTGGGCGACGTAGTGTCACGGCTCTGAGCCTCCAGATCTGGTACGGGGTTGACCCGGCGCACGCAGAGCGGAACACCGTGGGTTCGGACCCCAGTTACGCTAGATTGCCGCGTGATTGCCGGGCCAAAGGTTGAGGGAAACCCGCGAAGAATGAGCGTTTGTGTGTCGAGCTGGGGGCGTGGTTGCTCTTCACTGAGTGTCCTTTTTGTGGTGCACGATGATGCTTTTCGTGCCATCTGAGGGCAATAGTGCTGGGCGCCGCCCTGGCGTGGCGATGCGCCGCATCCTCGTCCGCATCGTCGGCATCACCGGGCGGTGGTGTGGCGCTGGCTCCTGGGCTACGCTTGCGGCCGTTGGCCATCGTGCCTGACAGTCGAGCGAGGGGGGACGCGCAATCGGACGGAAGGACTGCTCTGTGGATCTCGTGAACGAAGAACTACTCGGAACCTGGGTCTCGCAGGAGCGTGGACTGCCGGAGCTCGTATTCGAGGCCTCTGGCGTCGTGAGCGGCAGCGATGGGTGCAACCGCATTGTGAGTACCTACGAGGCAACGGAGGCCGGCGCGCGGGTCGCCCCGTTCGCGATCACCGCGATGGCGTGCATGGGCGTCAATCAGTGGCTCGCCGACGTTGCCTCCGTCACGCTGGACGACGGTGTGCTGCGCGTCAGGGACGTCGCTGGAACAGAAATCGGCGAGCTCCAGCGCGCGGAGTAGCGGCTACGCGATGCCGCGGTTGCGACGTCGCACTGCGCGGGGCGGCTTGCCGCCGAGGAACGATGCCCCCGAGTCGACGATGTACCCCTGGCGAAGCGCTTCGCGCCCGATGAGCACGCGAAAGAGCATCTCCTCGCGGTCCGTGAGCGTGAACTCCGCCTGGATCGTTCGACCACCGAGCCGGACGTCAATGAGTACCACTGGGCGTTCTTGTGCGTGCCCGGATGAGCTGCGCACCGTGCGCCGATCGTGCACGGGAAGCTCGACGAGCGCGGCGTCCTCGTCGCTCATCTGCCAGGGGTGCGCCGTGAATCTGACCCACGCCGCGCCGTCACGCTCAAACTCAGAAATGCCCGTCGCGTGGAGCGCGGAGGTCTGCGCTCCCGTGTCGATCTTGGCCTTGATCCACGGCACATCAATGTCGGGAAGCGACACCCACTCGCGCCACCCCGTGAGAGTGCTTGAATGGTCTTGTCCGCTCACGCTTCTATCTTGGCAGGAACTTCGGTGAAACTCGCGATTCTCTCGCGTGCCCCGCACGCGTACTCGACGCAGCGCCTGATGGCGGCGAGCGAGCAGCGCGGCCACAAGGCCCGCGTACTCAACACGCTGCGCTTCGGAATTGACCTTGCCGGCGACGAACCCGACCTGCTCTACCGGGGCAAACAGCTGAGCGACTACGACGCGATCCTGCCGCGCATTGGCAACTCGATCACCTACTTCGGAACCGCCGTGGTGCGGCAGTTCGAGCAGATGGACGTGTATACCCCGAACACCGCGAACGGGATCTCGAACTCGCGCGACAAGCTGCGCGCCATTCAGATCCTGTCGCGCCACTCGATCGCGATGCCCGCGACCGCGTTTGTGCGCAATCGCGCCGACGTGCGCGCAGCGATCGAGAGTGTCGGCGGGGCGCCCGTGGTCATCAAGCTGCTCGAGGGCACGCAGGGGATCGGTGTCATCCTCGCCCCGCAGGTGAAAGTCGCGGAGGCGATCATCGAGACGCTGCACTCCACCCGCCAGAACGTGCTCATTCAACGGTTCATCTCCGAGAGCCGGGGGCGCGACGTGCGCGCGCTCGTCGTGGGGGATCGGGTCGTTGCGGCGATGCGGCGGGTGGCGAGCGGCGACGAGTTTCGCTCGAATGTGCACCGCGGCGGCACGGTTGAGCCGGTGCAGCTCGAGCCAGCGTACGAGCAGGCCGCGGTGCGCGCCGCGCAGATCATGGGACTCCGCGTCGCCGGCGTCGACATGCTCGAGGGTGACGATGGGCCGCTCGTGATGGAGGTGAACTCCTCGCCTGGGCTGCAGGGGATCGAGGCTGCCACCGGCCTCGATGTCGCCGGCGCGATCATTGACTACATCGCGAACCAGGTGAACTTCCCTGAGATCGACGTGCGGCAGCGGCTCAGCGTCTCCACCGGCTACGGGGTCGCCGAGATTTCGATGCACGCCGGCTCGGAGCACGTGGGGAAGCAGCTGGGGGATCTCGGGCTCTGGGACCGCGACATCACGGTGCTCACTCTGCACCGCGGCGTGCAGGTGATCCCGAACCCGAGAAAGCACGTGGTGCTTGAACCGGAGGATCGGCTCCTCTGCTTCGGCAAGCTTGAAGAGATGCGCTCGATGATCCCCGAGCGCCGGCGGCGGCGCGCGCGCGTGCGGAAGCTTCCCCCGGAGGCGCAGGAACTCGCTGAAGGTTCCAGCTGAGCTGAGCGCTCCCGCGCTGTGGCGCGCCTTAGCCGCGCTCGGCGACCAGCTGGAACTCGACCTGTCCGCTCGGCTCGACCGAGACGAAGCCGAGGTTGGGTGCGGTGACCCCGAAGTCCTCGAAGGTGATCGGGATCGAGCCGGCGATCTCGGCGCGCTCGCCGTCGCTGCGGACCTCGACGGACGCGGTCACCGCGCGCGTCTCGCCCGCGATCGTGAGCTCGCCAGCTGCTGCGGTGCGCACGGTGTCGCCCGAGTTCGGGATCTCGTGCAGGGTGACCGGCTCCGTGAGCGTGAAGGTCGCCTCGGGGAACTCCCCGGTGCGGAGGGCCTCGTCGCGGAAGTATGCGTCGCGCGGCGCGCTGTCGGTGGCGATCGAGGCGACGTCGACGGTCAGCTGAGCGGTGTCGAGTGTGAGCCCATCAGCACTGATCTGGAAGTCCCCGCTCACCTCCGCGGTGCGCCCGGTGACCGTGACGTCGGTCCCGTTGAGCACCTCGTTGACGCGGTAGCCCGCCTCGGAGCCGTCGGCCACCCGCCATGTGCCGGCGATGACCGCGGGATCGAGGGGATCACCGCTCGATTCACCCATGATCTGCTCGGTGCCGGAGAGCGCCGGGGCGTCCGCCGCGGGTGCGGCGATGAAGTCACGGTAGACCATGGGCCCCGCGATTGCTGCGACGGCGGCGAGCGCAAGCACGCCAGCGCCGACCCCGATGAGCACCTTTTGCGACTTCTGCACTGCGGCTCCTTCTTGCTGGATATTCACCGCGATACGGGCGAATTGGTACCCACTGTGTCAGGCCAGCCAATGAGCACACTCGGAGCTCCTCGGGAAAATGCTGGAAGTTCTGGATCAGAGCGCGGCGAGCAGCGCCTTCCAGTGCGCGCGCCACTCCTCGATGCGATCCCCATCGGGGAGCCCTTCCAAGCTGACCGTGAGGACGGCGCGATCCTGATCCTTCGGTGTTGCTGACACCTCGACCCGGCCGGCGCCCGCGAGGTCGAATCGCCAGAACGAGCGCTTCTCGGTGCGGGAGGGCCGCGGCTCGCCGGCGGCGTGCCCGAGGTGCTCAGCGCGGTCGCCGTGCGCTTCCCGCCACGCGGCAATCGCCGCGTCGCGGTCGAGGGGCAGGGTGCGGCTCGCGCTCACGCGGAAGGTGCCGGTGGAGGACTGCCCTGGCACGCGCAACCCGGCGTGCTGCTCGTAGGCGATCGCGATCCCCTGCGCCCACCAGTCGGGGTTCGCGAGATCCGCTGGCAGCTCGGCGCGCGCGATACGCGCGATCTCGGGGTGCGGGAGCGTCGCAGCGTCGGCGGCCTCGAAGAGCGTCACCCACTCGCCCCACGGTTTGCGCGACGCGCGTTCGATTGCTGGGACGCGCTCGCCGCGGGTGCGGTTTCCTGAGTGCTGCATGGATTCCTGCACGGTGTCGCTCATCGCGTGTCCTTTCCCGAGGCTGCGCACCAGTGTAGCTGCGCGCCAGAAACTGCTTGAATGGGTGCATGAGTGAGGCTGGGGTGACCACGGTGCCGGGGACGCGCGGTGCACGGAGGTACGTCGAGCAAGAGTCCTCCCAGCACCGCTCCGCTGGCATCCACGACGCTGACGTGCCGATCGCACTCACGTCGGCGGCCCAGGACTTCCGGATCGACCTCGAGCGCATCCGGTTCTCCTCCTACTTCGCCAGGCTCTCCGATGTGACACAGGTGGTGCCGCAGTCGGGCGTCGGCCCGGTGATGCACAATCGCCTCACCCACTCGCTCAAGGTAAGCGCCGTTGCGCGGGTGATCGCGGCGCAGCTCGCGGGGCAGGCCGCTGTGCACGCCGCGTTCGCGCGCGGGGAGGCTGCACGAGACGACGCGGCCGGCGCGGTCATCGCGGATCTCGGCGGCTGCGACACAGTCGTCGCGCAGGCCGCGGCGCACGCCCACGATCTTGGCCACCCGCCGTTCGGGCACCTCGGCGAGCGCGTGCTCGACCGCGTGGCGCGTGAACGCTTCGGCCTGCCAGAGGGATTCGAGGGGAACGCGCAGAGCTTTCGCATTCTCACGCAGCTCGACACGCTCGGGCGCGACTTCCCCGGCCTCAATCTCACGGCGGCGACCCGCGCCGCGACGCTGAAGTATCCGTGGACGCGCGCCGAGTGGGTGGGTGTCACGACGGCGGAGCGCCCGGTCGCGGAGCGCCCGCGTGGCGTCGGCGCTGACGAGCAGAACGGGGCCGAGAAGTTCTCCGCGTACGCGCTCGACGCGGCGGAGATGGACGCGGCACTCGCCGCGCACCCGAACATCGCGTCCGGCATGCAGACGGTGGAGTGCGCGGTCATGGATCTCGCCGACGACATCGCGTACGCCGTGCACGACCTGGACGACTTCGCGCGCGCCGGCGTGCTGCAGCAGTCGGCGGTCACCGGGGAGCTGCGCGCCTGGCTGGCACAATCCACGCTGCTCGCCGGCGCCGAGCTCACGGAGCTGAACGGGAGCTGGCGCGCGCCCGGGCACTCGCTCGAGCTCCTGTGGCGTCGCCTCGCGCTCAAGGACGCCTGGATCGCGGATCGCGAGGCGTTCACCGCGGCAGTGCTCCGCGTGGCAGAGGAGGTGGGCGAATCCCTGCTTGCCGCCCCATACGACGGCGGGATCGATACCGAGCGTGCGGTGTCCGGCTTCACGCGGCGCTGGATCGAGCATCTGCGCACGTCGATCGTCGTCGAGGAGACGCCGCACGTACGGAGCGGGCACGTCCGCCTGAACGCGCGCGCCTGGCACGAGGTGATGGTGCTGAAGTTCGTGCACGCGCACTTCGTGCTCGAGCGCCCCGAGCTGGGGCAGACGCAGCGCGGGCAGGCGCGCGTCATCGCCGACCTCGCGCTCGGCTTCGACGCGTGGCTCACCGATCCGGTCGACGCTGGCCGCGCACCGCGACGGCTGCTCGAGTGGGTGGACGAGGCGACGGCGGGGTACTTCGCGCTGCGACGCGATCGGCCCGAGCTACTCACCGGGGAGACGAGCGATGCCGGGCTCAGGCGGCAGGGCCGCGCGCGTGCCGTCCTCGACTACGTCGCCGCGCTGAGCGACCAGCAGGCGCGCATCACGCACGGGGAACTCACCCGCGGCTGAGCGGCGGCGCGCGGTGCGCCACGCCCCAGCCCCGAGGCCCCCGCACCGCGCCCGGCAAACGCGGTAGGAGCACTAGGACGGGGTCTGCGGGATACTGGGAGATGGCCTATTCTGGGGCCGACACACCCTGGGAGGGCACACATGGAGCAGCCGGCAGCACGCGATTCGATCCTGACCCGCTATGGCTCGCTCGATGAAGCGCTCGTGCACCGCAAAGCGAGCGTGCCGAACCGCGTGTTCCTGCGCCGCCTGCTGAGCCGCATGCCGATCTCGCGCCTCATGCGCTCGGAGGGCGGCATCCTCGTCGAGCGCTCCGACGGGGCGCCGGCCGTGCAGATCTTCCGCGGCTACACCGTCGGCTTCCAGAGCGAGGAGGAGATCATCGCCGTGGTCGGGGAGGCGGCCCCGCGCTGGCGCAGCGTGCGCACCCCGGGCGTCTGGGCGGTCGACCACCCGGATCACGGGCGCGGCGTCGCCGCAGAAACGGACACGCTTGAGCCGCTGGGTGGCGCGAAGCGCGCGACTCGATCGGGATCCCGCCGCACGGCCACCCCGAAGCCGAAGGCCGAGCCCAAGGCGAAGCCGGCGGCCGCGCCGGAGCGCGTGCAGGCCGTCTGCCCCAACTGCTTCATGCTGATGGCGCTCTCCGGGGTCTGCGGCAACTGCGCGTAGACCGCCACTGCTGCGGCCCCGACCACGCTAGGGCAGCACGGGAAATTCTCGCGCGGTGTCCCACGGCTGGCTCCAGCCCAGCTCGTCGAAGAGCGAGGCGAGCAGGATCCCGGTGAACCCCCACACCGTGCGCGCGCCGAAGCGCTCGCTCAGCTGAAACGCCGCGCCGCGGTGGGTCATCCCCGGCCGTGACAGCACGGAGGTGCCGCGCGCGGCCGGGTCGAGCAGCTCGGCAACGGGTGCGCGAAACACCTCAACCGACTCCGAGTGGTCTGCGGCGACCGCGCTGGGCAGCCGCCACCAGCCCAGCACCGGGGTGACCAGGTTGTTGCTCACGGGGATGTGCACGGGAGGGAGCGCGCCGAGCACGTCGACGCCGCTCGGGTCGAGCCCCGTCTCCTCGTGCGCCTCGCGGAGCGCTGTGGCCACCGAGTCGGCGTCCTCCGGCTCCACGCCGCCGCCGGGAAACGCGATCTGCCCCGCGTGGTGGCGCATCCCGTCGGCGCGCCGCGTGAGCAGCACGTCGAGCTCGGGCGGCACCCCGCTTGGGCCGGCGGCGGCCGGCGTGCGGTCGAGCGCACCGAACAGAATCAGCACCGCCGAGTGGCGCAGCGGGGTGTCGGCGAGCGCGCCCTGCGGCGGGAAACGCAGCGTGAGGTTGCGTTCCATGAGCGCGCGCAGCTCGCGCTCGGCCTCGGCGACTGAGCGTTCCATGCGGCTCAGCCTAGCCGTGCCGGCTGTGCTCGCGCCCGACTATCCCTCGACCAGGAGGTCTGAGATGCCCTCTGGCACCCGCTGCGAGCGGGCCCACGGCTCGCGGTCCCTGCGCGCAACGCGCTTCGCGCTCTGGGTTTCCTCCGCGCGCACCTGCGTGAGCACGGCGATCACCGCCGCGTGCTCCTCGGCGCTCACGCCGCGCGTCACGAAGGTGATGTCGGAGCCAGAGAGCGCGTCGTCCTGCGGGCCGAGCTCCTCGCGCTTCGCCGCGTCGCGCGCCGCCGCGTCGGGCGGCAGCAGCGCGTCGGCCTGGCGGCCGGCCTCCTGATCGGGATCTGCGGGGCTCACAGTGGGATGTTCCCGTGCTTCTTGGCCGGCTGCTCGGTGCGCTTGCCGCGGAGGCCGCGGAGCGACTTGATGACGGCGAGGCGGGTGCCTGCCGGCTCGAGCACGTTGTCGAGCTCGCCGCGCTCGGCGGCGAGGAACGGGCTCGTCACGTCGGCCGTGTACTTCGCGGTCAGCTCGGCGCGCAGCGCCTCGACGTCCTCGCCGCGCTCGGCTGCAGCCGCAAGCTCCTTGCGGTAGAGGATGTTCACGGCGCCCGAGCCGCCCATCACGGCGATCTCGGCGGTGGGCCACGCGATGTTGAAGTCGGCGCCCATCTGCTTCGAGCCCATGACGATGTATGCCCCGCCGTACGCCTTGCGCGTGATGATCGTCACGAGCGGCACGGTCGCCTCGGCGTAGGCGTAGAGCAGCTTCGCGCCGCGGCGGATGACGCCCTGCAGCTCCTGATCGGTGCCTGGCAGGTAGCCGGGCACGTCGACGAGCGTGAGGATCGGGATCGAGAACGCGTCGCAGAACCGCACGAAGCGCGCGGCCTTCTCGCTCGCGTCGATGTTCAGCGTGCCGGCCATCTGGTTGGGCTGGTTCGCAACGATCCCGACCGTGCGCCCCTCGACCCGGCCGAAGCCGATCAGCATGTTCGGGGCGAACAGCGGCTGCACCTCGAGGAAGTCACCGCTGTCGAGGATCGCCTCGATAACCGTCTTCATGTCGTACGGCTGGTTCGGGCTGTCCGGGATCAACGAGTTGAGCTTGCGGTCGGCGTCGGTGATCTCGAGCGCGGTGTCGCTGTCGTACACGGGCGCCTCGGCCAGGTTGTTGTCCGGCAGGTAGCTGATCAGCGCACGCGCGTAGTCGAGCGCGTCGTACTCGTCGCTCGCGAGGTAGTGCGAGACGCCGCTCGTCTTGTTGTGCGTGAGCGCGCCGCCGAGCTCCTCGAACCCGACCTCCTCGCCAGTGACCGTCTTGATGACGTCGGGGCCGGTGACGAACATGTGGCTCGTCTTGTCCACCATGATGACGAAGTCGGTGAGCGCGGGGGAGTAGACGGCGCCGCCGGCGGACGGGCCCATCACGATCGAGATCTGCGGGATCACGCCGGAGCACATCGTGTTCAGTCGGAAGATGTTCGCGTACTTCGAGAGCGACACCACGCCCTCCTGGATACGCGCCCCGCCCGAGTCGAGGATGCCGAGTACCGGTGCGCCGGTCTTCAGCGCGAACTCCATCGCCTTCACGATCTTCTCGCCAGCGACCTCGCCGAGCGAGCCGCCGAAGGTGGTGAAGTCCTGCGAGTAGACGACGACCTGGCGGCCGTGGATGGTGCCGGCACCCGTGACGACCGAGTCGCCGAAGGGGTGGGACTTCTCCATGCCGAAGCCGTGGCTCCGGTGCTTCACGTACTTGTCGAACTCGACGAACGAGCCGGGATCGAGGAGCGCGGTGATGCGCTCGCGCGCCGTCATTTTGCCGCGCGGGTGCTGCTTCGCGGCGGCGGCGGCGTCGCGGTCGCCCACGGCCTCCTGGTACTTCCGGCGGTGGTCGGCGATCCGACCCGCGGTCGTGGCGGGTCCGGGGTTCGCTGAGGTGGCGTTCTCTGCAGTCACGGAAGCCAGCCTAGCGCGGCACCCATGCCCGAAGCATCCGAACCTCTCCAACGGAATCCCTGAACCTTGGTCGATTCCCACCAAAGCTACGCCCGCCCAGCCCCCGTCACCACGGGATCGGGGTCACTCCGGCAGGGTGTCGCGTCTGCCCACGGCGCGACACCCTGCCGGAGTGACCCCGATCCGCTCGGGCGGGGCCAGGCGAGCGCGGTAGCGTTGGGGCATGGAACTGACGCGCACGTCCGACCTCCTGCCCAGCGTGCTCTGGCGGGAGAGCTCGCCCTCCACGAACGCCGAACTCCGCGCGCTCGCGCACGAGGGCGAGCAGGGCGGCGAGCCGCTCGCCGACGGCACCCTGCTTCTCACCGCCGACCAGACCGCAGGACGCGGCCGCCTCGATCGCGGCTGGGTCACCCCGCCAGGGCAGTCGGTTGCCGCGTCCCTGCTCGTGCGGGGCGCCGGCGCCGGGCTCGAGCTGAGCTGGCTGCCGCTCCTCGTCGGCACCGCGATGAGCACCGCACTGCAGTCACGCTTCGGGGAGGGCATGCGCGTCGGCGTGAAATGGCCGAACGACGTGCATGTGCGCGACGAGGACGACGCGATCGCCGGGCGACCGGGGCAGAAGCTGTGCGGGATCCTGTGCGAGCTGCTGCCCGACGGCTCGGTCATCGTGGGGACCGGCGTGAACCTCCTGATCCCCGAGTACGAGTTGCCGACGGGGCGTGCGACGTCGCTGCTCGCGGCCGGCGCCGACGTCGGTGGCGCGGAGACCGTGTTCGACCCGGCAGGCGTCGCACTCGTCGACGGGGTGCTCGCCGACTACGTGCTGGCGCTCCGGCAGCTCCTCACGCTCGCAGCGGAGAACCCCGCGGCTGCACGCGCCCGCGTCGCGCGCGCCTCGCTGACCCTCGGCACCGAGGTGCGTGTGCACCTGCCCGGCGACGAGATCGTCGACGGCCGGGCACGTGCGCTCGCCGCGGACGGCTCGCTCGTGGTCGATCTGCCCACGGGTGGTCAGCTGACCGTCTCGGCGGGCGACGTCGAGCACCTCCGCTGATCGCACGCCGGACGGCACACGACGGAGCCCGCCACCACGATGCAGTGATCGTGGTGGCGGGCTCCGTCGTGTGCGGCTAGCGGGTGCCCTCGAGCGGGAACTCCTCACCGAGCGCGTCGATCTGCTCCGTGGTGGGATCCCCCTCCGAGAAGTCCATCTTCGGCACCGGCTTCTTGAAGCCCTTCGTGACGAGCGCGATGATCACGACACCGACCACGAGCCAGATCCCGCCGACGAGCCAGGTGGCCGGCTCGAGCGACGTCCACAGCCAGATCGTCAGGGCGAAACCGATCAGCGGTGCGACGCCGTACTTCAGGATCTGCGACGCGGTCACCGGCTCGCGCCGCCCGCCCTTCGGGAACAGGTAGGTACGGATCACCGACAGGTTGACCATCGCGAACGCGGCGAGCGCGCCGAAGCTGATCATGAACGCCACCGTGTCGAGCGACAGGAAGAGGCTCGACAGCGCGAACACGGAGACCGTCACCGCGGCGACGATCGGCGTGCCGAAGCGCTGGTGGAGGCGCGAGAGCGGCTTCGGAAGCATGCCGTCGCGGCCCATCGCGTAGAGGATGCGCGAGACGGAGACCTGGCCGGTCATGCCGGAGCCGAACGCGCCGACGACGTACACCGCGACGAAGAAGGCCGTGAACGCCTCGCCACCGATGTTGTTCATCACGGTGACGCCGGCTGCCTCGATCTCGGTGTCGCTGAGCGCGGCCCAGTCCGGGTGGTACGCGACCGCTCCGGCCCAGGAGACGAGGATGAAGAACAGGCCGCCGACGAGCGTGGCGAGCACGATCGCGCGCGGGATGTCCTTGCGGGGGCGCTTCGCCTCCTCCGACAGCGTGGAGACCGCGTCGAAGCCGAGGAAGGAGAGCGCGAGGATCGCGGCGCCCGAGGCGACCGCGCCGATGCCGCCCTCACCGAAGGTGAAGGGCTCGATGAGGCTCACGTCGGTGTTGCCGCCGAGCGCGTGCTTGAACGCGAGCACCATGAAGATCACCACGAGCACCACGGAGAGCGCGATGATCGCGAAGTTCACCTTGTTGACGAGGTTGATGCCGAGGATGTTGAACAGCAGCACCAGCAGCAGTGCGACGAGCGTGAACACCCACACGGGGATCGCCGGGAACTGCGTGTTCAGGTAGATCCCGATCAGCATGAAGTTGATCATCGGGATGAACAGGTAGTCGAGCAGCATCACCCAACCGGTGAGGAAGCCAGCTGCCCCACCGAAGGATTGCTGCGTGTAGGTGTACGCCGACCCGGCAACCGGGTAGCGGCGCACCATCGCACCGTAGCTCGCAGCGGTGAACAGCATCGTCACCACCGCCACGATGTACGCGGCCGGGAGGTGGCCGTCGGTGACCTGGTTGACAATGCCGTACGTGGTGAAGACGGTGATCACCGTCATGTACGTCACCCCGAACAGGGTGAGTCCAACCAAGCCGAGTGATCGCTTGAGCTGGGGTTGATTCGATGCGCTCACGATGTCTCCTTTGAATCGAGTCAGCGTTCTTACTTGTGGATTATCGGGTGAAAGTCCGGTCTCCTGCGAGCCACGTGCCGAGCACGGGCAGATCCGCAATCGCTTCTGCCGCGATTTCAAGCGGATTTTCGGCGAGCCACACGGCGTCCGCCGTGCGACCCACTTCGAGCGTGCCGCGCGTGTCGGCGGCCAGCGCCTGGCGGGCGATGCCGCGCGTGTACGCGCCGTACGCGGTGGCGGCGTCGACGCGCTCCTCGGGCAGCCAGGCCTCGGCTCCGGGCTCCGCGTGGCTGTGGCGGGTGATCGCGGTCGACACGGCGGGGCGCCAGTCGATCGTCGTGACCGGCCAGTCGCTTCCGAAGGAGATGGTGGCGCCGCTGCGGTGCACCGAGCCAATGAGGTACTGCCAGTCCTCGCGCGGGTGGCCGAGGTGCGGGATCGTGAGATCGCGCATCACGGCGTCGCACTGCGCCCAGTACGGCTCGAAGTTCGCGATGACGCCGAGCTCGGCGAAGCGCGACACGTCGGCGGGATCGAGCAGGGCGACGTGGGCGATCACGTGGTCGCGCTGGCGCGCGGGGTTCGTCGCCACCGCGGCGGCGATTGCGTCGAGCGCGCTCCGGTTCGCCGCATCGCCGATGGCGTGCAGGTGGAGCTGGAAGCCAGCGGCGTCGAACGCGGTCGCCGCGGCCGCGAGCTCCACCGCATCCCAGTTGGGGAGCCCGGTCTCGGTCGGCCGATCGGCGTACGGCTCGAGCAGCGCGGCGGTGTGGCTCTCGATGACGCCGTCGACGAAGAACTTCACGGTCTCGCCGCTCAGGCGGTCAGCGCCGAGTGCGCGAACGCGCGCGCGGTTCGAGGTGAACTCGGCGAGCTGCTCGCGCCAGCGCGCGGGATCGGCGCGGAACGCGAGGTTGATGCGCGTGTGCAGGCGGCCCTGCTCGGCGGCGGTGAGGTACACGGGGAGGTCGCCCGGCTCCACCCACGCGTCCTGCACCCACGTCATGCCGAGCGCCGCGTACTGCCGCGTCGCGCGGTCGATCGCGTCGAGCCGCTGCTCCAGCGGGAACGCCGGCACGACATCCGCGAGGAAGTTGTTGGCCGCGGCCTCCTGCAGGGTGCCGAGCGGGGAGCCGTCTTCGCGGCGCACGATGCGACCGAGTGCGGGATCGGGGGTGTCCGCGGTGATGCCGCCGGCCGCGAGTGCCGCGGAGTTCACCCACGCCGTGTGGTAGTCCCAGGCGCGGAGGATGGTGGGGGTGTCGCCCGTGACCTCGTCGAGCCAGCGCGCGTCGAACAGGCCTCCCTCGGAGAACGTCGCGTCGTAGCTGCCGCCGACGATCCACTCGGCCTCGGGGTGCTCGGCCTTCCACGCGGCGACCGCGTCGATGATTCCTTGCTTGTCCGCGGCGGCGCGGATCGCGGGCCCGAGGGCCTCGACGCCGCCGAGCATGGGGTGCGCGTGGCCGTCGCCGGGGGCTGGGGCGAGCGTGCCGCCCGCGAGGTCGATCACGGTGGCGCCCGGCTGGGACGCGAGCGCGGCAGCGTCCGCTCCGAGCGCCGCGACCGCGGCGCCGTCGAACGCGATGGCGTCGCTCGTGATCGGCGATCCCGCGTGTGCGGGGTCAACGAGGATGGTGCCGCCGGTGAAAACGGTGATGCTCATGGTCTCTGCGTCCTTGCTGCTGGGTGCGGGTTCGGGCGGTGGTGCCTGGTGCGGTGGTGCCTGGTGCGGTGGTGCGTGGCGCGCTGGTGGGGTGCGGCGGGGCGGTGCCCCGCCGCACGGGGGCTACTTGAAGGGGACCGCCTCGCCCATCGCGTCGACGACGGTGGTTTCCGGGCCCTCGGAGAAGTCCATGCGCGGCACGGGCTTGCGGAAGAAGTTGGTCTTCGCCATGAGGATGATGAGGCCGATCGCGAACCAGATGCCGCCGACGATCCACGTCATCGACTCGAGCGAGGTCCAGAGCCAGATGGTGAGCGCGAAGCCGATGAGCGGGAACAGGCCGCGCAGGATCAGATCCTTGCCGGATCGCTGCGCCTCCTCCCCGCGCTTGGGGAAGAGGTAGACGCGGATCACCGAGAGGTTGACCATCGCGAACGCGGCGAGCGCGCCGAAGCTGATCATGAACGCCGCCTGCTCGAGGGTGAGGAACAGGCTCGCGAGCGCCACGATCGAGACCGCGGCGGCTGCGACGACGGGGGTGCCGAACCGCTTCCAGAGGATCCCGAGCGGCTTCGGCAGCGTGCCGTCGCGGCCCATCGAGTAGAGGATGCGGGCGACCGAGACCTGGCCGGCGAGACCGGAGCCGAAGCAGCCGGCCACCGTGAACACCACGAAGAGGAGGCCGAGCCACTCGCCAGCGACGTGGTGTGCGAGCACCACGCCGGCCGCGTCGAGCAGCTCGCGCGGGGCCTGGCTCCAGTCGTCGAGGTGATACGCGCGCGCGCCCACCCACGACACGAAGATGAAGATCGCGCCGCCGATGAGCGCGGTGAGGATGATGGCGCGCGGGATGTCGCGGCGGGGGTGCTTCGCCTCCTCGGAGAGCGTGGACACCGCGTCGAAGCCGAGGAAGGAGAGGGCCAGGATGCCGGCTCCCGTGAAGATCGGGCTGAAGCCGGTCGAGCCGGGGATGAACGGCTCGATGAGGCCGGGCGCGTTCGGGTCGGCGATCGCCGTCTTGATGGCGAACACGGCGAAGAGGATCACCGCGGCGACCGAGATGCTGACGATGATGACGTTGAGCTTGTTGACGAGCGTGATGCCGAGCACGTTGAAGATGAAGACCGCGATCAGCGTGATGAGCGAGACGATCCAGGCCGGCACGCTCGGGAACTGCGTCGACACGTAGAGGCCGAGGATCATGAAGTTGATCATCGGGATGAAGAGGTAGTCGAGCAGGAGGACCCAGCCGGTCAGGAAGCCGGCGCCGCCGCCGAAGGCCTGCTGCGTGTAGGTGTACGCCGAACCGGCGACGGGGTACTTGCGCACCATCGCCGCGTAGCTATTCGCGGTGAAGAGCATGGTGAGCAGGGCGACGACGTACGCGAGGGGCAGCTTGCCCTCGGTGACCTGGTTCACGATGCCGTAGGTGGTGAAAACGGTCGCGACCGCCATGTACGCGAGGCCGAAGAGGACGAGGCCTCCGAGGCCAAGTTCTCGTTTCAGCCCATTTCGTGCGGCGGATTCTGTCACTGGATCTCCTTTGATGCGGGTGGTGCGGACGCATAAATGAACGGGGTTCTTTTACGGTCGGGTTGAGAATAGTACGAAACGCGCCCGAGCGCGACTTCGCACACGCTGATGTGTCGGATCGTGGCAAGCTGGGAGCGGAGGAACACGATGTCGACACCGGCAAAGAAGCCAGCGCCCACCGGCGACGCCAGCGAGACCGCGGCGGAAACGAGCGCTCCGAGCGCCCCGAAACGGCGCGTCGGCCGACCGCGAAACCGCGTGCTGTCGCGCCGCCTGATCCTGGAAACCGGGCTGCGGCTCATCGACGAGCGCGGCGCGCACGGCGTCGGCATGCGTGCGATCGCGAGCGAGCTCGGCGTGCGCCCGTCGGCGCTGTACAACCACATCGGGGGCGAGGCGGAGCTGATCGCTGGCGTGCGCGAGCTGATCAGCGACCGCATCGCCGTCGACATGTTCGCCAGCGAGCCGTGGGACGAGGCGCTCGCTGGCTGGGCCACCCACTACCGCAGCACGTTCGCCGCGCATCCCCCGACGATCGCGCTGCTCGCCACCCTGCCGCTCGCCGAGAACTCCGTGACCTCCCAGATGTACGAGACGGTGATCGCGGCGCTCGTGCGCGCGGGCTGGTCGGGCGAGCGCGCGCTCGCCCTCATGGTCGCGCTCGAATCGTTCATCCTCGGCTCGGCGCTCGACCTCGCAGCCGACGACAGCATGCTCGATCCCGGGCCGCGCGACGACGTGCCCGAGTTCACTGCAGCGTACGCCGAGCGCTCCACCGTGCTCGCCGAGCGCGGCGTGCGCCCAGCGGACGCCGCGTTCGATCTCGGGCTCCGCGCGATCCTGAACGGCTTCCGCGCCGAGTACACGGCGCTCGGCCTCCGGCCGCGGGCGCACGCATAAGGGGGTGGGGAGCCACCGAGCTCCCCACCCCCGCATGCCGCCCTGGCTACTTCACGTCGCCGGCCGCCGAGGCCTTCTGCGAGAAGTACACCGGGATCAGCGAGAGCAGGATCATGATCGTCGCGACGACGTTCACCTGGTTCACCTCGTTGGGGCGCGCCATCTGGTTCATGATCCAGAGCGGCAGCGTTTCAACGCCGGGCGGGGCCGTGAAGATGGTCACCACGATCTCGTCGAAGGAGAGCGCGAACGCGAGCAGGCCGCCCGCGATGAAGGAGCTGCGGAACTGCGGGAACGTGACCAGGCGGAACGTCTGCCCGATGCCGGCGCCGAGGTCCATCGACGCCTCCTCGAGATTCGGGTTCATGCGGCGCAGCCGCGCGATCACGTTGTTGAACACCATCACCACGCAGAAGGTGGCGTGCGCGATGATCATGCCCCAGTAGCCGACGTGGATCCCCATGGGCTTCAGCACCTGATGGAACGTGTTCGAGAGCGCCACACCGGTGACGATGCCCGGCAGGGTGATCGGCAGCACGATGAGCAGGTTCACCGTCTGCTGCCCGAAGAAGCGGAAGCGCTGCAGCGCGAACGCGGCGAGTGTGCCGAGCACCAGCGCGATCGCGGTCGCGATGAGGGCGACCACGACGGAGTTGAGCAGCGCCGCGTGCACGGCGGGGTTGACGAGCGCCTTGTGCCACCACTCCAGTGAGAAACCGGGAATGGGCCAGCCGGCGACGCGGCCGGAGTTGAACGAGTTCATGACGATCACGAACAGCGGGATGTACATGAAGCCGAGCGCGATGAGCGTGACGATGGCGAGAGCGATCTTCGTCCCGCGGTTCAAGCGAAGCATGGGGGTCTCCTTGGCGAGCCGGATCGGACTACAGGTTGTTCAGCGCGCCCGTGCGGCGCACCACGGTGAGGTAGAGCACAACGAGCACGATGGGCACGACCGAGAACGCAGCGGCGAGCGGGGGATTGAGATTGATGTTCTGCGCGATGATGCTGCCGATCATCTGGGTGGAGCCGCCGACGTACATCGCCGCGATGTAGTCGCCGAGGCTGAGCGAGAACGTGAAGATCGAGCCGGCGATGAGCGAGGGGAGCAGGAGCGGCGCGACCACGGTGCGGATGGTGCGCGCACCGCTCGCGCCGAGGTCAGAGGACGCGTCGAACAGGTTCGTGGGGATCTGGGACACCGCGGCATATACCGGAATCGCCATATACGGGAACCAGAGGTAGACGAGCGTCAGAATGACGGTGAGCACGCCGAAGCCGGGGCCCTCGACGCCGAGCGGGGACAGCGCCCAGTTGAAGAACCCGGTATCGGTCCAGACAAGGCGCATCGCGATGATCTTCACGAGGTAGCCCGCCCAGAGCGGCAGCGTGATCAGGACGGCGAGAGTTGCCCGGAGGCGCGGCCCGGCCACCTTCGCCATGAACACGGCGAGCGGGATCGCGACGAGCGCGCAGATCGCGGTGACCGCCAGCGCGATCCCGAGCGTGCGCAGCGCGGTCGCGAGGTACGCGGGCACCGTGAACAGCTGCTGGAAGTTCTCCAGCGTGAAGCCAGGCTTCACGCGCGAGGTGAACGGGTCGGTGGTCCAGAACGCGGTGATCAGCAGCAGCGCGAGGGACAGGATGTACACCCCGATGAGCCACGTCATCGGCAGCGCGAGGAGCGAGGCGAGGCGTGCACGCGGGTGCCGCGCGAGCGCGGTGGACAGGGGCTTGCTGCGGCGTTCGAGAACGTTCTGGGTGCTCACGGTGCTTCCTCGCTACGAGAGACGGTGGGTGGGGCACGCTGCGGTGCGCGTGCGGGGGAGGAGAGGGGGTGAGGTGCGGGGCCCGCTGGCCCCGCACCTCAGCGGATCGGGGTGACTAGCCCTTCACCGTCGCCCAGGCGTTGGTCCAGTCCTGGTAGTTCGTGCACGTCACGTCGGTGCGGCCGTCGAGGCACTGGTCGATCGGCGTGGTCCAGAACCACACCTGCTTGTAGTACTCCTCATCGGTGGCGTTGAAGTAGTCGCAGTGCGCCTTCGCCTCGTCGTTCAGCTCGCAAAACGCGCCGTTCGCGGGGGCCATGCCGAAGTTCATCGCAATGGCGCCGTTCACCTCGGGCGAGGAGGTGTAGTCCATCCACGCGTACGCGCAGTTCGGGCTCTTCGCCTCGGAGGCGAGCATCCACGCGTCGGACCAGCCGCTCGCGCCCTCCTGGGGGAGCACGCTCTTGAACTTGTCGTCCTGCGTCGCCTTGCGCAGCACCTCCCACGAGGTGCCGACGACCGAGTTGCCGCCGGTGAACGAGGTCACGTTCGTTGCGGGCGACCAGTACTCGGACACCATCGCGTTCTGCTGCTTGAGCAGATCCGTCGCGGCCTGGAGCTGGGTGTCGTCGAGCGCGTACGGGTTCGTGATCCCCAGATCCGGCTCGTGCTCCATGAGGTAGATCGCGGCGTCGGCGATGTAGATCGGGCTGTCGTATGCGGTGATCTTGCCGGCGTACGGGCTGTCCTTCTCCCACACGACGTCCCAGCTGTCCGGCGCCTCCGTGACGACCTCGCTGTTGTACTCGAGGATGTTCGCGCCGCGGCCGATCGGGATGCCGTAGACGCTGCCGTTCAGCGTGTCGTACAGCTGCCCCTTCATGCCCTCGACGATGTCGTCGCTGAAGTTCGGGATCAGCTCGGTGTTGAGCGGCTGCACGTTGCCGTCGACGATGAGGCGGAGGCTGGCGTCGCCCGACGCGGAGACGAGGTCGTATTCCCCGGTGCGCATGAGCTGCACCATCTCGTCGCTCGTCGCGGCGACCTTGCGGTTGACGGCGCAGCCGGTGTCCGCAGTGAACTGATCGGCCCACGCCGGCTCGACGAAGCCGGACCACGCGACGATGTTCACCTCCTTCTCCATGTCGCCGAGCGTCTCCATCGCGGGGATCTCGGGGACGTCGATGGAGAGGCCGCCTGCGGCGTCACCGCCACCGTCGGTTGCGGAACAGCCGGCGAGTGCCAGGCCTGCAGCGGCGATGAGCGCCGCTGGGGCGAGGATCTTCTTGTTCATCGGAACTCCCTTGTTGTCGATTGTGTGTGGTGCGAGTATGTGTGGTTGGCGGGCGGTGTGCCTGGATCAGGCGGCCGCGCGCTGGGCGGCGGGGTCCCCGGGCACCGCGACCGCGTGGTCGCGCGCGAAGCGCAGGCTCACGGCGTCGCCGCGGCTGATGCTCGGGTGCAGGTGCGGCGTGTGCGAGTTCTGTTTCTCTGCGATGAAGCGCACGCCGCCCTCGGTCTCGACGAGGTAGCGGGTGTGCGCGCCGGCGTATACGGCCTCGACGACGGTGCCGGACAGGGCGATCCTGCCGGGCTCGACCGGTGCGGTGGGATCGACGAGCTCCACGCGTTCCGGGCGCACGCTGTGCGCGCCGGCCTCGCCGAGGATGCGCTGCGCGCTGTCGCCGACGAGGAAGTTCGTGATCCCGAGGAAGCGAGCGACGAACTCGGTCTGCGGGAACTCGTAGACCTCGCGCGGGCTGCCGACCTGTTCGATCTTGCCGCCGTTGAACACCGCGACGCGGTCGGAGAGCGTGAGCGCCTCCTCCTGATCGTGGGTCACGAACACGAAAGTGATGCCCACCTCGCGCTGGATCTGCTTGAGCTCGAACTGCATCTGCTCGCGCAGCTGCTTGTCGAGTGCGCCGAGCGGCTCGTCGAGCAGGAGCACCTTCGGGCGGAGGATCAGGGCGCGCGCGAGCGCGATGCGCTGCCGCTGGCCGCCGGAGAGCTGCGAGGGTCGGCGCTCGGCGAGGTGGCTCAGCTGCACCTGCTCGAGGGCCTCGGAGACGCGCGCGGCGCGCTCGGCGCGGCCGACGCCGCGGACCTTCAGCCCGTACGCCACGTTCTCCGCGATGGTGAGGTGCGGGAAGAGTGCGTAGTCCTGGAACACGGTGTTGACCTCGCGGTCGAACGGGGCGGCCTTGGTGACGTCCGTGCCGTGCAGCAGGATCGTGCCAGCGCTCGGCTCCTCGAAGCCGGCGATCATGCGCAGCACGGTGGTCTTCCCCGAGCCGGAGGGGCCGAGCATCGAGAAGAACTCACCGGCGCGGATGTCGATGTCGAGCTCGTTGACGGCCACCAGGTCGCCGAACTGCTTGCGCACGCCCTGGACGGAAACCGCGATGTCCGCGCCGTCGGCGTGTGGGGTGGGGTGGGGCATGGTGCGCTGCTCCTCAACGTCGTTGTCGAACCAATGTCAAGAACCATAACATATGGGTTTATAGGTTAAATGCCGAGGGTGTGTCGGAAAGATCACGATTCGATGACGGAGCGGCACAGCCATTCCTCACGAACCGCGTGCCAGACTCGAGGCACGCACGCACTCGATCAGGAGGAGACACGTGAGCGCAACGCTGAGCCACTCGCCCCCGAGTCGCCTGCGCACCGCCGCCTTCGCCCCGATTGGCGAGGAGGGGCGAACCGAGCTCGTCGAATCGCGCATCGTGCAGGCCATCTCGGTCGGTGCGTTCATCGAGGGCGAGCGGCTGCCCAGCGAGACCGAGCTCTCCGCGCTCCTCGGCGTCGCCGTCGTGACCGTGCGTGAGGCGCTCGGCACCCTGCGGCACCGCGGCCTGATCGAGACGCGCCGCGGCCGCAACGGTGGCAGCTTTGTTCGCCCCAGCCACCGCGCCGTCGAGGAGGTGAACGCGCGAGCGCTCATGGCGCTCCCTCGCGTCGCACTCGCCGACCTCGGCGTGCACTACGAGGTCATCGCCGCGGCCTGCGCCGAGTACGCCTGCCAGCGTGCGACTCCCGAGGAGCTTGGCGTCGTCGCGCGCATCGTTGACGACGCTCGCGACCTCGACCGCGCGGCCTGGCGGCGCAGGATCACCGAGGCGCAGCTCGAACTCGCGGCGCTCAGCCAGTCCGTGCGGCTCACGAACGAGCACGTGCGCGTGCAGACGGAGTTCACGCCGCTGCTCGCGCTCCAGGATCTCGACTACGCCGCACGCATGGCAACGCACGAAGGGCTCGTCGCCCAGATCGCCGCGACCCGGGTGGGGGATGCCGCCGCCGCACGCTCGGCAGTGCGCGACACGGTGCGCACTTCCGTGCGCTGGCTCGTCTCATTCCGGGCCGAGCTCCTCGCGCGCCCCCGGAACGCTGAGGTTCATGACACACTAGAGTCTCGCAGCCGCGGACAGTGATCGTCGCGGAGGCCTCAATGCAGAGGGGGACTGACGTGCCGCAGCAGGTGGACCACGAGCTCGACCGTGCGCTCGCACGTGTCGAGGAGTTCTTCGACGGCGTCTTCGCCCCGCTCGAAGCGTGGCTCCCGCGCCTCCGCGAGCAGCTCGCAGCGCAGCTGCTCGACGGGCGCCTCACCGGCACGCAACTCGCGGCGCTCGTCGAGGCCGACGCGCACGCCGTGCTCGACACCGCCGACCGGCCCGTCTACGGCGCCGGCTACTGCGCGAGCGACGCCGTCGTCGCGGAGGGGAACCCGCTCGCCTGGTGGCAGGGCGCGGATCGCAGCCTGCTCGCCTCCTCCACCTTCGGCCCTGGCCAGGCGGCGATCGATCTCGTGCGCCTCGAGTGGTACCGAGTGCCGGAGGCCACGGGCACGCGGCACATCGCCGGCCCGTTCGTCGACTACCTGTGCTCCAACGAGATCACCATCACGTCAGCGATCCCGGTCGAGATCGACGCGCGATTTGTCGGCGTGATCTGCGCCGATGTGCTCGTCTCCGCGCTCGAGGACGCGCTGCACGCAGAGCTCAGCTGTGGGGTGACGCTCGTCAACGCGAGCGGCCGCGTGATCCTCTCGAGCGAGGCCGAGTGGCAGACGGGCGATCGCTTCCCCGGTGTGGATCCCGAGCAGGGGCTCGCGGGGCTCACGGGCGCCGTCAGTGTCGTCGGGTCGAGCCGTTACCCGTTCGCCCTCGTCGCCGCGCGGGAGCGCACGGGCGCGGCCTGAGTGTCACTGGCACTGGCGCCGGTACCGGCGCAGCCTGCCGCGCTCAGAGCAGGTGGCCGCCGCCCGACACCTTCATGCGGTTGACCAGGTTCTTCACGTCCTGCGCACGGTGCTTCGACGTGACCAGCAGCACGTCGGCGGTGTCGACCACCACGACGTCCTCAACGCCGACGAGGGCGACGAGCCGATCGCTCTCGGACACCACGATCCCGCTCGAGGCATCGGAGAGCACCTGCGCGCCGTCGCCGAGCACGGCGAGATCGCTGCCCCGCCCGCGAGTGAGCAGGTTCGCCACCGACGCGAAATCGCCAACGTCGTCCCAGTCGAAGTGCGCGGCGACGCACACCATCTTGCCCGCGGCGGCCGCCGGCTCCGCGACCGTGTAGTCGATCGCGATCTTCGGCAGCGTCGGCCAGAGCCGCTCGCGCGCCGCGGCGCCCTGCTCCGTGTCCCAGCTCGCGGCCATCTCGCGCAGCGCACGCACCAGCTCGGGCTCGGCGAGCGCCATCTGGTCGAGGAGCACTGAGGCGCGCGCGATGAACATGCCAGCGTTCCAGAGGTAGCCGCCGTGCGCGAGGTACTCCTCGGCCTTCGCGACGTCGGGTTTCTCGACGAACTCCGTCACCTCGTACACGTCGAACGGAGCGAGGTCGCCGCGGGCCTGACCGCAGGAGATGTAGCCGAACCCGGTCGCCGGGTGCGAGGGGTGGATCCCGATCGTCGCGATGTAGCCCTGATCCGCGGCCTGCACCGCCGTCGTGACGGCGCGCTGAAACAGCACATCGCCGCGAATCACGTGGTCGGCGGCGAACGAGCCGAGAATCGCGTCGGGATCGCGGAGCTCGAGGAGCGCGGCGGCGAGGCCGATCGCCGCCGAGGAGTCCTTCGGCTCGCTCTCGGTCACGAGGTTGTCGCTCAGCAGCTCGGGGAGCTGCTCCATCACCGACTCGCGGTGCGACACCCCAGTGACCACCATCACGCGCTCCGGCGGCGCGATCGGGGCGAGGCGATCCCACGTTGCCCGGAGCAGCGAGTCGCCGGAGCCCGTGAGGTCGAGCAAGAACTTCGGGGCGTTCGCGCGGGAGAGCGGCCACAGCCGCGATCCCACGCCGCCAGCGGGAATCACGCAGGTGAGCCGGTCGATAGCTGGGCTGGGCGCGGGAGCGTCGGTCATACGGCCAGACTACCCGGGGCTGCTGGGGAGTGTCCGGCGGGTGCGCCCATGAACGGCAAAACGAACCTCACGGCCCGGACACTCCCCAGCTCAGCGACTCGCCGGCGCGGCTGCGCTCCTGGCGCACTCCCAGGGGGTTCTCGTCAGTGAGCTCGGCTGGCAACAGTGCCGCCGGAGCATTCTGGAACGCGATGGGGCGCAGGAAACGGGAGATCGCGGCGGAGCCCACCGAGGTGCTCGTATCGTTCGTCGTCGCCGGCCACGGTCCGCCGTGCTGCTGCGCGGGGGAGACTGCAACGCCGGTGGGCCACTCGTCGAAGATGACGCGGCCAGCGCGCTGCGCGAGTACTTCGGTCAGGCGCACGAGCTCAGGTCCGGGAGCTGCGCGCTCGGCCGCCGAGAGGTGCACGGTTCCCGTGAGGCTGCCTTCGAAGAGCTCGTCAAGAACCTCCGCGGGGTCCGCCGTGGGTGGGAGGCCCGCGAGCACGGACAGCGGGCCAAAGGTCTCGTCGGCGAGCAGGTGGCGGTGTGCCAGGACGGTGTCGAGGCTCGCGTGCACGATCGTGGGCGTGACCCAACCGGTGCCGTCGTTCTCCGTGCGAATGCTGCCCTCCACGACCGGAGTGACCCCCGGCAGGGCAAGAATTGCCGCGCGACGTTCCCGGTACGACTCGGTGATCCGAGCCCCGAGCAGACGGTGCTCGGGCACACGGGACTGCTGCGGGAGCGCCGCCGCGATGGGGCCCGGTTCGGAGGTGAGGAGCACGCCGGGCTTGGTGCAGAGCTGCCCCGCCGATCCGGACACACTCGCCAGGTAGCCGCTCGCGAGCTCGGACGCCCGCTCCTCCACCGCGGCTGCCGTGATGAAGACCGGGTTGACGCTTCCGAGCTCACCGAAGAACGGGATCGGGGCTGGGCGCGCTGCCGCGAGATCGGCGAGCGCGCGACCTCCGGCGGTAGACCCGGTGAAGGATCCAGCCCGCACACGCGCGTCCGTGAGTGCGACGACTCCTGCATCGTGGCCGTGGATTACCTGGAGCGTGCCGGCTGGGAACCCTGCCTCCGCAATGACGCGTCGCGCCAATTCGCCCGTAGCGTCCGAGAGAAGTGGGTGTCCCGAGTGAGCCTTGACGATCACGGGACAGCCGGCAGCAAGGATGGAGGCCGTGTCACCGCCGAGCACCGAGAATGCAAACGGGAAGTTTGACGCGGCGAAGTTCAGGACCGGGCCAACCGGTCGGTGGGAGCGGCGCAGATCCGGTCGGTGGCCGAGTGCGAATGACGGGTCGGCCTCGTCGATTCGGGCGCCAAGGGCGCCCCCGGTGAGCACGGTGTCGGCGAAGAGACGGAGCTGCACCGCGGTGCGCGCAACTTCCCCGGTGAGACGCGCTTCGCTGAGCCCGGTCTCCTGGGCCGCGATCGCGCTGAGCTCGGCGCCCGCGTCACTCACGCCGTCGGCGAGCGCGGTGAGCAGCTGCGCGCGGGCCAGCGGTGTCTTCGCAGCCAACGTCGGGGCGGCGGCAGCGGCAGCGGCGAGCACCTTCTCGAGTGCGGCGGGAGATGTGGTGCTCATGCTGCGTCCTCCTCGGGAGTGAGTGCGACGACCAGGTCGAGCTCCACGGTCGCGTCTTTCGGGAGCTGGGGCAGCCCCAGCGCGGTTCGGGCGTGCTGCCCGGCCGTACCGAATACGTTCCTGAGGAGGCGCGAGGCACCCTCCGCCACCGCCGGGGGATCGCTGAACTCCGGCACGCTGGCGACGTAGACGCTGAGCTTCAATACTCGCGCGACGCGGTGGAGCCCGAACTCGTGGTCCAGCGCAGCGAGGGCTCCGAGCGTCGCGAGCTCGGCCGCCGCCACCCCGCGGTCGAGATCAGTCGCCGCGGTGATTGGGCCGGTAAACGCCACAGCGCCGTCCCGTTTGGGAATCTGCCCTGAGATGAACGCAATCTGTCCCCACGAGGCCACTGGGCTGTACGAGTACTGTGTGGGTGGCTGCTGGGGGAGGGTGAGCCCGAGCTGAGCGAGGCGCTCGTGCGCTGCGTGGTGTGGGCGGGGCGGTTGCGGTGGTGCGATCATCTCGGCAGGACCTTTCTGGGGCGGGAGCGTGCAACGCTCGTTCCTGCCCACAGTGAACGCCGACGTGGATCCGCTGTCCAGTATTGATTCGGTGTCGAATGATACTTCTGCGGCATCGTTGCCGCCGGAGTCCAAGCCCCACAAGGTCGATACCTTGAGGGTCTCAACAGATGCCTAAAGGGTGTTAGACAGGTATCTTTTTCGGCTCCAATACTGATGAACATGCTTCGCTACCTCACCGCCGAGGTCTGGCCGGTGCGGACTGCGTCGCCGTGAATGACACACCCGTAGAAGACACACGCGCCGCATACGTGCACGCTGGTGCATATTGAACTGGGGATTGAGATGAACACCGCACCTCCAACACCCGCCGCGGTCCCTGATGCGCAAAGCATCGCGGCCCCGACCAGTCTGACAGAGACCCTCACCGTGGTTTCGCCGCCCAGACGCGCGCTGCCAGAGGGCGTATCGAAAGCGGTGAAGGCCGTGCTGGGGATGCTCGGCATCTTCGCCATCTGGGAGCTGATCGTGCGCGCGTTCAGCATTCCGAGCTACCTGCTCGTCGGCCCGATCGCAGCGTTTCAGAAGCTCGGAGAGCAGCCGGGGTACTTCGCGCACCACGCCTGGGTTACCGTGCAGGAGGCCCTTGCCGGATTCGGCCTCGGCGTTGGTCTCGGAATTGTGTGTGGGGCCATGCTGTTCTACATTCCGCCGGTGCGGCACTTCCTGTATCCCGCACTGATCGCGGTGGACACGATCCCGAAGGTTGCCCTCGCACCCCTCTTCATCGTGTGGTTCGGCTTCGGCTTCGAGTCGAAGGTGTTTGTTGCCATGGCGATCGCCTTCTTCCCGCTCGTGATCAACACGTTCGACGGGCTCTCCGCTGTCCCGAATGAGCTCAAGGAACTGGCTCGAATCAACAACGCGAGTGCGTGGATGCGGATGCGGAAGATTGAGTTCTGGTACGCGCTGCCATCGATTTTCTCCGGCGCGAAGATCTCGATTTCGCTCGCTGTCGGCGGCGCTGTGGTTGGCGAGTTCATCGCCGGCACCGACGGACTCGGCCAGGTGATCCTCCGCGCAAACGCGCAGAGCGACCTCGCGACGATGTTCGCGGCGTTCATGGTGCTCGCGGCAATTTCACTCGCGCTCTTCTACCTCATCACCCTGCTCTCGCAGCGGCTCCTGCCGTGGCGCAACCACGTGAAGTGACGCCCTCGGGCATCGCAACAGACCACCGTGTTTAGAAAGGAAGGCTCGCAAATGCGTGCAAGGAAACTACTGGCGGCAGCCCTGGTCGTGGGAGCCGGGCTCCTCGCCACCGGCTGCGGCACCGATGCCGGCGCGTCCGGATCCGACCGGGTCAGCCTGATGCTCGACGTGGCGGTGCTCCCGAAGCACGCACCGTTCTACGCGGCCGCAGCGGCCGGTTTCTTCGAGGAAGAAGGAATCGATCTCGAGATCATGCCCGGCTCCGGCTCGGCCAACACCGTCGCGTCGGTCGACACCGGACGGGTCGACTTCGGCTGGGCCGACTTCAACGTGTCGATTCTCAACCGGGCCCAGGGGGCAAACATCCAGCAGATCAACCTCGTGCAGGGCAAGTCTGCGTACGCTGCACTCGCCCTGCCCGACTCCGGCATTGCCGACTGGGACGACCTCAAGGGGAAGACGGTCGCGACCGAGGGGAACGGAGCCATGGTGGCGATGTGGCCAGCCGTGCTCGACAAGCTCGGCTGGGACGAAGACGATGTCTCGGTCGTGTCCGCGGCAGGGGAGGCAAAGATCCCCGGTCTGATCGCCAAGCAGTGGGACGCCAATCTGGCGCTCTACGTCTCCGACGCTCCGATGCTCGTCGCCGAGGGCTACGATCCGGTCGTGTTGAAGTGGGCCGACCTTGGCCTGCTCTACTACGGCAACGGTGTCATCACCTCGGGCGAAACGATCGCCAACGATCCCGATCTCGTTGAGCGCTTCACGCGCGCCCTACAGCGCGGGTTCGTGTGGTCATGTCAAAACCAGGAGGACACCGCCGCCTCGTTCTCCGAAGCAGTCCCCGGTTTCGATGATGCCGCGCTCGCGGAAGCGATTGCCGGCCAGTGCGACCTGATGTGGAACGAGGAGAGCCTGGAGGCGGGCTTCGGCACCATGAGTGATGCCGGCGTGCAGAAACAGATCGATGTCGCAGCCGAGTACCTGGGGCTCGAGAACCCAAGTGAGCAGGATCCGTCAGATATGTACACCAACGAGTTCCTCGAACCGCTGGGGCCGGACGAGCAGATCCCCGCACCGAACAAGTGACCGCACCCAGCACCGCTACGAGCCGAAAACACAGGAGTCAAGATATGTCTGCAATTGAACCGGTGATTAGCGTTCGCGACGTCGGGATGACCTACTCCGCGCGCGACGGATCACGAAATACCGTGCTGCGCGGCTGCGATTTCGACATCGCACCGGGGGAGTTCGTGTCGATCGTTGGCCAGTCTGGCGGTGGCAAGACCACACTGCTCAAGATCATCTCTGGCCTTCTGCAGAACACCGAGGGGGAGGTGCTCGTGCGAGGCCGGGACGTGACGGAGGCGCTCCGCGACATCGCCATGGTGTTTCAGAGCCCCACGCTTCTGCCCTGGCGCAACAACCTCGCAAACGTGATGCTTCCCATGGAGTTCCGGAAGCGAGCCACTCCCGAGGCGCGTGCGTACGCTCGTGAGTTGCTCGACCTCGTCGGCCTCGGAGACAAGGCGAAGAACTACTCGTACGAGCTCTCGGGCGGGATGCAGCAACGGGTATCGATCTGCCGGGCCCTGGTCTCGCACCCGGAGATTCTGCTCATGGACGAACCGTTCGGTGCGCTCGACGCGATGACGCGCGACTCGATGAACTTCGAACTGCAGCGTATCTGGCAGGAGACGCGACGCAGCGTGCTGTTCGTCACCCACAGTATCCCGGAGGCGGTCTGGCTTGCCGACAGGGTCCTGGTTGTGGGAGACCGACCCGGCCGAATCATCGCCGATATCCGGGTCGATCTGCCCCGCCCGCGCGCGAAGGAGACGCGCTACCTCGACGAGTTCGCGGAACTCGTTGCGCAAGTCGAACGCCTGCTCGGTGTTGAAGCCGGGATTAGCTGACCGGCCACCGCGCCCCGAGAAGATGCGGGTCACGCGGCCCGCACCGACATACCGACACGAGAGAGGACCACACGCTATGGCACGCATCATCTGCAACGCAGAGGAGGTGGAGCGCCGATACGGCTTCACACCGAACGAGCGCCTGCTATTTTCCGCAATTCGACTCGATTCATTCCCGTTCGTCACGCCGCTCATCTTCGAGGATGGCGACACCGAACTGCTGCTCGCACGCCAGCAGGAGCAGGGCAACATCCTGTCGGCCGGAGTTGCCCCGGACCGAGTCCGCTTCTACGAGCCCTGGGTCACCATCGACCCGCGGCCGGTCGCTGACTTCCCAGCGGCCACCAACCTCTCAGCACTCGTGCGCGAGCTCGTGGGCGACCGGCCGGTGGAGCTCTCTCCGGACGCGCCGTACGCGCACTTCCTGAAGCTGAGCGGCGAGGTCGAGGTACGGGTGCCGCACGAGGAGCCCAAGCCGGTCAGCGTATACGAGGTTGATCAGGCGACGGTCACCGCCAGGTTTGCGGCTTGGCGTGCCGACGCGCTGCCGGTCGCCTCGCGAGTGATCGCAGGGGTGTCGCACCTCACCGGACTCGACACCCACTTCGACGCCGGCACCGACACCAGGTTCTCCGGTCTCGCGGCCGTCGCAGAGCGCCTCGGCGTCGACGCGATCCTGATTTCATCCGATCCGAACTACTCGGAAGCAACGGGTACCGCGCGCGAGGGGGGAACCCGTGCGCTGTGGTCGCAGGCAGACGGACGGCTCGTCGTCATCGCTGACCGCGAGCTGGACGATGCCCACGGTGCCCCGATCGCGAGCTATGACTCGGCCGCGCAGGCGATTCTCGCCCATGCCGGAGGGTCGCGCATCGCCCTCGAGGAGCAGTGGGAGACGAGCGCGCTCGGCATCGAGCTCTCGGGTGGCGGCGCGGTGCTGGTCGCTGCCTCACTCGCGCTCGGCTCCTGGCGCGACGAGCGGGACCATGAGGACCTCCCGTTCCAGGTGCTTGCGGCGCGAGCCTCAACGACAGCGATCGAAGCGGCAGTGGCCTGGGCACATGGGCGACTCGACGACGGTGAGAGCTTCACTGAGAACGACATGTATTCGGAGTACCTTGCGGCGCTTGAGCGCTTCAGCGGTGCGGCGGAGATCCCGTTTCGGATTGAACCCTACTTCACGAACCTGCACTCCTCACAGCGCATGCTGTTCCCAGGGCCCCCGACGGACTTCCCGATCAACGCCGAGACCACCTGCGTGCAGCTCGACGCAGGGGTGCGAGTGGTGATTGACGGGGTGACGGTCGCCACGTCCGACATGGCGCGCTCGCTGCTGCGCACGCCGGAGGGTCGGGAAGCCTACGAGATTCTGACGCGCGCCGTGCGGGAGGGAGTGATCTCGCAGTTGCGCCCAGGGGTGGTGTGCGAAGACGTTCACGCTGGCACGCTCGAGTATCTCGCGGAGGTGCGGCCGCGAATGATCGAGCTGGGCCTGCTGGGTGAGGAAACCGACTTCGACACGGAGTACCGCAAGCGCAACGTCGGCCACCTCATGGGCAAACAGGAATCGTTTGCAAACGAGCTGCGACCCGGGTACCGCTTCGTGCTTCGGGAAGGCTCTTACGGAGCTGCCGAGATCCCGTGGCGCTACGGCAACTACGCAATCGGAACCGAGGATCTCTGGTTCATTGGTGCCGACCGCACCTACAACCTCACGCTCACCGAGTAGCGGCTGGGTCTCCAAACCCTGAGCGGCGCGCTGACGGTGCCGCGTCCTGCAGCTCCCGCACCACGCGGTGGGTCAGCGGACGCGAATCGTCAGCGCGCCACACCGCGTGCAACTCGATGGGGCTCGGATCGCTCGTCATCAGCGGAGCGTAGACGACACCGGGGAGCCCAAACGCTGCGGCGGATTCCGGGACGAGGGCGACCCCGCAACGCGCCGCGACTAGCGCGACCATCGTGGAGACCTGACTCACGGTAAAGCGGTGCCGCCACCGGGAGATCGGCATGAGTCGCGTTGCGATGTCGTAGAAGTACTTCGCCTCAACCGGGGAGTGCATGATGATGTCTTCGTTGACCAGATCCTCCACGGTGATGGGACTGGTGCGTCGCGCGAGCAGGTGATCCGCAGGGAGAGCGATGAGCAGCCCTTCCCGGTGGACGCGCAGTGAGCTGAACTGGTCAGGGTCAAACGGTGGCCGGCCGATCGACACGTCGATGGTGTTCTTGGTCAGGGCATCGAGTTGTCGCTTGGTCACCATTTCTTGAAGTTCGATCGTCACATCGGGCAGCGCGGCCGAGAGTCTCGCCAGCGTGGGGCCCAGGAGCGTGAACGCGCTCGACGCGGTGAAGCCGATGCGCACGATTCCGGAGAGTCCTGCGGCGACCGTGCGGGCCACCTGAGGAGCGCTGTCGGCAATCGCGAGGATCCGACGCGCCTCATCGAGGAACGCCCTACCCGCATCCGTGAGTTCGACGCGACGGTTGCTGCGGGTGAGCAGTTGCACCCCGATTTGCGATTCGAGACGCTGAATCTGCCGGCTCAGCGGCGGCTGCGTCATCTGCAGACGCTCTGCGGCGCGACCGAAATGGAGTTCTTCAGCAACAGCGACAAGGGCACGGACCTGATCGAGGGTATAGGACATGCAACTCACGGTTTCTTTGGCGACGATGGGCTGTGACTCATGATACCCAAACTGCATACGATGATCTAGAACTGATGTTGGACAGGTATGCACTCTCCTCCTTAGCGTGAAGGTATCGGGTGAGTCGCCCGAGCTCCTCGTATCTGCGGGGTGAAACCACGACATAGCGGAGGTCGCACAACGTGCACACCATCGAACCCACGGAGCTTGCGCACCAGATCGGCTCTGGACTTCTCTCTTTCCCTGTCACCCACTTCGATGCACAACTGCAGTTCGATGAGAACGCCTACCGCGAGCACATCGATTGGCTCAGCGCCCACCCTGTGGCTGGTCTGTTCGCTGCAGGCGGCACCGGAGAGTACTTCTCACTCACCACTGAGGAGGTGGCGCGCGTGGTAGCCGCCGCGGTAGGCGAGGCGAACGGACGGGTCGCGGTGCTCGGGCCTGCAGGGGGGTCCGTGCAGCAAGCGGTCGCGCAGGCACGCGCTGTCGAAGCCGCCGGTGGTGCCGGGATCCTGCTCTTCCCGCCCTACCTCACAGAAGCGGGGCAGGAGGGGCTTGCGGCCTACGTCGAGGCGGTATGCCGTTCGACATCGCTCGGGGTGATTGTCTACCATCGCGCGAACGCGCAGTATGCGGCGGCGACCCTCGTCCGAATCGCCGAACGATGCCGGAACTTTATTGGGTTCAAAGATGGGGTCGGCTCGATCGAGCAGATGACGCAGATCTACTCGACGCTCGGCGACCGGCTGACCTACATCGGTGGCCTGCCCACAGCGGAGACGTTTGCGCTGCCGTACCTTGAGCTTGGCGTCACCACCTATTCGTCGGCGATGTTCAACTTTGTGCCCGAGTTCGCTACTCAGTTCTACGGCGCGGTTCGTCGGCGCGACCACGCTGCAGTGTTTGGTGCGTTGCGGGAGTTCGTGCAGCCCTACCTCGAGATTCGGAACAGAGTGCCCGGGTACGCGGTTTCGATCGTGAAAGCGGGGCTCGACGTGCGCGGTCGGACCGGCGGGCCTGTGCGCCCGCCGCTTCAGGAGCTGACTGCGGCGGATCGTGAAGACCTGCGCGCGATTCTCGAGCGCGCGGTCATGCCGGCTGCGGTCTAGGCCAGTTGAGGGGTCGGGGCGCGCGCCCCGACCCCTCTCGCCTGCCGCCCGCCCGACCTCCCTGCTCGCGATGCAGCGCAAACCACTTTTTCATCAGATGAATTCTCGGTAGTGCGCGCGAGAGTCCCGTGCGAGCCGGGTTCAGAAATGGTGTCATAATGGGGACGCAGTGGATTCTCAGCCGTGCGCGCTTTCGGGTCGGACCTGAATGCGATATCAGCGCCTGAGCCCACACCGTCAGCTGCCGGGGCACACCCGGCAACGCACGACCAAGGAGGAAGCCCGTGTCAGCCCAAACGGCAGAGGCCGCACCCGCGGTGAAGCAGAAGAGCCGCCCGGGTGGCACGCTCTACCGAGGCAACGAGGGAATGTGGTCGTGGGTGCTGCACCGCATCACCGGTGTCGCGATCTTCTTCTTCCTGCTCGTGCACGTGCTCGACACGGCGCTCATCCGCGTGAGCCCCGAGGCCTACAACGCCGTCATGAGCACCTACAAGACCCCCGTCATGGGCCTCGGCGAGGCGGCGCTCGTCGCAGCGATCGTCTTCCACGCCTACAACGGCATTCGCATCATCCTCGTCGACTACTGGCGCAAGGGCGCGCAGTACCAGCGCGTGATGTTCTGGATCGTCATCGGCCTCTGGGTCGTCACGATGGCCGGCTTCCTGCCCCGCCACCTGATGAACGTATTCGGCCACTAAGCGAGGAGTGAGAGACATGACGATGACGATTGATGCTCCGCGCTCACAGACCCCCGCGAAGAAGCGCACCAACTGGGAAAAGTGGGGCTGGATCTACATGCGCGTCTCCGGCGTGCTGCTCCTGGTGCTCGTGTTCGGCCACCTCGCCTCGAACCTCCTCCTCACCGAGGGTGGCGTGCACGCGATCAACTTCGGCTTCGTAGCCGGCAAGCTCGCGAGCCCGTTCTGGCAGATCTGGGACACGCTGCTCCTGTGGCTCGCGCTCATCCACGGCGCGAACGGCATGCGCACCATCGTGAACGACTACGTGGTCCGCCCCGGGCTCGCGAAGGCGTTCAAGGTGGCACTCTTCCTGTCGGCTGCGCTGCTCATCCTGCTCGGCACCTTCGTGATCTACACGCTCGACCCCTGCCCCGCGGGCGCGGATCCGGCGCTGGTCGCGTCCTTCTGCACGGCATAACCGGGTCTCCGGCACAGGTTTTCTGAAACGAGAATAGGACTCACGTGACTACAGATACCCACCAGGGCGAAGAAGTGACCGTCAAGGACGGCGTCACCTACCACCAGTTCGACGTGGTTATTGTTGGCGCCGGCGGCGCGGGCATGCGCGCCGCGATCGAGGCAGGCCCGAAGGCCAAGACCGCGGTCATCACGAAGCTGTACCCCACCCGCTCGCACACGGGCGCCGCGCAGGGCGGCATGGCCGCTGCGCTCGCGAACGTCGAGGACGATAACTGGGAGTGGCACACCTTCGACACCGTGAAGGGCGGCGACTACCTCGTCGACCAGGACGCGGCCGAGATCCTCGCCAAGGAGGCCATCGACGCGGTCATCGACCTCGAGAACATGGGCCTGCCCTTCAACCGCACGCCCGACGGGAAGATCGACCAGCGTCGCTTCGGCGGCCACACCCGCGATCACGGCAAGGCAGCGGTGCGCCGCGCCTGCTACGCAGCCGACCGCACGGGCCACATGATCCTGCAGACGCTGTTCCAGAACTGCGTCAAGCTGGGCGTCAACTTCTTCAACGAGTACTACGTGCTCGACCTCGTGATGACCGAGGTCGACGGGGTGCAGAAGCCCTCCGGCGTCGTCGCATACGAGCTCGCGACCGGCGCGCTGCACGTCTTCCAGGCCAAGTCGATCGTGTTCGCGACCGGCGGCTTCGGCAAGGTGTTCAAGACCACGTCGAACGCGCACACCCTCACGGGCGACGGCGTCGGCATCGTCTGGCGCAAGGGCCTGCCGCTCGAGGACATCGAGTTCTACCAGTTCCACCCGACCGGCCTCGCCGGCCTCGGCATCCTCCTCACCGAGGGTGCGCGCGGTGAGGGCGCGATCCTCCGCAACGCCTCGGGCGAGCGCTTCATGGAGCGCTACGCGCCCACCATCAAGGACCTCGCGCCCCGCGACATCGTCGCACGCTCGATGGTGCAGGAAGTGCTCGACGGCCGCGGCGCCGGCCCGCACAAGGACTACGTCTACCTCGACTGCACCCACCTCGGTGCCGAGGTGCTCGAGACGAAGCTCCCCGACATCACCGAGTTCGCGCGCACGTACCTCGGCGTCGACCCGGTGACCGAGCCCGTTCCCGTGTTCCCCACCGCGCACTACGCGATGGGCGGCATCCCGACGAACAACGACGCGCAGGTGCTCTCGGACAACACGACCGTGGTGCCCGGCCTCTACGCCGCAGGCGAGTGCGCGTGCGTCTCGGTGCACGGCTCGAACCGCCTCGGTACGAACTCGCTGCTCGACATCAACGTCTTCGGCAAGCGCTCAGGCAACCACGCAGCCGACTACGCGCAGACGGTCGACTTCACGCCGCTGCCCGAGGATCCCGCAGCGTTTGTTCGCGACATGGTCGAGGGCTTCCGCACCGGCACCGGCACCGAGCGCGTCGCAGACATCCGCAAGGAGCTGCAGGAGGCCATGGACCGCGGCGCCCAGGTGTTCCGCACCGAGGAGTCGCTCACCGAGGTGCTCGGTGTGATCCACAGTCTCCGCGAACGCTACAAGAACGTCGGCGTGCAGGATCGCGGCATGCGCTACAACACCGACCTCCTCGAAGCGATCGAGCTGGGCTTCCTGCTCGACCTCGCCGAGGTGCTCGTGTTCGCCGCGCGCAACCGCAAGGAAAGCCGTGGCGGCCACATGCGCGACGACTACCCGAAGCGCGACGACGAGAACTACATGCAGCACACGATGGCGTACCTCACGGGCGACCCGCACTCGGCCAACCCCGAGGACCACATCCGCCTGGATTGGAAGCCCGTCGTGATGACGAAGAACGAGCAGGGCGAACTGCGGTACCCGCCGCTGGAGAGGAAGTACTAGGCCATGAGCACCGTCACCACCGAGGCTCCCGCACAGGTCGAGGAAGCCCCCAAGCCGTTTACTGTCACCCTGCTGGTGCGCCGCTACCTGCCCGAGTCCGGGCGTGAGGCGTACTGGGAGGACTTCGACGTCGAGATGTACCCGACGGATCGTATCCTCGACGCCCTGCACCGCATCAAGTGGGATCAGGACGGCTCGCTGTCCTTCCGCCGCTCCTGCGCGCACGGCATCTGCGGCTCCGACGCCATGCGCATCAACGGCCGCAACCGTCTCGCCTGCAAGACGCTGATCAAGGACCTCGACATCTCGAAGCCGATCTACGTCGAGGCGATCAAGGGCCTGCCGCTCGAGAAGGACCTCATCGTCGACATGGAGCCGTTCTTCGCGGCCTACCGTGAGGTGCAGCCCTTCCTCGTGTCGAGCTCGGCACCCGAGGGTGGCAAGGAGCGCATCCAGACGATCGAGGATCGCGAGCGCTTCGACGACACGACCAAGTGCATCCTCTGCGCGGCGTGCACCACCTCGTGCCCCGTGTTCTGGACCGACGGCCAGTACTTCGGCCCCGCCGCGATCGTCAACGCGCACCGCTTCATCTTTGATTCGCGTGACGACAACGCGCAGGTGCGCCTCGACGTGCTGAACGACACCGAGGGCGTGTGGCGCTGCCGCACCACCTTCAACTGCACCGACGCGTGCCCGCGCGGCATCCAGGTGACCAAGGCGATCGCCGAGGTCAAGGCTGCGATCCGCACCGGCAAGACCTCCTAAGGTCCACGCTTCGGGCCGCCCGCCCGCTAGCATGGCGACTATGACGACACCCCGCGACATTTCTCCGGCCCCGGCCGAGGAAACGAGCGGGGTGTCTCGCGTTTCGGCCGCGGTGCGGCAGGGCATGACGCTCTGGCAGCGCGCGCAGCGCACCCGCCCGGTGCGCGCCTTCTCACACTTCACCAATGTGGGCGGCAGCGTGCTCTCCGGGGGCATGAGCTACCAGGCGCTCTTCGCCGTGTTCGCGGGCCTCTGGCTCGGCTTCGGGATCTTCGGGATCGTGCTGAGCGGCCGCCCCGAGCTCGTCGACACGCTCGTTGAGAACCTCAACACCTTCGTGCCCGGGCTCGTCGGCCCGGGCCAGGGGTACGCGGTGGACATCAGCATGCTGCTCCAGGGGCGCACCTTCAACTGGGGCAGCATCGTGGCCGGTGCCGCGCTCGTGTGGGTCGCGCTGAACTGGTTCACGGGGACGAGGCGGTCGATCCGGATCATCTTCGGCCTCGAGGTGAAGGAGTACCGCAACGCGCTGCTCCTGAAGCTGCGCGACCTCGCCCTCGCGGTCGGGTTCTTCGCCGCGATCCTCGTGTCGGCGGTGCTGACGGTGCTGAGCTCCGGCATTGCCGACTGGTTGCTCAGCGTCATCGGCGCGAACGGGGATGGCTGGTTCTTCGGCTGGCTGGGTACCGTGGTGCGCTACGGCGCCATGTTCGTGTTCGACGTGCTCGTGCTCGTGGCGATGCACCGGCTGCTCGCCGAGGTGCGCGTGCCGCGGTGGTCGCTGCTCGCGGGGTGCGCGCTCGGCGGAGTGGCGCTGCTCGGGTTGAAGATTCTCGGCTCGGCGGCCCTGGGCGGGGCGACGAGCAATCCCCTCCTCGCCACCTTCGCGGTGTTCGTCGGTCTCCTGCTGTGGTTCAACTTCATCTGCCGGGCGCTGCTGCTCACCTCGTGCTGGATCGCGACCGGGCAGGATCGCGCGCTCGGCCTGCCGGAGACGCCGGCCCCGCACGCGGCCTGAGTTCCCCGCCCCGCCCCGCCCCGGTTCCCACCCCTGGCCCGCCCCTACCTTCTGGCGCCTTCGGAATCGGGGTCACTTCGGCAGGGTGTCGCGCCCGTCTGCCGCGCGACACCCTGCCCAAATGACCCCGATCCAGGGGTGGGGTGGGGAGCGGTGGGAGCTAGGCTGGCGGCATGGTGAACGCGCACGTGACCGAGCCCTACGACGTCGTCGACCTGATCGGCGCCAAGCGGCACGCCGGCGCGCTGAGCTCCGGCGAGATCGCCTGGGTGGTCGACGCGTTCACGCGCGGCGTCGTCGCCCCCGAGCAGATGAGCGCCCTGCTCATGGCGATCGTGATCCAGGGCATGGGGCGGCAGGAGATCCGGGATCTCACCGCGGCGATGATCGCGAGCGGGGAACGCCTGTCCTTCACCGGCCTCGGCCGGCCGGCCATCGACAAGCACTCGACGGGCGGCGTTGGCGACAAGATCACGCTCCCGCTCGTGCCGCTGCTCGCAGCCCTCGGCGTCGCCGTGCCGCAGCTCTCCGGGCGCGGGCTCGGCCACACGGGCGGCACGCTCGACAAGCTCGAGTCGATCCCGGGCTGGCGCGCCGCGCTGTCGAACGAGGAGATGTACGCGGTGCTGCAGGAAACCGGCGGGGTGATCTGCGCCGCGGGATCCGGGCTCGCGCCGGCGGACCGCGCCATGTACGCGCTGCGCGACGTCACCGGTACGGTCGCCGCGGTGCCGCTCATCGTCTCGTCGATCATGAGCAAGAAGATCGCGGAGGGTGCGGACGGCCTCGTACTCGACGTGAAGTTCGGTTCCGGCGCGTTCCTGCCCGACGTCGCCGACGCGCGGGAGCTCGCGCAGACGATGGTGCAGCTCGGCGCCGATTCCGGGCTCCGCACTGTCGCGCTCCTCACCGACATGGACGCGCCGCTCGGCCGCGCGGTCGGCAACGCGAACGAGGTTCGCGAGGCGGTCGAGGTGCTCGCGGGCGGCGGGCCGGCCGACGTCGTTGAGCTGACGCTGGCGCTCGCGCGCGAGATGCTGGATCTCGCCGGACTCACCGACGTTGACCCTGCGCCCGCGCTCGCGGACGGCCGGGCGATGGACGCCTGGCGACGCCTGATCCGCGCGCAGGGCGGCGACCCCGACGCTGCGCTGCCCGTTGCACGTGAAACCGAGATCGTGCGCGCCGGGGCCGACGGCGTGGTGCAGCGCGTGGACGCGCGCGCCGTCGGCGTCGGCGCGTGGCGTCTCGGCGCCGGCCGTGCGCGCCCGGGCGATCCGGTGGATCACGCCGCTGGCGTCGAGGTGCTCGTGCGCCCGGGGGATACGGTGCGCGCGGGAGACCCGCTCTTCGAGGTGCGCTGCGATACGCCGGGCCGCCTCGCCCGCGGGCTCGAGTCGCTCGCCGGCGCCGTCGAGCTGGGCACGGAGCAGCCGCCCGCACGCCGGCTCATCGCGGGCCGCCTCTCGGTGTGAGATTGACCCGCCCTGCGCTGATTGCCGCGGAACTCAGGGGCGCCGGGCGAGCGACGTCCACGCGGCAGGGAGCGCGTGAACGACGTCACCTGCGGTGATCGGCTGCCCGGCGGTGCCTGCGGCGATGCGTGCCGCGCGATCGTGGAGCTGCGCGGCAGCGATCCCGAGCTCAGCAAGCAGATCGGGATCCTGGCGCACCGCTGCGGCGTGCCCCGCGAGGAGCGCGCCGAGCACGCCGCCGAGCACGTCGCCGGTGCCAGCGGTCGCGAGCCAGGGGGTCGCGGCCGGCGCAACGAGCAGGCCGCCGCGCGGGGCAGCGGCGATCGTGCGCGCACCCTTGAGGAGCACCGTGACGCCGAGCGTGCGCGCGAGCGCCGCTGCG
>NZ_RPDI01000001.1:234327-264393 GCF_003917135.1 Leucobacter chromiireducens
GCCGCTGCGGCCTCGCCGCGCGCCTGCACCGCATCGGGCTCGCGGAGCGCGGCCGGTGGATCGCCGAGGCCAGCGCCGCGCCAGAGCCGCGCGAACTCGCCAGCGTGCGGGGTGAGGATGAGGGGAGTTTCCGCCGGAGACCCGCCGCCACCGCGGAGCTCCGCGGCGAGGCCGAGGGCGCCGGCGTCCACCACGACGGGGGCCGGCCCAGCGAGCAGCTCGGTGAGCGCGGCCGTCTCTGCGGCGGAGCGGGTGTCCGGGTCGGTGCCGGAGCCCAGCAGCCACGCGTCGCACTGGCGCGCGTCCTGCGGCGCGCCGAACACGGTCTCCGGGGAGGCGGCGAGCACCGCCGCCGCAGGCGTCATCAGCCCGTATGGCGGCGCGGGATCAGCCGTTGGCGGCACGTAGCGCAGCAGGCCGACACCCGTGCGCCAGGCCGCGCCGACCCCGAGCACCGCGGCGCCGGGGTAGGCGGCGGAGCCGGTGCGCACGCCGAGCACGCCACGGCGGTACTTGTCGTCGTGCGCGCCCGGGCGGCGCAGCCAGCCGGCCACGTCGCTCGGGGTGCGCTCCGCGATCACTCGGACTCCGGCTCCTGCAGCGCGGCGAGCGTGTCGCCAAGGGCGGCGGTCAGCGCGTCGAGCGCGCGCTGCGCCGCCTCACGCCGCTCGGCCGCTGAGCCCTCGGCGCTGAACGTGTCGAGGTACACCTTCAGCTTCGGCTCGGTACCGCTCGGGCGGATCATGACGCGCGCGCCGTCGGCGAGGTCGAAGCGCAGCACATCCGCTGGCACCTCCGCGAGGCCGGGGACGAGGAGATCCTGCACGGTGGTGACCGCGACGCCACCGAACTCGCGCGGCGGGTGCTCACGAATGCGCGCGGCGAGCGCGGACGCCGCGGCCATCGAGTCGAGGCGCAGCGTGATCTGCGTGCTCGCGAAGTGACCGAAGCGCTCGCCAGCCTCGTCGAGCAGATCCCACACGGTGCGGCCGGCCGCGGCGAGCTCGCGCACCATCGCGATCGCGTCGGCGCTCGCGGAGATGCCGTCCTTGTCGCGCACGATCGCGGGGTGGGTGAGGTAGCCGAGCGCCTCCTCGAAGCCGAAGATGAGGCCGGGCACGCGCGACACCCACTTGAACCCGGAGAGCGTCTCGGCGTAGTCGAGTCCGTACTCGGCGGCGACGGCTCGGAGCGCGGGGGAGGAGACAATGGTGCACGCGAGCGCGCCGGTGGCCTCGGTGCCGAGCAGCTCGGCGCGCACGCGCTCTCGCTCGGCGGCGCGCCAGCCGAGCAGCAGCCCGAGCTCGTTGCCGGTGAGACGGCGGTAGCCCTCGCTCGCCGACGCGTCGGGCAGCGCGATCGCGAGGCGATCCGCGTCGGGGTCGTGCGCCACGATCAGCTCGGCGTCGACCGCGCGCGCCACCCGGAACGCGAGGTCGAGTGCGCCAGGCTCCTCCGGGTTCGGGAACGCGACGGTGGGGAACGCCCCGTCCGGTCGATCCTGCTCGGGCACCACGGTGACCGAGGGCAGCGCGGCGGCGCTGAAGACGCGGCGCGCGAGCTCGGAGCCGACGCCGTGCATCGCGGTGTACACGATCCGCAGATCAGTGCCGGATCCCGCGGCGCCGGTCCCCGCTGCGTCGCGGGGGAAACCAGCGAGGAGCGCCGCGGCCGTGTCGGCGACGTACGCGTCGGCGACCGCTGCGCCCAGCACGGTGTACTCGGAGCTGCGCGGCAGCTCACCGAGCGGGCGTGCGGCGATCTCCGCGATCCGTCCGGCGATCTCATCGTCGACGGGGGGAACGATCTGGGATCCCGCGTCGGCGTCGCCGAGGTACACCTTGTAGCCGTTGTCGCGCGGCGGGTTGTGGCTCGCCGTGACCATCACCCCGGCGGAGACGCCGAGGTGGCGCACCGCGAACGCGGTGAGCGGGGTGGGCCCGGGCGTCGGGAACAGGAAGACGCGCAGGCCGGCCCCCGCCATGATCTCGGCGGCGTCGCGCGCGAACACGTCGGAGTTCACCCGGCCGTCGTAGCCGATGACGATCGACGGCGGCTGCGCGGTCTCGCCGCGCGCCGCGCGATCCAGCAGGAAGGCGGCGAAGCCCGCGCTCGTCTGCGACACGACCACGCGGTTCATGCGGAGGGGTCCGGCGCCGAGCGGCCCGCGCAACCCGGCGGTGCCGAAGGCGAGGCGGCCGTCGAACGCCGCCGTGAGCTCGACGAGGGCCGCGGCGTCGCCGTCGCGGACCCGGCTGACGAGCCGAAGCGTCTCGTCGCGGGTCGCTCCGTCGGGGTCCTGCTCGGCCCACGCGCTGGCGGCCGCGAGCAGCGGCTCAGGGTCACGTCCAGGAGTTTCCATCGTTCGCTGTCCCATCACGTGTTCTCCCTCCTCGGCGGGCGCCGAAGTGATTTCAAGCTACCACTCCACAGGCCGACGAGTGGGGAGCCGAGGTAGGCTGGCCGTGTGGTGTCGCGGTGGCACCAGAACGCTTCGAGAGAGGAACGCCCGTGTGCGCTTCGGTGCGCTGCGATGAGTGCAGCAAGATGACCTGGGCCGGCTGCGGCGAGCACATCGAGGAGGCCCTCGCCGGCGTCCCCGCGGCTGAGCGCTGCGCCTGCCCGCGCTAGCCTGACCCAGTCAGGTCTTCAGGAGCGGCCGCCCCACCCGTGGGGCGGCCGCTCCTTCGGTGTCGGGGGTGCGTGTCAGACTGGCTGCATGATCACCACGTTCGCGGTTTCCGGGTATCGCTCGCTCGTTGATCTCGTGGTGCCGCTCAGCCCGCTCACGGTCGTCTCCGGCGCCAACGGCACCGGGAAGACCAGCCTGTACCGGGCGCTCAGGCTCCTCGCGGCGGCGGGGGCCGGCGAGATCATTGGCGCGGTCGCGCGCGAGGGCGGGCTCGCGAGCGCGCTGTGGGCTGGGCCGGAACGGCCGGGCGGGCCGGGCGCTCAGGGCACCGTGCGGAAGGGGCCGATCTCGCTGCGGCTCGGCATCGGCGCAGACGAGTACGGCTACCTGCTCGATCTGGGCCAGCCGCAGGTGGACCCCGGGCGCAGCTATTTTCTGCACGACCCCGAGATCAAGCGCGAGCAGGTGTTCACCGGCAGCGTTGCGCGGCCGTCGGCGGTGTTCATCGACCGCACGCGCGGGGCCGTGCGCGTGCGGGAGGATGGGTGGCGCGCGGTGCCGCAGACCCTGCGACCCGATCAGAGCGTGCTGCGCGATCTCGACGACGCTGGCACGCTCGCGGACACCCTCCGGTTGCGCACCCGCATGGCTGAGTGGCGGTGCTACGACCACTTCCGCACCGATCGCGCAGCGCCAGCGCGCCAGGCGCAGGTGGGCACGCGCACCCGCTGGCTGAGCGATGATGGCTCGGACCTCGCGTCGGTGTGGGCGACCGCCATCGAGGCTGGGCGAGACGGGCCGCTCCGCGACGCGGTGACCGACGCGTTCCCCGGCTCCCACGTGGAGATTGCGGTGACCGATGGGGTGTTCGAGCTCCTGCTGCACCAGCCGGGGCTCTTGCGCCCGCTCGGCACGGCCGAGCTCTCCGACGGCACGTTGCGCTACCTGCTGCTCTGCGCCGCGCTGCTGCCGGCGGAACCGCCGCCCCTCATCGTGCTGAACGAGCCGGAGGGCTCGCTCCACCCCGGGCTGCTTGCCCCGCTGGGCTCGTTGATCGCGCGGGCTGCCGCGCGCACGCAGGTGCTCGTCGTGACGCACGCCGCGCCGCTCCGCCTGGCACTCGCCGAGGCTGGCTCGGAGATCGAACTGGAGTCCGCCGGCTGGGGCACGCAGGTGCGCGGGCAGGGGCTCCTCGATGCTCCCGCCTGGGTGTGGCCGAAGCGGTAGCCGCCGTGCGGGCGCGCGGCCGCGATCCCGATCGAGGCGGGTGAGCTACGTGTCGCCGTCCCTTGGGTCAACGCGCTCAGGGTCATCCGCTGGCGGGTCGCTGGGCGCGAGGTCCCCGCTGCGGATCGCGGCCTGCACGGCGAGCCAGCACTCCGCGGTGTCCTCCATCGAGGAGAGGTCGCGGCCGATGATCTTCTCGATGCGCGAGATCCGCGCGATCAGGGTCTGACGGTGCACGAACAGGCGCTCCGAGGCGCGCACCCAACTGCGATTCTCCTCGAGGAACACGCGGAGGGTGTGCGTGAGCGAGGTGCCGCGCTGCTCGTCGTAGGTGCGCAGCGGGCCGAGCACCTGCCTGGCGATCTCGCGCAGCTGGTCGGGATCAGCGGGGAGGAAGAGCGACGTGTTGGCCTGCTCCTCGAAGCGCAGCAGCATGCCCGACTGGTGCGCACGGATCAGCGCGCTGCGGGCCTGGCGGAGCGCCGTTGGCAGCGCGTCGAGGTCGGTGAACGGGGCGCTCACGCCGAGCCCCGCGTGGCTGCCGGCGAGCGCGTCCAGCAGGGGCTCGACCTCCTCGCCTGTCGCCGCGAGCACGAGCACCTGATTGTCTTTCACGGTGGCGAGCGCCGGCACCTGCGCCGTGCCGAACGCCGCGTGCACGTCGTCGAGGGTGGCGCGCGCGTCGGGGCGCTGCGACACCGCGAGCTGAAAGGGCGGCTCAAGACCGTACGCGGCGATCAGGTGGTCGGCCGGCGCGGTCGCAACGGCTTCGTCGCACAGATCGGTGAGGAGGAGCGAGCCGTGCAGCCAGTCGCTGCGGCGCGCGGCGACCTTCACCGCGAGCGCGTTGTCGATGATGCCTGCGGCGTGCCGCAGCTGCACGCGATCGAGCGGGCCCGCGTGCACCACGCGCAGTTCGATCTCCCCGGAGGACAGCAGCGGCACCGCCCACGAGCCGGGTGCCTCCTGCCGAATCGCGCCCGGCTTCGCGAGCTCACCGCGCGGGGCGAGGCTCAGCTCGGCGTGCAGCACGCGCCCGAGCTCGTCGAGCAGCGCATCGATCCCGTCGTCCACCGCGTGCTCCGTCAGCGCCGCGTACATCCGCTCGGTCTGCTGCACGCGTTCGGCCCGCTCGCGCTGCACCGACTCAGCGACGAGCATCGCGAGCGACACGAAGCGCACCTCGTACTCGGTTTCGAGCACCGGGAAGCCGATGCGTGCCGCGTGGGCGAGCGCCTCAGTGGTGAACGGGTGCGCCGGCATCTCCGCGTCGATCGCCACCGCCGCGATCCCGGCGCGCTGCATCCCGTCGAGGTAGGCGATCTGCTCGGCGCTGGATTCTGGCACCCCAAGCCCCGTGGTCATGACGAGCGCGTCCTGGCCGAGCCACTGCCACGGCTCGGCGAGCTCGCACACGTGCGCCCACGTGATCGGGCGATCCTCGCCGACCCCCGGGGTGAGCGAGCGGGTTCCCGCTGCCGGGATCGTGAGCAGCGAACGGACGGTGAACCTCATCGGGTGCGCGGACTTCGGGTGCGAGACATCTAGTTCTCCAGCCTGCCGAGCGCGGCCGCGGCGCGCACCCCGGAGGCGACCGCCCCGGAGAGTGACTGGGCGAGCCCCGTGTGCTCGCCAGCGATGGCGACGCGGTCGGCCGCCGTCTCGAACGCTGCGGCGTCCGCCGCAGCCCAGGCGAGGCCGGGCGCCGAGTACGAGCCGCGCGCCCATGGGTCGTCCGCCCAGGTGGTGAGCAGCACGTCGCCGTCGATCGCGAGCTCCGGGCGCATGGCCGAGAGCGCAGCCACCCAGCCGGCCGGTCCCGCCGTGACTCCGAGCGCGTCGAGCGCGAACGGGCCGCCGGCGAACGAGGACAGCGCGTTGATCCGGTGCTCGCCGTCGGTGCTCAGCGAGCGCCACGACCACCAGGTGTGCTCGGGGTTCTGCAGCGCGATGTCGTCGTCCACGCGGCTGAGCGGCACGCCGAGTTTCGCCGCCACGCCCATGAACCGGTGATCGAGGGCGCGCTGCTGCGCCTCCGGAAGCGCGAAGCCGAGCTCCAGTTCGCGCAGCAGCGGCAGCGGCACTGAGATCACGGCAGCGTCGGCCTCGAGCCGGGTGCCGTCGCTCAGCGTGACCTGCACCCCGCGCTCGCTCTGCTCGACCGCCCGCACCGGGCTCTCCAACCGCACGCGGTCGCCCAGCCTCCGCGCCAGCTCGATCGAGAGCGCCTGGTTGCCGCCGACGAAGCGGCCACCGTCCTCGACGTAGCCGTCGACGGTGGAGGACTCGTGGAGCAGCACCGCCTCGGCGCTGACGAGTGCGGGATCCGCCGCGGCCGAGGTGGTGGTGCGGCGGTACACGGGGTCGAGCCGGTAGTCGGCGCCGAGCGCCTCCGCGAACGCCCGCTCGAGCGACACCTCGGACTCGCCGTCGGCGAGCATCTGGGCGAGCGTGCTGCGCACCCGATCGCTCGTCTCCCCGAGCTCGGCGAAGGAGATCACGCGACCGTTCACCGTTCGCCTGCCGTAGCGGACGTTGTGCGACATGATCGGCACCCCGACCTCCGCGGCGAGGCGCCGGATCGCGAACTCGGTGGGGAAGATGTACTCGCCACCTCGCTCGGTGATCTCGCCGTTGCCCAGCCGCTCCGACCAGGTGCGACCGCCGACCCGATCCCGAGCCTCGAGCACCGTGCACCGGTGCCCGTCCTTCTCGAGTTCCCAGGCTGCGGTGAGCCCGGCGAGCCCGGCTCCAACGACCAAGACGTCCATGCGCGTTCCTCCTCGAACAGCTCTGCGTGTGGTCCCCATCGTAGGGATCCCGTGCGCATCCGGGTACGGAGAAGTCCCGCTCGAGACCGAAAGCTTATGTTTGTACACCCCGATTCCCCCGCGGTGTACGAATCTATGAAACATGCGCCTGGCGGTAACGAACCAGTAACGGGGCGGGGGGTGTCCGCGCGAAACGCTGCTAGCTTCAGGGTCGCCGGGGTCGCCCGATACCCCTCCCGAGGGGCGAATCAGCCCGGCGCTCCACGATCATTCGGACCATGATCACGACGAAGTGAGGAACACATGTCCAGTCTCAACACCGCGCAGGGACTCCGTCGCCCTGCCGCACGCCGGGCCGCGGCGCTCGCCGCAGGCACCGCAGCGCTCGCGCTGACGCTCGTCGGATGCAGCGGCGGCGCCGAACCAGAGGCCGCTCCAGAGCGCGACCTCGGCACCCCGGTCGCAGGCGAAATCAAGGCCGGCGCGCTCGAAGGCACCACGCTCACGTTCGCCGGCTCGGGCGGCGTGTTCCAGGACGGCCAGAAGGCCGCGCTCTGGGATCCGTTCGCTGAGGCGTCCGGCGCGACCTTCAACCAGGACGCCTTCGACGCGGGCAAGCTGAAGGCGATGGTCGACAGCGGCAACGTGTCGTGGGACATCGTCAACACGACGCAGTTCGACACCGCGCGCGGCTGCGGCACCCTCTACGAGGAGTACGACTACTCGCAGATCGACATCTCGAAGATCCCCGAGGGCACGATCACGGACAAGTGCATGGTGCCGCAGATCCTCTACGGCCTGGTCGTCGCGTACAACACCGAGGCGTTCGGGGACAACCCGCCGACGAGCGCGGCCGACTTCTTCGACACCGAGAAGTTCCCTGGCAAGCGCACGGTGAGCCAGTCCACCTACGTCGACCCGCAGACCGTCGAGTTCGCGCTCACCGCGCAGGGCAAGGACGTGAAGAACCTGAAGCCCGAGGACATCGAGGGCGCGTTCGACATGTACAAGGATCTCGGCGACGACGTGATCGGCTGGACCACGGGCGCGGCCGCGCAGCAGCAGCTCGAGTCCGGCGAGGCAGTGATGGGCCTCGTGTGGTCGGGTCGCGGCTACGGCGCGGCCTCCGCCGGCGCACCGATCGCCCCGATGTGGGACCAGTGGATGATCATGGTCGACTCGAACGGCATCCCGAAGGGCGTGAAGGACAAGCAGGCGGCCTTCGCCGCGGTGAACTACTCGCTCGGCGCTGAGCAGCAGGCCAAGATGACCGAGGCGACGTCGTACGGCGGCGTGAACATCGACGCGAAGCCGAAGATGGACGAGCAGCTGAGCACCTGGATGACCACCGAGCACCTCGACACGGGCATCGCGCCCAACGTCGACTTCTGGGTGGAGAACTACGATGCACTCGCAGCTGCGTGGGCTGGCTGGGCGACCGGTAACTGATCGCCATGACTGACCACACCGTCACCGAGGGCGATACGTCGACACGTGCGATCGCCCTCGGTGCGGACCCCGGGGCCGCGAAGAAGCGGGGGCCGAAGAACTGGCGCCCGCTCCTCCTTCTCGTCCCGGCGTTCGTGATCGTTTCCCTGTTCTTCCTCGCACCGCTGATCGACGTGTTCATTCGCTCGATCACGGATCCGCAGCCCGGCGTACAGAACTATGTCTGGCTCTTCACCACCGAGGCCAACCTCAACGTGGTGCTGCGCACCTTCGGCACCGCCATCATCGTGACGATCGTCTGCCTGGTGCTCGCGTACCCGTACGCGTACCTCATGACCATCGTGTCGGACCGCACGCGCAACCTGATGCAGCTGTTCATCATGATGCCGCTCTGGACCTCGATCCTCGTGCGTACCCTCGCGTGGATGGTGCTGCTGCAGGACACGGGGCCGATCAACGGTCTGCTCGCTGCGTGGTTCGGCATCGGACCGATCCCGCTCATCCGCACCACCTTCGGTGTCGCCCTCGGCATGAGCCAGGTGCTGCTGCCGTTCATGGTGCTGCCGCTCTACTCGTCGATGGCGAAGATCGACAAGCGGCTCCTGCCGGCAGCCTCGAACCTCGGGGCGAACCCGGTCACCGCGTTCTTCACGGTCTACCTGCCGCTGTCGAAGCCGGGCATCTTCTCCGGCGGGGTCACCGTGTTCATCCTCGGGCTCGGCTTCTACATCATTCCCGCCCTGCTCGGCTCGTCGAAGGAGATCATGATCTCCGCGATGATCCAGCAGCAGATCAGCGTCTTCCTGATGTGGGGCCAGGGCACCGCGCTCGGCATCTTCCTGCTGGTGTGCACGATCCTGATCCTCGTGGTCGTCTCCCGGCTCAATAAGGGCGGCAGTCTCTTCCCGGGGGTGAATCGCTGATGACCTTCAAGCGTGTACTCGGCGTATTCGCCGTCCTGATCGTGCTGTGGTTGATCCTGCCGACGCTCGTGATCGTGCCGATGTCGTTCAACGAGGCCCCCTCGTTCAACTTCCCGCCGAAGGGCTTCTCGACCCGCTGGTACGAGAACTTCTTCACCGACCCGAGCTGGATGAAGGCGCTCTTCTCCTCGCTGCAGGTCGCGATCCTCACGATGCTCGTCGCCACCGCGGTTGGCGTGCTCGCGGCGCTCGGCCTGTCGAAAGTGAAGTTCCGCGGTAAGGGGCTGCTGGAGGGCTACTTCCTGCTGCCGCTCATTGTGCCGGGCATCGTACTCGCCGTCGGCCTGTACTCCCTGTTCCTGCGGATGAACCTGCTCGGCACCCTGCCCGGCTTCATCCTCGCGCACACGATCGTCGCCATGCCGCTCGTCATCACGAACGTGATGGCGTCGCTGCAGGGCCTCGATCCCAGGCTCGAACAGGCGTCAGCGTCGCTCGGAGCCGGGCGCGTGCGCACGTTCTTCAGCATTACGCTGCCGCTCATCGCTCCCGGTGTGACCGCCGGTGCGCTGTTCGCCTTCGTCACCTCGTTCGACGAAGTGATCCTGTCGCTGTTCATCCAAAGTCCTTCCCTGCAAACCCTGCCGGTGAAGATCTTCAACAGCGTCACCCAGACCAATGACCCCACGGTGGCCGCCGTCGCGGTGATCACGATGCTGACCTCGGTCGTCGTGATGCTCATCGCCCAGTTCGCCACGCGGAAGAGAAAGCGACCGGTAGCGTGAACGCTATGACTCACAACGACATCCCGGTGCCCGAGGGGCACGAGGCGGAACTCCGCTCCGAGGGACTCAACACCCAGACGATCCACGCGATCGGCGAGGCCGGCATCAGCCTGAGCCAGGTGACCAAGCGCTACGGCGACAAGGCAGTGGTCGACGAGATCGACCTCGTGATCGAGCCGGGCGAGTTCATGACCTTCCTCGGGCCGTCCGGCTCGGGCAAGACCACCACCCTGAACATGATCGCCGGGTTCACCGGCGTCACCGAGGGCCACCTCCACATCTACGGCAAGCCCGTGGCGAAGCTGCCCCCGCACAAGCGCGACATCGGCATGGTGTTCCAGAACTACGCCCTGTTCCCGCACAAGACGGTCGCCGAGAACATCGCGTACCCGCTGCAGCGGCGCAAACTCTCGAAAGCCCAGCAGCAGGAGAAGGTGTCGGCGGCGCTCGCCATGGTGCGCATGAGCGAGTACGGGGATCGCTACCCGTCCGAGCTCTCCGGCGGGCAGCAGCAGCGCGTGGCGCTCGCCCGCGCGCTCGTGTACGAGCCCCGCGTGCTCCTCATGGACGAGCCGCTCGGCGCGCTCGACAAGAAGCTGCGCGAGTGGCTGCAGACCGAGATCAAGCGCATTCACCGTGAGGTCGGGTCGACGTTCGTCTACGTGACGCACGACCAGGAGGAAGCGCTGTCGATGTCGGATCGCATCGCGGTCTTCAACAACGGCAAGATCGAACAGGTCGGCACCGCCGAGGATCTCTACGAGGCACCGCAGACGCTCTTCGTGGGGCGATTCCTCGGTGAGTCGACCGTGCTGCTCGGCGCCGGCACGGCGGTGGGGGAACGGCAGACCGCGATCGACGTCGCTGGCCACCGCGTGGTCGCCAACGGGCAGTCGATCCACACGGACCTTGCGATCCTGATCCGCCCCGAGAACCTGCGGCTCGAGCCGGCGGGGACCGTGGCGAGCGAGACGCAGAACGCGATCCCGGTGACGATCCTCGACGTCACCTACCTCGGCTCGTCGCGGCGCTACACGGTGCGCCTGCCCGACGGCACGGAGGGCGCGGTGCGACTCGGCCAGGAGGCGCGCATCCACAACCGCGGCGACGAGGTCGCGATGATGTGGGACATCGATTCGGGCGTGCTGCTCGTCGACACGGGCGAGGCGGGCGAGTCGGCGACGTAGCCGGGGCCGGCCCGCCCCGGCCCCGCAACCGAAACCGCGCCCATCTTTCGAGATCATGTTCATTCCAGTGAGAATGGACGCGATCTCGAAAGATGGGCGCGGTGGTGTGGTGGGGGCAGGGCGGGTGCTCCCTGCGTCGGCGGCGGGTGGTCGCATCTTCTTTGTCTTGCTGATCTGCAGTTTGAGGGCGCACTTGCGCTGACGCTTGCGCTTGCGAGAATTGCTCGATACGTTTGGGGCATCACTGAACAATGTGTTCAGTGAGAAGAACAGTGGTGTTCAGAATCACGCCCAGAGCGTGTAGCAGGAACTCCGCACGGAAGCAACGGGGTTCCGAAATGACTGACGATCAAGAGCTCGGCCAGCGAGTTGCGCAGTTTCGTGAATTGCGTGGGCTGAGTTTGCGTGCCCTTGCCTCGGCGGCTGGCGTCAGTTCGAGTTTTCTCAGTCAGCTCGAGAATGGCCGCACCAATGCGTCGGTCGCCTCCCTGCGCAAGATCGCCGCGGCGCTTGGCGTCACCCCAGCGCATCTGCTCGACGCCTCGAACGGGCACACCCGCGGAGTGCTGCGTGCAGCCGACCGGCCGACCCTGCCGCTCGCCGGGGCCGAGAAGTTCGTGATCTCGCAGGAACCGCTCCGCAACCTCGAGATCTACTCGGGAACATTCCCTGCGGGCGGCAGCACTGGCGCCGATCCTTACAGTCACGGCAATGCTCAGGAGTTCCTGATTGTCGTTGCAGGCACCGTGGTGCTCGAGCTTGCCGGCGAGCGCTACGAAATGCGCAAGGACGACTCCATCGAGTTTCTGAGTTCGGTGCCGCACCGCATTGTCAACGAGTCGGATGCCACCGCCGAGGTGCTCTGGATCAACAGCCCGCCGACCTCCGCTGAAGAGTTTCATCCCACCGAGCCCGCTGCATAACTGGCGCCAGGACATCCCCATCCCCATCCCCATCCCCCATCCCCACGCAAGGAGATCACGATGATCAACCGCAAGCGAACCGCGCTGACCACTGTTGGTGGCCTGGCCCTGGCTGTTTCCCTCGTCGGCTGTTCCGGCGGCGGCGCCCCGGTCGAGGTCGACCTGGGCGACGGCCCCGCAGTCGCCGGCACCGTGAAGGAGAACGCCCTCGACGGTGTCACCCTGACGTTTGCTTCGTGGGGTGGCATCTACCAGGAGGGACAGGTGGAGGCCGCGTCCGTTCCGTTTGCGAAGGAGTCGGGTGCAACGATGCTCGATGACGGCCCCACCGAGTACGCGAAGGTGAAGGCGCAGGTCGAGAGCAAGCAGGTGACCTGGGACGTGGTGGACACGGACGTGATCTGGGCAGACATGCAGTGCGGCGAAGATGGCCTCCTCATGGATCTCGACACGAGCATCGTCGACGTGTCGAACGCTCCGGCCAGCCTCGTCGGGGACTGCTATGTCCCCGCAATGCAGTACGGCTACGTGATCATGTACAACGCGGACAAGTACGCGACGGCGCCAACTGGCTGGGCCGACTTCTTCGATACCGAGAAGTTCCCGGGCAAGCGCGGCATCGCTGGATTCGAGGACATCGGTCCCGGCGTCTACGAGGGGGCCCTGCTCGCCGACGGCGTTGCCGCCGACGAGCTCTACCCGCTCGACATGGACCGCGCGTACGAGAAGCTCGACGGCATCCGCGACAGCCTGATCTACTGGAAGACCGGCGCTGAGTCGCAGCAGATGATCGAGACGGGTGAGGCCGACATGGCGCTCGTCTGGTCGGGCCGTGGATTCGCAGCGGTGGAGAACGGCGCGAACTACCAGCCCATCTGGAACCAGTCGCTCGTGATCGCTGACGCGCTTGCGGTGCCGAAGAACGCAAAGAATCCCGAGGCGGCCTTTGCCTACATCAACTACTACCTGGGAGCTCAGCAGCAGGCGAAGCTTTCGGAACTGACCTCGTACTCGCCCGTGCACACTGACGCGAAGCCGGAGCTGTCTGAGCTCGGCGCTCAGTACCTCACCACGAGCCCGGAGATCGCTGAGCAGATGATTCCCACCGATGCCGGCTGGTGGGCCGAGAACTACGACAGTGAGCTGGGTCGCTGGCTCGACTGGATGCAGGGCTAACCCATGGCTGAGACCGCACTGATTGGAGGTGGCAGGGCGCCCAAAGCGCCCCGCCCCTCCGGTCGGGCGTGGCTTCTGCTGCTGCCCGCGTATGCCCTCCTCATCGGGGTATTCGCGTACCCACTGCTGGAGAGCGTGTGGCGGAGTTTCAGCGAGCCGACGCTCGGCCTCGAAAACTACACCTGGGCGCTGACGAACCCCAACAACCTCGCGGTGATTGCGCGGACCTTCGGGAACGCGCTTCTCGCGACGGTGATCTGCCTGGCGCTCGCGTATCCCTACGCCTACCTCATGACGATCGTGGGGGCGAAGGCCCGCACCGTGCTCGTCGTGATCGCGCTGATCCCGTTCTGGACTTCGCTCATGATCCGAACGTTTGCCTGGATCGTGCTGCTGCAGGACGGCGGCGTCGTGAACTCGCTCCTCGGAGCGATCGGGATCGGACCGCTCGAGCTGCTCCGCACCAACACCGGTGTCGTGATCGGCCTGAGTCACGTGCTGATGCCGTTCATGGTGCTGCCGCTGTACGCCGTGATGAGCGGGATCGATCTGCGGCTCGTCACGGCGGCGCGGTCGCTTGGAGCGCGGCCGTCCGTCGCATTCCTGAAAGTGTTCGTGCCGTTGAGCATGCCGGGAGTGGCCGCCGGCTCGCTGCTGGTGTTCATCCAGGCGCTCGGCTTCTATGTGACTCCCGCGCTCCTCGGATCGCCCTCGGACAGCATGCTTGCGCAGTCGATTTACGCGCAGGTGTCTGGCTTGCTCGAGTGGGGTCGCGGCGGCGCGCTCGGGGTGATCCTTCTCGTCATCACCGTGCTGCTCTTGGGCATCATCGGGCTGATCGCGAAGCTGAGTAGCCGCAAGGGCATCAAGGTGAAGGTGCTGTAATGCTGAAAACTCATCCTGTGACGAAGGCCATCCTGTGGGTGGTCGCCGCGCTCGTGTCGATCTGGCTGGTTGCTCCAAGCCTGATCGTGATCCCGTTGAGCTTCACTGACAAAGCCTCACTCGTTTTCCCCCCGACCGGCTGGTCGTGGATGTGGTACGAGTCATTCTTCACGAACCCGCAGTGGACGGCGGCGCTCGGGAACTCGCTGCTCATCGGTCTGCTCGTGGCCGCGCTCGCGACCCTCCTCGGGCTGCTCGCTGCGCTCGGACTCCGGCAGATGGCCAACAAGAAGCTGATCGCCGGTCTGACGTTCGGGCTGCTCTCCCCGATGGTCGTGCCGGGAATTGTGGTCGCGATCGGCCTGTACGCCGTCTTCCTGAAGGCCGGACTCGTCGGTACGCTGCTTGGCTTTGTCTTCGCGCACACCGTGCTCGCATTGCCGTTCACGGTCGTCGCGATCACCGCTGGCTTCGCTGGCTTCGACTCTCGACTTGAGCTCGCGGCAATGAGCCTCGGTGCGAACCGCTTCACGACGTTTATGCGTGTCACGCTGCCCAACATCGTGCCAGGCATGATCTCGGGTGCGCTGTTTGCGTTCGTGACCTCGTTTGACGAAGTGATGCTCTCGCTCTTCATCAAGAGCCCCTACCTCAATACGCTGCCCGTGCTCATGTACTCCAGCGTCACGCGCGACACCGATCCGACGCTCGCCGCTGCGGCGACCGTCATCCTCCTCATCACGACCGCGCTCGTCGTGCTAGGACTCACCCTCTCCGGAAGGAAAACCCGTGCCCGAGCAAAGTAACCGCGGCGCAGAGATCCGTCTCGACGGAGTCTCGAAGCACTACCCGAAGTCGATCGCTCTCGACAACGTGAGCCTCACCGTCGAACCGGGGGAGTTCATGACCTTCCTCGGCCCCTCGGGATCGGGAAAGACCACAACGCTCAACCTGATCGCTGGCTTCACTGACCTCACCACGGGGAGCGTGCGCATCGACGGGAAGCAGATGGCCGACGTTCCCGTGCACAAGCGCGACCTCGGCATCGTGTTTCAGCACTACGCGTTGTTCCCGCACATGAGCGTATTCGACAACGTTGCGTTCCCGCTCGCCAGGCGAAAGGTCTCGAAATCGGAGACTGGGGCGCTCGTGGAGGCGGCGCTCGAAACGGCCGGGCTCTCTGGATATGGTGACCGCTATCCAGCTGAGCTCTCGGGCGGGCAGCAGCAGCGCGTTGCGCTGGCACGCGCGCTGGTGTTCCAGCCGAAGGTGCTCCTGCTCGACGAGCCACTCGGAGCGCTCGACAAGAACCTGCGCGAGCGCCTGCAGCTGGAGCTGCGCCGGATTCACCGCGACGTTGGCCGGACCTTTGTATTCGTGACACACGATCAGGAGGAAGCGCTCACGCTGTCCGACCGGATCGCGGTGTTCAACAACGGCAGGATCGAGCAGGTCGGAACGGCAAAGGAACTCTACGAGCGCCCGGCTTCGCGCTTCGTGGCAGGCTTCATCGGCGAGTCAACGATGGTGCGGAGCACCGACGGCGCGACCGTGACGGTTGTGCGCCCGGAACACGGTGAGCTCCTCTCCCCGCGCGCTGAAGTCCCGGCTGGGATGCAGCACACGCAGGTGAACGTGCGCCAGTCGGTCTATCTGGGATCCGGTTGGAAGCACGAGATCGAGCTGACCGGGCAGGGCCTGCCCGAGCCGATCGCCGGCGTGATTCGAGGTGCCGAGCAGCTGGATTGGCTCGGCGGCGACGGCGGACCTGCACAACTCGCATGGTATCCGGAGCAGGTCGCGGTACTTCCCGCGTAGCCCAACGTGTGCCGGGCGGGCCGGCTCACCTGCCCGCCCGGCACAGCGCGCTCCCTCAGCGAACGCGCGCCACTGTGACAGCCCCCACCCCCCCCCACACACACAGAAAGAAGCATCATGATCAACGGCAACGTGTCCCACTGGTGGCAGCAGATTGGCGCCCCCAAGACGCGACCCGAACTGCCGGGTAACCTCAGCGCCGACGTGGCCATTGTCGGCGCCGGCTACACCGGTCTCTGGACCGCGTACTACCTGAAGCAGGCGCAGCCAGATCTGCGCGTGGTGATCATCGAGCAGCGGCACGTGGGGTACGGCGCCTCCGGTCGCAACGGCGGCTGGCTGACCTCGGCGATCACCGGCGGCCGCGAGCAGTACGTGAAGACGCACGGCCGCGATGCGGCAGAACGCTTCCAGCGCGCCATGAACGAGACCGTCGACGAGGTGATCCGCGTCGCCGCTGCCGAGGGCATCGAAGCCGACATCAAGAAGGGAGGCGAGTTCAACGTCGCATACACCCCGGCGCAGGAATCGCGCATCCGCGCGTTCGCCGCATCCGAGCAGCAGTGGAAGTACGCAGACCTGCAACTGCTCGAAGCCCCCGAAGCCACGGCGAAGATCAACGTCGCGAACACGCGTGCGGCGGTGTGGCACCCGCACAGCGCGCGGATTCAGCCGGCGAAGCTCGCGAGCGGCCTCGCGGACGCCGTCGAGCGGCTCGGCGTCGAAATCTACGAGCGCACCCGCGCGGTGGAGATCACCCCGCACACCGTGCGCACGACGCACGGCACCGTGTCCGCGCAGTACGTGGTGCGCGCCACCGAGGGCTTCACCGCGAACCTGAAGGGCCTGCACCGTCTGTGGCTGCCCATGAACTCCTCGCTGATCGCCACCGAACCGCTCTCGCAGGACGTGTGGGATGAGCTGAACTGGAGCCAGGGCGAAGTGCTCGGCGACTTCGCGCACGTGTACATGTACGCGCAGCGCACCGCCGATGACCGCATCGCGATCGGTGGCCGCGGCGTGCCCTACAAGTACGGCTCGAAGACCGACACGGACGGCCACACCCCCGAGATCACGGCGAAGACGCTCAGCGAGATCCTGCACCGATTCTTCCCGGCGACCCGCGGCGCCGAGATCGACCACCTGTGGTCCGGCGTGCTCGGCGTGCCGCGCGACTGGGCCGCCACCGTCGGCCTCGACCGACAGACCGGCATCGCGTGGGGCGGCGGCTACGTCGGCACCGGCGTCACGTCGACGAACCTCGCCGGTCGCACGATCACCGACCTCATCCTCGGCAACGACAGCGAGATCGCCGGCCTGCCCTGGGTGAACCACCGCGTGCGCAAGTGGGAGCCAGAACCGCTGCGCTGGATCGCGACGAAGGGCCTCTACGCGGCGTACGGCGTCGCCGACCGCAGCGAGCTCGCCGGCCGCCAGAAGACCTCACCGATCGCGCACATCGCGGACGTCATCACGGGTCGCGGCTAGCCGATCCCGATCGAGCGGCCCAGTGCCACTGGGCCGCTCAGCACGCTCACACACTCCAGGAGGACCACGAATGACCACGATCCCCACGCTCGCCGTGCACGACACGGCCGCAGCCGAACTGGGCGCGCACGCGCCCAAGCCGACGGCCACGACCGCTGACCTCACCGAGGCGTCGCTCTCGGTCTGGACGGGCGGCTCCGAGGACCGCATCGACACCGGGCTGTGGGAGTGCACGCCCGGCTCGTTCACCGCGACGCGCGTCGGCTACACCGAGATCTGCACGATCCTCTCCGGACGTGTCACGATTGAGGTTGCGGGCGAGGCGCCCGAGGAGTTCGGTCCGGGCGACGTGATGGTGATGCCGTCCGGCTGGGCGGGCACCTGGCATGTGCACGAGCCGCTCCGCAAGCACTACACCACGATCCAGGACTAGAGGCGAGGAACACACATGGCACAGCTCGGAGGCGATCTTGCGCTCGTCGGCGCGCAGCTCCGCACGAACACTGACGCGGACGCTGGCGCGACCGCGCTGCTGGTTGAGGACGGGCGGATCGCGCTGATCGGGGACGACGCATCGGTGCGCGCGGCCGCCGAGCAGCGCGGGATCGCGGTGCGGGATCTCGCTGGTGCGACGATCACGCCGGGCTTTTTCGACTCGCACACGCACCCGCACTGGGCCGCTGAGGTGACCGCTGGGATCAACCTCGGCGGGCTCGAGACCATTGCTGAGCTGCGCGCTGCGATCGCCGCGGAGCACGCCCGACTCCCCGAGGGCGCCTGGGTACGCGGGTGGAACCTCGAGTACGAGCCGTTCGAGGAGACCGGCCTGCGCGGAGAGCTGCTCGCGGACGCGGCGCCCGGACGCCCCGTCGCGCTCATCTGCTACGACCTGCACACCGGGCTCGGCACCGCGCCGGCGCTCGCGGCGGCCGGGATCACGGGTGCGCGCGAGTTCGAGGACGCCAGCGAGATCGTCGTCGACGCCGACGGCACCCCGACCGGGGAACTGCGCGAGCCGACGGCCTACCAGATCCTGTTCGACGCCGCGCCGAAGCCGAGCCCCGAGGAGGAGCGCGAGGGGCTGCGCGACATGTTCCGCACGCTCGCCGCGGTGGGCCTCACCGGCGGCGCGATCATGGACGGCAAGGATCGCACGGTCGATCTGCTCGCCGAGCTGGAGGAACGCGGGGAGCTGGATCACCGGGTCACCGTGCACCACTGGCACGCGGTGAGCGACACCGATGATGATGTTGCGCGCGTGATCGCCGGGAAGGATCGGGCGGGGCGGCTGTGGCAGACCGGCGCGATCAAGCTCTTCAGCGACGGCGTGATCGACACCGGGACCGCCTGGCTGCACCGCGTCGACGCGTGCGGTGATGGCCGTGTGCCGTTCTGGCCGAGCTGGGAGCGATACGGCGAGGTGGTGCGCGCGTACCACGACGCCGGGATGCTGATCGCGACGCACGCGGTTGGCGACTTTGCGGTGAGCCAGGTGCTCGATGTGTACGCGACGCTGCCGGAGCGCGATGGGCTGCCGTTCCACTCGATCGAGCACCTCGAGGTGCTCTCCGACGCCGACGTTGCGCAGCTGCGCGGTTCCGGCGTGACGGCCTCAATGCAGCCCCTGCACATGCAGTGGCGCACGGCCGACCACAGCGACAACTGGACGGTGCGGCTCGGGGAGGGCCGCGACGCGACGGGCTATCGCGTGCGCGACGTGCTGAACGCAGGTGTGCAGCTGACGCTCGGCTCGGACTGGCCGGTGGCGCAGTACGACCCCCGCCTGGGTATGGCGTGGGCGCGCGGCAGGCACACCCCGGGCGACGCTCACGCGCACGTGTTCGAGCCCGAGCAGCAGCTCACCGGCGAGGAAGCGGTGCTCGCGTACACGCTGTGGCCGGCGCAGGCGCGCGGTCACGCGGATCGCGGCGTGCTCGCTGTCGGCGCGGTTGGCGACCTCACGGTGTGGGCCGCCGATCCGGTCGCCGCGACGCCCGACGAGCTGCCGGATCTGCCGGTCCGCCTCACGGTGGTCGAGGGGCGCGTGGTCCACGAGGCGTAGCTGCCGCCCCGCGGCCCCGCACCGGCCTCGCCTGGCCTCGACCGGCCTCGCTCAGCCCCGACGCATCGGGGTCACTTCGGCAGGGTGTCGCGCACTTCAGGCGTGCGACACCCTGCCGAAGTGACCCCGATCCGGGCGTGGGAGCGGGGGCGGGGGAGCGGGTGTCGCGCGGCGGGGGCGGGCGGGGCTGGCGCGGCGGCTAGGCGCGGAGCGCCGCGGCCACCCGGCGGGCCTCGCGCAGGCCGCTCTCGATCGCACCGTCGATGAAGCCGCCCCAGAGGTTCGCGTTGTCGGTCGTCGCGAAGTGCACCACCCCGGCGGGCTCCTGCAGCTCCGCGAGGTCGCGCGTCAGCTGCCCCGGCCGGTGCGTCATCCACGTGTTCTGGGCGAACGGGTCGGTCATCCAGTCGTGCGCGGTCGCGGCCGTGATCTCGAGGCCGGGGCGCACCGCGTCGACCGCGGCCTGCAGGCCGGCGAGATCCTCGGGGTCGACCCGGGCGTGCTCCGGGCCGAACCCCACGAGCAGGGTGTAGTCGCCCTGCTCATCGCTCAGGTAGAACTCCGCCTTCAGTACCGACAGTGCGTCGTGCTGCGTGCCGTAGGCGAAGAACCGCGGCACGTGGCCTGTGGCGCGCAGCCACACCTTCGTGCCCTGCGAGGCAACGGTCTCGGCGGACTGCCGCGCCCACACGGTGGGCAGCGCGGGCGCGAAGGCGATCCCGCCAATCGCGTTGACGGGCAGCGTGCTCACCACGCGTCGGGCTCGGACCTGCGTGCCGTCGGCGGTTTCGACGACCGCGCCGGACTCGTCGTGCGTCACGGAGACGACGGTCGCGCCGAGGCGGATCTCGCCGGCAATGTCCGCCGCGATCTCGGCGGTGAACGCACGCATGCCATCGACCACGCGATACGTCGACGACGCCTCGTGCATGAGCTGCCAGTGGCCGCCGGTCGCCGCCACCCAGCGGAGCGCGCTCGAGAGGCCGACCTGATCCAGCGGGGCGTTGACGTGCCCCACCCACACGGACTCGTTGGCCGCACGCGCCTCGGGGTCGAGCCCCAGCGCGTCGAAGCGATCCTGAATGCTCAGCGCGTCGAGCTCCTGGATCGTGCCGACCGTCGGCTCGGAGCCGCGGGGCATCGCCTCGCGCACGTCGTCGATGACGAGCTGCTGTCCCTCCTCGATGAGTGCCATGAACTCGTCGAGCGTGCCCTGCCGGGCTGAGCCGTCGGCCCCGCGCCAGTACGCCTCATCGGCGCGCGGGCTGCGGATCATCTCGCGCCCGTACCGCGTCATTTCGGCCCACACGTGCGGCTGCACCCAGTGGATCCAGTTCGCCCCGAGTTCGAGTTCGTGCCCGAGGCGTTGCTCCGTCCAGGTGCGCCCGCCAATGCGGTCGCGCGCCTCAAGCGTGAGTACCTCGAATCCCGCGTGGCCCAGCTCGCGCGCGGCGGTCAGCCCCGCGAACCCGGCACCGATGACGACGACGTCGACCGACTGCATCTCTTCTCCTCTTCACGGCTTCGTTGCCCCGTGCAGTCCAGGGTATCGGCGCGAGCGGGTGGCACGCAGCAGACGATCTCACCCTGTTCGCGGGCGCCCTCGTACGAAGATATGACGCGCCGCAGCGCCCGCCTACAGCGCAGCCACCACGCGGCGCAGCAGCTCGGCGAGGCGCGGGGCCGCCGCGCGGCCAGCCTCGAGCACCTCCTCGTGGTTGAGGGGGTCCTCGCCCATGCCGGCGGCGGGGTTCGTGATGAGGGAGAGGCCGAGGATCTCCATACCGGCAGCGCGCGCGGCGATCGCCTCGAGCGCCGTCGACATGCCAACGATCTGGCCACCGATGGTGCGGAGGTAGTGGATCTCGGCCGGCGTCTCGTAGTGCGGGCCGGGCAGCTGCACGTAGACGCCCTCCTGCAGCGAGGGCTCGACGCTGCGCGCAACGTCGCGCAGGCGCGAGGCGTACAGATCGGTGAGGTCGACGAAGTTGGCGCCCTCGATGGGGGAGGCCGCCGTGAGGTTCAGATGGTCGCTGATCAGCACCGCCTCGCCGGCCTTGAACGCCGGATCGACGCCGCCCGCCCCGTTCGTGAGCACCATGATCTTCGCGCCAGCAGCTGCGGCCGTGCGCACGCCGTGCACGGTAGCCCGCACGCCGCGCCCCTCGTAGAAGTGCGTGCGCGCGCCAATGATGAGCGCGTGGCTGCCGTTGTCGAGCCGGATCGAGCGGAGCGTCCCCGAGTGTCCGGCGACGCCGGAGGCGTGGAAGCCGGGCACCTGCTCGGCGGGGATCTCGGCGACGGTCTCACCGATCACGTCGGCGGCGCCGCCCCAACCGCTCCCGAGGGTGAGCGCGATGTCGTGACGTTCGACGCCGGTGAGGCGGGCGAGCTCGCGTGCGGCGGCGTCGGCGAGGGCGATGGGATCCTGATCCTGGCTCATGCGGATAAGCCTACGCGGCGGATCGGCGCCTGCGCTGCACCTGGAACGCGGTGAGCAGCACGAACAGCCAGATCGGGCCGACGATCACGGCGGTGCGGTAGCCGGGGTGGAAGCACATGAGCACGACGAGGCACGCGAAGAACCCGAGCACGAGCCACGGGGTGACCCGCGCGAACGGCAGCCGGAAGGCGAGCGCCGCCGCGCGCTCCGGCCCGATGCGGGCGCGGAACTTGAGCTGCGTGATCATGATCATCGACCAGTTGATGATCGCGGCGATCAGCGCAACCGACATGAGTACCTGGAACGCGAACTCGGGCCACAGGAACACCACGACCACGGCGATCGCGGTGACCGCCGAGGAGGTGAGCACCCCGGCGATGGGGATCCCGGAGCGTGACACGCGCGTGAGGTAGCGGGGCGCGTTGCCCTGGAGCGCGAGCGCGTAGAGCATCCGCCCGTTCGCGTAGAGCCCGGAGTTGTAAACGGACACGACCGCGGTGAGCATCACCAGGTTGAGGATGTGCGCGGCACCGGGGATCCCGATCCGATCGAAGATCTGCACGAACGGGCTGCTCGTGCCGTCGAGCTGATCCCACGGCACGACCGCCATGATGACCGCGAGCGCGCCGACGTAGAAGATGAGCACGCGCAGGATGACCTGGTTGATGGCGCGGGGGATGGTGCGCTCGGGACGCTCGGCCTCCCCGGCCGTAACCCCGACGAGCTCGGTGCCACCGAACGAGAACATCACGACGACGAGCGCGAAGAACGTACCCCCGAGCCCGAGCGGGAAGAATCCGCCCTGATCCCAGAGGTGCGCGAAGCTCGGGTCCGGGAGATCGGTGCTGCGGTTGATGCCGAGCACCACGACGACGATGCCGAGCACGATCATGCCGATCACGGCGGCGACTTTCACGCACGCGAGCCAGAACTCGGTCTCGCCGAACACGCGCACGCCGGCGAGGTTGACGCCGGTGATGAGCACGAGGAAGCCGGCGGCGCTCACCCACGGCGGCACGTCGGGGAGCCAGTAGTTCACGAAGGAGCCGACGACGGCGAGCTCGACCATCGACACCGCGATGTAGTTGAACCAGTAGTTCCAGCCCGAGACGAAGCCCGCGCGGGCGCTCCAGTTCACGTTCGCGTAGTGGCTGAACGCGCCGGACACCGGCTCGTCCACCGACATCTCGCCGAGCGCGCGCACGACGAGGAAGATGACGGCCCCGCCGATGAGGTACGTCAGCAGCACGGACGGGCCGGCCAGCCCGATGGACTCCGCAGAGCCGTAGAAGAGACCGGTGCCGATGGCGCCGCCGAGCGCGATCATCTGGACGTGCCGCGGCCTGAGGGTGCGGCGGAGGGTGTGCTGAGGTGCGTCGGTCATGCGGTACTCCGGGGTCGACCCCCGCGCAGGGTGTGCGCGGGGGAAGCCCCCAGGGTAGCGCCTCTCGCCGGCTACTGCTCGCGCAGGATCCGGAATCCGCGGCGCGGGTCGTAGCCGTGGATCTCGCGGGTGTCGAGCACGGCCATGAAGTTCAGTACCTCAGCGGTGATGACCTGCCCGGGCACCAGTACCGGGAAGCCGGGCGGGTAGGGGGTCACAAAGCCGGCCGACACCGGCGTCTCGCCGCGGGTCACGCGCTCGCTGAGCTCGGCGAGGCGCACGTGCTCGACCGCCCCGCGCTGCTGGCCCTTGAAGAACGCCGCGCGCATGTCGCCGTCCGGCAGCACCGCGTCGGTGGCGTAGCCGGGGGAGAACGCGCTGAAATCGGGCAGCGGCGGCATCTCGGCCTCGGCGGGGAGCGGGATCTCGGGGTCGCGCTGCGCCTGGATCTCCTCGAAGCGCTCGGCGAGCTTCACGAGCACCTCGATGAGGTACGCGATGGCGCTGCGCGAGGTGCCGATGTTCGTCATGAAGAGCACGGTGTTGCGGCTCGTCTTGTTGACCTGGATGCCGTAGCGATCCATGAGATGCTCGTGCTTGAAGGTGTCGCCGTCGACGCCGGTGCGGCTGATCTCGATGGTGATGCGGCTCGGGTCGACCACGAATTCGTCGTGCGCCCACGCCTCCCACATCGAGGCCAGCCCATCGCGCAGCGGCATCGGGCGGCCATCACCGCGGTTCTCGCGCGGCACGAGGTCGTGCGCGGTGAGCACGCGGAAGGTGCGCCGCAGCAGTGGGTGCCTGGCGATGGCCTGCGCGAGACTCGTCGCGAGGTCGAGCTGGCGCTGCACGAGCTCGAAGCCCTCGAGCTCCACCTGGCGGCGGCCGATGTCGAGCGACGAGAGGATCTGGTAGTTCGGGGAGGTGGAGGTGTGCGTCATGTACGCCTCGTGGAACGGCTCCTCGGCCTCGCGCACCCAGTCCTGGTCGTAGACGTGGATCATGGAGCCCTGGCGCAGCGCGGTGAGCGTCTTGTGCGTCGACTGCGTCGCGTACACGCGGATGCGCGCGCCGGGGGCGGGGATCAGCCGCTCCTCGAGCCACACCGCATCGGGGGCGTGCGTGCCGTCGGCGGCGGTGAGCCTGGCCTGCTGCTCCCGGTACGCCGCGGCGTGCGCGGCGCTGCCGAGGCGCTGCTCGAGCCGCTTCGCCGCGGCCATCGCGGTGCGGCGGCGGGTCACCGGGTGGAAGGCGGCGAACGCGAACCAGGCCTCGTCCCACAGGAACACGAGGTCGGGCTTGATCGCGAGGCACTCGGCCATGACCCGCTCCGGGTCGTAGACGATACCGTCGAACGTGCAGTTCGTGAGCGTGATCATGCGCACCTCGTCGAGGCGTCCCTGCGCGCGGTAGTCGAGCAGCAGCTGCTTGATCCGGTCGAGCGGCACGGCGCCGTAGAACGCGAAATCGTTCAGCGGGTACGCCTCGAGGTAGGCGGGGCGCGCGCCGGTGAGCATCACCGCGTGGTGGTGCGACTTGTGGCAGTTGCGATCCACCATCACAACGTCGTTGGGTGCGACGAGCGCCTGGTGCACGATCTTGTTGGCGGTCGAGGTGCCGTTCGTGACGAAGAAGGTGTGCTTCGCGCCGTACGCGCGGGCGGCGAGATCCTGCGCTTTCTTGATCGCGCCCACCGGCGCGAGCAGCGAATCGAGCCCGCCCGAGGTGGCGCTCGTCTCGGCGAGCAGGAGGTTCAGCCCGTAGAAGTCGGCGAGGTCGCGGATCCACTTCGAGGAGACCACCGAGCCGCCGCGTGCGACGGGCAGCGCGTGGAAGACGCCGACGGGGCGGCGGGCGTGATCCTGAATCGCGGTGAAGAACGGGGTGTCGTAGAGGTGGGAGACGCGGCGCAGCAGCGAGAGGTGCAGCTCCAGCTGATCCTCGCGGCGGAACACGCGCCGGAAGCGGCGGCTGAGCGCCCCTGCGAGGTCCTCGATGTGCGCGCCGGCCATGAGGTAGAGATCGAGTTCGGGGCGCAGTGCGGCGAGCGTGTCGGCGATGCCGAGCACGCGCTGCACCGACGCGAGCGAGCTGCGCGAGGGGGCCGAACCGGGGGACACCTCGGCGCGCGCGAGCTCGATGGTGTCGCGCAGGTCGCGGCTGAGGCGCTGCTTGGTGCGCTCGCTGAAGCCGGGCCGCACCACGCAGGCGAGGATGTTCGGGTTCGTGAGGATCGCCGCGACGGCGTCGTCCGCCGATGGCACGATCACGAACTCGTAGATGAACGAGTCGGCCGCGCTGCGGAGCCGGAGCCCCTCGGCGCGCATCGCGTCGCGATCCCCCGGGGTGGTCTCGTCGATCACGAGCACCTCGAACCGCGGGCGCGGATCCGAATCGCTCGCGAACTCCGCACGCTCGGCGTCCTCCCCGAACTCGTCACGCGGCTCGTCGACGATCGTGTCGCCGCGAAGCCGATTCACGACGCGGCCGATCCGCTCGAGCGCGGTGCGCGAGTCGCCGGCGTCGAGCAGATCGCCGATGGCGGTGACGTAGCGCTGGCCGAAGCCGGCCCAGTACATCTCGACGGTCTCGAGCGAGCGCAGCGAGCGCTGGATCTCACCGTCGGCTGCGAGCAGATCGGAGTTCTCGTCGGCGTCGTGGACGAGCCGCTTCACCGCGAATCGGAGGTACTCCCACGCATCGCTGCGCATGCGCCAGGTGCTGGAGGGCATGCCGGGATCCCGCTCGAGGACCGGGCCAGCGGCCCCGTGCCCCGGTGCGAGCTGCGAGCTTGGGCCAGCGGTGCCGGCACTGGGGAGCGGAATCGACCCGGTCACCGCCATGTCAATGGTTCCGAGTCCGCGCCGGAACGCGTCGGCTGACATGTCGTAGGGAGATTCGGTCCTCGTCATCGGTGTGCCTGTCCTTACTGACTTCATTGTGCGAGCCTCAGGGGCGGGGCGCAGCCGGGCGCGCCCTTGCCCGTCGATCATAGGCGCTTCCCAATGCCCCGGGGGGAACGTGGACGTCGCGGGGCGTCATCTGAGCGCAACGGGCGCTGGCTGATCGTTCGCCGAGAGATCACCCGATGATGGTAAGGATGCCCTAAGATGTTGCGTGTGAGTGCGTATGATCCTGCCGACCGCCCGGACGCGGTGACCGTCGTCGACCCCGCGGGCATCGACTGCGTGTTGGCCGCGGGCGACGCGTCCGACATCCCGGCGCTGTGCAGCTGGCTGCGCGCCCTCCCCGAGACGAGCTACGGGCAGGTGTTCGTCGAGGTGTTCTCCCCGATCCAGATCACGGACCTCCCGCTCCCCAAACACGTCGGCGTGACCTGGCTCTGCCGCGAGGAGCGCGAGGAAAGCCCGCGGCCCGGCGTCGGTCGGCGCCGCGGCGAGGCGCTCGCCGCGGCGGTCGACGCCTGGCTCGACGAGTGGCTGTGGGCCGACAGTGAGGCCGTGCGCAACATTCAGCTCTGGACCGGCGCGCGTACGAGCCCGGTCATGCAGAACTACTGGACCGCGCTCGACCGTCGCGTCGAAAAGCGCTGGCCAGGATCCTGCTCCCAGGAGTGCGCGCGCTCCGAGGTGTGAACCCGGGGGTCCCGATCGCCCGAGCGCCGTGGCGAGGTGGCCACGGGACGCCCGCCGCCCCGTAGACTTGAGGCATGGCGAAAGCGTATGAACGGAAGCATCGGATCGCGGTGCTCGGCGGCGGTCCAGGCGGCTACGAAGCGGCACTCGCTGGCGCACAGCTGGGGGCCGAGGTCACGCTGATCGAGAGCGCCGGCGTCGGCGGGGCAGCGGTGCTCACCGACGTGGTGCCGTCGAAGAGCCTCATCGGCACCGCCGGCGCGGTGCAGGCGGTGCGCGACTCCGGCAAGCTCGGCGTGCAGACCTTCGTGCCCGGCGGCGACGGGAAGCCGGTGCGCCCCGAGATCGCGGTGAACCTCGCCGCGGTGAACAAGCGCCTCCTCGCGATGGCTGGCGCGCAGTCGGTCGACATGCTGCGCACCCTCGAGGACGCCGGCGTGCGCGTCGTCCAGGGTGAGGGACGCCTCGACGGTCCGAACGCGGTGCTCGTCTCGACGGCAGCGGCCGGCGAGGGCACCGACTTCGACCGCATCGAGGCCGACACCATCGTCGTCTCCGTCGGCGCGAGCCCGCGCGAACTCGACACCGCGAAGCCCGACGGCGAGCGCATCCTCACCTGGAAGCAGCTGTACAACCTGAACTCGATCCCCGAGCACCTCGTGGTCGTCGGCTCCGGCGTCACCGGGGCGGAGTTCGCGAACGCGTACCGCACCCTCGGTGCCGAGGTGACGCTCGTGTCGAGCCGCGAGCAGGTGCTGCCAGGCGAGGACCCCGACGCCGCAGCCGTGATCGAGCGCGAGTTCACCCGCCTCGGCATGAACGTGATGTCGAAGTCGCGCGCCACCACCGTGTCGCGCACCGACTCCGGCGTGCTCGTCGAGCTCGAGGATGGGCGCACCATCGAGGCGTCGCACTGCCTCATGGCGGTCGGCTCGATCCCCAACACCGCGGGCCTCGGGCTCGAGGAGGCGGGCGTCACCCTCACCGACAGCGGCCACATCCAGGTCAACAAAGTCGCGCGCACCGCCGTGCCCTCGATCTACGCCGCTGGCGACTGCACCGACTTCTACCCGCTGGCCTCCGTCGCGTCGATGCAGGGCCGCACCGCGATCATGCACGCGCTCGGCGACTTCGTGCGACCGATCGACGTCCGCAACGTCGCCGCGAACGTCTTTACCTACCCCGAGATCGCGACCGTCGGCTGGAACGAGCGCACGCTCGCCGACAACGCCGACGTGGCGAAGGCCATCTCGCACACGATCCCGCTGAGCGTGAACCCGCGCGCGAAGATGATCGGCTTCACCGACGGCTTCGTCAAACTGTTCGCGTGGGAGGCCTCCGGCACCGTGATCGGTGGCGTCATCGTCGCGCACCGCGCGAGCGAGCTGATCTTCCCGCTGGCGCTCGCCGTCGAGCACCGCCTCACCGTCGACCAGGTCGCCTCGGCGTTCGCCGTCTACCCGTCCATGACGGGCGCGATCACCGACGCCGCGCGGGCGCTGCACCGGCACTAGCCGACCAGCCGCGCCCCGCACCACCCGCGAACGAGAAGGATCACGCATGTCACGCACCCCGATCGGAACGACCACGGTGTCGCGCCGCCGCCTGCTCGGCGGTGTTGCCGGCATCCTCGGCCTGGGCGCCGCGGGCGCGCTGAGCGGCTGCGCGCCGTCGAAGCCCGAGCTGGTGCCCTCCGACGAGGGGGTGAAGGCCGCTGTCACGGTGCGCGCGATCGACAACCGTTTCGAGCCGCGCGAGGTCGAGATCGAGCCTGGGCAGGCGGTGCGCTGGGTGTTCGAGGGCAGCATGGAGCACGACGTGGTCGCGAAGGACGGCAGTTTCGTCTCCGAGCTGCAGCAGACCGGCAGCTACACCCACCTCTTCGAGGAGGCCGGTGACTACGACTACCTGTGCTCCATCCACCCCGAGATGACGGGCGTGGTGCGGGTGGCGGTCGCGCCGTAGCGCTCTGCCAGGGACGCGCCGCGCGCCTCGCGCCTACTCCCGCTCGAACACCGCGAGCGACTCGAAGTGGTGCGTGTGCGGGAAGATGTCGAAGGCGCGGAGCCCCGTGAGTTCGTACCCGGACTCGCGCAGCGTCTTCGTGTCGCGTGCGAGCGCAACCGGGTCGCACGCCACGTACACGATGTTGGCCGGGGCGAGCTCGACGAGCTGCCCGGTGACCTCACCGCCGGCGCCCGAGCGGGGCGGATCCAGCACGACGGTGCCACGGCGCAGCCGGTCGCGCACCGCGGCCGGAGCCTTCAGCAGCTCGGCGAGGTGGCGATCCACCCGCGCGGTCAGCGCGAGCGCGCCCACCAGCTCGGCGAGGTTCTCCGCGGCGTCGTCGGTTGCGGCCTCCTCGGACTCGACCGTCGTGACCTTCAGGCCGGGGCCGGCAGCTTCAGCCATGGCAGCGGCGAGCAGCCCGGCCCCGCCGTACAGGTCGAGGTTGCCGGCGGCCGGGTCGAAGCGGCCGGCCTCGATGAGCTCGGACACGGCGTCGCGCACCGCGGTGAAGAGCAGCGCCGGGGCCTCCCGGTGGACCTGCCAGAACCCGCCAGCGCGCACCAGGAAGCCGCGATCCTCCACGAGCTCCTGCACGGCATCGCCCGCGCCGGCGCGAGTCTTCTCGCCCACCATGCCGAGCAGCATGCGCGGGTCGTCGGCGGACGGTGCGACCAGGTCGACGGTCGCGACGCCGGGCATGGCGTCGCCGAGCGGCGCGATCTGTGCGATGCCCTCGTTCGCGAGCGGCAGCGAATCGACCGGGATCACGCGGCGGCTGCGTGCCGCGTATGGCCCGACCACGCCGGTCTCGGGATCGACGTGCAGGCGCACGCGGCTGCGGTAGCCCAGACCGTTCGTCTGCTCGTCGCCTGGCGCGGCCTCGACGAGGTCAGCGAGCGCGTCGGCGAGATCCTCGCCGTCCTCGGCGGCGAACTCGACGCCGCCGAAGCGCGACATCGCGTCGGTGAGCACCTCGGCCTTGAGCGCGCGCTGGCGCTCGAGCGCGATGTGCCCGAACTCGGCGCCACCGGCGCGGTGCTCGGGATCCCGCTCGATGCCGGCGGCCTCCCACACGTGTGCGCGGCGGTCAGCTGAGGCGTCGAGCGCTTCGACGGTCACGGCGCGCGCGAAGGACTTCTTCTTCGCCTCGGTGACGCGTGCGCGCACGCGCTCGCCGGGGATCGCATCGGCGACGAAGACGACGCGGCCCTCGTGCCGTGCGACGCTCACACCGCCGTGTGCGATGCCGGTGACGTCGAGCTCGATCTCGGCGCCGACCTCGAGGGGCGCGCCGGCGGGGGTGTCAG
>NZ_RPDI01000010.1 GCF_003917135.1 Leucobacter chromiireducens
GGCAGCTGCGCGACCGCGGCGGCGAGCCGGTCTGCCGCGCGCGACACCCCGCGGAGCCAGCCACTCGCGCGGAGCCCCAGCGTGGTGGGGACCGCGTGCTGGGTGAGCGTGCGTGCCGCGGCCGGGAGGTCGCGGTGCTCGCGGGCGAAGTCGGTGAGGCTCGCCTCGCAGCGGCGCAGGTCGGCGCCGATCAGTTCACCGGCTGCGCGCGCGCTCAGCATGAGCGCCGAGTCGAGGATGTCCTGGCTGGTGGCGCCGCGGTGCACCCACGGGCGCGCCTCTGCAGCCACCCCGGCACGCAGGATCCCGACGAGCGGGATCACCGGGTTGCCGCCCGCGACCGCACCGGTGACCAGCTCGGCGAGCGGCAGCCCGCCCCACGCGCACGGCGCGCCAGCTCCGCGCCAGCCGAGCGCGTCGGAAATCTCGGCGACCGCGGCCTCTGGCGCGGCGCCGACCGTCGCCCAGGCGCGGGCAAGCCCCACCTCGGCGGCGACGAGCGCGCCGGCGATCGCCGCGTCGCTCAGCTCCTCCGCGACCCCGGCGGCCACCGGGGTGAGCAGCCCGACGTCGAAGCCAGGAGCGGGCACCGCGCCGCGCGCACCCTCGGCCGCCTCACTCGCACCAGCGTCAGTAGGCAATGAAGACGGTCTCCTTCTCGCCCTGCAGACGGATGTCGTGGGTCAGGTGCCCCGCGGGCGTTCGCGTTGCCACGAGCGTACTCCGCTCCTCGGCTGAGAGCGATGCCAGCAGCGGATCCGCCGCGAGCGCCGCCGCGTCCTCCGGCAGATAGATCCGCGTGTGCAGCTTGTCGGGGAGGCCGCGCGCGAACACGACGGCCGCGAAGAACGGCGCCTCGCCGGAGACGGAACCCGGGTTGCGTGTCCAGAACTCGTAGCGCCCCTCGTCGGTGGTGAACGCGCGGCCGAAGCCGGTGAAGGTGTGGTCGTCGCGGCGGAAACTGCCGCGTGCGCGCGGCACCGAGCCGTCGGAGTCGGCGGCGAAGATCTCAATCACCGCGTCGGGGATCGGGTTCCCCTCCCCGTCCCGGATCACGCCGCCCAGCACGATCGCGCCTGGCGAGTGCGGGAACGCGACCTCGTGCTTCTTGACCGAGTCGAGGCCGAACGCGAAGAAGGGCCCGACGGTCTGCCCGGGGGTCGGCTCGTGTGTCTTCGCCGGGGCCTCAGCGGCCCGGCCCGCGCGCGGTGCGCGCTCAGCTGCGGTGCTCATCAGTGCTCCCCCTCCTCTGGCTCGAACCAGGTGGCGGCTGCGCCGTCCACCACGATGTCGAAGCGATAGCCCATCGAGAACTCGGGCACGGTCTGCTCGTGGTCGTACACGCCGATCAGGCGATCCCGATCACGCTGGTCACGGATCGAGTTGTAGATCGGATCGAGCGGAAACAGCGGATCGCCGGGGAAGTACATCTGCGTGATGAGGCGCTGCGTGAACGAGCTGCCGAACACCGAGAAGTGAATGTGCGCGGGGCGCCAGGCGTTGACGTGGTTCTTCCACGGGTATGGTCCCGGCTTGATCGTCGTGAACGTGTAGCTGCCCGAGTCGTCGGTGATCGCGCGGCCGGCGCCGGTGAAGTTCGGGTCGAGGGGCGCCGGGTGCTGATCGCGCTGATGAATGTAGCGTCCGGCGGCGTTCGCCTGCCACACCTCGATGAGCTGGTTGCGCAGCGGACGACCCCACGAGTCGAGGAGGCGGCCGGTCACGGTGATGCGCTCGCCCTGCGGCTCGCCGGTGTGCTGCAGCGTGAGGTCAGACTCGATCGCGGCGACGTCGCGCTGGCCGTAGGCCGGCGACCACAGCTCGATCGTCTCGGGGTCGACGAGTCGCGTGTCCTTCGTCGGGTGCCGCAGGAGGCTCGAGCGGTAGGGCGGAAAGTCGAGCATGGTGCGCGGCAGCGCCTCGCCGGCGGCGACGCGGCGAGCATACGCGTCGTGCAGCTCGCCGATCTCTGCGGTGATCTGGGTCTGCGACGCCTGATCCGGCGCCGCGAGCAGCGACTCTGGGGCGGCCGCTTGGGCGGCCTGACTGTGGGCGGTCATGTGCACTCTCCTGTGAGGAACGTCCGATCACCCCAGGGTGCCAGCGGGGCCGGAGCCCTGCGCCGATCACTCCCACTCAGTGGGAATAGCGCCTGGAAGCCGTGCGCCGGCTACGCCTCACGCACCTCGGCATGGATCTCCTTGGCGGTCTGGCGAACGAGCCGCGCGAGGAGGAGCTCATCGGCGCGGTCGAGGTGCACGACGACACCGACGGCGGCTGGCGGCAGCCCGGGCACGCGCGGCAGGGCGGCCGCGATCGAGATGTTGCCGAGCGTCATCTCCTCGCGCGTTCGGGCGTAGCCGCGTGCGCGCGCCTGGGCGAGATCGTCGCGGATCGGCCCCTCGGCGACCAGTGAGTGCACCGTCTCGCGTTCGCGCGGCGTGGTGAAGTAGCGTGCGAGCCAGCCTTCATCGCAGCCGGCGAGGAGCGCTTTGCCGACGCCGGTCGTGTGCAGCGGACCCCGGCCGCCGGCGCGGCTCACCGTCGGGATCGAGCGGTGCCCGGTGACGCGGCCGACGTACAGCACGCTCGCGCGCTCTGGCTCACCGTCGAGCACCCCGAGGTGCACGTTCTCCCCGGTCGCCTCGTACAGGCGCATGAGGTGCGGGATCGCGCGCTCACGGAGGCGGAGCGACAGCGGCGAGAGCTCGCCGAGCTCCCAGAGCCGCGAGCCAACGGCATAGCGGTGCCCCGGCATTCGCACGATCAGACCGTGGCCGAGCAGCGTGCCGAGCAGGCGGTGCAGTGTCGACGGCGCGAGTCCGGTGCGGGCCGCGAGCTCGGCCGCGGTGTGCTCGGGCTCATCCTCGGAGAAGCAGCCGAGCACCTGCAGGGCACGGTCGAGCACGCCGCTCCCGGTCACCGCGTCGTCCTCGTCGTGCATGAGTACTGAGCGTACCCCGTGGCATGCTTGGCCCATGGCAAACTCCCCGAGCGGCGATTCGGTGCTCGGCCGCGTGGTGCGCGTGCTCGAGACGTTCTCGGCCGAGCGCACCGTGCAGACGGCCAGCGAGATCGGCCGCGCGGCTGGGCTGCCGTCGTCGACCGCGCACCGCCTCGCCGACGACCTGGCGGCGAACGGACTCCTCGAGCGCGACGAGGAGCACCGCTACCGCCTGGGGATGCGCCTCTGGGAGCTCGCGCTCCGCGGTTCCACCGCGCTCCGGCTGCGGCAGGCCGCACTGCCGCACATGGAGGCGGTGCAGTCGCGCGTCAGGCAGCACACCCAGCTCGCGGTGCTCGAGCGCGACGAGGTGTTGTTCATCGAGCGGCTCTCGCACCCGGCCGCCGGGGCCAACATCGCCAGCATCGCCGGCCGGCTGCCCCTGCACGCGTCCTCCGCCGGCCTCGTGCTGCTCGCGCACGCGGAACCGGCGGTGCGGGATCGCGTGCTCGCTGGTCCACTCCGCAGGCTCGGGCCAGGCACCCTCACCGATCCCGCGCAGTTGCGCCGCGAGCTCACGGCGATCCGGCGCTCGGGTGTCGTGATCGCCCCCGGCTCGGTCGAGGGGGTATCGACGGGCGTCGCCGTCCCGCTCAGGGACGCAGGCACCGTCATCGCGGCGCTCTCGGTCGTGCTGCCGCGCGATGGGGCCGGCGCGGCGCACGAGGTCGATCCGACGGCCGCGGCGGTGGAGCTCCGGCGCGCGGCCGTGGCGATTGAGGAGGAGCTCCGCGCGCTGCGCGCGGCCCGCTGACCCGCCCGCCCCCCCCCGCCGGCCCGCCGGCCCCNTCGACGGGCGTCGCCGTCCCGCTCAGGGACGCAGGCACCGTCATCGCGGCGCTCTCGGTCGTGCTGCCGCGCGATGGGGCCGGCGCGGCGCACGAGGTCGATCCGACGGCCGCGGCGGTGGAGCTCCGGCGCGCGGCCGTGGCGATTGAGGAGGAGCTCCGCGCGCTGCGCGCGGCCCGCTGACCCGCCCGCCCCCGCCCGCCGGCCCGCCGGCCCCAACTCCCAGGGATCGGCCCCATGGATCGGGGTCACTTCGGCAGGGTGTCGGGCTCCCCAGACGCGCGACACCCTGCCGGAGTGACCCCGCAGCGCTCGCAGCGCTCGCAGCGCACGCAGGGCCCCGGAATGCCCGCAGTGCGGAAATGCTTGACTTTCGCGCGCCAGCCTCTGGACAATAGCGAAAGTTCAGAGTGCCGGCCGGCGAGCGTCCGCGATCCGGCGCAGCACGCGGCCCCACCCCCGCCGCGCGCGCTCTGAGCAGGGAACCGCGCCCCGAATCGGCGGCCGCGTTCGCCGCCATGTGGCTCCACGGCCATCACGCACCCGCCGCCCCGGTGTCGCGCCCGTCCAGGCGCCGCCGCACCGCAGCGTCGCGTCTCCCGCAGCAGTCACCGAGACGGGCGACGTCGGGGCACCCAACTGAGAGTGAGATCGACCGTGTCAAGTACCCAGCACACCACCGCGCCGGCGCCCAGGCAGGCCGCTCCCCCGAGCGCGGTTCCCATCACCGAGGAAGAGATCTTCGCCGCGCACGAGGGCGGCAAACTGTCCGTCGGCGTCGCGCGCCCCATCGAGACGACGCGCGACCTCTCGATCGCGTACACCCCGGGCGTCGCGCAGGTCAGCCGCGGTATCGCCGCCGATCCAGCACTCGCCGAGACGCACACCTGGGCGTCGCGCCTCGTCGCCGTCGTGTCCGACGGCACGGCGGTACTCGGCCTCGGCGACATCGGCGCGTGCGCGTCGCTCCCGGTCATGGAGGGCAAGTCGGCGCTGTTCAAAACGTTCGCGGATCTCAACTCGATCCCGATCGTGCTCAACACCACCGACACCGACGAGATCGTCGAGACGCTTGTGCGGATCGCGCCGAGCTTCGGCGCGGTGAATCTGGAGGACGTGTCCGCGCCGCGCTGCTTTGAGCTCGAACGCCGCCTCATCGAGGCGCTCGACATGCCGGTGATGCACGATGATCAGCACGGCACCGCCGTGGTCGTCCTCGCCGCGCTGCTCGGCGGCAGCCGAGTCGTCGGCAAGGAGCTCACGGGGCTTCGCGTCGTGATCTCCGGATCCGGATCAGCGGGCGTCGCGGTCGCGGAGATCCTGCTCGCCACCGGGATCGCCGACGTGATCGTCATCGACTCGAAGGGCGCGCTGCACCCCGACCGCAGCGACCTCACCGGCGTGAAGCGTGACCTCGCCGCGCGCACCAACCCGCGCGGGATCGCTGGCGGCACGCGCGAGGCGCTGGTCGGAGCCGACGTGTTCGTCGGGGTGTCCTCGTCGCAGCTCCCGGAGGAGCACGCGGCGGGAATGGCTGATGACGCGATCATTCTGGCGCTCTCGAACCCCGATCCGGAGATCCTGCCGGCGGTTGCCGCGAAGTACGCGGCCGTGATCGCGACGGGGCGCAGCGACTTCCCGAACCAGATCAACAACGTGCTCGCGTTCCCGGGGATTTTCCGCGGCGCGCTCGACGCCGGCGCGCGCCGGATCACGCTCGAGATGAAGCTCGCCGCCGCGCGGGCGATCGCGGAGCTCGCGGTGCCGGACCTCGCCCCTGACCGGATCGTGCCGAGCGCCCTCGACCCGCGCGTCGCGCCGGCCGTCGCCGCGGCGGTGATGGCGGCGGTCGCCGAGTAGCCCGCGCCCACCGGCCCACCCGGACCCCTCGGCACCCCCGGATCGGGGTCACTCGGGCAGGGTGTCGCGCTGCAGACGCTCGCGACACCCTGCCCGAGTGACCCCGATCCGGAGGGGGTCGCGTGGGGGCGGGAAGGGGCGGGCGGGGCTAGAGAGCCCGGAGGACCACCGCGGAGCCCTGGCCGCCGCCGCCGCAGATCCCGATCGCGCCCAGCGCGCCGGGACCAGCCGCCGCGAGCTGGCGCGCGAGCGTGCCGACGATGCGCGCCCCCGAAGCGCCGATGGGGTGGCCGAGCGCGATCGCCCCACCGTGCTGGTTCACGATCGCGGGGTCGATGCCGAGCTCGCGGGTGGACTGAATGCCCACCGCGGCGAACGCCTCGTTGATCTCGACGGCGGCGAGGTCGCTCGCCGCCACCCCGTCGAGCTTGGCGAGCGCCGCAGCGATCGCGCGGGACGGCTGCGAGTGCAGGTGCGTGTCCGGGCCGGCGACGAACGCCGTGGCCTCCACCCGCGCGATGGGCGCGAGGCCCAGGCGCTCGGCCGCTGCCGCACTGACGATCACGAGCGCCGCGGCGCCATCCGTGATCTGCGAGGCGTTGCCCGCGGTGATCGTGCCGTCCTTCGCGAACGCGGCGCGCAGCCCGGCAAGGCCCTCGGCGGTGGTGTCCGCGCGCACGCCGTCGTCCGCCGACACCACCGTGTCGCCGCGGCGCGAGGTGACCGTGAACGGCGCGATCTCCGCGGCGAGGAACTCGGCTGACGCCGCAGCGCGCTGGTGCGAGGCGGCGGCGAACGCGTCCTGCTCCTCACGGGTGAGGGCCAGCGGCGCATTGCCCTGCTCGGTGAGCGCACCCATCGCAACCTGATCGAACGCGTCCGAGAGGCCATCGCGCTCGACGGTGTCGACGAGCTGCGCCGAGCCGTACTTCGTGCCCGCGCGGAGCGGCATCACGTGTGGCGCGAGCGACATGGACTCCTGGCCGACCGCGACAACGATCTCCGCCTCACCCGCGGTGATCAGGCGCACCGCCTGCGACACCGCTTCAGCGCCGGACAGGCACACCGCGTTCAGCGTGATCGCCGGCACCGTGAGCGGGATCCCGGCACCGACCGCGGTCTGGCGCGCGGGGTTCTGCCCGGCGCCGGCCTGCAGCACCTGACCGGCGACGAGCGCGTCGACCTGCTCGGGGGACACCCCGGCGCGCGCGAGCGCGGCTGTCACGGCGTGCGCGCCGAGCACGGTTGCGGGCTGCGCGGCGAGCTGGCCGGTGAAGCGAGCAAACGGGGTTCGTGCGTAGCCTGCGATCAGCGCGGTCATGAGAGAGCTCCTTCGGTGGGTGCAGCGCGCAGCGGTGGCGCGCGCGGTACGGCCATCCTGCCAGGCATTCCGCGCGAGCAGTGCGGGATCCTGGCACATGCTGCGCGCCCCAGCCTGTGCAATCATGCGGCGTTCCGCGGCTAGGCTGAGGGGATGAGCAGCGGGAGCGACACGGCACTGCAGCCCCGCGGGCGGCGCCGATCCGGCGCTCGGCGGCGCGGACTCCGCACCGGGCTCATCGCGAGTGCAACCGTGATCCTCCTGGCCGGCGGGTACACGGCGGCGTGCGCGCTCACCCCGCTCCCGGATCCCCAGCTGCAGTTGGCGACGAGCGCGGAGGCGGACCCGGCGAACCTCGCTGCAGCGGCCGTGGCCGACGAGCTCGCCGAGCGAGCGCAATCGGCGATCGATAACCAGCGCGGGCCAGCTGCGATCGGCTGGGCGGGAAGCGAGGAGGTGTGGAGCAACGACGACACCCCACGCCCCATCGCGAGCATTTCCAAGCTCGTCACGGTGCTCGTCGGGCTCGAACGGGAGCCGCTCGCCGCCGGCGAACCCGGTCCTGTGCACGTGTGGACCGCCGCCGACGCCGCGCGCACTCGCGGGTATCAGGCGCTCGACGGCATCGCGTTCCCGATCCCCGTCGGCACCGAGGTGACCACCAGGCAGATGCTCACGCTCGCGCTGCTCCCCTCCGCCAACGACTTCATGGCGGCGTACGCCGCGGACACCATCGGGGAGGGCGCGGAGTTCTCCCGCGCCGTGTCCGACTGGGCGGAACGCCACGGCGTGACGTCGCTCTCGCTCGCCGAACCGACCGGCATGGACGAGGACAACGTTGCCGCAGCCGCAGACGTGGTCCGGATCGCGAAGCTCGCCCTCGCGGAGCCCGTGATCGCGGAGATCGTTCGCATGCCGAGCGCTGAGCTGCCGTGGGGCATCGGTGAGGTGACGAACACGAACCCGCTGCTCACCAAGCTGCCCGGGGTGATCGGGCTCAAAACCGGCACCTCCGGCGCCGCGGGATCCAACCTCGTCGCCGCGCAGGAGGCCGAAGCCGGCGAGCGGGAGGTCGTGCGTGTCGCGGCCGTACTCGGCCGCGACTCCGGCCCGCAGCGCGCGCACGACACGAGCACACTCCTCACGGGCATGGGCGACGCCACCCGCCAGGTGCAGCTGGTGCACCCGGAGGAGGAGCTCGGCACCGCGACGCTGATCGACGGCACGACGGTGCCGCTCATCGCCGACGGCAGCGCGGCGACAGTGCTCGTCGCGGGCGAGCACGCCGAGCGCGAGGTGCGGCTCGACGCCGTCGGCTGGGGGCCAGCGCGTCAGGTCGCGGGGAGCATCATCGTGACCGCCCCGGAGGGCGAGCACGAGGTCCCCGTCGTCACCGCTGAGCCGCTCACCGATCCCGATCTCTGGTGGCGGGTCACGCACCCGGCGCTCGTGTTCGGCTGGGCGGAGCCTGCGACCTAGCCCTCGACCAGCGCGCCAGCGGCCAGCCGCCCGACCACGCCGGTGAGGTGCGCGAGGCCCGCAAGCAGGTCCTCGTCACGGGTGAACTCCGCGAGGTTGTGCGACACCCCGTTCACGCTCGGCACGAACAGCATGACGGTGGGCACCTCGTCCTTCATGTTCGTTGAATCGTGCCCGGCCACCGTCATCACGCGGTCGTGCGTGAGCCCCAGCTGCTCGGCGACCTCGCGCGCCAGCTCCACCCCGGTCTCGGGGTAGGGGTTCTGATCCCAGGCGTGCTCGGCGATCACCTCGATCCTCACGCGATCCTCGCGCTGCACGCGCGCCACCGTCGCCATGAGCGAGGCGTGCGCCTGCCGGATCACCTCGGCGTCGGGGGAACGGAGATCGAGCAGCAGCTCCACCTCGCTCGCGACCACGACCGGGGAGTTCGGGTAGACGTTCAGCTCGCCGCACGCGGTGTGCAGCTGGCCGGGCGCGAACTCATCGACGAGCTCGCGCGCCGCCACCACGAGCCTGGCCGCACCCAGCAGCGCGTCGCGCCGCTCCGCCATGAGCGTTGAGCCGGAGTGCGCCTGCTCCCCCGTCACGCGGAACTCGAACTTGTGCGCCGCCCAGGTCGCGTTCACGAGGCCGATCGTCACTCCGTCCTCCTCCATGCTGCGCCCCTGCTGCACGTGGATCTCCGCGTACGATGCCACCTCGCGGCCGCTGCCAGCGCCGAACACCGGCCCATCGCCGAGCTCGCCCAGGCCGCCCATCGCCTCGGCAACCGTGGTGCCGCGCGGATCCGGCGTCGCGAGCGCCTCCGCGAGCCCCAGCTTGCCCGTGAACACCGAGCTGCCCATCATGGAGGGCTTGAACCGCGATCCCTCCTCGTTGAACCAGTTCACCACCGCGAGGTTGAAGCGGGCACCGCCGGGGTTCGCGCGCAGCTCCTCGGCGACACGGAAGCAGGCGTACGCCGACGCCATCACCCCGTACGCCCCGTCGAAGCGCCCCGCCGTCGGCTGCGAGTCCATGTGCGATCCGGTGAGCACGTACGGCGCGCCGGGGACGAGCTCGAGGATCCCGAACTGGTTGCCGATTTCGTCGCGCAGCACGGTGAAGCCGCGCGACTCGAGCAGCCGCGCGAACCACGCGCGCTGTTCGCCGTCGGCCGCACTGCCCGCCTGCCGGTCCACCCCGCCGGTGCCCGGCACCGCGCCGAACGCGCCGTGCGTGGCCCAGTCGGTGAGAAATGCTGCGTCGTGCGGGGCGCTGAGCGGCTCGGTCATGGTGGGGTCCTTTCGTGAAAAACAGCTGGGCGTCGGCGGCGCGAGGCGCGTGCTACCGGCCGTCGTAGCTCAGTGTGCCGCCCACGAGCGTGGCAACGACGTCGAGCTCCGAGATGCGCGGCGCGGTGAGCGGTGACGCGGAGAACACCGCAAAGTCTGCGAGCTTGCCGCGCGTGAGCGTGCCCTTCTGCGCGAGCTGCCCAGTCGCCCGCGCCGCCCACTCGGTGTGCGTGCGCAGCGCCTCCTCCGGGGTGATCGCCTCGTCGGGGCCGAGGATCGCGCCGCTGTCGGTCATGCGATCGACCGCCGACTGCATTCCCCTGCGCAGGTTGTTGTCCGCAACGGGGAGATCGGAGGATCCCGCGAGGATGATGCCCGCGTCGATCACCGAGCGGCCGCGGTACAGCCATGGCTCGCGCTCCCGGCCGACGCGATCCGCCATCTGATCACCGATCGGACCGATGAAGCCCGCCTGCGGGGTCACGGCGACGCCGAGCTCGCCGGCGCGCTGCACCTGGTCGGGGCGCGCGATCCCGAAGTGCTCGATGCGGCAGGGCACCTCGTGGACGCCGTAGCGCTCCTGCGCCTCGCCGATGAGATCGAGCGCGAGGTCGATCGCTGCGTCGCCGATGGCGTGCAGGGCGAGCGGCCAGCCGGCACGGTACGCGCCGAGCGCGCGCTCCCGATACACCGCGGGCTCGTCGAGCAGGTACCCGGTGTTGTGCTCGTGCCCGCAGTAGTCCTCGGTCACCGCCGCGGTCGCGCCGAGCAGCGAGCCGTCGAGAAACACCTTGACGTGACCGAATTTCACGCGGTCATCACCGAAACCGAAGCGGATGCCGAGGTCGAGCCCGGCGCCGGCGCCCTCGCCCCCGAAGTCTGCGGCGTGCCCGGTGATCGGACGCAGCGCGTCGATCGCCGGCATGAGCTGCGCACGCGCGTGCAGTCGCCCCTGCTCGGCGGCCCGCTGGTAGGCCGCGACCTCGACGGGGCTGTGCCCGATCCAGCCGCCGCCAACGCCCGCCTCCGAGAAGCTCGTGATGCCCTCGGCCGCGTAGCGCGTGGTCGCCGCCTCAAGCGCGGCGACCAGCCGGTCGGTCGAGTACGGCAGGAGCAGCGCCTGCACGAGCCCCTGCGCGGCCTCTTCGACGAGCCCGGTCGGGGCGCCGGCCGCATCGCGCACCACCACGCCGCCCGTCGGGTTCTCGAAGCCCGGCTCAAGCGCGCCGACGAGGCGCAGCGTCGCCGTGTTCGTGATCGACGCGTGCCCCGAGGTGTGCCGCAGGTACAGCGGGCGCTCGCCGGTCAGCGCGTCGAGGCGCGCGATGTCCGGGAACTCACCGCCGTGGTGCCCCTGGTTGAACCCCGTGCCGTGCACCCACGCGGTGGAGTCGCCAGCGGCGTCGAGCCGCGCGACCTCCGCGGCGATCCGCGCGTACAGCTCGTCGAGCCCGCGGACCACGCTGAGGTCGATCGCGTCGAGCCCCAGCCCCCACCACGCGGTGTGGCAGTGCGCGTCGATGAGCCCGGGCGTGACGCAGGCGTCACCGAAGTCGAGCTCCTGGGCGGCACCCAAGCCGTCGAGCTCCTCATCGAATCCGACGATGCGGCCCCCCAGCACGCCGACCGCGGTCGCGGTGGGCCGCTCCGGGTCGAGGGTGAGGATCTCTCGTGCCTGCAGGATCAGGTCAAGCTGCATGGTTCTTCACACCTCGCTCGTTGCCGGCGGCATCACGGTTGCGTCGATGACCACGTGGATCAGGGCTGGTCCGGCTGCGGCGAGCGCGCGGTCGAGCGCGTCGGCGAACTCATCCGTGCGCGTCACGTGCTCGCCGTGCCCGCCAAACGAGCGCATCCAGTCTGCGAAGTTGGGATTCGCCATCGCGGTGCCCGATGGCCGGCCGGGGTAGTGACGCTCCTGGTGCTGCACGATGGTCCCGTACACCCCGTTGTCGACGACGATGACGAGCGGGCTCGCGCCGTGCGCGAAGGCCGTTGCGATCTCCTGCCCGTTCATGAGGAAGTCACCGTCACCGCACACGGCTACCGCTCGCTTGCCCGGCTGCGCAAGGGAGGCCGCGACCGCCGCGGGCACCGCGAGACCCATGGCGCCGTTGCGCGCGCCGACGAGGCTCGCTGGTCGCAGGTGACGCACGAAGCGGTGCGCCCAGATCGTAGCGTTTCCGGCGCCGAAGGTCAGCGTCGCGTCGCCGTCGAGCCGGTCGTCGAGGAGGCCGAACGCAACCCCGAGGTCGACGCCGAGCGCCGCGGCCTCCGGGGAGCCGGGTGCGAGGCCGTTGGCGGTGGCGTCCGGACGGTGCGCGGCGTACGCGCGCTGCGCGGCGGCGCGCTCGGTCAGCCACGTCTGGTCCCGGTCTCCGCGAACGGTGCCGGGGTCGAGCGCTGCCAGGCCGGCAACGAACGTCTCGGGGGTGGCGACGAGGTGCTGGTCGATTCGGCCGGCGTGTGTCGCCGCGTTCGGGTCGGCGACGGCGAGCACAGTGGGGGTGTCGAGCCCGGCGGTGTACCCCTCGCTGAGCACGTCGGCGCGGGTGCACCCAACGAACACGAGCAGGTCAGCCTCGGCGTACCCGGCAAGGATCTGATCGCCGCGGCCATACCCGAGCCACCCGGCCCAGGCTGCGGAGTCGTGCGGCACGGCATCGTAGGCGCGCCAATCGCAGAACACCGGGATCCCCGCGGCCTCGGCAAACGCGGCGAGCGCTCCCCCGGCCCCGCGCTCCCAGCCATCCCCGCCGAGCACAAAGGCGGGGCGCTGGGCGGCGGTCAGACGCTCCGCGAACTCGCGGAGCTCATCCTGAGCTGGCGCGGGACGCGCCGGACGCGAGGGCGCGGGGACCGCGGCGTCGGTGTGCACCATGAGGAGATCCTCGGGAAGCCCCACCACCACGGGGCCAGGGCGACCGCTCGCGGCGATGCGGAGCGCCTCGTCGACGAGCTCACCGGCGCGAGCTGGGTCGTCGATCGTGAGGACGCGCTTCGCCGTCGATCCGAACCAGCCGGTCAGCGAGAACTCCTGGAAGGCGTCGCGCTCCCGGTCGGCGACGGGAACCAGGCCGACGAACAGCACGAGGGCTGTCGCATCCTGCCAGGCGGTGTGCACCGCGATCATCGCGTTTGCGGCCCCCGGCCCGCGCGTCACCATCGCGATCCCCGGGCGGGAGGTCAGCCGCCCCTCGGCGAGCGCCATGAACCCTGCCCCGCCCTCGTGCCGGCACACCACCGTCTCGATCGCCGAATCGTGGAGGCCATCGAGCACGTCGAGGTAGCTCTCGCCTGGAACGGCGTACACGCGTTCGACGCCGTGGGCTTCGAGGGTCCGCACGATGAGGTGGCCGGCTGACTGTGACATTCGGGGCTGATCCTTTGCTCTGGTCAAGTGGGGTGGTGAGAGACGCGGTGCGCGCGCCGGATGCAGAGGCCCGGCGCGCGCACCGTCTAGTGCTTGAACCCTGGCAGCTTCACGCTGAGTCGCGGTGCGACAACGCCGGCGACCGCGGTGAAGAGCGAGAGGAACACGAGCATCGCTGCTGCGGGCCACCAGTGGTCGTTTGCCGCCGCGACGAAGCCGGTCGCGAGCAGCGGGATGAAGCCGGAGAGCATGCCGGCGACGTTCTGCGCCATGCCGACACCGGTGTAGCGGGTCTTCGCTGGGAAGAGGCCGGTGAGCACGGTTCCGGAGGCCGCGTACGGCAGCGACAGGGTGCAGACCGCGAGCGTCATCGCAATCACCACGAGCACCGGGTTGCCCGAGGTGAGCAGCAGGAACGACGGCACAGCGACGATGGCGGACGCGACACCGCCCCACAAGATCACGCGGCTCGCGCCGTACTTGGCGCCGAGGTTGCCGCCCCAGATCAGGACGAAGATCTCCGCAGCCGCGGCGACCATGCTGCCGAGCAGCATCAGCGAGGAGTCGTAGCCGAGCACGTTCACGCCGTACCAGACGCAGAATGCGGTCACGAGGTAGAAGCCGCCGACGCCGAGCAGCGCGGCAGCCATGCCAACGATGATCTGCTTCCAGCTGTCGCGGAACGTGGTGAGTACCGGGCTCTTGACGACCTCACCCGACTCCTCGAGCTGGCGGAACACGGGGGACTCCTCGAGCTTCGATCGGATGTAGATCGCGACGAGCAGCAGCGGCAGTGCAATGAGGAACGGGATGCGCCATCCCCAGGCGTCGAAGTTCTCCTTCGAGAACAGCAGCGTCATCACGAAGAAGCCACCCGAGGAGAGAATGGTGCCGATCGGAGAGCCAATCTGCGGGATCGCAGCGTACTTCGCGCGCAGGTGCAGCGGAGCGTTCTCGACGACGATGGTCATCGCACCGGACCATTCGCCTCCAACGAACAAGCCCTGGAGCACGCGCAGCAGCACGAGCAGGACCGGGGCGGCGATGCCAATGGCCGCGTAGGTCGGGAGCATGCCGATGAGGCCGGTCACGAGACCGATGCCGACGATCGTGATCATCAGCACCTTGCGGCGACCCACCCGGTCACCCATGCGGCCGAAGATGATGCCGCCGATGGGGCGCGCCGCGAGACCGACGCCGAACGTGGCGAAGGAGGCGAGCGCTGCGGCGGTCGCGTTCTCACTCGTGAAGTACTGCACGTTGAACACGAGCGCAGCTGCCGCGCTGAACAGGAAGAAGTCGTACCACTCGAGGGCGGTTCCGATCAGCGCACCGAGCGCGACCTTATTCGCGTCCTTCACACTGAGTTCTTGGGTGGCGTCATATTCGATCGTCGCCGTATGGGTTGTCTCGCTCATTTGCTCTCTCCGTCGAGGATGCGGGATCCGAATGCGGTGGCGTGCCTGCGCGGACGCGCGGGCCTTGCATACGAGCATTGCAGGTAAATCGCCCTGACTCGCACGTCTTCTGCCGCCGATGTGGTCACTCAAACAGGGCAGATGCACATAACATGAGAAATATGTCCGAGAATCCGCCGCGCTCACTCAGCGACACCCCCACCGCGGGCGACCGCGCTCGCTGGCTCGAGCTCCTCGATCGGCTCGACATCGACGAGCTCACCACGAGCTTCGTTGAGCTCATCCACACCGTCCCCGGATACGACCCGCCCCCGGTACCGCGCTCCGAGATCCGTCGAACCGGCGCGCTCTCGTTCATCGCGCTGATCGACGGGCTCCGCTCGGGAGGCCTCACCGACACGATCCCGGTGGCCAGCGACGTCGGCGTCTCCCGCGCCCGCGCCCGCGTCCCCATCACCTCGCTGATGACCGCGATCCGCAACGACTTCACGGTGCTGTGGGAGGCGCTCACCCGAGTCGCCAGCCCGGACGATGCCGAGCTCATCGTTCGGCACACCGGAATCGTGCTGCGCACGGTCGACGAGTACGCCGGACAGACCCAGCGCGCCTACGTGGCCGAGACGCAGCGCATGCGCGAGGAGGCGGCCTCGGTGCGCCAGGGGCTCATCGCCGCGGTGTTTCAGGACCCCCAACCCACCCCGGAGCGGCTCACCGCGATCGCCGCTGAGCTGCAGCTCCCCCAGGACACCGCGCTCATCGTCGCCGCAGCGGTCGGCGACGACGTCGCCCCGCTCCGGGTCGCGGTTGCGGAACTCGAGCGGGCGAGCGGCACCGCATTCACCCATCACCTCGGCGACGCACTCGTCGTGTTCACCCCGCAGCACGTCCTCCCGGGCTCCCGGCTCGCCGAGCTCCACACCCACCTCGCCTCGCTCCGCATCGGACTCACCCTGGCGCGACAGGGCCTCCCCGAACTGCGCCAGGCCGCGATCACCGCGCGTGACCTTGCGCGCGCGATCCAGTCCACCGAGCACGGCGCAATGACCTGGACGCGCGGCTGGGCGCGCATCGCGGCGCAGCGCCTCTCGGACAGCGGCACCCCAGCGCTCGCCGACGTCCACTCCGCGCTCGCCGACTGCGGCACCGCCGAGCGCGCGCGACTGGAGGAGGCGGTGCGCAGCTATCTCCGCACGGGCAGCATCGGCGAGTCTGCCGCGGAGCTGTTCTGCCACCGGAACACCCTCACCAACCGGCTCCACCGTTTCGCGACGCTCACCGGGGTCGATCCGACGATCCCGCAGGACGCGGCCCGGCTCGTGGTCGGCTGGGCGTAGCCGAGGCCACGGGGCGCGCGCGGCCCCACGCACCCCGCACCCCCTCCCCGCCTGAGAAGCCGCCCCCAGTCCGCCCGGACACGCCTGTGAGCGGCGGTTTCACCCCTACGCTGAGGAGCATGAACTGCCCCAGCGACGGAACGACCCTGCTCATGAGCGAGCGACAGGGCATCGAGATCGACTACTGCCCAGAGTGCCGCGGCATCTGGCTCGACCGGGGTGAGCTCGACAAGATCCTCGAGCGCGCGCAGGCCGAGGCCGCAGCGTTCACCGCGCCGCAGGCCACGACGCCCCAGGCGCCGGCGCAGCCGACGCAGCCCGCACCGCCCGCCCCGCAGCAGTACGCCGCGCCGCAGCACTACGCCGACCCGGTACCGACGCAGCCCGCCGCTGACCCCCGCCACGGCCAGTACGGAGGCGGCGACTACCGGCAGGACGACCGCCGCCGCGACAGCCGAGGCGGCGATCCACGCTACGGCGACCCGCGCTACCGCAAGAAGAAGAGCCCGTTCGACTTCCTCGGTGACATCTTCGACTGAGCACCCACGCTCAACGGCCGCATGCGCAGCCGCAGTCGCTACCTGGCGGCTGCGGCTGAGCGCGCGATCGAGTCGAGAATCGCGGTGATGCCCGCGCGATACACGGTGATCCCGTCGATCGCGAGCAGGGCGTCCCGGTGCTCGCTGACGTGCGGGAAGTCCGCGAGATCGACCGAGCCGAAGGTGCTGATCCACGGGATCGTGCCGTCGCGGCTGCTCTCCGCACGCTCGAGCGCCTCCTGCGCGAGCGCGGCGCTCTGCGCGAGCGTAAAACCGGAGATCGCGGCGTAGGCGGTGATGAGGTCGGCGCCGGCGAGGCCGGCCTCGGAGAGCATTTCGAGCAGGAACTCGTCTGACGCGACGTCTCCCGGGCCCACCGGATCCACCATCGCCCACTCGGCACCGATTGCCGGGTGCTCAAGGCTCAGCGCAGCCATGCGCGTCGCGAACGCCTCGAGGCGGTCGCGCCAGTCGCCGACGGCCGCGCGCGCGTCGGCCGTCGCGGTGGCAGCGAGCTGGTCGAGCGCGGCGCGCGTCAGCTCGTCCTTGTTGCGGAAGTGGCGGTACATCGCCGTCGCGTCGACGCCGAGCGCCTCCCCGAGCCGCTTGAACGTGATCCGCGCCTGCGGTTCGTCGCTCGCGAGTTCGAGCACTGCCGCGACGATCGTACGCTGGTCCAGGCGGCCTCGCTTCATGTGCGCCACCTCCATGTGCTCGCGTGCTCGCCCGAGTGCGTGCGCGTCTTGGTCTCCGTCAGTCTACTGCGGCCCCGACGCGCGCACCTTCGCGGCACACGCCGCTCAGATCAGGCAGAAAAGTCGCATCGCACGTGATCAAATAGAGCCATGAGCCAGCTTACCGCGCCACCCTCGACCGACCGACTCGGCGCGATCGCCGAGGGGGCACTCACCTCCCGCCTCCTCGCGCTCGGGTTCCGGGTCGTGGCGTTCGCGGTGATTCTGACCGGCGTGGTGCGCATCACCGGGATCTTCACGGCGGATCCCACCTGGGGGTCGCTGAAGTTCTATACCGTGCTGAGCAACCTGCTCTGCCTCGTCTGGGTCGCGGTGCTCATCGTGCGCACGCTCCGCGATCTCTCCGCGGCGGGACCGCGCGGGCACTCCACCCCGTCGGCGCGCTGGAGCGGCGCGATCATGATGGCGATCACGGTGACGTTCCTCGTCTACCTCATTGTGCTGGTGCCTGCGACGTTCACGCAGGACAGCGACTACGAGCCGTTCTCGCTCACGGACAACCTGATCCACATCATCACACCGATCCTGCTGATCCTCGACTGGCTGCTGTTCGTTCCGAAGGGACGGCTGCGCTGGATCGACCCGCTGCTGTGGGCGCTCATCCCCTACGCGTACCTCGCGTACGCGCTCGTCTACGGCGGGCTGGGCGGGGAGTTCGTTGCCGGCCAGACCTACCCCTACCCGTTCCTCAACGTGGCGGTGTACGGGGCCGGCGGGGTCGCGCTCTGGATCCTGGCGCTCTCGGTCGCGCTCATCGGCGTCGGCTACGTCTACGTCGCGCTCGACCGGCTCCTGGCGCGCGCGTTCAGCGCGCACGCGTCGTCGTAGCCCGGGGACGCACTCTCGCGCTCCGCCGCCTCATTGACGGCCGAGCATGCCTCGATTACGCTCGCTGATGTCGTGCGTGGGCGAGGGGGCCCCACCGCGTCAGAGACTTTTGCTCCCACGCTGCGCACCGCAGCATCGGGGGATGACGTGGGTTCGAAGCTACGGGCACTTGGGGTGGGCGGGTTCGCCGCGCTCCTCGCACTTTCATCGGCGGCTCCGGCCGCCGCGGAGCCGAGCGTCGCCGCGGCGCCAGCGGCGAGCGATTTTCCGCCGCCAGCCGTGCCGAACGCCGACTGCACCGTCGGCACCGTCTTCACGGTGACGGAGGCGACCGGCACCGGTCCCGGCTCGCTGTATCGTGCGGTCTGGGAGGCGAACGAGCAGCCCGGGGTCGACAGTGTGGTGATCCCCGCTGGCATGACCGTGATCGCGGACTACACGATCCCGCTCACCGAGTCGATTCGTCTCTGCGGCGCCGACGCCAGAACGTCGCAGATCACGCTCACGAACCCGGCTCCCGAGCATCGTCTCACCACCCCGCCGGCGAACGCGCTCACGCCAGCGTTCGACGATCCCGAGTGGATTCCCGACTACTTCGGCAGCCTGCTCGACGGCAGTCTGCTCGGGGACACCCCGATCTCCGCGAGCCTCTCCTCGCTCACGATGAACGGGGAGCTCGACGCCGAGGGCAGCTACTTTGAGGCGGTGTTCGTCACGAGCAGCGCGCAGCGCGATGTCCCGCTCGTCTACCGCGACCTCACGCTCACCGATCTCGGGAGCCTGGCGCAGGTGCGCGCGGACAGCGGCTCCGTCTACGCTGACGGGCTGACGATCGAGGGCTCGGTCCCCGGCACGCACAGCTCAGTCGTCGACGTCCAGCGCCTGTTCGGTGAGCTTGCGCTCACCAACAGCACGATCACGGGCGCCACCACGGGGGCGGTGACGGTCTGGAACGCATTCCTCGGGGAGAATCAGCGCATCACGATCGACCATGTGAACTTCAGCGACAGCGACACGAGCAGCACGGTCCAGAACGGTTCGCTCGTGTCAATCCCCGGCGTCCTCGGCCGTGGCGAACAGGCCGCAAGCCGCCCAGGGGCGGGGGAACCCCTCCTCGTCGTGAACGAAGTCGATGTGAAGAACATCTTCCCGAACCCTGACGTTCCGGCCGCGCCCTCACCCGTGATCTCACTGTGGCAGGCATACGGCGACGTGTTCGTCGCGAACACGAGCATCTCCCAGCCAGCGCAGGATCGCTCGGCGGGTGACGCCCCAGCGGCGATCTCGCTGCAGGGGGTCGCTGGCCGGCTCGCCGTGGTCGACTCGAGCATCACCGACATGCTCGGCGCAGCGATCGACTACCACGCATACGCGCGCTGGGATCAGCCGGATCAGCTCGGCCTGACGATCGAACGCAGCACCGTCTCCCGAATCGGTCGGCTGGACGATGGCTGGTCCCCGGCCATCACCGCGAACGTGTCAACGGCCGAGCCGCTCAGCGTGCCGGCCGTGCAGCTCACCGACTCGCAGTTCATTGAGATCGCCTCCGACGACGGCCCAGGTGGCGTCGAGCTGCGGTTCACCTCGGCGCTCCCGGCCAGAATGGCCGGCCAGGCAGCCGCACCGGCAGCGGAACCAGCGGCGGCTGGCGTCCCAGCGGTCGCGGTCAGCGGCTCAACCTTCGCGAACAATTCCGGCCGTGAGGCGAACGACCTCGTTGCGAACGTGTTCGGCGACTGGACCGCGGACGCCGAAGCGGTGACGATCGCCAACTCAACGTTCTCCGGAACGCCGGGCGGGGAGGGCGCAGCTGAGGCTGCGGTCTCCGTGTCCTCCGGGGGCGGCCAGCTCCGGCTCAGCGAGGTCACGATGCACGGGCTGGGGGTCACCCAGTATGGGATGGGCGATGACACCGTCACGATGCGCGTCGAGAACTCGGCGATCCAGACGAACACCGGTCTCCGCGCCCTCGCGGTGGAGGACGCGGCTGCGCCCGTCGCAACGCACACGAGCGTGACCGACGCGAGCGGCGCAGCGTTCGGCGCCGACGTGGTGACCGCAGCGGAGATGGGACTCGGCGGGCTCGCCGAGAACGGCGGCCAGTCGTACCGTGATGGGAGCGCGCTGCTCACGCACCTCCCCGCGAGTGACTCCGCACTCGTTGACACCGCGGCACCCGCGGCGGCGACCGCCTCCGACCAGCGCGGGATCGTGCGACCGCAGGGCAGCGCCCCCGATCGCGGCGCGGTTGAGGTGGTGCAGGCTCAGGTGTCATCGGTGCTCGAGCTCGGCCAGGATGTCGAGGTTGCTGCGGGGAAGCCGGCAACGCTCACCGCGTCGCGCAGCGGCTCGGCGGAGGGCGAGGTCTCCGCGACCGTGCAGCTCACCGGGGGCACCGCCGCTCGGGCCGCCGATGGCAGCGCGATTCCCGGCACCGACTACGTTGCCGAGTCGTTCGTGGTGACCTGGGCCGACGGCGAGACCGCTGATCAGACGTTCACCGTGCAGACGCTCGCGCGCGGCGAGGCCGGCACGCGGACCCTCACCGCGTCGCTCGCCGACCCGAGTGGCACCGCAACCCTCGGCGAGGACACGAGCGCCACGGTCACGATCGTCGAGCGCGCACCGGTCGATCCCCAACCACCGGTGACGCCGACGGACCCGAGTGAGCCGGCGACGCCGCAGCCTCCAGCCGGCGGCACCGACGGGCTCGCGACCACCGGCGGTGAGTCGCCGATCGCCTGGGCAGCACTCGCGGCAGTCCTCGCCGCAGCTGGCGGCGCTGCGCTCTTCGCGGGGCGCAAGATTGGGGGCTCGCGGTCCCGCGCGTAGCGGCGGAAGGCCGCGTGCGGCCGGTTGACTGAGAGCGCGCTCGAACTTGTAGCCTGCTGCTGTGGCAGAAGAGGAGACAGGGCTCACGGTCGCGCAGATGAGCGAGACGACCGGGGTGACGGCGCACACCCTGCGCTACTACGAGCGCGCCATGCTCATCCGGCCGATCTCCCGGAGCCCGGGGAACCAGCGGCGGTACTCACCCGCGGACGTTGACTGGGTGAAGTTCCTGTTGCGCCTGCGTGAGACCGGCATGGGGATCGCGCAGATGCGCGAGTACGCGACCCTCCGGGAGCAGGGCTCCGTGACCACAGCAGACCGCCTGGGCCTGCTCGAGGCGCATCAGACGGACCTGCACGCGCGAATCGCTCGGCTGCGTGCCCACGAACAGGCGCTCTCCGCGAAGATCGCGGTGTACCAGCGCGAGCTCGCCGCGCGAGAAACGAATCGAGAGGACGGAGCGACTGATGGCTGACACACCGGAACGGCAGCACCGCTTCGAGCACGGCGCTCAGGTGCTCGAAGCGATCGATGGAAGCGCGGGAACACAGGTGATTGACGCCCTCGGTGACATCTCACCGGAGCTCGCCCACCAGGTCGTCGCGTGGGGCTTTGGTGAGATCTACGCGCGTCCCGGCTTGGAGCCACGCGACCGGCAGCTCGTCACGCTCGGCATGCTGACGGCGCTCGGGGGCTGCGAGGCCCAGCTCGACGTCCACATCAATGCATCGCTGAACGTTGGCCTCACGCCCCAGCAGATCACCGAGGCGCTCCTGCACTCTGCGGTCTACTGCGGCTTTCCCCGCGCCCTGAACGCGACCTTCGCGGCGAAGAAGGTGTTCGCCGAGCGCGGCCTCCTCCCGGTTGAGTAGGCGACGGCCCACCGCCGAACTGGCGCCAGCGGCCGCCGGCTATTCCTCCTCGGTTGCGGCGCGCACGGCGTGCCGATCAGCGATGAGCGTGTCCCGCACTCGGCGGCGCAGTACCTTGCCGATGAGCGACTTCGGGAGCTCCTCCCACACGAGGTAGGTGCTCGGTCGCTTGTACTCGGCGAGCTGCTCGCGGGCCGCGGCGCGAGCGGCCCCCTCGTCGAACTCGGCGCCTGGCTCGAGCACCACGGCCGCGGTCACCACCTCGGCCCCGCTGCCGCGCGGCACGCCAACCACCGCGGACTCGGCGACGCCAGGCAGGCCGTTCACCACGCGCTCCACCTCGCTCGGTGACACGTTGAAGCCGCCCGTGATGATGAGTTCCTTCTTGCGGTCGACCACGGTCACGAAACCGTCCTCGTCCTGCACCACCAGGTCGCCCGTGCGCAGCCAGCCGTCCTCGGTGAGCGTCGCCGCGGTCTCCTCCGGCCGGTTCCAGTAGCCGAGGAACACCTGCGGGCCGCTGATCAGCAGCTCGCCGACCTCGCCCTGCGCCACCTGGCGGCCAGGCTCATCCGGATCGACGACGCGGATGTCGGTCGAGGGGAACGGGATACCGATCGCGCCGATGCGCCGCTCGATCGTGAACGGGTTCGCGAGCGCGATGGGGCTCGTCTCGGTCAGCCCGTAGCCCTCGTTCAGCATGCTGCCCGCGAGATCCTCCCACCGCTTCACGATCGCGGGCGTGAGGGTCATCGCTCCCGAGATCGAGTAGACGACCTGGCTGAGGTCGAGCTTGCCGTCGCGCGCCACTCGCGCGAGCCGATCGAACATCGGCGGCACCGCGGGGATGAACGTTGGCGGGAATCGCTTCGCCGCCTGCGCAACCAGCTCGGGATCGAAGGTGGGGAAGAGGACAGCGCGGGATCCCGTCTCAACCGAGTAGATGACCGAGAGCAGCAGCCCGAAGGAGTGGAACATGGGGAGCAGCCCGTAGATGGAGCCCTCGCCGCGCGTGAACTCTGGCATCCACGCCGCCCCCATGCGCGCGTTCGCCCACAGGTTGCCGTGCGTGATCATCGCGCCCTTCGGGGCCCCCGTGGTCCCCGAGGTGTACTGCAGGCACGCGATGTCGTCGCGCACGGGGCGCGGGTGCGACGCGGCGATCGGGGTGGCGCGCTCGAGTCGCGCGAACGGCACGGTTCCCGTGGTATCCGTGGTGAGCGCCGCGCGCGAGGCGCGCGCCTTCGCGATGGGGAGGCGCAGCGCAGCGCGGGTGGCGAGCGGCATCGCGCGCGTCACGTCGACGGCAACGATCGTGGCGATCCCCAGCTCGGCTGGCAGCGACTGCACGGTTGCGACCACCTTGTTCCACGCGATCACCACGGTGGCGCCGTGGTCGCGGAACTGTGTTTCGAGCTCATCGCGCGTGTAGAGCGGGTTGTGCTCGACGACTACGGCGCCGAGCCGCAGCACCGCGTAGAACGCGATCACGTGCTGCGGCGCGTTCGGCATGATGAGGGCGACCCGGTCGCCTGCGCGCACCCCGAGGTCGGCGAGGCCCTGTGCCACGCGGGCGACCCGGTCGCCGAGCTCGCGGTACGTCACGGTGCGGCCGAAGAAGCTGATCGCGTCGCGGTCCGCCCACTGCGCGCAGCGCTCGTCGAGCAGGTCGACGAGGGATCCGGTGACCGGCTCGATATCCACCGGGGTACCCGGAGCGTAGAAGCGATTCCAGGCGCGCGTGTCATTCAACTGCATGCGTCAAGGGTAACCCCCTCGGGGGTATGCTTCGCGGTTTGCCCCCGACCCGGCTCTGGCGCGCATGGGCGAGTTCGGGCGAGTTTTCCCCACAGGCTGTGCAGAAGACGGTGGATAACTCGTACATTTGTGCCGAACATTCTGCACAGCCTTGTGGATAACTCGAAATGAGCTTCGAAATTACACGGCTGTCATTCGACGCCGATCGGCGTCCGAGCTTCTCGGGGTTCGCGCGGAATGAGCTGCGATGATGGCACCGACCGCACGCAGACCGTGATCCGCAATCCGAAGGGGGCTCCTGTGCATCAGCTCGCAGTCTCGCTTCGCCTGCGCTCGCTGCCATTCGTCGTCCTGGCACTCGGCCTCATCATCGGCGGCCTCGTCGCGATGCACGTGCTCACTCCCAGCAGCGCGCACGCTGGACACGCCGTGGCAGTCCCCTCGCCGACCGCGGAACCGCACGTGACGAGCATGGCGGGGCACGACAGGATCGGCACCGAGACGGGTGTGGCCGGCGCAGCGGACTGCGACGCCGCGTGCGGGAACGCGAGCGGGGGCGGGATCGAGGAGCCCCTCCACCCGCTCACGATGTGGATGATGGGCTGTGTCATCGCCCTCTTCACCGCCGTACTGCTCCTCCTCCCGCTCCTGCGCCGCACAGTCGGCGGAACGCGGGCGAGGATCAGCTGGCGCACGGCCGCGATCCCGATCCCGCCGTGCGCGCACCCGCCGCCCCCGTCGCTCATCGTTCTCTCGATCAGTCGGACGTGATTCCGAGCTGACGCGCCCGTGACCGGTCGCGTCATTCGGCGCGCCAGTTTTGGCGCGATCCCACTCCCACTGATGAAAGGACTTTCCCATGCGATCCACCACACGTCTGCTAACTTCCGCCGCGATGCTCTCCGCGCTGCTGCTCACCGGCTGCTCCGCCACCGGCGGCTCCGACAGCATGGCAGGAATGGACCACAACTCCGGGTCAAGCGACTCCTCGGCCGAAGCGGCGACGCACAATGCGGCCGACGAGATGTTCGTGACCATGATGATCCCCCACCACGAACAGGCCATCGAGATGGCCGACGCGCTGCTCGCGAAAGACGGGATCGACCGCCGTGTCGTCGAGCTCGCCGAGCAGATCGCGGCGGCCCAGGGCCCAGAGATCGAAACAATGCGCGGCTGGCTCGAGGACTGGGGCGTCGAGCCACGCAGCGAGTCCGGCGGCATGGATCACGGCGGCATGATGTCCGAGGACAGCATGGCTGAGCTGGCCGAGGCGAGCGGGGCCGAGGCCGCGCGGCTCTTCCTCTCGGGCATGATCGTGCACCACCGAGGCGCGATCGACATGGCGGAGCCGGTGCTCGAGGACGGCGAGAACCCCGACGTGCTGGCCCTGGCCCAGCAGGTGATCGACGGCCAGAGCGCCGAGATTGCGACAATGGAGCGACTGCTCAAGGAGATCTAGGCGCCGCGCACGCGCCCGGCCCCCGTTCGCGCGCTCGCGGCGGGGGCCGGGCGCCGGTGCCGCTTGTCAGCACACACTGGCCCGCTACTCCCAGGCCAAACTTGTCGCTGACCATGTCTTGTCACGTGCGCTCCCAGCGAGGGCCGGGTCGATCAGCCGTGAGGCGAGACCTGCCGCCAGTTCCACCGTGCGGTAGTCGGCGCAGTGCGGAATCGGCCTGGCAAGCTTGGCGTAACCGCTGCCCCACGCACTCGGTACAACGAACTGAGGAATCGGATTCATGCCGCGTCGCTGCCGTTCAGTATCAATAGCGAAACCCAAGGCCTCACCGTCAATGTGTTGGGTGCAAGCGAAGACCACAATGTCGACAAGGTCCTTCTCCCTGCTCGACGGGCGCCCGTCGTAGTCGGACATCGTGGCACACACTTTGTCCGCAATCTGATCTACAACCGGATACAAGCGGTATCGATGGCTCGTCATCCTCGGCAGCGCCAAGGCGGTAGCCGGAAGCGAGGCGTGCACTGTTTCCGTCACACCCGCGCCGACAGCCAGGTCGACCTTCACGGTTCCCCGCTTCACGACCCCGATATACACGGTGAAGACGACGCGATACCCTTGGGTGTAGGGCTGAGTGTCCGCTTCGACCGAAGACTCATGGCCGGCGTATTCAAACCTAAAGTGGTCACCAAGATCGACTGAAGCCAGCCACCTCAACTCTTCGAGCGCCGCGTCGAGGGGGAAACCCTGCCGATACAGATCGATGTCGAGCGTCGAGCGAGTAGAGGGAATCCTCGCGAGCATTCCCGCACCGCCCTTGAGTACCCACTCCGAGGCATCACCCGCGGAGAAGACTCGGCTCAGAAACCGATTGAAGTACTCCAACTGAATACGCTGACTCACGTCCAGGGAACTATCCGTCCGCGCAGCCTTCTGAGCGGCATCCTTGATGGCAGATTCCACTCCGCGCGCGGTCGGATACGGCTCATGCAGCCCGGTCATTCGTCGTGCTCCTGCCGATCCGTGAGGGCGCCAGGCGAACCGAAACGAGCGCGAGGCGACGCTGACGTGTTGACCCACATCTGTGAGAAATTCTCGATGAGCGAGGAAGTGAGATGCGGAGCAACGGTGGCGATAAGATCCCGCGAGGGACTCTCCGCGAGAAATCTCCACGTCTTCTCATCCATGAGCAGCTGCGGCGTGATCGTCCGCGTGAACGCGCTCATGTCTGGCAGCGGAACTGACGCAGCAATAGCCTTGAGATAGTTTTCCAGGATCTTTGAGCCCAGCGCCGAATTCGCCGGGATTCTGCTGGCCATGGAGTCGACGTCAAGACTCGCGATCTCCATGAGCCGGTTCAGCGCCGCGCTGCCGTCGTATCTCCGGAAGCCGTTGCGCTCGGCCAGCGGTGCAATGAGTTCCGTGAGGCGGTCCAGATCCAGTCTTCGGTTCCCTGCTGCGGCCTTCAGCCCGTCGGCAACCAAGCTCATGTCTCCCACATCATCCAGCAGGTCTGCGACGGTTCGCTCAAGCGTCATCGCGGGAAGCCCCTCAACGATCGTGACGTCCCCCGCGTCGAGCACGCGCTGCCGATATCGGATCGCCACACGTTGTGTCTGTCGACGCTTGGGCACGACGAACTCGTGGAGGTTCGCCCACAGGTCACCGATGCCGTGGAGCATCGCCGCTGACGTGCTCGCGACGACGACACCATCAGCCCCATCACGGATCCGTTCCTCAGCCAGGCGCTTCGGCTCAGTACTGAGCCATGCGACGCGGAGGTCCTCAAACTGGTCACTTGGCGCACCGGCATCGCGGTATACCCCGTGCGCCAGACGCTCCAGATGCCCGGCGTCCGCAAGACGAGCAAGTGTCAGACGGTCTACGCCACGCACACCCGCTTGAGCCGCAGTCACCATGCCCCACTGGGACGCGGTGATCTCCGCGATCACGAGCAGGGCATCTTCCGACTTCATGCTTGAATTGTAGCTCTTAGGATGAAACAAACCAAGCATCAATGGGGGAAGTGCTCTTTTGCTCCCCGCGCCGGGTCGTCGTCAGGCGGCATGATCAGTTCGCAGTTCGGGTGAGCAAGGCTGGGCGGCGGCACCTGGCGCACAGTGGAAGCACGAGCGAAAGCGCGCGCTCGCGGCGGGGGCAGGGCGCCGGGCGCCGGTGCCGCTTGTCAGCGAGCAGCGCCGGTGCGACAATTGGAGTGCAGACCTCCCCGCAGCAGTGCGGATATGGGGGTCTTGCTGTTCCCGGGCCCAGGCTTCGCGTGGCACTCGAAACGGGTCCCGCATCGCAAGGAATTCCTCGTACCAGCCCCACGCACATCCACCGCTAATCAAACAGTCCTGGCCTCAGCGGGGTGAAGCAGCGGCGCTTCGCGTTGAGCATCTTGCGCTCAAGAAGAACTGAATGCGTATTGAGGACAAGATTCTACTCGCGCGTTGCGAAAACAAGTTCGGCACACCCAAAACCGGCGAGAAACGCACAGTGCCGATGCCAGATTTCATCCGCTTCACACTCCGCAAACTCGCGAAAGGTCGCCCCCTAGGTACGTGTTCGGCACCGATGAGACGCCGATCCCCGCCCTCACGCGGAAAACTCCTGGTTTGCGTCGGCGGTGAAGGAAATGATGCGAGTGGATTCCGATTTCCCATGTGTCACTCCTCACGATCTGCGCCATACCGCGGGGTCACTGACGGTGAGCGCGGGCGCAAACGTTGGAGCAGTACAACAACGCGTCATCCGCGATGACGCTTGACGTGTACGCCAACCTATTCGATGAAGGCCTCGACGCGGTGGGGGTGAACCCACTTACCCCCCCCCCCCGTGCCGCATTGAAAGACTCGGCATAGCGTTTGAAAAAGGCGTGTGGACGGCATACACTCAAATTACGTTCCGCCGGCATCGTCCGGAAAACAGGAAACCCCCACTCGAAAGTGGGGGTTTCCGCCGTGAAAATCTATCTAGATCATCCCGAGGCTACGCAGCGGCAACTACGTCTTCTCGAATCAGTTCACGGTAGGCGCATTCTCCCTTGCGGTCGATGCACGGTGGGAACGTTGCACCCAGTTGATGGAATGTTGTCACTCCATACTGATCTGCCCAGTATCCCGAGTAAGGCACCCGCTGGCCAGTCTTGTACTGGCCGTCGGGCCCCAGTCCGAGGTGGCGTTTCATCAGCCGACCTCCTTTTCTCCCTGCCGTGAGGTACTTCCTCACGTGGCGGGTCTTTTGAACGGCGAAGGGGTCCCTCGCGCATGCGGGGACCCCGGCCGTCAAACTTGACACCCTCTTCACCTCGTCGGCCGCTGCCGTTGAGGAGAATGGGGAAAATGTGGGCAAAGGTGCCCTGATGGCAATTTTGGTCCCGCTGTGCCACTGGGCCACCTCCGCTCATCATTTCGGGAAACATGAGTTTGATCAGGGGAGCTAGAAGTCCCAGTCCTCGTCCTCGGTGGCCTCGGCCTTGCCGATCACGTAGGAGGAGCCCGAGCCCGAGAAGAAGTCGTGGTTTTCGTCAGCGTTCGGCGAGAGCGACGACAGGATCGCCGGGTTGACGTCCGTCATCTCCTTGGGGAACATCGGCTCGTAGCCGAGGTTCATGAGCGCCTTGTTGGCGTTGTAGTGGAGGAACTTCTTGACGTCCTCGGTGAGGCCAACGGGATCGTAGAGATCCTGCGTGTACTTGACCTCGTTCTCGTACAGCTCGTACATGAGCGAGAACGTGTAGTCCTTGAGTTCCTGGCGACGCTCCTCGGTCTCGTTCTCGAGGCCCTTCTGGAACTTGTAGCCGATGTAGTAGCCGTGCACGGCCTCGTCACGAATGATGAGACGGATGAGGTCCGCCGTGTTCGTGAGCTTGGCGTGCGCCGACCAGTACATGGGCAGGTAGAAGCCCGAGTAGAACAGGAACGACTCGAGCAGCGTCGACGCGATCTTCCGCTTCAGCGGATCATCGCCCTCGTAGTAGTCGACGATGATCTGCGCCTTCTTCTGCAGGTTCACGTTCTCCGTTGACCAGCGGAAGGCGTCGTCGATCTCCTGCGTGGAGCACAGCGTCGAGAAGATCGACGAGTAGCTCTTCGCGTGCACCGACTCCATGAACGCGATGTTCGTGTAGACGGCCTCCTCGTGCGGGGTGATCGCGTCAGGGATGAGCGACACGGCGCCAACGGTGCCCTGGATCGTGTCGAGCAGGGTGAGGCCCGTGAACACGCGCATGGTGAGCAGCTTCTCGTCGTCCGTGAGGGTCGCCCACGACTGCACGTCGTTCGACAGCGGCACCTTCTCGGGCAGCCAGAAGTTGTTCACGAGGCGGTTCCAGACCTCGAGGTCCTTGTCGTCCTCGATCCGGTTCCAGTTGATTGCCTGGACGGCGTGCCCCAACTTGAAGTTCATCGCGTTCCTCGCGCCTTTCTCAGCCAGCAGTGATCGTGTCGGTGCCAAATTACAGCATGCAGGAGACGCACTCGGTCATGTCGGTGCCCTCGAGCGCGAGCTGGCGCAGACGGATGTAGTAGATCGTCTTGATGCCCTTGCGCCATGCGTAGATCTGCGCCTTGTTGATGTCACGCGTCGTCGCAGTGTCCTTGAAGAACAGCGTGAGCGAGAGTCCCTGGTCAACGTGCTGCGTCGCCGCGGCGTAGGTGTCGATGATCTTCTCGGGGCCGATCTCGTACGCGTCGGTGTAGTACTCGAGGTTCTCGTTCGTCATGAACGGTGCCGGGTAGTACACGCGGCCGAGCTTGCCTTCCTTGCGGATCTCCACCTTCGACGCGATCGGGTGGATCGAGGACGTCGAGTTGTTGATGTAGGAGATCGAGCCGGTGGGCGGCACGGCCTGCAGGTTCTGGTTGTAGATGCCGTGCTCCATGACGGAGGCCTTCAGCGCGGTCCAGTCCGCCTGGTTCGGGATCGAGATGCCGGCGTTTGCGAACAGCTCGCGCACGCGCTCGGTCTCGGGCTCCCATGCGGCGTCCGTGTACTTGTCGAAGAACTCGCCCGACGCGTACTTCGAGTCAGCGAAGCCGCCGAACACCTCGCCGCGCTCGATCGCGATCTTGTTCGACGCGGTGAGTGCGTGGAACAGCACGGTGTAGAAGTAGATGTTCGTGAAGTCGATGCCCTCTTCGGAGCCGTAGTGCACGTGCTCGCGCGCCAGGTAGCCGTGCAGGTTCATCTGGCCGAGGCCGATGGCGTGCGACTGCGCGTTGCCGTCCTCGATGGAGCGCACCGAGGTGATCGAGCTCATGTCGCTCACCGCGGTGAGCGAGCGGATCGCGAGGTCGACGGTGCCGGCGAGGTCGCCGCCGTCCATCGCCATGGCGATGTTCATCGAGCCGAGGTTGCAGGAGATGTCCTTGCCGATCTCGTTGTAGCTCAGGTCCTCGTTGTACGTGGTCGGGGTATTGACCTGGAGGATCTCGGAGCAGAGGTTCGACATGTTGATGCGGCCCTTGATCGGGTTCGCCGCGTTCACGGTGTCTTCGAACACGATGTAGGGGTAGCCGGACTCGAACTGCAGCTCTGCGACCGTCTGGAAGAACTGACGCGCGCTGATCTTGGTCTTCTTGATGCGGGCGTCCGCAACCATCTCGGCGTACTTCTCGGTGACCGAGATGTCGCCGAAGGGCACGCCGTACACGCGCTCGACGTCGTAGGGCGAGAAGAGGTACATGTCCTCGTTCTTCTTCGCGAGCTCGAACGTGATGTCGGGCACCACGACACCGAGCGAGAGGGTCTTGATGCGGATCTTCTCGTCCGCGTTCTCGCGCTTCGTGTCGAGGAACTTCATGATGTCGGGGTGGTGTGCGTTCAGGTACACCGCGCCAGCGCCCTGCCGCGCGCCGAGCTGGTTCGCGTAGCTGAAGCTGTCTTCGAGCAGCTTCATGACAGGGATGATGCCGGAGGACTGGTTCTCGATCTTCTTGATCGGGGCGCCGGCCTCGCGGATGTTCGAGAGGGAGAGCGCCACGCCGCCGCCGCGCTTGGACAGCTGCAGCGACGAGTTGATGCCGCGCGAGATGGACTCCATGTTGTCCTCGACGCGGAGCAGGAAGCAGGAGACGAGCTCGCCGCGCTGCGCCTTCCCGAGGTTCAGGAAGGTGGGGGTGGCCGGCTGGAAACGGCCCGAGATCATCTCCCGCATGAAACCGCGTGCGAGCTCCTGATCACCGCGTGCGAGGCCGAGGGCGACCATGACGACGCGGTCCTCGAAGCGCTCAAGGTAGCGCTTGCCGTCGAACGTCTTGAGCGCGTACGAGGTGAAGAACTTGAACGCACCGAGGAACGCGGGGAAGCGGAACTTCATCGCGTACGCCTCGTCGGTGAGCTGCTCGACGAACTTCGTGTCGTACTGGTCGAGGAGCTCCTTCTCGTAGTACTCGTTGTCGATGAGGTAGCGCAGGCGCTCCTCGAAGTTGTGGAAGAACACCGTGTTCTGGTTGACGTGCTGCAGGAAGTACTGACGCGCGGCTTCGCGATCCTTGTCGAACTGGATCTTGCCGTCAGCGTCGTACAGGTTGAGCATCGCGTTCAGCGAGTGGTAATCCATGTCGCTGATCTTCGACGACGCGAGACCTGGCTCCATCACTGTTGCTTCCAAAACTGTTCCAATCCTTCGTGGACAACGTTCACATCGTCCGGGGTGCCAAAGAGTTCGAATCGATAGAGGACTGGAACGTCGCACTTCCGCGCCACGATGTCCCCAGCGAGGCCGTACGCCTCACCGAAATTGGTGTTGCCCGCGGCGATCACGCCCCGAATCAACTTCCGATTGCCCTCATCGTTGAGGAACCGGATGACCTGCTTGGGAACGGCCCGCGTTGCGGGCCCTCCGCCGTAGGTGGGCAGCAGGAGCACGAACGGCTCCGTGACGACGAGCGGCTCATCCTTCGCATACAGCGGGATGCGGTGCGCTGGCCGTCCAAGTTTCTCGACGAACCGGTGTGTGTACCCGGAAACGCTTGAGAAGTAGACCAAATCCGCCATGGTCATCACCTCTATCCGAAGCGGATTGTGCTGCTGAAACGCCCCCGGCGGTCGAAGCGTGAAGCTTCGTCCGCCGTGGGCGTCGCACGGGGCCCGACGTTAGTCGGCGAGGCGGCTCGCGAGCTCCGAAATCTTGTCGGGGCGGAAGCCGGACCAGTGCTCCTCGTCGGTCACCACGACGGGCGCCTGCAGGTACCCGAGCTCCTTCACCGCCTCGAGTGCCGCTTCGTCCTGCGAGAGGTCGAGCACGTTGTACTCGATCCCCTTGCTGTCGAGCGCCCGGTACGTCGCGGTGCACTGCACGCACGACGGCTTCGTGTATACCGTAATGGCCATTTCACGCCCTTCTTTACCAACCTCGAGCCTCACCCCGAGGCACTACATCTAGTGAACCACACCTCGCCCGACCACAACATGCTGTAGTTACACCGATGTAGTTATTCACGGCCTTTCCACCGAAATTTCGTCGCGCTTGGGGAGAACTTTCGGCACAGTTCCGCCCCTCTCGAGGGGTTATCCACAGCCTGGGGGTGTGGAAAGATTTTTCATTCACGCCCCCTCCCCGGCGTGTCGCATCTGGTGCCGCAGCGACCCCTCGGCGAGCACGGGCGAGGCACGCGCCTGCCCCCAATCACGGGCCAGCTTCCGGCCGCCAGCGCGGCGATTGATCACAGTGCGATTGGCCACAGGAGCTCCGTCCCGTCCGCCTGGAACCAGCGCAGCACGAGCATGCCGTCCGGGGCGCCGGAGACCGCCTCAGCGTGCGCCCCGCGGAGCGCGACGCGCAGCCGCTCCCCAGGGTGCACGGTCCGCGGAAGCGAGAGCCCGAGCATCCCTCTCCCGGCGAGCGCAAACCGCACCGACAGGAGCGGCGTCTCGCCTATGTGCGCCACCTCGATGACCCCGGACGCCGAGCGCGCTGTCACCAGCCACGGCACCGGCACGGCCGCAGGGGCCGCACCAACGCCGACCCGGCCCGCGGGGGGCCGGAGGCGTGTCGAGAGCCGGAAGGGGTTCATGCGGCGAGGGTACCGCGCACCTCCGACACCGCGGTGGCCTACACGTGGTGGTAGGCGCGCCCCGCCGTGATCTCCTGTGCGCGGTAGAGCTGCTCGGCGAGGATCAGCCGCACAAGCTGGTGCGGGAACACGAGCGCTGACAGGCTCCACACGAAGCCGGCGCGCTGCCGCACCGCGTCGGACACCCCGTACGCGCCACCGATCACGACCACGATCTGGCGCCCGCCGTCGAGCTCCGCGCGCAGCCTCCGCGCGAGCTCCGGGGAGTCGACGTTCCGGCCGCGCTCGTCCAGGAGCACAACGAAGGCGTCGCGATCCAGCTTTGCGAGGATGCGCTCCGACTCCTCGGCGCGCGCAGCGTCGCCGTCGCGCGCGGAGTGCGGCAGGAGCTGCCACGCGACGTCGAACGGCTTGCGCAGGCGCTGCTCGTAGCGCGCGATGCCGTCGGCCACCCAGGCCTCGTGCTTCTTGCCGACGGCGAGGATCTTGATGCTCATCGGGGAATCTCCCCCGTCGGCGCACTAGTCACGCCGCACCCCGGCGAGGTACTCGCCGATCCGGCCGATCGCCTCGGTGAGCACGGGAACGCTCGGCAGTGTCACGAAGCGGAGGTGGTCTGGCGTCGGCAGGTTGAAGCCGCGCCCGTTCGTGACGAGCACCTGCGTTGCGCGCAGCAGCTCGATGACGAACCGCTGATCGTCGTCGATCGGGTACCGTTCGGGATCGAGCCGCGGGAACAGGTACATCGCGCCGCCCGGCCGCACGCAGCTGACCCCGGGGATCTCGGTGAGGAGGCGGTGCGCAGCGTCACGCTGCTCGCGCAGCCGCCCACCTGGCGCGCACAGTTCGGCGATCCCCGAGCCGTTGCCCGCGGGATCGAGGGCGACGGGGATCGCGTGCTGCGCTGGCGCGTTCGCGCACATCCGCATGTTGGCGAGGAGCGTGAGTCCCTCGAGGAAGTCGCGCGCGCGCTCGCGGTTGCCGCTCGTCACGAGCCAGCCGGCGCGATACCCCGCGACGCGCTGCACCTTTGACAGCCCGCTGAAGGTGAGGCAGAGCGTGTCGTTCACGTGCCGGGCTGCGTGCTCGTGCACCGCGTCCTCGAACAGGATGCGGTCGTAGATCTCGTCGGCCATGAGCACGAGTCCGTGCCGCTCGGCGAGCGCAGCGAAGCCGCGCACCAGCTCGGCCGAGTACACCGCGCCCGTCGGATTGTTCGGGTTGATCAGCACGATCCCCGTGGTGGCTGGGGTGATCAGCGCCTCGATGGCGGCGAGGTCGGGCAGCCAGCCGGTGCGCTCGTCGCACGGGTAGTGCACCGCGCGCCCGCCGGCGAGCGTCACCTGCGCGGTCCAGAGCGGATAGTCGGGCGCAGGCACGAGGATCTCATCGCCCGTGTCGACGAGGGCCTGCAGCACGAGCGAGATGAGCTCGCTCACTCCGTTGCCGAGGAAGACGTCGTCCGGGCCGATCCCCGGGATCCCCGCCGCGGTGTACGCCGCGGCGACGGCCTCCCGCGCCGGCAGGATCCCGCGCGAGTCCGTGTAGCCCTGCGCGATCGGCAGCGCACGCTGCACCGCCTCGACGATCTCGGGCGGTGCCTCGAATCCGAACGGGGCCGGGTTGCCGATGTTGAGCTTCAGCACCGTGCGCCCCTCACGCTCGAGCCGCTCGGCCTCCTGCAGGATCGGACCGCGCACGTCGTAGCGCACACCGGCGAGTTTGCGTGACTGGGTGATCTGGCGCACGGGAAGATCCTACTCCCGCGTGTTCCCTCGGCACGCACGCTGGCAGGCGCGCCGCGGGCGCGCTACTGCTGCTGTGAGTAGAGCTCCGCGTACGCACCCTCCTGGGCGAGCAGTTCCTCGTGCGTGCCGGCCTCGAGGATCCGGCCGGCGCCGACGACGTAGATGCGGTCGGCGTCGACCACGGTGGAGAGCCGGTGCGCGATCGCGATCGTGGTGCGGCCGCTGCGCGCGTCCTCGAGCGCGCGCTGCACCACGCGCTCGTTCACGGTGTCGAGGGCGCTGGTCGCCTCGTCGAGCACCAGCACACGCGGGTTCTTCAGCAGCACGCGCGCGATCGCGATGCGCTGCTTCTCACCGCCGGAGAGGCGGTAGCCGCGCTCACCAACGATCGTGTCGTAGCCGTCGGCGAAGCCGGCGATGGTCTCGTGGATGTTCGCGAGGCCGGCTGCGTGCTCCAGCTCCTCCTGCGTCGCATCGGGTTTCGCGTATCGGAGGTTCGCCGCGATCGACGCGTGGAAGAGGTAGGGCTCCTGGGTGACCACGCCGATGCGGTCCATGAGCGCCTCCTGCGCGAGCGACTTCACGTCGTCACCGCCGTAGCTCACCGTGCCGGATGACGCGTCGTAGAGGCGCGGGATCAGGTTGCCGATCGTGGTCTTGCCGGAGCCCGACGCGCCGACGAACGCGACGAACTCGCCGGGCGCCACCTCGAAGGAGATGCGGTCGAGCGTTGGGCGATCGTCGGGGCCGGCGTCCGGGTAGCGGAACGTCACCTCGGAGAACTCGATGCGCCCGGCTCGGCCGGGTGCGTCGGAGGGCGCAGCGGCGTTCGGTGCGTCGACGATGGCTGGGGCGAGGTCGAGGTACTCGAAGATGCGGGCGAACAGCGCGCTCGAGGTCTGCAGGTCGAGCGCGATGCGCATGAGCGCCATCATCGGGAAGAGGAGGCGCGACTGCACCGTGGTGAACGCGACGATCGTGCCCGCGGTGATGCCCGGGTCGAAGTCCGAGCCCTGCGCCTCCGCCATGAGCCAGCCGGAGACGAGGTACACGATGGCGGGCACCGCGGACAGGAACACCTGCACGAGCGCGAAGAACACCTGCCCGCTCATGGTCTGCTGCACCTGCAGCGCGATCTGGTTGCGGTTCTCGTCCGCGTACCGCTCCGTCTCGGCGCCCTGCCGCGAGTAGGTCTTCGCGAGCAGCACGCCGGACACCGAGAGCGCCTCCTGCGTGATCGCGGTCATCTCGGACAGCGACTCCTGCGTGCGGCCGGCGATCCGGGCGCGCACCTGGCCGACGCGGCGCTGCGCGAAGACGAGCACGGGCATGAGCAGCAGCGCCACGATCGTGAGCTGCCAGCTGAGCAGGATCATGGCCACCGCGGCGGCGACGACCGTCACGGTGTTGCCGATGATGTTCGACACCGTGTTCGTGAGCACGTTCGCGACGCCGCCGACGTCGTTCTGCAGCCGGGACTGGATCACGCCGGTCTTCGTGCGCGTGAAGAAGCCGAGCTCCATGCGCTGCAGGTGCGTGAACAGCGCGACGCGGAGATCGCCCATCACGCGGTTGCCCACCCGCGCGGTGAAGTACGTCTGGATGATCCCGAGCCCCGAGGAGATCACGAACACCACGATCATGGCGACCACCAACCAGGTCAGGATCGGGAGGTTCGGCCCGGATCCGTCGACCGGGAACAGCCCATCATCAAACACGCGCTGCGTGATGAGCGGCGGCAGGATCGCGAGCGCCGCCGACACGATCACGAGCGCGATGATCACGGCGAGCGGCCAGCGGTATGGCCGGAACAGCGCGGCGATGCGCTTCCCGAGGTTCGCGACTTTCGGGGCCTGGCTGTTCAGCTCGCGCTGCCGCTCCATGTCGCCGCCGGACACCCGCGAGCCCCGGCCTCCGCCGCCCATGCCACCACCCATGCTCATGTTCGGAGCATAGCGGCGATGGGGCGCGCGGCACAGCGTTCGCGTGGCCAATCACCGCGCGCTGCCGCTACGCCCGGGCGTCGGCTGGCTCCCCGCCCGGTGCGGGGAAGCACACCCGGTTGACGAGCAGCCCCGCTCCGACGCCGGCGAGCAGCGGCAGCGCGACGGCACCGTCGACCACGAGCACGAGCAGCAGGAACGCGGCGAGCGGCCGGCGCCAGCCCACGGTCACGGTCGCGGCCATCGCGATCATGACGGCGGCCGCGGGATCGAGCTCGGGCCACAGTGCCGCGCTCGCCGCCCCGACCGCAGCGCCGATGAAGATCAGCGGGAAGATCTCGCCGCCGCGCCAGCCCGCGGCGAGGCACAGCACGAGGGCGACGAGCTTCGCCGCGGCGAGGAGCGCGAGCGGGAGCCACGCCCCATCTGCGGCGAGCGCGTTCACGGTTCCGAGGTCGTGGTGGCCGGAGAACCGAACGAGTGGCACCGCGGCCGCGAGCCCCGCGAACAGCACGGTGCCCACGGCGGTGGCCACCCAGGGTCGCGGAGCGGCGGCGGCCACCCGCCGAGCTGCGGGGAGCAGCAGCCGGAACGCCGCGCCGAGCAGCAGCCCGGCGCACGCGGGCACCACGAGCAGCCACGTCACCCCCTGGCTGGCCTCGGGGAGCGGCACCGCGGTCACCCCCTCGCCGCCGAAGACCGTGCGTGCCACGAACAGGAACACGAAGAACCCGGATCCCGCGGCGACGAGCGACGCGAAGCGGCTCGGGGTGAGGCGATCCCCGTCGAGCGCCGCGGCGGCCGGCGGCGACGCGTAGAGGCCGCCCAGCGCCCCGGCGGCACCGGCCTCCGCGATCGCGCGGGCCGCAGCCTCGTCGCGCGCGATCAGGCGTGACACGATCGCCGAGCACTGCGCGATGACCGCGAGCAGCCCGGCTTCCGGCCCGATCGCCCCGCCGAATGCGACGGCGACGATCGCGCTGAGCGCGGTCACGGTGATCGTGCGGCGTGATCGCAGCCAGGGTCGTTCGGCGTCTCGGAGCAGCTCGTCCATGGACTCCGTCGGCGCGATGCGCGCGAGCGCGATCAGCAGGGCCCCGCCGCACAGGATCGTGAGGAAGATCCGGAGCGGGCCGGCCGCCTCCGCGCCCCACACGAGGCGCTGGAGCGCCAGCATGCCCTGGAAGGTGAGCAGCGCGATAAGCCCGGCGAAACCGCCCATCAGGATCGCGGTCGCGAGCGGTTTCGCGTTGGCCAGGAGGCGCGCGGTGCGCGCGGGCCGCCCGGCGGGGGTCACGCGGTGTCCGATCGCGCGGGATCCGCGGCCCCGCCGCGCGGACGCCCCAACCTGCGCTGCGCGATCCGCGAGAGCTCCGCACCGAACAGGCCGAGGAATACAAGGTCGAAGACGAGGATGAGCGAGACGAGGGCGCGCGCGAACTGACCGACCGCGTGAATGTCGCCGTAGCCGGTCGTCGTCATCGTCGTGAGCGTGAAGTAGAGCGCGTCGATGCGGGTCTCGATGCCGGTGAACTGGCCGGGCATCTCCCGCGCAACCGTGAAGATCCCGAGCGCGCAGGCGACGGCGACAACGAGCAGGAGCGCGAGCAGCCGGAAGAGGTTGGAGCCGCGCATGAACATGCGCACGAGCACCGCGGCGAGCAGCAGCGAGGAGCCGATCGTGAGCGTGATCAGCCACCACGCGGTGCCGTCCTGCGCGGAGAGCGGCACGGTCGCGAAGAAGATGAGGAGCGCAACGGCGATGCCCACCGTCGTGAGCGTGTCCCTGCCGACGGCGCCGCGCGTCGGCGCTCCGGTCGGTGCCGGCTCAGTGGTGTGGGTGTCCGCCTCGCTCACAGCGCAAGCTTCTCACGTCGGGGCGTTGTGCGCGCGGAGGTCCGCCGCACGTTTCCCTGCTCCGCGGGGCAAAGCTGGCGCGGAGCCGAGCTGCCGTGGCGCGCGGGGTGCCACCAGGACTCCGCCCTGGCGGCACACTCACCTCACCGCTGCACGGGATCCGCGGCGTGCAGCAGCGCGAAGTCGCGCCGCCGCGGCAGCCCCTCCCAGTCGCCCTCGGTCAGACACGCGAACGCCCCGGCGGTCACCGCGGTGGCGAGCCGCTCGCTCAGCGGCGCCCCCGCCAGCCAATCGGCGAGGTAGCCGGCGACGAACGCGTCGCCCGCCCCGACCGTGTCGACCGCTGCGATCGGCACGGCGGCGACGCTGAGCGCGTGCTCCCCGTCGTTCGCGTGGCAGCCGCGTGCGCCCAGCTTGATGATGGCCTCCGCCGGCCCGAGCGCGCGGAGCCCGCGCGCGAGTTCCTCAGGGGGCGCGTCGCCGAGCACGATCGCGGCCTCGTCGTCGCCGGCGAACACGATGTCCACGCGGCCGAGCAGCCGGGTGAGGTGGCGTGCGGCCTCCTCGCGCGGCCACAGCGCCGAGCGGTAATTGAGGTCGAGCGCGACCGTCACCCCGGCCTCCCTCGCACGGTCGATCACCGCGTCGACGGTCTGCGCCGCGGAGTCGGAGAGCGCCGGGGTGATCCCGGTCAGGTGCACGAGCGCCGCGCGTTCGACGAGTCCGGCAGGCACGTCCGAAGGCGCGAGGCGAGACCCTGCACCGTGGCGGCGGTAGTAAACGACGCGCGAGGTGCCGCTCGTCGGCCGCTCCTTCAGCATGAGGCCCGTTGGGGCGTCGGGGTCCGTGGTGACCCTCGGCGTCACGCCCTCCGCCCGCAGCTCGCGCGCAATGAGCTCCCCGACGCCGTCGTCGCCGAGTCGCCCGCACCAGACCACCGGCGCGCCCAGTCGGGCCAGCCCGATGGCGACATTCGACTCGGCGCCGCCGAAGCCGAATCCCAGCGTGCGCTGGGTGGCCAGCCGGCCGGGATCGCGCTGCCGCAGGAGCCCCATGGACTCGCCGACGGTGAGCACGTAGCGGCCGGGCTCGGCGCCACCGCCGGTCACTTCGTCACCCCGGACACCGCACCGCCGTCGCGCGCGACGCCGAAGCCAGCGTCCGCGATCCGGCTCGTGAGCTCACGCGCTCGGGCGGTCAGCGCGGCGAGGCTGCCGCCGGCGAAAGCGTCCCTGACGAGTGGCCCGCCGACGCTCACCGCGCACGCCCCGGCTGCGAGCCAGGCAAGCGCATCGTCCGCGGTGACGCCACCCGAGGGGATCACCTCGATGCCGGGGAACGGGCCGCGCAGATCGGCGAGGTAGCCAGGGCCGACTCGCGAAGCGGGGAAGACCTTCACCGCCGCGACGCCGCGCTGCCACGCGCTGTGCAGTTCCGTTGGGGTGAGCCCGCCGGGGAACACCGGCACACCGTGCGCGAGCGCCGCGCCGATCACCGCGTGGTCGGTGGTGGGGGTGACGAGGTACGCCGCGCCCTCGGCGATCGCACGCTCCGCCTGCTCGGGCGTGGTGACGGTACCAACGCCGATGACGGTTTCTGCCGGGCAGCGCGCGGCGAGCGCCGCGAGGTGATCGAGCGTGCCGGGCGTGCTGAGCGTCACCTCGACCTGGGTGACGCCGCCGGCGTGCAGTGCCTCGATCACCGGCGCGTAGTCGGCTGGCGTTGGCGCACGGAGCACCGCGATCACCGGCTCGCGCCGCAGCGCCAGGGGAATCTGCTGTCGCTCGCTCATCGTCCCAGCCACCCCCCGTCGACGGGCAGCACCGTGCCGTGGATGTAGTCGGCGTACGGGGTGCACAGGAACGCGACCGCGGTCGCGATGTCCTCTGGCGTGGCCCAGCGGCCGGCGGGGATGCGTTCGCTGAGTTGGCGGAAACGCTCGGCGTCCGCGAGCAGCGCAGCGTTCATGTCAGTCTCGACGTAGCCGGGCGCGACCGCGTTCACGTTCACGCCCCGAGCGGCCCACTCGTTGCTCAGCGCCTTGACGAGCTGCGCGACGGCACCCTTGGACGCGGCATACGCGGGGACGCGGAGCCCGCCCTGGAATGAGAGCAGCGAGGCGAGCGCCACGATCTTGCCGGATCCGCGCTCCACCATTCCCCGGCCAAAGCCTTGACACAGCTGGAACACGGCCGTGGTGTTGACCGCGAGCACCTGCTCGAAGTCGGCCAGCGGGAACTCCGTCGCATCGTGGCGCACCTGCATGCCGGCGTTCGTCACGAGAATGTCCGCGGGCCCTGCGGCCTCGATCGCCGCGGCGATGGACCCCGCATCGCCGAAGTCGACCGGCACGTGCGCGAGCTCCGTGTCGTGGCGCGCTGCGAGCTCCGCGAGCTCACGCGGCGGGGCGCTGCGCTGCAGCGTCGTCACGCGGGCGCCGCTGTCGATGAGTGTGGCGGCGATCGCTGCGCCGATCCCGCGCGATGCGCCGGTCACGACGGCAGACTGGCCAGCCAGGCTCTGATCAAACATGCTGCCCGGCCCCCTTCGGCGCGTCGAGCGCTGCAGCGTTCACGGTGTTCGCGGGGATTCTGCCGGCGCAGGCCTCCAGGATGTTCTCCATGGCGCGCCGCTTGAGCTCCGCAAACGATTCCTCGCTGTACCAGGCAGCGTGCGGGCTCACCGAGACCTGATCGAACTCGAGCAGTCGGCTCGTCGCGGGGAGCGGCTCCTCCTCGAACACGTCGAGGCCGGCCCCGGCGACGATCCCGGCCTCGAGCGCGCGAACGAGCGCCTCGGTGTCGAGCACCCCGCCGCGACAGGTGTTCACGAGCTTGACGCCGCGGCGCATGCTGGCGAAGGCCGCGTCGTCAATGAGGTGGTGCGTCGCAGGGATGAGCGGGAGGTGCAGGGACAGGAGATCGGCGCGCGCGAGCAGTTCGTCTGACGACACCACCGCGGTGCCGTCCGGGCTCTGCGTCCCGGGGGTCCACCGCGGGTCGGTGCCGATCACCTGGAACCCGAGCGCGCGCGCCTTGCGCGCCGTCGCCTCGCCGATGAGCCCGAGCCCGTACACCCCGAAGGTGCTCGCGGAGAAGCGATGCAGCGGGCGAACCGGATCGAGCGAGTGGACGCCGCGCCGCATGCCGCGGTCGAGCGCGCCGAGCCCTCGCAGGAGCCCGACGGCGTGCGCGATGGCGTGGTCGCTGACGTCCTCGGTGCCGTAGTCGGGGACGTTGCACACGGCGATCGCGCGCGCGGTGGCCGCGTCGACGTCGACGGTGTCGACGCCCACGCCGTACCTGCCCACCGCGACGAGGTCCGGCAGCGCGTCGAGCACGCGCGCGGTCACGGGCGCGTACTGCGTGAGGAGGGCTGCCGCCCCCTGGCCGGCCTCGATCACGTCGGCTTCCGTCGCGCACGATGCGACCACGAGTTCGACGCCGTACCTGTCGGCGACACCGCGCTCGATCTCGACGTTGCCGTGGTCGCAGTCAGTGATGACGACCCGACGATTTTGCTGCTGCACTGAAGCCTCCATCGTTACGAAATTTGAAACATCATTTCATAAATCTTCGCAATGACCAAACAGCAAATCATCCCGCAGTGCGGGATCGGCGCGGGGTCGGCGGGCGATCCGCGCGGGGTCGGCGGGGCCCAGCTAGCGCGCGGTGACCTCTGGCGCGCCCAGCACCTGCGAGACGCGGCGCGCGGCGCGCGTGACCATCTCCGCGAACTGCAGCCGCGTTTCCTCCGACTCGATGCGCACTGTTGGGCCCGCGAGACTCAGCCCGGCGCACACGTTGCCGGAGAAATCGAAGATCGGTGCGGCGTAGCCCCGAATGCCGTCGCGGTTCTCGCCATCGTCGATCGCGAAGCCGCGCTCACGCGTGTGCGCGAGGTCCAGGTGCAGCGACTCGAAGGTCGCGAGGGTGCGCGGCGTGCGCGGCACAAGGGTCTCCGGCAGGTGCCGCTGCCGCACGTCGCCCGGCAGCTGCGCGAGAATCGCCTTGCCGATCGCGGTCGCGTACGCGGGCACCGAGTCGCCGACCTTGCTGAAGATGCGGATCGGCTGCGGGCTGTCGACCAGCTCGATGTAGACGACATCCTCGCCCGAGAGCACGCCGAGGTGCGCGGTCTCGCCCGACTCGGCAACGAGGTCGCGGAGCACCGGGAGCGCGGCCTTGCGCGTGTCGAGGCGGCTCAGGTACTCCGCCCCGAGCTTGGCGGTGAGCATGCCAAGCGAGTAGACCCCGAGCTCCTCGTCGAAGTGCAGCAGGTTGCGCCGCGTCAGCGTGAGCAGCATGCGCTGCGTCGTCGCCTTGCTGAAGCCAAGAATCCCCGTGCACTCCGCGAGCGTCACACCGGGGCGCGGTGCCGAGGCGATGTACTCAAGGATGTCGACGGCCTTCTCCAGGCTCTGTGTTCCGGTCACCCGCTCAGAGGACACGAGCCCCCCGGTGGAAATTACGCGTTCAGCCATTCGATCTCTGCTCTCCCTGGTGGCGCGCCACCGCCTCGTCGCGGTCCGGCGTACACCCTCACATCTTACGAACCGGCAGGCGCCGGATCTTTTCTTGTTGACAACATTTCATCATTTATGGGACAGTGTTTCAAATTTGATTCGCAAACGATGACGTTGAATCTCCATGCAACGTCGCGAAAGGGCTTTCCCTCATGACCGAGCTCCGCTTCGATCCGACCGCGATCGCAGACCTCGCTTCCGCCCAGCTCGGCGAGAGCGCACCCCCCGCGCGAGTGATCTCGGGCGCCCCAACCGCCACCGAGCTCGTGCTCCGCGAGGCCGACGGCACGGAGATCGGCGTGTGGGAGATCACGCCGGGGAGCTTCCACTCCGCGAAGCACGGCATCTCCGAGTTCATGTACTTCCTCAGCGGCGCGGGAACCATCACGCGCGCAAGCGGCGAGGTGGTCACCATCGCGCCCGGCGCCTACGTCTCGCTCCCCGACGGCTCGGAAGTGATCTGGGACGTGCACGAGACCACGCGCAAGCTCTACATCATCACGACCACAACGGCGTAGCGCCGCCCCACATCACCAAGGATCAACGATGAGCCTGAGCACCACTGGGATCCCGACCGTTCGCCCACCCAAACGGCCGGTGGTTGACCCAGCCCGCCTCCCGAAGATCGCGCTGGCGCTCGGCGCCACCGGCTTCTTCATCATCTTCTTCGCCTGGCCGCTCCTCGATGTCGTGCTGCGGAGCGTCAGCGTGGACGGCGTCATGGACTGGGGCAACCCGCAGTTCACCCTCGAGCACTACGCAACGATCCTGCGCGATGAGTATCTGCACCTGGTCGAGTGGCGCACTGTGGTGCTCGCGGTGAACTCCACCCTCATCGCACTGCTGCTCGGCTTCCCCACCGCCTACTTCATCTCCCGGCTCCCCGGCCGCGCGGCTGGGATCGTGCTCCTGTTGATCCTCATCCCGTTCCAGGTCTCCATCGTGGTTCGCCTGTTCGCCGTGACCTCGATCCTCAGCCCCAACGGTCTGCTCAGTCAGGTCAGCCAGGCATTCGGCGGGGAGAAGTTCTCGCTGCTCTACACGCAGGGCGGCACGCTCGTCGGCACCGTGATGTACCTGCTGCCCTACATGATCCTGATCCTGTACTCGGGGATGACCAGCATCGATCACAACGTCATTCTCGCCGCGCGGACGCTTGGCGCATCGGGCGTGCAGATCTTCCTGAAGGTGTTCCTCCCCCTGGTGCGCACCTCGATCCTCAGCGGCGCGCTGCTCTGCTTCATCCTGGCACTCAGCTTCTTCATCGTCCCCGCGATTCTGGGTGGCCCGCAGGAACAGACGGTCGCCGTCTACATCCAGCAGCAGATCGACCTGTTCAAGTGGGGCGTCGCCTCGGCGCTCGGCGTGGTCCTGCTGCTCGCGACCCTCGTGCTCTACATCGCGGTGATTCGCATCGGGGGCGGCTTCCAGGCCCCCGGCATGGGCGCGCAGGCGAAGGGCGTGAGCGCCGAGCAGCGCTTCACCTGGGGCCCAGGCACCGTGGTGACCGGACTCATCACCCTCGTCGCGCTCGCGGTCCTCCTCGTCCCCGTGCTGATCGTCTTCCCGCTCTCGGTCGGCGAAACCCAGACCGTCGTCTTCCCCCCACGCGGGTTCACGCTCCAGTGGTACGGCGACGTCCTCACGACCACCACGTGGCTCAACCCGATCGCGCGCAGCCTGCTCATCGCGACGCTCACGGGACTCGCGTCCACCGCGCTCGCGCTCTACCTCGCACGCGTCGTCCAGACCGCGAAGTCCGAGCGCACCAAGCTCTTCATCTCGGGCCTCGCGTTCGCGCCGATCATCACCCCCGCGATTCTCCTCGCGATCGGGATCTACGCGGTCGAGCTGCGGCTGAAGCTCGCCGGCACCATCCCCGGGCTCGTCTTCGCGCACACCCTGGTGTCGTTCCCGCTCGCCTTCGCGATCCTCAACACCTCGCTCGCCTCCCGCGGGCTCGACCTCGAGACCGCGGCGTGGACGATGGGGGCCTCTCGCATCTCCGCGTTCTGGAAGGTGACGGTGCGCGGCATGATCCCCGCGATCCTGTCGGCGTTCGGCCTCGCCTTCGTCACCTCGTGGGACGAGGTCGTCCTCGCCCTCTTCCTGCAGACCGGCCCGGTAAAGACGCTCCCCGTCACCATCTACCAGTACCTGGAGAGCGGCATCGTGCCCACCGTCCCCGCGATCGCAGCCCTGCTCACGATCCTCGTGATCGCGGTCATCATCATTCAGCGCATCATCCAGTCGCGGCGTGGCACCGCGGTTGCAGACAAGAAATGAGTATCGCCATGACTTCCACCCTGGCTCCGCACTCGACCGGCACCAAGCGCGGCGAGGTCGTCGTCGAACAGGTGAGCTGCGACTTCGGGGGCACCCGCGTGCTCCAGGAGACCGATCTCGAAGTCCGCGCCGGCGAGTTCTTCACCCTCCTCGGCCCCTCGGGATCCGGAAAGACCACGCTGCTCCGCATCATCGCCGGCCTGATCGACTTCACCTCGGGTCGCGTCTCCATCGACGGCGACGACGTCACGGGGCTCCCCACCCAGCAGCGCGACCTCGGCTTCGTGTTCCAGAACTACGCGCTCTTCCCGCACCTCACCGTCGCGCAGAACATCGCCTTCGGCCTGAAGATCCGGAAGATCCGCGGCGCAGCTCTCGACAAGCGGGTCGCGGAGATGCTCGAGCTCACCGAGCTGGGGGCGCTCCGCGATCGGCTCCCGGCGCAGCTCTCCGGCGGCCAGCAGCAGCGCGTCGCGCTCGGCCGCGCGCTCGCGCAGCGGCCGCGCGTGCTGCTGCTCGACGAGCCGCTCGGCGCCCTCGACCGACGGCTGCGACAGGACCTCGGCGCGGAGATCCGGCGCATCCAGCAGGAGTCGGAGACCACGGCGATCTACGTCACCCACGATCAGGAGGAGGCGTACATCCTCTCGGACCGCATGGGCGTCATGGAGGCCGGCTACATCCGCCAGGTGGGCGCTCCGCGCGAGATCTACAGCACCCCGGGCAGCGCGTTCGTCGCGAACTTCCTGGGCGAGACCAACAGCTTCGCCGCCGAGGTACTGGGCTCCGACGCGCAGGCAGCAACGGTGCGGGTCGGCGAGTTCACGCTCTCCGCACCGGTGCCCGCCGCCGCGCAGCTCCGCGCGGGTGCGGCATGCACGCTGAGCGCGCGGCCCGAGCACATTCGCCTGAGCGACACCCCGGCCTCCGCACCAGCCGGCTTCGACCCCGTCGCGCGCGTCACCGTCACCGACGCGCGGTTCTTCGGGCAGACCATCCGCGTGCGCCTCGCCGACGACGCTGGCAGCTACCTCGTCGACCTCGACAGCAGCGAGGCGGTCCCCGCAATCGGCTCCGCCACGGTGATGAGCGTCCGCGCCGGCAGCGCGGTGCTCCTGCCCAGCAGCTAGCGCCGCCGGCCGCTTCGGCGCCTGGCGCTGCGGCGCCAGCGCACACAGCCCGCATCCCGCACCCGCACCCCGCAACACCCCAGCAACGCACCATGCATCCAAGGAAGGACCGCATATGAAATCCACACTGGCCAAGGCCACATCACTCGGCGCACTCACCCTCGCCGGCGCGCTCGCGCTCACCGCGTGCAGCGGCGCGGGCGACAGCGCAGGATCCGAGTCGGGCGGGGGCGACGCCGCCCTCTCCGGGGAGATCCTCTTCTACGATACGAGCGGCGGCAACGTCTGGGATGGGCTCAACGAGACCCTCTTCGCCGACTTCACCGAGGAGACCGGCGTCGCGGTCGTCGACGACTACAACGAGGCCTCCACCAAGTTCTTCGCCGCAGCGCAGAACGGCGCGGTGGACTGGAGCCTCGTGTTCCTCCCCTCCCTGAGCGACGCGCAGCAGGCCGCGGACGATGGCCTCCTCGCCGAGCTCGACACGAGCATTGTGCCGGTCGACCAGCTCGTCGAGGGCACGTACTCGAAGACGGGCATCGAGGTCGGCACCTTCGGCATGGTGCTCGCGTGGAACTCGGACACCTGGCCGGAGTCGGGCGAGCACCCCGAGAGCTGGGCTGATCTCTACGACACCGCCAAGTTCCCTGGCCAGCGCTGCCTCTTCAACAACCCGCAGTACGGGTGGACGCTCGAGTCGGCGCTCCTCGCCGACGGCGTCGCGGCCGAGGACCTCTACCCCCTCGACACGGAGCGCGCCTTCGCGATGCTCGACACCATCAAGGACAGCGTCACGTGGTGGTCGAGCGGCGCGCAGTCGATCGAGAACTTCGAGAACGGCTCGTGCGACCTCGGCATCCTGTGGGCGAACCGCGCCTTCGTCGCGACGCAGGAGAACGGCTTCCCCATGTCGGTGAGCTGGGATCAGGCCGGCTACGCGAACAGCGTGTGGGCGATCCCCGCTGACGCCCCGAACCCCGAGGCGGCCCAGCGCCTGCTGAAGAGCGTGATCGAGAACCGCGAGGGGCAGATCGCGTTCGGCTCGAAGGTGCCGACCCCGATCCCCGCGGCAACGCAGGGACTCGAGGTGAGCGAGTTCGCCGCCGAGGCGCAGCCGTTCCTCCCCGTTGGCGAGAACGTGAAGAACGCCATCACGCTCGACGCCGACTACTACAAGGCCAACAACGACGACCTCACCGATCAGTTCAATCGCTGGGTCGCCAAGTAACACACCGTGAGTCCTGGGGCGTGTGCCCAGCGCCCCAGGGCTCGCTCACCCCTCACCGGAAGGAAACCGCACCGTGAAAATCGTCTGCATCGACGGAGAACCCCAGTACGCCGACATCGTGCGACGGGATGTGATCGAACCCCTCCGCGCGGCGGGCCACCAGCTCGACTGGTTCGAGGAGCGATTCGCCGACGAAGAGGCGACGATCGCGCGCGCCCAAGGCTACGACGCGGTGTACATCATCGCCGATCAGGGGCCACTGCCCGAGCGCTTCCTCGCATCGGTGCCGAGCCTCAAGCTCGTCAGCTTCGTCGGCACGGGCGCGCACCGCTTCGTCAACGTTGCCGAGGCTGAGCGCCTGGGCATCACGGTGACCAACGTCCCCGACTTCGCGAGCCGCAGCGTCGCCGAGCACGCGATCGCGCTGATGTTCAGCGTCGCGCGCCGCGTTCCCGAGGGCGATCGGCTGGTCCGCGGCGGGGCCTGGGCAAAGAACCAGGGCCTCAAGCTGCGTGGGCGCACCCTCGGCGTGGTCGGCACCGGTGCGATCGGCCGCGAGGTGATCACCATGGGCGCGGCGCTCGGCATGGACGTCGTGTACTGGAATCGCACGGAGCGCCCCGAGCAGGAGGCCACGCTCCCCGGCCGGCGCGTCACGCTTCCCGAGCTCTTCGCGAGCAGCGACGTCGTGTCGCTGCACCTGACGCACACCCCGGAGACCGAGGGCCTCATCTCGGCGGAACTGCTCGGCTCGATGCCCCAGAACTCGGTGCTGATCAACACCGCACGGGACGAGATCGTCGACCGCTCAGCGCTGTTCGCGCTGCTCCGATCCGGCCACCTGTTCGGTGCGGGGATCGACGTGTTCGAGAGCGAGCCGCCCGCGCTCGACACCCTTCCGCTGGACCTCGAGAACCTCGTACTCACGCCGCACATCGGGTTCCACACCGACGAAGCAGACGAGGTGTTCGCGATCGCGGGTCGCAACATCATCGCCTTCGCGGAGGGCGCCCCGCAGAACGTCGTCAGCAGCACCGCACACTAACCCCGAAAGTAGCTCAAGATTTCCATGGATATTCGCCACGCCACCCACCCCGACGAGCTCGCGCGCATGACCGACGACGAGTTGCGCGCGCGCTTCGTCATCGACAACCTGTTCGAGGCAGGACGCCTCAACGTGGTGTACAGCCACGAGGATCGCATGGTGCTCGGCGGCGCGACCCCCACCCCGGGATCCCCCCTCGCGCTCGAGAACTATGCCGCGCTTCGCGCCGAGTACTTCTGCGAGCGCCGCGAACTGGCGGTCACCGCGCTGAGCGGTGCCGGACGCGCGATCGTCGATGGCGTGAGCTACCCGCTCGTGAAGCTCGACGCGCTGTACATCGGCCGCGGCGCTCGCGAGATCTCGTTCGAGGCGGACGAGCCGGGCACGCGCTTCTTCCTCTCCTCCGCCGTGTCACACGTGGACTACCCCACCACGCTGATCCCCTCGGCCGAGGCGCTCACCACGGAAACCGGCGAGCACGAGCACGCCAACGAGCGCGTGGTGCGCAAGCACATTCACGACGAGGGCGTGCGCAGCAGCCAGCTCGTGCTCGGCATCACGGCACCAAAGCCGGGCAACGTCTGGAACAGCATGCCACCGCACACGCACGACCGCCGCACCGAGGTGTACGTCTACTTCGACCTGCCCGAGCGCGAGCGCCTGTTCCACTTCATGGGCCTGCCCGGCCAGACGCGGCACGTTGTGCTGCAGGACGGCGACGTCGTGATCTCGCCGTCGTGGTCGATGCACTTCGGCGCTGGCACCTCGAACTACTCGTTCCTCTGGGTGATGGCGGGTGAGAACCAGTCGTTCGCCGACATGGACCACGTGGCCGTCGCGCAGATCTAGAGATTTCCGTCGTTCCTCGGAGCGACGCAACCTTGTGGCGATCCGCCACAAGCGGGGTCGGTCCACGACCCCGACGTGAATTGCTGGGCCGCAGGTGCGGCACCAGCGACACCCTGGCAAGAAGGAGTATGAGATGAGCAAGGACGTTGATCTGATCGAACTCGGCAACACCTCCTGGGACGAGCAGCTTCCCGGGATCCAGCTGCGCACCGTGCCCGCCCCGGACGGAAGCGTGTGGAACCTCGTGAAGTACGCGCCGGGCGCGGTGCGCGACGATGTGTGGTGCACCAAGGGGCACCGCGGCTTCGTCTTCGACGGGGAGATGAGCTACGAGTATGAGGACGACGGGTCCTCGTTCTCGGTCCCCGCGGGGAACGGCTTCATCGTGAACCCGGGCCGCGCGCACCGCGGGCACAACTTCTCGGACGGCGAGGTCAGCTTCATGATGATCGACGACGCGTAGTCACGCTGCGGCGCACCACACGGTGGCCCATCCCGCACCGCGGGGTGGGCCACCGTGCGTTTCGCGTGGACCGGCCGGCTCGGGTTACCCCTCGATCGCTGCCAGCGCCGCGTCGAGGCTCGCCGCAGCCGAGGCCGGGTCGACGCGGACGAGCGCGAACGCCGAGACCAGCAGGCCGGTCACCACGGTGGCCAGTTGCTCACGCCGCTGCGGATCACGGGGCACCGCCTGCGCCGCAAGGCCGCGCAGCATGGCCGCGTGGAGCTCGGCGCGGTAGTCCGTGATCACGCGCGAGACCTCCGGATCTGCGCCCACCGGGCCGGCCGCCGTGTTGATGAGCAGACAGCCGGGCGCCGGAGCGCTGGCGTCGACGCGCGCGAAGGCGAGGCGAAGCCCGGCGAGATAGTCGTGCAGGGCGCTGGGATCCACCGTCGCCGCCTGCAGCCCAGCCAGCCTCGGACGCACGATCTCGTCAAGGTAGCTCTCGACCGCCGCGTCGAAGAGCCCGCGCTTGGAGCCGAATGCCGCGTAGAGGCTCGAGCGACTGAGGCCGGTTGCCTCCTCCAGCTTGGGCACCGCGGCCGACTCGTAGCCGTCGCGCCAGAACACCGCGCGCGCCGCGCGCACCACTGCCGCACGATCGAAACTCGGGGTTCTTGCCATGGCGCCTCTTTCCAGAATGGTCATTCCAGTATATATTGGAACGATCGTTACGGAATAGCTCGAGCGCGAGCTCGCATCACCGAAGGAACCACACCATGCTCATCACCGGACTCGTGCTCGCGGGCGCCGCCGCCCTCCTGCACATCTTCATCTTCTACCTCGAGTCCATCGCGTGGACGTCGCCCCGCGCACGCGCGGTCTTCGGCACCACGGAGGGAGAGGCGCACGCCACCCGCGAGCTCGCGTTCAACCAGGGCTTCTACAACCTCTTCCTCGCCACCGCCGCGCTGCTCGGCATCCTGCTCACCGCGCTGGGACAGCAGGCAGTTGGCCTCACCCTCGTCTTCGTGGGGGTCGGATCGATGCTCGCCGCCGCACTCGTGCTCGCGCTGTCCAGCGCGGACAAGCGCGGTGCGGCGCTCAAGCAGGGCGCGTTTCCGCTGCTCAGCGTCGCCGCGCTCGCGCTGAGCCTCGCGTTCTAGACCCCACCGCATCACCGCACCGCCGCATCACCGCACCACGCCAGAAAGGCCAGCACCCCATGACCGCAGCAGCACGCACCCAGATCCAGCTCGTCTCACGCCCCGCGGGGTGGCCAAGCGCGGAGAACTTCCGCACCGTCACCGACACGCTGCCGGAGCTTGCCCCCGGCCAGATCCGCGTGCAGAACGAGTTCATCTCCGTCGATCCCTACATGCGCGGCCGCATGAACGACGTCCGCAGCTACGTCGCGCCCTACGCGCTCGGCGACACCATCTCCGGCGGGGCCGTCGGCCGCGTCATTGCGTCCACCGTTGCGGACTTCCCCGTCGGTGCCGTCGTGCTCCACCAGCACGGCTGGAGCGACATCGCGCAGGACGACGCCGCGACGTTCCGGGTGATCCCCGAGCTGCCCGGGGTGCCGCTGTCCCTCAACCTGCACGTGCTCGGCATGACCGGGCTCACCGCCTACGTCGGTCTCACCAAGATCGCCGAGATGCGGGAGGGGGACACCGTCTTCATCTCCGGCGCGGCTGGCGCGGTCGGCACCGCGGCCGGTCAGATCGCGAAGCTGCTGGGCGCGAAGCGTGTTATCGGCTCGGCCGGCTCCGACGAGAAGGTCGCACTGCTCACCTCGAAGTACGGCTACGACGCGGCGTTCAACTACAAGAGCGGAGACGTGCGCGAGCTGCTCGCCGAGGCCGCCCCGGACGGCATCGACGTATTCTTCGACAACGTGGGCGGCAGCCACTTGGAGGCCGCGCTCGACGCCTTCGCCGACGGCGGCCGCGCGGCGCTGTGCGGTGCGATCGAGAGCTACAACACGACGGCGAAGCCGGTCGGGCCCGACAACATGGCGAACCTCATCACCCGCGCGCTCACGCTGCGCGGCTTCACCATTGGCGCGCACTGGCACCATGCACCGGAGTTCCAGGCCCGCATGAGCGAGTGGTTCGCCGCGGGCAGCATCGCGTACGACGAGACGGTGGTCGACGGCATCGAGCACACGGTCGACGCGTTCCTCGACATGATGCGCGGCGCGAACACGGGCAAGATGCTGGTGCGGATCGCGCCGGCGGCCTAGGGGCGGCAGGGGTGGGGGCGCTCCCCCACCCCGCGCGGCCATCGGCTAGTTCGCGCCCTCCACCGCGCGCTCCAGCCGCTCCAGCTTCCCGTCGAGCTCGCCCGCGAAGCCCGGGCGAATGTCGGCCTTCATCACGAGCGAGACGCGCGAGCCGAACGGCAGCACCGCCTCGGTGGCGCGCTTCACGACGTCGAACACCTCGTCCCACTCGCCCTCGATCTCGGTGAACATGGAGGAGGTGCGGTGCGGCAGCCCGGAGTCACGCACCACCCGGATCGCGGCGGCCACAGCCTCGGAGACGGAGCCCGTCTCGCTCATGGCTGGGCCGGCCGGGCCCACACCGCTCGGGGCGACAGAGAACGCGAGAATCATGCTGAGTCCTTTCGAAGCGATGGGGCGAGTCCGCGGCGCGGGGCCCTACGACTAGTCTGCCTCCACGACGCGCACCGGGCCCGAGCGGGCCGGGCGGGGGCCGAAGAACACCGCGATCACGGCGCCGACGAGGATCACGCCGAGCGGCAGCATGAGCGACTGCGTCATCGCCTGGCTGAACGCCTCGCGCGCCGGCTCGGGCAGCTGGGCGAGCCCACCCCCGGCCTCGCCGCCCATCGAGTGCGCGGCGCCCTGCTCGCCGAGCAGCGCAGACAGCCGGGATTCCATGAGCACCGCCATCGCAGCGGAGCCGAGCACGGCGCCCACCTGACGGCTCGTGTTGTACACCCCGGATCCGGCACCCGCGAGGCGCGGGTCGAGCCCGAACGTGGTGATCGAGGAGAGCGGGCCCCACATGAACGCGTTGCCAGCCCCGAGGATCGCGCTCGGGATCAGGAACATGAGGATCGGCGTCTCCGGCTTCAACAGGAGCGCGAAGCCGAGCACACCGATACCGACGAGCAGCAGCCCGATCACGGGGATGCGGCGGGGGTCGCCGCGGTCGATGAGCACCCCGACGGGGCGCGCGAGCGCGATCGAGAGTACGGCCATCGGGATCAGGAGCAGCGCCGACTGCGTGGGCGTGAGCCCCATCACGAGCTGCAGGAAGAACATGAGCGGCAGGTTCATGCTGGTGATGCTGAAGCCGACCATCACGATCGCCGCGGAGCCAACCGAGAAGTTGCGGTCGCGGAAGATCTGTAGCGGGATCAGGGGTTCGCCGCGCTGCACGCGCTGCCAGACCACGAACAGGGCAAGGATCACGACGCCCGCGATGATGAGGCCCCAGACGCTGATCGGTCCCCAGATCGTGCCCCACTCGTAGCTCCGCCCCTCCTGGATCCCGAACACCAGCAGGAACATGCCGAGCGCGCTGAGAATCACGCCGACCCAGTCGAAGCGGTGCGCGTTAGTGGGCAGCTTCGGCACGAAGCGCAGCGCAAGCACGAACGCGATCACACCGACGGGCACGTTGATGAAGAAGATCCACTCCCAGCCCCAGGCGTCGAGCAGGAAACCGCCGAGGATCGGGCCGACGAGCGTGGCGACACCTGCGGTGACGCCCCACACAGCCATGGCGGATCCGCGCTCGCGCGGCGCGAAGATGCGCGTGATCACGGCCATCGTCTGCGGGGTCATGAGCGCAGCGCCGAGGCCCTGGAACACCCGCGCGAGAATGAGCATCTCGATGCTGTGCGCGAGCCCGCACGCGAGCGAGGAGAGCGTGAACACGGCGAGGCCGGAGAGGTAGATGCGGCGCGTGCCGAAGCGGTCACCCAGGCGGCCGGTGATGAGCAGCGGCACCGCGTACGCGAGCAGGTACGCGCTCGTGGCCCACAGCGTCGCCACCATCGTGGTCTCGAGGCTCTGCATGATCGACGGGTTCGCGACGGACACGATCGTCGTGTCCACCAGGATCATGAAGAAGCCCAGCACCATGGACCAGAGTGCGGCCCAGGGGCGGATGGTGGTGTGCTGTGCTGGCTGCTCGGAGTTCACCCGCACAGCCTACTCCCGACCTCCGACAGGGGCGGGATCCGGGCTACCGACCGGGGAGCGCGCCTGGTCCGAACGCGTCGGGGAGCAGTTCGTCGATCGTGCGCTCGCCGTGCGCGGTCGCGAGCCGCATGCCGGGGGCGGCCGCCTCGTGCAGGAGCTGTCGGCACCGCCCGCATGGCGTGAGCAGGGTGTTTGCCCCGTCCACGCACACGAACGCGCGGAGCTGCCCGCCGCCGCCCAGGTGCAGCGCGCCGAGCATGGTGCACTCGGCGCAGAGCGTGAGCCCGTAGCTCGCGTTCTCCACATTGCAGCCGGTGATGATGCGCCCGTCCGTCACGAGGGCGGCGCAGCCGACGGCGAGCCCCGAGTACGGTGCGTACGAGTGCTCGGTTGCGGCGAGCGCTGCCGCGCGCAGGGCATCCCAGTCGATCACAGCTGCGTCAGTCATGGCTCCAGCGTAGGCGCTGCGCGCGGCGCTCGCCCGTGATCCGGCACGGCCCCGATCCCGCACCCCGGGCTCCCCACGGCACACACAAACCAGACGGAGAAATTGGAGCGCTCGGCCGGAAGCGCGGCAAAACCTCCGCTTTTCCGAATTTCTCCGCCTGGATCGGTGGTTCAGTAGGTGGCTGGCTGGCTGGCTGGCTGGGTCACCCCCTCACCCCTTCAGCGCCTCGCCCAGCTTCACCCGGGTGCCCGTCCGTAGGATCGAGTTGCTGTAGATCCGGGATCCCACCCACACCGCCGCGGCGATGGTGAGCAGCAGGATGACGAGCGAGAGGAACGGCTCCCACCACTCCGCGGTGCCGAGGTACAGCCGCATCGGCATGCCGATCGGCGCGGAGAAGGGGATGTAGCTCATCACGGAGAGCGCGCCGGGGTTGTCGAAGAAGAAGATGATCGCAACGTAGGGGATCATCACGAGCCACATCACCGGGCTCACGGCCGACGCCACGTCCTCCTGGCGGGACACGAGCGCCGCGAGCGCCGCGTAGAGCGTGGCGAGCAGCACGAAGCCGAAGGCGAAAAGGATCCCGAACCAGATAAGCGCGGTGCCGAGCTCGCCGAGCAGCAGATCCTGCCCGGTGGCGAGGATGCCGACGCAGGCCAGGCCGACGATCGCGACCACCTGCGCGAGCGCGAGGATGCTGTTGCCGAGGATCTTGCCGGCGAGCAGCGTGCGCGCGGAGATCGTCGCGAGCAGGATCTCAACGATCCGGGTCTGCTTCTCCTCGACGACGCTCTGCGCGATCGTGGTGCCGAACGTGATCGCGCTCATCATGAACACCACGCCGAACGCGATAGCGATGATGTAGGCGAGCCCGGGGTTGCTCGTCACCGGGGCGAGGAGCTCGACGGAGGGGGCCGCCGACAGCGCCTGCATGACATCGCTCGGGACGCTGTCGTTCGCGAGCACGGTGAGGTCGACCGGGGTGTCCCCACCCGGCACGACCGCCGCATCGACGTCGCCGGCGCGGACGAGCCGCTCGGCGGCGGCACGATCCTGCACTGATTCGACCTCGAAGCCCGCCTCGCTGAGCCCCGCGGCGGTATCGCCCACGGCCGCGACCCGGGTGGGCCCTCCGAAACCGCCGGTGTTCGCCATGAAGCCGCTGAACAGCACACCGGCGAGCACGAACAGCAGCAGCACCCCGGTGGAGACGAGGAACGACTTCGAGCGCAGGCGCGTGGTGATCTCGCGCTCGGCGACGATCCAGGTGCCCTGCGCGGCGCTCAGGCGCGCGTGCGTCGACGCGGACGCGGGTGTGGTAGTGACGCTCATCGGACAACCTCCGTGAAGATCTCTGCGAGGGACGGGGTGACGGGGCTGAAGCTGCGCACCGACGATCCCGGCTGGGACACCGCGCGCGCGAGCACCGCCTGCGCCGCCTCGTCGGTGTCGGCGTCGAAGCGGGCGAAGCCGCCGTCGAGGTGGGTCACGGCGACGCCTGGCACGTCGCGCACCCAGCCGGCGTCTGCGCTCGGCCCGGCAAGCTCGAGCTCGACGGTGCGGCCGGCGTGCGCGGCGCGCAGCGCCTCCCGAGAGCCCTGCGCGCGGATCCGGCCATCGCCGATCACGACGACGTCGTCGCAGAGGCGCTCAACGATGTCGAGCTGGTGCGAGGAGAACAGCACGGGTGCGCCGCGGTCCGCGTAGTCGCGCAGCACCCCGAGCACCGCCTCGACCGCCATCGGGTCGAGGCCCGAGAACGGCTCGTCGAGCACGAGCGCGATCGGTTCGTGCACCAGTGCGGCCGCGATCTGGGCCCGCTGCTGGTTGCCAAGCGAGAGGCTCTCGAGCGTGTCCTTCGCGCGCTCCGCGAGCCCCAGCCGTTCGAGCAGCGCCGTCGCCGACGAGCGCGCGGCGCCCGCCTCCATGCCGTGCAGGCGCGCAAGATACACGAGCTGCTCGAGCACCGGCATCTTCGGGTAGAGCCCCCGCTCCTCCGGCATGTAGCCGAATCGCGCGCGGTCGGCGGCGGTGATCGGCGCGCCGTCCAGGCGCACGGTGCCCGCGTCCGCGGCGAGCACGCCGAGGATGATCCGCATGGTCGTGGTCTTGCCAGCGCCGTTGCCGCCGACGAAGCCGGTCATTCTGCCGCCCGTCACGGTGAAGCTCACGTCGTCGAGCACCCGGCGCGTGCCGTAGCTGCGTGACACTCCTGCGATTTCAATCATCGCGCTCCTTTCGTTGCATTCAACGCTAGATCGGGATCGCTGCCGCGCGCCTCCCCCGAACGGCGGAACGGCTCCGCCGCGCGACGGAAGCGCGTTGCCGCCCGAGCGCATACGCTGGAATCCATGACAGCGCACCCGGCCGAGTGGTCACGCCCCCGAGCCGGGCGCGCGGCGCTGCGCGTCGACGCTGGGATCGCCATCGCGCTGGCCGTCGGCAGCGTCGTCACGTCCCTCCTCTACGCGCGCACCGGCGTGATCGCCGATCCGGCACCGGTGTGGGTGTCCACGCTGGGTCTCGCGACCTGCACGCTGCCGCTCATCTTCCGGCGCGTTGCCCCGATCCCCGTCGCGATCGTCGTCTCGGTCGGGTTCTTCGTCTGCGGCCAGTTCGCGGTCCCCGAGCTGCTCATGATCAACGTCAGCCTGTTCCTCGCGCTCTACACGGTGGGGGCGTGGGAGCCGAATCGCGCGGCGGCGGTGTGGACGCTGATCGGCACGAGCGCGGCACTGTTCGCCTGGCTCATCGTGGCGCTCATCATCTCCGCGTCCGAGGACAGCGATTTCCTCGGCATGCCGCGCACCGGGCTGTTCTCCGCGTACGCGACGTTCGCCGTGATCCAGATCATCACGAATCTGCTCTACTTCGGGGCGGCGTACTGGTTCGGTCTCCGCTCCTGGCGGGCGGCGCGCACCCAGGCAGCGCTCGAGGCGCAGGGGCAGGAGCTCGACCGCGAGCGCCGCACGAGCGCCGAGCAGGCCGTCGCGCTCGATCGCATCGCCATCGCCCGCGAACTGCACGACGTCGTGGCCCACCACGTGTCCGTGATGGGGATCCAGGCCGGGGCGGCCAGGCGCAGCGTCGAGCGGGATCCGGGCCGCGCGATCGCGTCGCTCGAGATCGTGGAGGAGAGCGCGCGGGCCGCGGTCGCCGAGCTGCAGCAGCTCGTGCACACCCTGCGCAGCCCGGACACCGATGCGGGATCACAGCCGATCGGGATCGCGCAGCTGTCCGGCCTCGTCGCCGAATCGCAGGAGGCCGGGGTGCCCGCCACGCTCATCGTCGTCGGGGAGCCGCGACCCGTCCCCATGCTCGTCGACGTCGCGCTGTACCGGGCGGCGCAGGAAGCGCTGACGAACGTGCGGAAACACGCGGGGCACGGGGTGGCGGCGACCGTTCGGCTCCGGTTCCTGCCCGAGGCCATCGAGGTCGAGGTGAGCGACGATGGGGTGGCGATCCTCGGCAGGGACGGGCGCGGAAGCAGCGCGGGATCCGGCCGCACCGGGCTGGGGCTGGGGCTCCGCGGGATGCGGGAGCGGCTCGGCGCCGTCGGGGGATCGGTGTGGGCCGGTCCGCGCGAACGGGGCGGATTCCTCGTGCGTGCGCACGTGCCGCTCGCGGCTGCGGCGCGCGGTGAAGGGGCTGAGGAGGCGGGGCTGGCAAGCGTCGCCGAGCGTCCCACGACCGCTGGGAGTTCCGAGACCACAGAGAGTTCCGAGACCACCGAGACGGGGGCCGCATGAGCATCCGTATCCTGATCGTCGACGACCAGGCGCTCGTTCGCTCCGGGTTCCGCATCATCCTGGAGTCGGAACCCGACCTCGAGGTCGTCGGGGAGGCGTCGAACGGCGCGGAGGCGGTCGCGCTGTCGCGCGAACTCCGGCCCGACGTGATCTGCATGGACGTCGAGATGCCCGGCATGGACGGGATCGAGGCGGCGCGGCGGATCCTGGCCGCGGGTCCGACGGGGCCCGCAGGGCGTGCGGCGGGGGCGGTGCCGGCGGTGCCGCCGCCCGCGATTCTGATCCTCACCACGTTCGGGCACGAGCGGTACCTGTTCGCGGCCCTCGCCGCTGGCGTGAGCGGCTTCCTCCTGAAGACGTCCCGCGCGGAGCAACTCATCGACGCGGTGCGTGCGCTGGCCAGCGGGCACGCGCTGCTCGGGCCGGATGTGACGCGAGCGGTGCTCGAGCGGGTGGCCGCTGAACCGGCGGACGCGGCAGGGCAGGAGTCTGGCGTCGACCGGGATCAGGCCGCTGATCAGGCTGATCGCGCGGCAGCGTTCGATGCTGCCGGGCTCACGGAGCGGGAACGCGAGGTGCTCACGCTGGTCGCGCAGGGGCGGTCGAACGCGGAAATCGCGGCAGAGCTCTTCCTCGGGGAGGCCACGATCAAGACGCACGTCTCGAACGTGCTGCAGAAGCTCGGTGTGCGTGATCGGATCCAGGCGGTCGTGTGGGCGCACACTCGCGGGGCGGCCGGCTAGGCGCCACCCGCGGGGCTGCGCCGCGCGCCCCACCCTTCGCCCCCAGCCTCAAACCTCAAACCCACCGGAGAAATTGGAAAGCTCGCCGCAAAACGGGCGAAACCCTCCGAGATATCAGATTTCTCCTGCGGGATCGTGGCGCGGTCGGTCGGGCAGGGCCGGGAGAGCGAGCGCGCGAGCGGGCCGCGCGCGCAACCTCAACCCACCAGGCCGCCCACCGTCGACGCGCGCACCACGAGCTCCGGCTGGAACACGATCTGCTCACGCAGGCCCGTGTCCCCCTGCGCCGCATCGCGCAGCAGGAGCTCGACCGCGGTGCTGCCGATCTCGAACGCCGGCTGCCGCACCGAGGTGATCGGCACCACGGCGGAGTGCGTGAAGTCAATGTCGTCGTAGCCGATCAGCGCGATGTCCTCGGGGACGCGCAGCGAGCCCGTCATGACGAGCGCCTGCAGCACGCCGAGCGCCAGCAGGTCGTTGGCCGCAAACACGGCGTCCGGCCGCTCATCCGGGGGCAGCACCGCAATTGCCTCGCCGATGCGGCGACCCTCGAGAACGCTGAGCGCCTGCGTCTCGAACACCTCGAGCACGGCCCCGCGCTGGGCGGCGAGCACCTCGGTGACGCCGGCGAGGCGGTCGGCCACCTGCTCGATGCCGCGCGGGCCGCCGACGAACGCGATCCGTGTGCGCCCGATCTCGAGCAGGTGCCGCGCCGCGATGCGGCCGCCCTCGACGTCGTCGACGGAGACCGAGGGGAGCGAGCGGTCGCTTGAGCCGCGGTCGACGAGCACGACCGGGATCCCGGCGTCGCGGAGTTTGCGCAGCTGCGCGAGGTCGGTGTCGACCGGGGTGATGAGCACGCCGGCGACGCGGTGCTCCTCGAACATTTCGAGCAGGCTGGACTCGCGCGGGCGGGAGTCGTCGCTGCCGCCCATCAGCACGGTGTAGCCGTCGTCGAGCGCGCGGCTCTGCGCGCCGTGCGCGACGTCCATGAAGAACGGGTTCCGCGTGTCAAGCACGACAAGTCCGAAGCTGTGGCTGCGCCCGGCGCGCAGTTGCCTCGCGGCGTCGTTGCGCACGAAGCCGAGCTGCTCGATGGCGGCGTGGACGCGCTCGATCGTGGCCGCGGCGACGCGATTCGGGCGGTTGAGCACGTTCGATACGGTGCCGACCGAGACGCCGGCCTCGCGTGCGACGTCTCTGATACTCGCGGCCATGCTGCTCCTCTCGTCCGCCCACCTCGCCGTGATCTGCCTCATCATAATTGAGCCCGCCGCCAAATTGAAACGCTTCAATAACGGATCGGCAACGCCGCGGTCGCCGGCTTGACGGAGGAAAATGACTGTGTTTAGACTCTGCGTAACGCGATTGAAACGATTCATTAACACGATCGCACATCCCACAGCCGAGATGCCGCACACGCGACAGGAAGCCCCGTGAATTCAATGAAGAGATCACCCAGCCCCGAGCCACTGCTTGAGCTCGCCGGCGTGACCAAGGCATTCGGCGCCGTGGTCGCACTGCGTGACGGGACCATCGCCCTCCACCCCGGCTCGATCCACGCGCTCGTCGGCGAGAACGGCGCGGGCAAGTCGACGATCGTGAAGATCATCGCCGGCCTCTACCGCCGCGACGCTGGCGACATCCGGCTCGCCGGCGCGTCCGTCGACTTCACGAGCACCGCCGAGGCCAAGGCCGCCGGCATCGCGGTCATCTACCAGGAGCCGACGCTCTTCCCCGACCTCTCGGTCACGGAGAACATCTTCATGGGCCGCCAGCCACGCGGCCGCTTCGGCCGCATCGACCGGACGCGCATGCGCACCGAGACCGAGGCGCTCTTCGCACGGCTCGGCCTGCGCATGGATCCCGATCGCACGGCCGACGGCCTCTCGATCGCCGACCAGCAGATGATCGAGATCGCCAAGGCCATCTCGCTCGACGCGCAGATCCTGATCATGGACGAGCCGACCGCCGCGCTCTCCGGCGTCGAGGTCGACCGCCTCTTCGACGTCGCCCGCGCGCTGCGCGACGAGGGCCGCGCCCTCGTGTTCATCTCGCACCGCTTCGACGAGGTGTTCGCGCTGTGCGACACGATCACGGTGATGCGCGACGGCAGCTACATCTCCACGCGTGCGATCGCGGAGACCGATCCCGACAGCGTCGTCGCCGAGATGGTGGGCCGCGAGATCACCGAGCTCTTCCCCAAGCTCGAGACCACGATCGGTGAGCCGCTGCTCGAGGTGACCGGCCTCACGAGCCCCGGCGTCTTCAGCGACATCAGCTTCACCGTACGCGCGGGCGAGATCGTCGGCCTCGCCGGGCTCGTCGGCGCCGGCCGCAGCGAGGTCGCACGCGCCATCTTCGGCGTCGACGACTACCAGAGCGGCGAGGTCCGCCTCGGCGGCACGCGCATCCGCAAGGGCGTCCCCACCGCGGCGATGCGCGCAGGCCTCGCGCTCGTGCCGGAGGATCGCCGCAAGCAGGGCCTCGTGCTCGAGGAGAGCGTCGCGCGCAACACCTCGGCCGTGATCCTCGACTCGATCGCGAAGCTGGGGCTCGTCACCGCGCGGGCCGAGCAGCGCGCCGCGCGCCCCTGGTCCGAGCAGCTGGAGGTGAAAACCACGGCGCTCAGCACCCTTGCCGGCACGCTCTCGGGCGGCAACCAACAGAAGGTGGTGCTCGGCAAGTGGCTCGCCACGAACCCGCGCGTGCTGATCATCGACGAGCCCACCCGCGGCATCGACGTCGGCACGAAGTCTGAGGTGCACCGGCTCCTCTCGACGCTGGCGAGCCAGGGCATGGCCGTGCTGATGATCTCGAGCGAGCTGCCCGAGGTGCTCGGCATGGCCGACCGCGTTGTCGTGATGCGCGAGGGCCGGATCACCGCAACGATCGACCGCGCCGACGCGACGCAGGAGAACGTGATGCGCGCCGCAACCCAGAACCCGACCACGCAGACGGAGCAGGCCGCATGACCGCCACGACCACGGCCTCGGCCGCACCATCGACCGCTCGCGGCGCGTTCAGCACCGCGCTCGGCCGGCTGACCCGCGCACGCGAGGCGAGCATCCTGCTCGCCGTGATCCTCGTGATCGCCGCGGCGACCCTGAAGAACCCGAACTTCCTGTTCTCCGTCGACGGCTACCGCGATCTCTGGCTCACGCCGTCGCTGCTGATGCTCGTCGCGGTGGGCCAGGCGGTCGTGCTGATCACCCGCAACGTCGACCTGTCGGTCGGCTCGGTGCTCGGCCTCAGCGCCTACCTCACCGGCCGCCTGTTCATCGACGTGCCGGGGATCCCGGTGCTCGCGGTCGTGCTGATCGCGGTCGTGTTCGGCGGCCTGCTCGGTCTCATCAACGGCGCGCTCGTCGCGTTCGCACGCGTCCCGGCGCTCGTGATCACCCTCGGCACGATGTACGCGTTCCGCGGCATCAACGTGTGGTGGACCGGCTCGGACCGGATCAACGCGTCCGACATGCCCAAGGAGTTCCTTGGCCTCGGCACCGCGCAGGTGTTCTCGATCCCCGTGCTGACCATCATCGCGGTGATCGTGCTCATCGCCGTCGCCTGGTGGATGCGCAACACGCGCGCCGGCCGTGAGAACTACGCGATCGGCTCCGACCCCGACGCCGCGCAGCTGTACGGCCTCCCGGTGACGCGCCGCATCATCACCGCGTTCGTGCTCTCGGGTGCGCTCTCGGGCTTCGCCGGCGTGCTGTACGCCGCGCGCTACGGCACGATCAACTCGCAGGCGGGATCCGGGTGGGAGCTCGACGCGATCGGCGCGGCAGTGATCGGCGGCGTCGCGATCTTCGGCGGCGTCGGATCGGTGTGGGGCGCCGCGATCGGCGCGCTCCTGCTGCTCACCATCAACCGGGCCCTGCCGGTGCTCGGGGTGCCCGACTTCTGGCAGCGCGCCGTCGTCGGTGTCCTCATCATCGGCGCGATCGTCCTCGACCGGGTGATCGCCGTCAGACAACATCGAAAGCTGATCGAAGCACGGGAGACGACGCGATGAGCGCACCGGTAACCGCCCCAGCCCCCACCACCGCTGGGCTCCGCCCCATCGCCGACTACGATCGGCCGCTCTGGCAGCGCCTCCTCCTCACCCGCGAGACCGCGATCATCGCGCTGTTCATCGTGGTCGTGATCGCCGCATCGGCGATCGTGCCGAACTTCGGCAGCCAGATCACGATGACCTACCTGCTGCTCGACATGTTCCCGATCCTGATCATCGCGCTGCCGATGACCGCGATCATCGTCACGGGCGAGATCGACCTCTCGGTGGCGAGCGTCGTCGGCTTCTCGAGCGTGCTCACCGGTGTGCTCACGCAGGCCGGCGTACCGTTCGGGATCACGATCGTGATCGCGCTCGGTGCCGGGCTGCTCTGCGGCCTGTTCAACGGCTTCCTGATCACCACGGTCGGCCTGCCATCGCTCGCGGTCACGATCGGCACGCTCGCCCTGTACCGCGGGCTCGCGGTCGGCCTGCTCGGCACCACCGCGGTGACCGACTTCCCCGAGTTCTGGACCGGCCTCGCGAAGGCGAAGATCGGGTCGACCGGCATCCCTGTCGTGATCATCCTGTTCGTGCTGCTCGCCGCGGTGTTCGCGATCATGCTGCACTTCACCCGCTTCGGTCGCGGCATCTTCGCGATCGGCCTGTCCCCCGAGGCGGCGCGGTTCTCCGGCGTGAACGTCGCGCGGACGAAGCTGCTCCTCTTCGCGCTGAGCGGGGCGGTCGCCGCGCTCGCCGGCATCTACTACACGCTCCGCTACGGCAGCGCGCGCGGCGACAATGCGACCGGCATGGAGATGCAGGTGATCGCCGCGGTGCTCCTCGGCGGCGTCTCGATCTTCGGCGGCCGCGGCGCGCTGCACGGCGTCATCGCCGGCGTGCTCCTGATCGGCGTGCTCGCCAGCGCGCTGCGACTCGCGAACGTCACCTCCGACGTGATCAACATCATCACCGGCGTGCTGCTCATCGCCGCGGTCGTGTCGTCGAGCGTGTTCGCCGCGGTCAAGAACCGGCGTCGCGCCGGCCCGAAACTCACGCTCGCCGGCACCCCTGGCGCAGCCTCCTAGCTCTCCTCTCTCACCCACCTCACCACGGCCCCGCTCCGCGGGCACTGAAAGGAACGAACAATGTGGTTCACGAAGAATAAGAAGGCCGGCGCCATCGTCGCGCTCGCGGCGAGCGCCGCGCTCCTCCTCTCCGGCTGCTCGGGCGGCACAGGCGCTGCGAGCGGATCCGGATCCGATTCGGGCTCCGGTGACGCCGCGGGGGCGAGCGTCACGTTCATCCCCAAGAACCTCGGCAACCCGTACTTCGACACATCGAGCAAGGGCGGCACGGCCGCAGTCGAGGCGTTCGGCGGCACCTTCAACGAGGTCGGCCCGGCCGAGGCAACGCCGGACGGCCAGGTCAGCTTCATCAACACCGCGACGCAGCAGGGCGTCGACGCGCTCGCCGTCTCGGCGAACGATCCGAAGGCGATCTGTGACGCGCTGACCGAGGCGCGCGACGCCGGACTCAAGGTCGTCACCTTCGACTCGGACACGAACACCGACTGCCGCGACATCTTCGTGAACCAGGCTGACGCCGCCGGCATCGCCAAGGTGCAGGTCGACATGATCGCCGAGCAGATCGGCGACGCCGGCGAGATCGCCGTGCTGTCCGCCGCCGCGAACGCGACGAACCAGAACGCCTGGATCGACATGATGAAGGAAGAGCTCGCCGCGAGCCACCCGGACATCGAGCTCGTCGAGGTCGTGTACGGCGACGACGACGACCAGACCTCCTTCGACAAGACTGCCGCGCTGCTGCAGACCTACCCGGAGCTCAAGGGCATCGTGTCGCCGACCACCGTCGGCATCGCGGCCGCAGCGCGCTACCTCTCCACCTCGGACGCGAAGGGGAAGGTCGCGCTGACCGGCCTCGGCACGCCGAACCAGATGCGTGAGTACGTCGAGGACGGCACCGTCACCGAGTTCGCGCTCTGGAACCCGGAGGAGCTCGGCTACCTCACCGCGTACGCGGCGAACGCGCTCGTTGCCGGCGACATCACCGGCGCCGAGGGCGACACCTTCGAGGCGGGCGACCTCGGCGAGTACACCGTCGGCGCGGACGGCGTCGTGCTGCTCGGCGATCCCTACCGCTTCAACAAGGAAAACATCGGCGACTTCGACTTCTAGTCGCCACGGTGGTGCCCCGGCGCGGCCGGGGCACCACCACCGCACCACTCACACAGGAGAACCGATGCGCGTCTGCTTCGAAATGCGGGTCAAGCCCGAACGGATCGCCGAGTACACGCGGCGCCACGCAGCGGTGTGGCCCGACATGCTCGCCGCGATCACCGACGCCGGGCGCCGCAACTACTCGCTGTTCCTCCGCCCGGACGGCCTCCTCATCGGCTACTACGAGACCGATGACGACGACGCAGCGCAGCGCGCACTCGCCGCCGACCCGCGCACCACCGAGTGGGAGGCAGACATGGCGGAGTTCTTCATCGCCTCGACCGGCCGCCCTGACCAGGAGGCCCCCCGACTGACCGAGGTGTTCAACCTCGAGGACCAACTCGCCCGCACCCCATCGGGCTCGGATCGCGCGTAGGCGCGAGACACGAAAGAAAGCGCAGATCATGAGCACGCAGCTGACTCCCGAACACTTCGCCACCCTCGCACAGCAGGCGATCGAGGTCCCCTCGTGGGCGTACGGCAACTCGGGCACGCGGTTCAAGGTGTTCTCGACCCCCGGCACCCCGCGCGACCCGTTCGAGAAGATCGCCGACGCCGCTGAGGTGCACCGCCTCACCGGCCTCGCGCCCGCCGTTGCGCTCCACATCCCCTGGGATCTCGTCGACGACTACGCGGCGCTGCGCACCCACGCGGAGAACCTCGGGGTCAGCCTCGGCACGGTCAACTCGAACACGTTCCAGGACGAGGACTACAAGTTCGGCGCCCTCACGCACGTGGATCCCGCGATCCGCCGCAAGGCGATCGATCACCACCTGCGCTGCATCGACGTCATGGACGCCACGGGCTCGCGCGACCTGAAGATCTGGCTCGCCGACGGCTCCAACTACCCCGGTCAGGTCGACATGCGCGGCCGCCAGGACCGGCTGCAGGAGTCGCTGCAGGAGGTCTACGCACGGCTCTCGGGCGAGCAGCGCCTCGTGCTCGAGTACAAGTTCTTCGAGCCGGCGTTCTACCACACCGACGTTCCCGACTGGGGCACCTCGTACGCGCAGGTCACCGCCCTCGGCGAGCGCGCGATGGTCTGCCTCGACACCGGCCACCACGCGCCGGGCACGAACATCGAGTTCATCGTGATGCAGCTGCTCCGCCTCGGCAAGCTCGGCGCGTTCGACTTCAACAGCCGCTTCTACGCCGACGACGACCTGATCGTTGGCGCCGCCGACCCGTTCCAGCTGTTCCGGATCATCGCCGAGGTGGTCCGCGGCGGCGGCCTGAATAACCCCGACGTCGCGTTCATGCTCGACCAGTGCCACAACATCGAGGAGAAGATCCCCGGTCAGATCCGCTCCGTGCTCAACGTGCAGGAGATGACGGCGCGTGCACTGCTCCTCGACCGCGACGCGCTCGCTGCCGCGGAGGCCGCGGGCGACGTGCTCGGCGCGAACGCCGTGTACATGGACGCGTTCTACACGGACGTGCGCCCGGCGCTCGCGGAGTGGCGCGAGTCGCGCGGCCTGCCAGCCGACCCGATGGCCGCGTACGCCTCATCCGGCTACCAGCAGCGCATCGCCGCCGAGCGCGTCGGCGGCGCGCAGGCGAGCTGGGGCGCGTAGCGCGGTGGGACGCACGGTGCCTGGCCGGGTCGCCGCGGTCGATCTCGGGGCGACGAGCGGCCGAGTGATCGTCGGCCGCATCGAGCCAGGCGAGGCGGGGCCCGAACTCCGCACGCAGCACATCGCCCGCTTCGCGAACGACCCGGTGCGCACACGGGACGGCCTGCACTGGAACCTGCTCGAGCTGTACCGCCAGACCCTCGCCGGCCTCGCGCTCGCGGAGCGCGGCGCACCCGGCGAGATCGCATCGGTGGGCATCGACTCGTGGGCGGTGGACTACGGCCTCCTCCGAGACGGTCGACCGCTCGGTGTCCCCTACCACTATCGTGACGCGCGCTGCGAGGCCGGCGTCTCCGCGGTGCACGGGCGCGTCTCGGCTGCGGAACTCTACGCTCGCAATGGCTTGCAGCACCTCCCGTTCAACACGATCTTCCAGCTTGCGGCCGAGGGCGATGTGCTGGCGAGCGCCGACCGACTCCTCCTCATCCCCGACCTGCTCGCGCACTGGCTGACCGGTGCCGAGGTCGCCGAGCGGACGAACGCCTCGACCACCGGGCTTCTCGATGCGCGCACACAGGACTGGGATCTCGCGCTCGCGGATTCGCTGGGGATCCCCGGCCGGATCCTCCCGCCCCTCGTTGACCCTGGTGCCCGTCTCGGCACGTTCTCCCCCGAGGTCGCCGCGGTCGTCGGGCGTCCGCTTGAGCTGGTCGCGGTGGCATCGCACGACACGGCATCGGCCGTCGCTGCGATCCCGAGCACGGGAACCGACTTCGCCTACGTGTCGTGCGGCACCTGGGGTCTCGTCGGCCTCGAACTTGACGCCCCCGTGCTCAGCGCGGCGGCACGCGAGGCGAACTTCACGAACGAGGGCGGCGTCGCCGGAACGACCCGGTTCTTGCACAACGTCATGGGGTTGTGGCTGCTCTCCGAATCGCTCCGGCACTGGGAACGGGGCACCGACGCGCAGCGTTCAAGCCGGCTTGCTGAGCTCCTCGACGCTGCGGCGCGGGTCCCTGGCCCGATTCCCATCTTTGACGTCAACGACCCCATCTTCATGCCGCCTGGGGATATCCCCGGCCGCATCGACACCTGGTTCAGTGAGCGCGGAGAGCGCGGGCCGGACGGCAAGGCAGCGGTGGTGCGCTCGATCGTGGAGAGCCTCGCGACCGCGTTCGCCGCCGCCGTCGCGACAGGGGCCCGGCTCGCTGACCGAGAGGTTCGCGTCATTCACGTGGTGGGAGGCGGCTCGCAGAACCAGCTCCTGTGCCAGGCGATCGCGGATCGCGCGGGTCTTCCGGTGGTCGCCGGGCCCGTCGAGGCAACCGCCATGGGCAACATGCTGGTGCAGGCGCAGGCACTCGGACAGATCGGTCAGGGGCTCGCTGAGCTGCGCGCGGTCGTCGCTCGGTCAGCGCCGGTCACCACGTACACCCCCGGCGCCGGGCGCATGAGCGCCCGGCGCTAAACGCGACCGGGTGCCGCTGCGCCCGGTCACGGCGCTCGGCTAGGTGTCGAGCGCCGTGACCGCTGCGGCCTCGCGGTAACGCACGTACCGTTCGGCGGTGAACCCCGCGCCGCGAGGTGCAACGGCGCGCAGCTCCACCGGCCGCCACGCTTCGCCCAGCTCACCGACCGGCACACCGTGCTGCACGGCCGCGGCCTGCACCGCCGCCCCGCGCGCCACCGGCTCAGCCGCGTCGACGAGCCGCACCTCGCGATCAAGGGCGTCCGCGAGCAGCTGCGTCGTTGCTTCGGAGCGCGCGCCACCACCGATGGCGAACACGTCGCCCCCGGTGTCGATCCCCAATCGATCGATGCCTTCCACACCGACACGGAGCCCGAACACCACGCCCTCAACTGCTGCGCGCGCGATCTCCTCGCGCGTGACTTCCGTCGTGATGTCCGCGAGGAGCCCCGCCGCGCCTGGCCGGTTCGGAGTGCGCTCTCCGTCGAGATATGCAGCGAGGACCGGACCATCAGCACCCGCCGTCAGCGCGAGTCGCGAAAGCTCGGCATGATCGACGCCAAGGATCCGCGCAAAGGCGTCGGTCACCTTCGCACCGTTGAGCGTGCACACGAGGGGCAGGAATCCTCCGGTGAGGTTTGCCGTACCGCTCACGATGCCGGTCTCGTCCGCGAGTGGCTCGGGGGTCGTCGTCACCACCACCCCCGAGGTCCCGAACGAGCACGCGAGGTCGCCGTCGCGGATCCCAAGCCCGAGCGCCGAGGCGTGCTGGTCCCCGGCGCCGGCGCTGACGCGAGCGCCGACTCGGATCCCCAGCTCTGCAGCGATCCCCGGGAGCACCGTTCCCGCACTGCCTTCGGGGCCAAGCACCTCAGGCAGCATCGGGGCCCAGTCAACCTCGGCATCGATGCGCTGCAGGTGCTCGATTCGGTAGCGGTTCGTTGCTGGATCGAAGTAGCCAGTACCTGAGGCATCCGAGCGATCGGTCGCGAACCGCCCAGTGAGCCGGTACGCGAGGTAGTCGTGCGGCAGCAGGATCGTACGCAGGCGCGCGAAGTGGTGCGGCTCGTTGGCTCGGAGCCAGGCGATCTTCGCGATGGTGAACGCCGCCGTCGGCACCGAGCCAACCGAGCGAGCAAAGGAAGCGGCCCCCACCTCTGCGACGAGCGCCGCGAGCTCGGGGGCAGCGGTCGTATCGTTCCAGAGCTTCGCGGGCCGGATCACGCGCCCAGCCGCATCAAGCGGCACGAATCCGTGGCACTGCCCCGCGATCCCGAGACTCACGATATCGACGTCGCCTGCCGCACGACGCGCGTTCCCGAGCGCGGCCACGAACGCATCCCACCACGCCTCGGGATCTTGCTCGCTGATCGGCGGCACGGTGTGCGGGTGCGGCGCAGCGCCGAAGCCGAGCAGTTCGCCGCTCTCGATCGCGCGCAGCTCAACCTTGCACGACTGGGTCGATGAGTCGACGCCGACCGCGACTGCGCGTGCCATAGCTAGCCGATCACCGTGTCGAGGAGACGGGCGACCTCGTCCGCGACCGCTGCGCGCGCCGGCGCAAGAAACTTCCGCGGATCGACGAGCGCAGGATCAGCGAGCGCATCGCGGGACGCCGCGGTGAACGCGACGCCCAGTGCGGTACCCACATTGATCTTCGTCATCCCCGCGGCGATGGCGGCCCGGATCCCAGCGTCCGAGACGCCCGATGAGCCGTGCAGCACGAGCGGCACCGGAACCGCGGCAGCGAGCTCAGCGATGAGGCCAAGATCGAGTCGCGCGTCGCGCGTCGTCATGGCGTGCTCGGAGCCGACGGCGACCGCGAGCGCGTCGACGCCCGTCCGCGAGACAAAGTCGGCCGCCTCGGCCGGGTCGGTGCGGACGCCCGGGGCGTGCGCACCGAGTTTTCCGCCGATCTCGCCGAGTTCCGCTTCGACGCGCACCCCCGCCGCATGCAGCAGCTCGGTGACCTCACGGGTGCGTGCGATGTTCTCCGCAAACGGCAGCGCGGCGCCGTCGTACATCACCGAGCCGAAGCCCAGCGCGGGGGCGCGCGCGGCGAGCGCGTGGTCGGTGATGTGGTCGAGATGCAGGCCAACCGGCACAGCCGCGAGCTCGGCCGCGGCGCGCGCCGCTGCAGCAATGGGCTCGACGGCGCCATGGAACGCGATCGCGTTCTCACTGAGCTGGAGAATGAGCGGCTTTCCCGCGCGCTCGGCCCCGGCAATCGCGCCGAGCACGTGCTCGATCGTCACAATGTTCACGGCGAGCACGCCAGTGTGCCGCGATGCTGTGATGAGCTCAGGCGATGCAATCATGTGTTCCTCCTCTGGGCCCCGAAACCGGCGCCATTGGTAGACTAGGACGGTGTTGATCACCGTGACCCCGTCCCCCGCGATCGACTGGACGATTGGGGTATCCGAGTTCACGTTCGGCCTCGTGCACCGCGCTGCGCACGAGCAGCGCGAGCCGAGCGGCAAGGGTGTGAATGTCTCGGTTGCGCTGCAGCGCGCCGGGATCCCGTCGCACGCGGTCATTGCCGCTGCCGGCGACGGCACGGAGTTCATGACGCGCGAGCTGGCCGCGCTCGACGTGCCGCACTCGTTCACGTCGGGCGGCCCGGTGCGCACGAACGTCACACTGCTGGTTGCCGGGCAGCCGGACACCAAGATCAATACGTCGAGTGCGCCGCTCGGGCCCGGTGAGCGGCGCGCGCTCGCGGACCGCACGCGCGCGCTCGCCGCGCAGGGCGCCGACGCACTGCTCACTGCTGGCAGCCTGCCGACCGGCACTGACGAGACGCTGCACGCGGAGCTCGTCGCGCTCGGGCGAGAGCTCGGGCTGTTCACCGCGGTAGACAGTTCCGGCGCCGCGCTGTCCGCCGCCCTGCTCGCGGCACCCGACCTGATCAAGCCGAACGCTCACGAACTCTCGGAGATTGTGCGTCGCGAGCTCAGCACGCTCGGCGACGTCCGTGACGCCGCACGCGCGCTGCGTGAGCAGCACGGCGTTGGCGCGGTGCTCGTCAGCTTGGGGGCCGATGGGGCGCTGCTCGTCGACGGAGCGGGGGAACTCTGGGCTGGCGCACGGCCGGACCGCGTGGTGAACGCGGTCGGCGCCGGCGACGCGACACTCGCAGGCTTCCTCGCCGCCCGCGCCGATCGTCGCGACGCCGTGCGCACCGCGGTGCGCTGGGGCGCGTCCGCGGTCGCCCACCCGGGTACGCTCTTCGAGGTCCTCCCGAGCGAACGGCTCGAGGAGTGGTGCACCGAGGACATCGACTGGGGTCGACCGCTCACCCCTGACGCCGGGTAGCCCAACGAGCGGGGGCTCACCGGCACGTGCCTGCCTAGAACGTCGAGTCAGAAACACGATCCCACATCCCCGCCGCGACCCCGGCGCACAGCGCGGCACCCCGAGCGCCAGCTTCCTCGATCTCCGGGAGTTCGACGCGGCCAAGCTGCCTCCGCTTCGCGTCGACGAGTGCCTGGCTCGCGGTCCAGCCGCCGACCGCCAGCATGCGCTCGCTCGGCCCAGCTGCGGTGGCCATGAGCGCCGCGAGCGCCCGCGCCTCGCGCGTCACACGCTCGACCGAGCCGAGCCACAGGCGGGCGGCGGCGTCCTCAGCGGCTGCGTGGTCGCGGGCCGCGGCGGCGCGCGCACGAATGTCGGCGTTGCTCGTATCCGAGCCGACACTCGGCAGCTCACCAACCGCATCGCCGCCTGATGCGTGCACCGCGCGGGCCCGCTCATCGAGGCCGGCAGTGAGGTCGCTGACGCCCAACGCTGCGAGGAGCGCGCCGAGCGCGCGGCCGCCCTCGGTCGCGCCGAGCAGGCACCAGTGTCCTGGCAGCGCGTGCCAGCCAACGGTCACGCCGCCGGCAGTGAGCCGCTCAATCACCTCCGGACTCAGCGCTGGATCGGTGGTGCGCACGAGCGCCTCGGCGGTGCCGCAGGAGTCGAGCGTGTCCCCGGAGTGCCAGGCCCCGGCGCCGATCGCGGCGGCCTGGTGATCGTGGCCGGCGACGGCGATGCGCGCGCCGGTGAGGCGCGGGTGGATCCCGGCCCGCACCGACCCAAGGTCGGTGCCGGCATCCGCGAGTTCGGGGAGCCACTCACCTGAGACCCCGGCGAATTCGAGCGCGGCAGGCCAGGGCGCCCGGTCCGCCAGCGCGAGCCACCCGGTGCGCGACGCGAGAGACGGTTCGCTTGCCGCCCGCCCGCCGAGCGCGAACGCGATCCACTCGCCGACGTTGAGGCGCAGCTGAGCGCGCGCAACCGCTGCGGCGTGGTGCCGGCCAAGCCACCGGCTCTTGGTGAGCGACCACTGCTGCGCGAGGGGCAGGCCCGTCGTTCGTGAGAAGGATCCGCCGAGCTGCTCAGTCAGTTCCGTGAGTTCGCGTTCGTCGCGGCGGTCGTACCAGGCGATCACCGGGGCAAGCGATGCGCCCTCGGCGTCGAGCAGCACACCGGCCTCGGCGAAACTCGCGATCCCGACACCGGCGACGCGGCCGGAGGGTGCCGCATCGAGCGCGTCCCTGATCGCGAGGAAGGTCGCGTCGCGCAACGCCTCTGCGCGTGTTTCAGCGCCTTCGGTCGTCGTGGTCCACGGGGTGGTGCGCCGCCCGAGGGAAACGGCGCGGCCGGCGTGTGTGAACACGACCGCCTTGACACTCGTCGTGCCGAGGTCGACGCCGAGCAGCATGGGCGCCTCCCTCACACCGATCCCTCAGCGGGGCGGCACACGATGAGGTCGAGGTCCGGGCCGATACGCAGCTCGCCAGCGTCATGGCGCGCAAGGAAGACGCTGCCCGGTGCAGCCGTGATGGCACCGCGCGTCGTCCGGATCGCCCCCACGCCCGCACGCACGACGATGATCGCGAACCCTGCGCGCAGAGTCGTCTCGGTCCGACCAGGCCGCACGCGCTCGGCCGAGTAGAACGGATCAGCCGCGGCGGGAAAGAGTCGCTGCACGCGCCCGGCTTCGGGGCGATTCGCGCGCAGCCCAGCGAGTTCCTCCGCCGCGATCGCCTCGCGTCGAATCGCCGCGAGCGCGCGGTCCCGCGGCATGCCGAGCAGTGCGGCGTCCCGGTCGAGCCCGGGAAACCCGGAGTATTCCAGCAGAATGGAGAGGTCGGCAGGCTGTTGCAGCTCGACCAGCGTGAGACCGGGTCCGATGCCGTGCGGCAGCCCGGCAGGCACGTGGAAGGTGTCGCCAGGAGCAACCGGGACTCGGTGCATCGCGGCGACCATGTCCGTGACGCGCTGGCCCTCGAACCAGTCGGCCAGCTCGGTAGGGGCGACCTCCCGAGCGAAGCCAAGCAGCACGTACGGGTCAGCGCCCGGGGCGACGTCGAGCACGAACCATGATTCGGTTTTCCCCACACACCCCAGCTCGTGTGTCCGTGCGAACTCGTCGGTGGGGTGTGCATGGACGAAGAGCCGCTCGTCGGTGCTGAGCAGCTTTGTGAGGAGCCCGCTCTCGCCCGCATCACCACGCGGTGTCGCGGTGCCGAGAAATCCGATCGGGTCAGCCGCGATCGCGTCGCGCAGGAGCCGGCCATCCGGTAAGCGAGTGAGACCGACACCGCCTCCGGCGTGCACCTCCGTGGTTGAGCCGAGGAAGTCCTCCGGGCGGAACGCGTCGGGTTGCGTGGCGCCGCGAAAGCGCGCGATGCCACTGCCGCCGCGGTATGGCCGGGCCGCCGGCTGATTCGCCTGGAGTTCAATCATTCCGATGCCGGTCACGGCGTCTCCTCGGTGCTCGGAGTGGGTGGGCTCACAATCGATCGCGACCGGGCGGGAGCACGCAGCGCCCGCCCGATCGCGATTCTCTTAGCCGCAGGATTCCTTGTAGATCGCATCCTGCATGCTCGCGAGGTTCTCCTGCGTGATGACCACCGTCTCGGTGCCGATCTGCGGGGTCACCTCGCCGCCGGTGAGGTGCGCGACCGCCTGCTCGACGGCCTGAGTGCCGATGTCGCCCGGCTTCTGCGCCACGAGCGCCTGCACGTCGCCGCGCTCCAGCTGCTCAATCTGCGTCGAGCCGGCATCGAAGCCGACGATCTTGACGTCGCCCTGCGCGTTCGCGTTGCGCAGCCCCGTCGCGGCACCCTGTGCAGCGAATAGGTTCGTCGCGAAGATCCCCGTCAGGTCGGGGTTTGCAGCGATCGCAGCCTGGACGATCGACGCGGCCTTCGCAGGGTCGTTGTCGTTGATCTGCGCGCCGATGTACTCGATCCCGCTGTGCGTGGCGATCTGATCCTCGAAGCCCTTCTGTCGCGCGTCAGACGTTGATGCGCCGGCCTTGAACGCGATCACGAGGACCTTGCCCTTCCCGCCCACCAGCTCCGCGAGCGCATCCGCTGCCGCGGCCCCGCCCTGCTCGTTGTCCGTCGCGACCGAGGTGAACGCGAGCTCCGGATCGTCCAACGTCGTGTCGACAAGCCCAACGGGGATGCCGGCGTCGACGGCCTGCTTCAGCGGCGGCTCGAGCGCCTTCCCGTCGGTCGGTGCGATGAGGAGCGCGACGGGTTTGGTCGCGACCATCGAGTTCACGATGGGCGTCTGCACTGCCGCCTCGAACTGCTCGGGAATCTGCGCGGACACCTCGAGGCCGTACTCCTCAGCCGCCGTCTCGATCGCGCACTGCATCGAAATGTAGAAGGGATCGTTCACACCGGGGATGAAGCCGATGGTCTTGCCAGCGAGGTCGGCCTCGGTGAGCTGCCCGCTCGCTTCGGTCCCGCCGGACTCTGCGTTCTGGCTTCCCGTGGTGCACGCTGCGAGCGAGACGGCGAGAGCCGACACCGCGAGAAGCGCGGCACTGCGCTTGATGATGTTCATGTCTTTCCTGCTTTCGTGGGTGGATGGTGGTGCATGACAAGAGGGGGGATACGGCTATCTGCTGTTGTTGCGGCGCCGCATCTGGTCGAGGTAGACGGCGCCGAGCAACACTGCGCCAACCGCGATCTGCTGCCAGTACGGGCTGACGTTCAGGATCACGAAGCCGTTCTGCAGAATCACCGGGATGAACACGCCGATCACGGTGCCGATCATGAGGCCGCGGCCACCGAACAGGCTCGCGCCGCCAATCACGACAGCGGTGATCACCGACAGGTTGTCGGTCGAGTGGCCGCCCAGCGTGGTCGTTGAGAAGCGCGCAACCGAGAGGTAGCCGGCAAGCCCGGCAAGCAGGCCGGCGAGCGCGTAGACCTTGATCAGGTGCCGGTCGACGTTGACGCCCGTGCGGCGCAGGGCCTCAGCGTTCGACCCGACCGCGTAGGTGTACCGGCCGAATCGGGTCTGCGCGAGGATCACCCCGAAGATCACCGCGACCACGATCGCGATCACCGCGAGCACGGGGATCCCGAGAATGCGCCCGGCGCCGACGGTGTCGACCAGCTCGAACGGAACGTTGCGCACGTCGACGCCGCCGGTGATGAGCAGCGAAGCGCCCAGCGAGGCGCCCATCGTCGCCAGCGTGACGATCAGCGCCGGGATCCGTGCCTTCGCGATGAGCACACCGTTCAGCACCCCCCACGCGGTGCCCGCCACGAGCGAGACGACGAGTCCGATGAGGAGCGTCAGCGGCGAGCCGTCGCCGATCGCGGACATCGTCATCGCGCCGGCGACGCTCGCGAACACGAGCACGCCGCCGACGGAGAGGTCAATGCCAGCGGTAATGATCACATAGGTCGCCCCAGCGGCCATCACCAGCAGGATCGCGGCGTCGGTCAGGAGGTTGATGAAGTTGTTCGGGGTGAAGAATGCGCCCGGGCGCAGGAGCCCGAACAGGACGATGAGCGCCACCATCGCGAGGAACAACCGGAAGGTGTCGCTCCCGAGCACACGCTTCAAGAGCGAGGGGCGCTGATACAGCTCAGCCGAGCCGATGACCGCCGTGGACTGAGTTTCTTCGTTGGGGGCGATCATCGCACCTTCCCTTCCGTTTCGCCGCTCGTCATTGCGGCGACGAGATCCTCGACCGTCGCTTCCGCGGCCGTGAACGTTGCGACGCGCTGACCCAGCCGGAGCACCTCGACGCGATCGCTCACCTCGAGCACCTGCGGCATGTTGTGGCTAATGAGCACGACAGCGATGCCTGCGTCGCTGACCCGCTTGATGAGATCGAGCACCTGCTTCGTCTGGACAACGCCGAGCGCGGCCGTCGGCTCATCCATGAAGATGATCCGCTTCGCCCACATGGCGGCCCTGGCCACGGCGACCGACTGCTTCTGGCCGCCGGAAAGCTCGGCGACGGGAGCGGTGATGTCCTTCAGCTTCACGCCCAGATCCGACATCTCTCGCTCGGCGGTATCGAGCATCCCACGCTTGTCGAGGAAACCGAGCGCCCCGAGCAGCCCACCACGACGCAGCTCGCGTCCGAGGTACAGGTTTGCCGCCGGATCAAGGTCCTGCGCGAGCGCGAGGTCCTGATACACCGTCTCGATCCCGTAGCGACGCGCATCCTGCGGGCTCTCGAACGTGATCGGAGCCCCCTCGAAACGGATGGTGCCCTCGTCGGGGCGCACCGCGCCGGAAAGCATCTTCACGAGTGTGCTCTTTCCAGCGCCGTTGTCCCCGATCAGGGAGACAATTTCGCCCGGGTAGACCGTAAAGTCAGCACCGCGCACCGCGCGCACATGACCGTACGTCTTGACGATGCCACTCGCCTCGAGCAGTGGCTCGCGAGTTGTCGAGGTCTGTGTCATTTCAAATCTCCTGCGAGGTCGGGAGGATCACAAGATCCCGGATGTTGACGTGGCGGGGTCGGCTCAGCATGAACAGCACTGCCTCGGCGACATCGCGCGAATCGATCCCGGTCGCCGCGGCAATCTGTGCGGCGGTTTCGTCCGCTTCGCCGATGCCCCAGAGCTCGTTCAGCACGACCCCGGGCGCGATCGCGCCGATGCGTACGCCCGTCCCGACGAGCTGCCGTCGCACGCCGTGCGTGAAGGACTGCATCGCGTGCTTCGAAGCCGAGTAGATCGGCTCCCAGTGAATCGCCTGGTGCCCGGACACCGAGCTGGTGACGATGATGTCCCCAGCCCCGGCCGCGATCATCGCAGGGAGCGCCTCGCGGATGATGGCCATGGCCCCGAATACGTTCACGTCGAGCAGCGCGCGCACGGCCGCGAGATCCGCCTCAGCGAAGTCCCCCGGGAGGTAGAGCCCCGCGTTCGCGAGCACGATATCAACCCGCCCAAAGCGCTCAACTGCGAGGCGCAGTATCTCCGCCGCGCTCCCCTCCGCTGCGACATCCGCTGGCACCGCAAGGTGCTCGCCGGGAAGTTCAGACGCCACCTCGCGCAATCGTTCCGCGTTGCGACCCACCAGCACGACGCTCGCGCCGGCCTCGGCGAGCGAACGCGCATACGCGCGACCAATCCCGGAACTCGCTCCCGTAACGAGCGCGACCTTCCCCGTGACGTTGTCCATCGCTTGTCCCCTCTGCAATCCCCGGCTCGCGCCGGCAGTGTGTGCATTCATGTGCATGGTGCCTATCCCGCGAGCAGCGAGCGGCGCAGCAGCTCATCCGGTCGCGTATCAATCCGGTCGGCGTGCTCCTCGGTGAGGAACACTGGCGCACCGATCGTGAGCGCCCCGGCGAGCACTCGTGCCGACTTCACGGCCATCTCCGTGATCGAGACGGCTTCCTCCGCGGTCTCCGCAAGCGCGAACATCCCGTGATTGCGCAGGTAGATCACGCGCGGCCGCTCACCGTGCTCCTGCAGGTGCGAATCCAGCGACGCCGCAACCGCACGCGCGAGCGGAAGCCCCGGATCAACGTATGGAATGAGCAACGCGTGGCGTCCCATCACCACGATCTGGTCAGGAAACAGCGACCCGGCAACCAGGAGTTCCGCCTGGTCCGAGCAGAGCAGCGTGTTCACGGGAACCGGATGCGTGTGCACGACAGCGTCCACACCGTCGAGGCGCTGGCAGACCGCGTGGAGCAGCGATTCCACCGATGGCCGGCCGTTCCCCCAGGTGGTCGCACGCGAGAAGAGTTCACGCACGTGCGCGTCATCGGCCGGCCCAGCATCGATCGCCGCCCAGAACGCTGGCAGGTCCACCTCGACGAAGCTCTCGTGAGTTGCGCCACGCATCGACGATCCTGTCGCCTTCACGAGCATCCGGTCCGGTGCGGTGCGGATGGAGGTGTTCCCTTCGGCAAGGATCGCAAACCCGTGCCCCGGGTCTCCGGCGCGTCGGGTCAGTTCGACGATTTCGTCGATGCGTGCGCTTGCGGTCTCACTCATTGCTGGAGCTCCTTGGCCTCGGGTGCCTGGTCTGGGTCTGGATAGGGAAAGGACCGGATGTGCTCCGCGCCGAGCGTCGCGAACACTGCTGCCGCGCTCGTGACGTCCCCGCTCGCCTGCGCTTGGAGGGCGATGTTGCCGAAAGCGGAGGCCTCGGTTGGCCCAGCGAGCACTGGCCGTTGCGCGAGTTCGGCCGTGAGCCGGCAGAGCCGCGCGTTCCGAGAGCCACCGCCGACGATGCGGATGCGGTCGACGCGGACGTCCGTCACACGTTCGAAGGCGTCGACGCCGGCGGCGTATGCAACGGCAAGACTGTCGACGATCGCGTGGACCACGCTCGCCCGCGATGCCTCGACTGGACGCCCTGCCACAGCGCAGAGCCGCCGCACGCGGCGCTCCATGTCGCCGGCACCGAGGAGCTCAGGGGACGACGTGTCGAAGGTCCGTGCATCGAACGGCAGCGCCTCGATGCTCGCGAGCAGTTCGTCCCGCTCCTCTGGCCCCGCGCCCCACTCGCGCAGGCACTCCTGCAACATCCAGAGCCCGGTCAGGTTGCGAAGCAACAGCGTCCCCGACGCACCGCGCTCGTTGGTGAAGCCGAGTGATGCTGCTTCCTGAGTCGTCACGGGTGCAGCGAGGACTCCGCCAACCAGTGACCAGGTGCCACTCGAGATGAGCGCCTCCGAAGCCCCGCTCGTCGCCGGCGCAGCGCTCGCGAATGCGGCAGCGGTGTCATGACCGGCGACGCGATACACGGGAATGTCTGTGGTCGCACCGATCCGATCACGCAGCTCGGGGAGCACTGGGCCGACCAGCGAGGCAACGGGCTCAACGGGAGGGAACCGCACTCCGCTGAGACCGTTGGCCGCGGCGAGCCGCGCAGAGAATTCGCCAGTCCGCGCATCGAGCAGCTGACTCGTCGACGCGATGGTGGGATCGGTTCCGACAACGCCGGTCAGCCAGAATAGCCACAGGTCGGGGACGAACAGCAGCTGTTCACCGGAGAAGTCGCGCCGCTTGGCCTCGGCCGCGAGCCGCAGCGCAGTATTGATTGCCTGGTCGGGCACTCCACTGACCGCGTACACCTCGGTCTCAGGGACTGCGCGTGCGGCGATCGCCGGGCCGGGGTCTGGCGCTCCCCGATAGCTCCGACCTGGCAGTTCAATGGTTCCGTCCGGAGCACGGAGGACCCAGTCGACACCCCAGGAGTCCACGCCGATGCCGGCAAGGGTGTCCCCGCGATCGGCGCACAGCCTCACGGCCTTCGCGAGGCCAGTGAGCGTCTCCGCAAACAGCGTTTCCAGATCCCACGCCTCACCGTGAGGCGTGTCAACGATCCCGTTCTCGAAGCGATGGACCTCGGTAAAGCTCCAACGCTGCCCGTGGGCGGTACCGAGCACGACCCGGCCGCTCGAGGCGCCAAGATCCACCGCGGCATACGCGCGTGTGGCAGCGGGAGCGTCCATCGTGTTTCACTTCCTCGTGAGGGTCATTGCGATTGGGTTACATGTTATATCGTGTTCATACTCACACAAAATATAACTGAAACATTCGTGATCCTAGAATGAAGTTCACGCTGAGCTGCTCCAGACCCGGAGCCAGGAGCCCAAGGAGTGCGACGCACATGGCCGTAAACGGAACGCTGGATACCGAGCAGCGACGCGACGCGATGTCCGCCGCGCTTGGGCGGGACGGCACGCTCCTCGTGAACGCGGCGGCCGCTGAGTGGGACGTGCACCCCATGACGATCAGGCGGGACTTCGATCACCTGGTGAATCGCGGCATCGCGCGCAGGGTGCGCGGCGGGATCATCGCCCTCACCGGCGACAGCTTTATGCACCGACGTCACCTGAACGCGACCGCGAAGGAAGCGATTGCGCACAAGCTCCTCAGGCTCGTCGAGCCTGAGTCGGTGATCGCACTCGACTCGTCGACCACCATCAGCGCGTTCGCCGACCGCCTTGCCGAAGCGCACGACGCGCAGGAGGCGCAGGATCTGACGGTGATTACGAACGGACTTCCGGCATTCCAGGCGCTCCGCACGCGGGCGCACGCCAGTGTGTTCCTGACCGGGGGCGAGCAAGAACCGCAGAACGACTCGCTGGTCGGACCGCTCGCCGAAGCCGCACTTTCGCACTTCATGATCGGCACGGCGTTCGTGTCGACACTGAGCCTCGACCAGCAGCTCGGCGCGAGCGAGAATACGCTCGCCCAGGTGTCGTACAAGCGCACGCTCGCCGGCGCAGCGAACCGCCTGGTGCTCGCACTGGACTCAACCAAGCTCGAGACGCAGGCCCGCTTCCGGTCCCTCGAGCTCGGCGATATCGATGCGCTGGTCACCGAGCTGCACCCGGCAGACCCCCGCCTCGACGTCTACCGCGATCTCATCGCCGAGATCCACTAGCCGCGAGGCGGGGCTGGCAGCTAGATGGCGGTGTAGCCGCCGTCGATCACGAGATCCTGCCCGGTCAGGTACGCCGAGGCGTCAGACGCGAGGAACGTCACGAGACCGTGAAGGTCGCTCGGCTGCCCCATGCGCCCCGCCGGAATCCGGGCGACCCACTCTCTCGCAAGCTCGGGGTTCTGCTCCGTGAACTGCGCGGTCATGTCCGAGAGGAAGTAGCCAGGCGAGATCGAATTGACTCGAATGCCGGCGGCCGCCCACTCCACGGCAAGGGACTTGCCCAGGTGCGCCACGGCGGCCTTTGAGGCGTTGTACGAGGCCTGGAACTGCGGCACGTTCACGATCGACCCGGACATCGACGCAACGAACACCGCGCTGCCAGGCAGCCCAGCCGCGAGCAGCCCGCGCCCGAAGGCCTGCGCCGCGAAGAAGGTACCGTCGAGGTTCACCGACAGCACGCGGCGCCATTCGGCGGCGGACACGTCAACCGAGTCGTTCCAGACGGTGATACCCGCTGCAGTGAGAAGCACCTGCGGCGTGCCGAGCTCCGAACCGATCTGCGCGAACGCATCCGCAACAGCGTCCTGATCGGTGACGTCGACCACGTGCCCAACCGCGCGCACACCGTAGTCCTCGGCGATCCGCGCGGCCGAGGCGGTCACCTCGGGAAGGATGTCGAGCAGCGCGACGGGCGAGCCCTGAGCGGCAAGCGCCTGGGCAAGCGAGTACCCGAGCCCGCGGGCACCGCCCGTGATCACTGCCGGGCCGGTCGGCGAAACTTCTCCCATGACGATCTCCTTTGATGTGTGAAGCTGTTCAAGTTATCGCTTTAGAACACTACATCACACACGCGCAACACCACGCGCCCGAACTGATCGTGCCCCGCACTACCCCGGAATCGCGACACAGTCGACGACCACGCCGAGTGCACGCCACCGCGCAACCTCTTCCGCGGCGAACGCATCGTCGGTAATGAGGCGCTCGACCGCGGTTGCTCCCACAACGCCGTGCTGCCCAAACCCGGCGCTCTTCGACGAGTCGAAGAGCCCAATCACCCGCTCCGACACCGAGGCGATCATGCGCTTCGTCTCAGCCTCGGAGAATGCGCGCTCGAGGAGCCCCTGTTCCGCGGAGAGCGCCGACACCCCAAGGAACGCGATATCGATCCGCCCGAACCGCTGAAGCAGCTCGACCGGGAAGCCCACCGTCGACGACGAGGTACGCCGCACCGTACCGCCGAGCAGCACGAGCTCGATCGCGCTGTGCTCCATGAGTTGCGTTGCCACGCGCAGCGAGTTTGTCACCACGGTCACGTCGCTCCGCTCGGCGAGTTCGAGCGCGAGGTAGTAGCTCGTCGATGACGAATCAAGCGCGATCACCGCGTCCGGTCCGACCAGGCCGGCGGCGCGCCGCGCAATTGCACGCTTCGCGGCCACACGGTGCCCCAGGCGGACCGACAGCGCGCCCTCCTCGGCCCCCCGCAGTCGCGCACCGCCCCGAATCCGCTCGACGAGCGCGCTGCGCGCGAGTCGGTCAAGGTCCTTGCGGATCGTCACCTCGGAGACCGCCAGCCGCGTTGCGAGCTCAGCAACGGACACTTGCTCCTGCCCTTCGAGCAGGGCAAGGATCCGCTCGTCTCGGAGTTCAAGGTCTCGCGCCATAGTTCTTGACTCTACTGCCGAAACACATGCGAGCTTTCGAGGCAGCAAGTATGACTTTCAAACGAAAGTCAAAATGCTTGCCTTCGTAAGCGTTGGGACGTAGGGTGGTGCTGAGTTTCCGCCCACCGAAAGGCCCAGCATGTCACCCACCGCCCCCGTCACCGTCGACGACCTCATCTCGCGCTCGAACCGCCTGGGCGCTGACAAGAAGAACACGAACTTCGCCGGGGGCAACACCTCGGCGAAGGGTCCTGCCGCCGATCCCGTCACCGGCGAGACCGTCGAGCTCATGTGGGTGAAGGGCTCGGGCGGCGACCTCGGCACGCTCACCCCCGCCGGGCTCTCCGCGCTGCGCATTGATCGCCTCCGCGCGCTCACCGCCGTCTACCCCGGTGTCGACCGCGAGGACGAGATGGTCGCGGCGCTCGACTACTGCCTGCACGGGAAGGGCGGAGCGACCCCCTCGATCGACACCGCAATGCACGGCCTCGTCGATGCCGCGCACGTCGACCACCTCCACCCAGACTCGGGCATCGCCATCGCCACCGCAGCGGACGGTGAGGCCCTCACCGCGACGATCTTCGGCGGCGCGGTGGTCTGGGTGCCCTGGCGTCGGCCCGGCTTCCAGCTCGGGCTCGACATCGCCGCGATCAAGGCCGAGCATCCCGAGGCGGTCGGCTGCATCCTCGGCGGGCACGGCATCACCGCGTGGGGCGACACGAGCGAGGAGTGCGAGCGCAACTCGCTCTGGATCATCGACACGGCGGCCGCGTACATCGCCGAGCACGGCAGCCCGCAGCCGTTCGGGGCGACCGTCCCCGGTTTCGAAGCGCTGCCCGCGGCGGAGCGTCACGCGCGCGCCGCGCAGCTCGCACCCGTGATCCGCGGCATCGCCTCGCACGACAAGCCGATGGTGGGCCACTTCACGGACAGCGCTGAGGTGCTCGACTTCCTGGCGAGCGAGAAGCTCGCGCCGCTCGCGGCGCTCGGCACGAGTTGCCCCGACCACTTCCTGCGCACGAAGGTGAAGCCGCTGGTGCTCGACCTCCCAGCCACCGCGACGCTGGAGGAGCAGACGGCCCGCCTCGGCGAGCTGCACGAGGCGTACCGCGCCGACTACCGTGCGTACTACGAGGCACACGCCGATGACGCGTCGCCCGCGATGCGCGGCGCCGATCCCCTCATCGTGCTCGTGCCAGGTGTCGGCATGTTCAGCTTCGGCGCGAACAAGCAGACGGCGCGCGTCGCAGGCGAGTTCTACGTCAACGCCATCAACGTGATGCGCGGCGCCGAGTCGCTCTCGAGCTACGCCCCGATCAGTGACGCGGAGAAGTTCCGCATCGAGTACTGGGCGCTCGAGGAAGCGAAGCTGCAGCGGCTCCCGAAGCCGAAGTCACACCAGGGCAGGATCGCGTTCGTCACGGGAGCAGCGTCCGGCATCGGCAAGGCGATCGCCACGCGCCTCGCGGCGGAGGGCGCCTGCGTCGTCGTCGCCGATCTCGATCTCGAGAAGGCCCAGGCCGCCGCTGCCGAGCTCGGCAGCACCGACGTGGCCATCGGCGTCGCAGCGAACGTCGCGGATGCCGCGGCGGTGCAGGCTGCGGTCGACGCTGCAGTGCTCGCGTTCGGCGGCATCGACCTCGTGGTCAACAACGCCGGCCTCTCACTCTCGAAGCCGCTGCTCGACACGACCGAACAGGACTGGAACCTGCAGCACGACGTCATGGCGAAGGGCTCGTTCCTCGTCTCGCAGGCCGCGGCGCGCGCGATGATCGCGCAGGGCATGGGCGGCGACGTAATCTACATCTCGTCGAAGAACAGCGTCTTCGCGGGCCCGAACAACATCGCGTACTCGGCCACCAAGGCTGACCAGGCGCACCAGGTGCGACTGCTCGCCGTCGAGCTCGGCGAGCACGGGATCCGCGTCAACGGCATCAACCCCGACGGCGTGGTGCGCGGATCCGGCATCTTCGCCTCCGGCTGGGGCGCGAACCGCGCCGCAACCTACGGCGTCAACGAGGAGGACCTCGGCCAGTTCTACGCGAACCGCACGATCCTGAAGCGGGAGGTCGTTCCGGAGAACGTCGCGGACGCCGTGTACGTGCTCACCGGCCCGGAGCTGACCCGCACCACCGGCCTCCACATCCCGGTCGACTCCGGCGTCGCCGCCGCGTTCCTGCGATGACTACCGCGCGGGCGCGCCGCGCCGTCGCCGCGCCCCGCTGAATAGCCCCCCGGATCGGGGTCACTTGGGCAGGGTGTTGGCGAGCTCAGCGGCGCGACACCCTGCCCAAGTGACCCCGATCCGGGGGGGGTGGGAGGCGGGAGGGGCGCCGGGGAGGCGGGAGGAGGGGCGCGCCAGCTACCCCAGCCGGAGGCCCGCCGACGGGTCGTCGAGGGCCGCCGTGTAGCGCGCCAGCCGGTGCTCGAGGCCCCGCCGCACGCCGGGCCACTCGGGCTGCGTGATCGAGAAGACCACGGTGTCGCGCAGGTACCCTGGCGCGCGCCGGTGCGCGCGGAGGATGCCGTCCTGCTTCGCCCCGAGCCGCGCGATCGCCGCCCGCGACTGGTGATTGTGGAAGTCGGTGCGGAACTCGACGGCCGGGCAGTCCCACACGTCGAAGGCGTGGCCGAGCAGCAGCAGTTTGGACTCGGGGTTCGTCCCGGTGCCCTGCGCGCTCGCAGCGTTCCACGTGGAACCAATCTCGACGCGCGGCACCTCGGCCTCGATGTTCATGAACGTGGTCATGCCGATGACCTGCCCGGTGTCGGTGCGGCGCGCGGTGAACGCGATCATGCTGCCCTGCTCCTGCAACTCGAGCCGACGCCGAATCTCCGCCGACATCTGCTCGGGCTGCGGCACGAGCGTGTACCAGAGGTTCCACAGCTCGCCGTCGCGCACGGCGTCGACGAGGCCGTCATGGTGGTCGTGCGACAGCGGCTCGAGGGTGACGAGGCGGCCGGTCAGGGTTCCGGGATGCGCGAGACTCATGAGCCCATTCTGCTGCGCGGCACGCCCCCAGCGAAACCTCCGGTCATATTGACCCGATTCCCACCCGTTCGTGATGTGCTGGGGGTCCACGAAGTCGTAGGGAGCAAGATGTCCGAGCACGAGCCGACCCCGTTCACCGACGCCCACGCCGCCTGGCACGCGAGCGTCGAGTCCGCGCGCACCGCGCCGTACGGGCCGCTGAGCCCCACCGCGATGCACTGGCTGAGCGCCGAGCCGCAATCCCTGCCGGATCTGCCCGGCCTCTGGTCGGCCGACCGGGCCGGCCTCGTGACGGTTGAGCTCACCGAGGCCGACGGCGTGACCCGCGCGGGCGAGCCCATCTCCGGCACCACGCAGCTCGGCCCGCTGACCGGCACCGAGGGCACCGCGCTCGCCTGGGGCGAGGTGCAGCTCGAGGTCGCGGCGCGCAGCGGCGGCATCATCGTGCGCCCGCGGGATCCCGGTTCGCCGGATCGCACCGGCTACACCGGCACCGCAACGTTCCCGCCGAGCGAGGAGTGGGTGGTGACGGGCCGCTTCGTGCCCGCCCAGCGCGACACGGTTGAGGTGTCGTCTGCTGCAGGGCCGGATCGCACGCAGGCGTTCACCTCCCCCGGCACCGCCGAGTTCACGCTCGGGGGCCAGGAGCTCTCGCTCACCCTGTTCGGTTCGGCGGAGAACGATGACCTGCGCGCGATCTACGCCGACGCGAGCGGCGCGGACCTGACGTTCCCGTCGGCGCGCTTCGTCGACGTCGAGCTTGTGGATGCCGACACCGTTCGCATCGATTTCACCCGCACCACGAACCCGCCGTGCGCGTACTCCGCGAGCGCGACCTGCCCGTTCCCGCCGCCCGAGAACCGACTCCCGGTGCGGGTGGAGGCCGGCGAGCTGCGCCCGGGCGTCACGCTCCCGAAGTAGCGGCAGCGCCGCTCGACACGAGCTCGCGCGGGTGCTCGGCGCGCTCAGCCCACACCTCGGCTGCCGCCTCGAGCACCGCGCGTGCGCAGCGGTCGTGCACCCGGAACGGCAGCGAGTTGATGCCCGGCCGGGTGAACGCGCCGCCCGTGAGACCGGCGACGAACGGCCCGAGCGCGAACTGACGCGGCGCCCCCGGCAGGCTCCCGTCGGGGGCCGCCTCGATCTGCCCGGTCGTCTCGACGGCGCCGCCCCGCGGATCCGGCACCGCGAGTTCGCGCACCCTGCCGCTCGCCACGAGCTGCCTGAGCAGCGGGTTGTCGCTCACTGCCGCACGCGCTTCGGGGAGCCACGCATCGATCAGGATCGCTGCCGCGGCTTCCGCCCGCGCGCTCACCGGGGCGCCGGAGGGGGTCACCCCCGTCACCGCGCGGCCGACCGCGCGGAAGAGCCCGGCCTCGGCGTCGGCCTCGAGTTCGACGTCGCCGCCGAGGAAGCGCACCACGCCGGCCTCGGCGAGCGCGCTGAGCTCCTCGAGCCGGTGCCCTGGCGGGCCGCTCGCGAGGTAGCTGAAGTAGCTCGCCCAGCGGCGCGGGAGCGCGCGGGTGCGGCTGTGCGCGTTCCAGCGGTCCGGGGCCACCTCGGCGAGTGCGAGGAACGCGTACAGTCCAGTGAGGAAGAGGGCCTGCGTCGCGCTGTTCTCCGGTTGGGTGCGGAGGCGCAGGTCCTCCGCGATGTGCGCGAGCACGCGCTCGTGCACATCGTCAGCTGCCGCGGTCGGCGCGGCGCGCTGCAGCTCCTCGGGGAGAAAGCGGAGCGGGTGGTCGAACGCCGCGAGGTCGAAGCGGTCGCGCGGATCTGGCACGGTGGTGCGGATCAGTTCGGCGATGGCCTCGTCGCGCGTGCCGGGCTCCGGCTCAGCGATGGCCGCGCGCAGCCGCGGCGCGAACACCTCCCAGGTGTCGGTCACTCGCGCGGGGTGGCCGGTGAACAGTTCGCGGTAGTAGCCGGTGAGCAGTTCGGCTGAGATGAGCGGCCACGCGTCGCGTGCGAAGTCGAGCGGCTCGCTGCGCGACGCGACGGCCGCGTGGAACTCCGCGCCGAGGTACTCGAGTCGCACGGCCTCGCCCACCACCTGGCTGGTGATCTTCGATCGGTACGGAACCCCGCGGCGCGACGCGAAGTGCAGCACCGGCTCGCGTCCGCTCGGCGTGTAGCCGAGCGTCCCGTCGGCGCGCCGCGCGAAGCGGCCCCCGCGCCCCTCGGCGAGGAGCACGCTGAGGTCGATCGCGGCGAGCCCCATGCCGCGGACGATCACGTCGGCCCCCGCCGAAACCTCGGAGAAATCGACATCTGCGGTGAATGCCGGGGGCACGTACGTGAGGTCGTGCGCACGCGCGAATTCGGCGAGCCGGATCGTGTCGGCCGACGGGTCGGTCCCCGCGTGCCCGAGCGCGTAGATCACCAGGTCGGCGAGCAGCGTCCGCCCCGAAGCCAGCTGCACGGCGTGCCGCGCGCCACCGCCGGTCGCCGCGCCGGCCGCGCCGCCGCGCGCTCCGTCAGCGTCCGCCACCGCCACCGCGGTGTCGGCCACCCAGCTCACCCGCACCGTGGACGCCGCGCGGCGGAGCGTCTCCTCGACCGCCCACCCGAGGTAGGCGTTGTTCAGGCGCCGCGTCGGGAACCCGTCGTCGGCGATCTCGGCGATCTCGCGCCGCAGCAGCTCGTCGGCCCACTCCGGGACCGGGAACCGCCCATCGCGCACCCCGGCCACCCACTCGGCGAGCGAGGGGCCTGGGGCGACCGGACCGTCGAGCTGGCACGACGGATCCGTGAAGAATGCCACGTCGCGGAGCATCGAGTTGAGCTTCAGCAGGGGCGACTGCTCGCGCCGCCAGATGCGGCCGCCGCCCGGCCGGTGCGGGTCGACCAGCCGGATGTGGAGCGGCAGCGCCGCGCGGTCGCGGGCGTGGCTCGCGATGATGCGCTCCAGCAGCATCACGGCGGCCGGGCCGGCCCCGACGCAGACCACCTCGACGGCCTCGCGCTCGGCGTGCGCCTCGATCCCGAGCGCGCGGTCCGTGTGCGCAGCGCCGCCAGCACTCCCCAGCGTCATGGCTTCGGCAGGCCGGGCGGGTTGATCAGCGACTCGGCGATGGCTTCCTCGTCCTGCCCCCAGCGGTCGAGCACCTCGTCGTAGGTGCCTGACTCGATCAGCGACTGGATGACGAGGCTGACCGGCTCAATGAGCCCGTTGCCCTTCGCGGTGACGGCGCCCACCTCACCGTTCACGGGGTACGCGCTGTTGAAGCTGCCGACCACGCGCGTCTCGCCGAGCGTGGTCTCGCGGAACTTCGCGAGCGCGTGCGGGTCGATGCTGACGTCTGCGCGGCCCGAGCTGAGCGCGAGCGAGCCGGCGGCCGAGTCCTCGTAGTACACCGCCTCGCCTGGCGCGATGCCCGCGGCCTCGTTCTGCGCAAACCAGTCGAGCAGGAACTTCTCCTGGTTCGTTCCGCTGCCGACGATGACGCGGAGACCCGACACATCCTTCGGCTCCGAAATTTCAGATATCTCCGAGGAGGAGGCAACCGAGAACCCCATCACCGCGTCCCGGTACGTCGCGAAGTCGAAGAGCTCCTTGCGCTCCTCGGTCACCCCGATGTTCGTGAGCGCGAGGTCGTACTTGCCCGACTCGATGCCGAGCGGCCAGTCCGCCCACGCCACGTTCTCCGGCGTGTACGTGAGCCCGAGCCCCTCGGCGATCAGCGACGCGAAGTCGGCGTCGCTGCCGATGATGGTCTGGGCGTCGTCCTCGGCGAAGAACGAGGTGGGCGGCGAACCGGCGCCGCCCAGCGCGATCGTGAGCTTGCCGGCCTGCACGGGGCTGAACCCGCTCTCCTCGAGCGCGGCGACCGCCTCGGGCACCGGCTCGATGTGCGGGCGGGTGTCGAGGTTGCCGGTGGTGAGGTCGAAGGGCGCCTCGGCCCCCGCGGTCGACTCGGCGGCGGGCGCTGGGGCGGCCGGGGCGCCGGCGGCGCTGCAGCCGGCGAGCCCGGCGAGCCCGGCGAGCCCGAGTGCGAGGGTGGCCGCCGCCCCGAGGCGGCGCGCTGGACGGGTGGTCACTGGGGTGGTCATGTGGCTCCTTCAGCTCAGTCGTCGAGTGGTGCGCCCCGGCCGGGGCCGCCGCGGAGGACGGCCCCGGCCAGGGGGCAGTGGCGGGTTACGGGCGGGGCAGCCCTGGCGGGTTGACGAGCGACTCCGCGACCGCCTCGTCGCTCAGGTCCCACCGCTCGAGCGCCGTCGCGTAGGTGCCGTCCTCGATGATCGCGTTGAGCACGATCGCGACGGGATCGATGAGGCCGTTGCCCTTCGCGGTGGTCACGCCGATCTGCGCGTTCTCGGGGAAGCCGCCGTTCAGCGTGCCCACCACCTTCGACTCGCCGCTCACGGCGGCGGCGAACGCAGCGGTGGGGTTCGGGCCGAAGAGCGCGTCGACGCGGCCCGAGGCGAGCGCGAGCTGCGCCGCTGCGTTGTCGTCGAAGTAGACGGGCTCGCCGGCCGGCAGGCCGTTCTGCTCGTTCTGCGCGAACCAGTCGAGCAGGATCTTCTCTTGGTTCGTGCCGCTGCCGACGACGACCTTCAGGCCGGCGACGTCCTTCGCCTCGCTGATGGAGTCGATCTCGCTGTCGGCCTGCACGGAGAACGCGAGCACGTCGTTGCGGTGCGTGGCGAAGTCGAACAGGTCCTTGCGCTCCTCGGTGACGGTCACGTTCGAGACGACCACGTCGTACTTGCCCGACTCGACGCCGAGCGGCCAGTCGGCCCACGCGACGTTCTCGGGCGCGTACTCGAGCCCGAGCCCATCGGCGACGAGCTGCGCGATGTCGGGCTCGATCCCGAGCAGGGTGCGGTTGTCGTCCTCGGCGAGGAAGCCGAGCGGCGGCTCGTACGCGGAGTGCGCGACCGTGAGCTTGCCGGCCTGCACGGGCTCGAAACCGCTGGCCTTGAGCGCCGCGACGGCCTCGGGAATGGGATCGATGCGCGGCCGCTCGTCGGCGTTCGCGCTCGTGAGGTCGAACGGCGACTCGGCGGCCACTGAGGTGCCGCCGGCTGGATCGCTGTCGCCGGTGCCCTGCGCGGCGTCCGAGACGACGGCGCTGCACGCGGTCAGCCCGGTCAGCGCGAGCGCGGTGAGGGCGGAGAGGAGGAGGCCGGCGCGGCGGCGTGAGGTGGAGGGCATGTGCTGACTTTCAGGTGTGTGATGGAACGGGATGGTGGATGGGTGGTGCGGAAGTGCGGACGGCTCAGATCACCCAGTCGAGGAACTCCTGGGTGCGCGCCTGCTCGGGCGCGCGGAGCACCTGCGACGGCGGGCCGGCCTCGACCACGCGCCCGGCGTCGAGAAACACGACGTGGTCGGCGATCTCGGCGGCGAAGCCGATCTCGTGCGTCACGATGATGAGCGTGGTGCCGCCGGTCGCGAGATCGCGGATCACGCTCAGCACCTCGCCGACGAGTTCGGGATCGAGCGCGCTCGTCGGTTCGTCGAAGAGCAGCACGTCGGGTCGGAGGGCGAGCGCGCGGGCGATGGCGACGCGCTGCTGCTGGCCGCCCGAGAGCTGCCGCGGGTAGTGATCGGCCCGATCGGCGAGGCCGACACGGGCGAGCAGCACCCTGGCCTCGGCGATCGCGTCGGCCCGGCTGAGCCGCTTCAGGCCGATGGGCGCCTCGATGATGTTCTCGAGCGCGGTGAGGTGCGGGAACAGGTTGAAGTTCTGGAACACCATGCCAACGCGGGTGCGCCGCTCGAGCACCTGCTTCTCAGGGAGTTCGTGCAGCACCCCGCCGCGGCGCTCGTAGCCGATGTACTCGCCGTCGATGGTGATCGATCCGGCGTCGATGGTCTCGAGGTGGTTGATCGCGCGCAGCAGGGTGGACTTCCCCGAGCCGGAGGGCCCGAGCAGGGTGATCACCTGGCCGGGCTCCACGCGCAGCGAGATCCCGTGCAGCACCTCGTGCGGCCCGTAGGACTTGTGCACGTCGGTGATCTCCACGAGCCCGGTGCGCGGGCCGTCGCCTGTGGCGGCTGCGGGATCGGGGGTGGCCGGCGCCGCGGCCGGCGCGGCCGGAACCGCGTCGGCCGTGGCCACATCGGCCTGGGACGCATCGGCCGGTGCCGGCGCGTCGGCGAGCGCGGTGTCTGGCCGGGTGTCGAGCGCGGAGTTGCGTGTCATGTCTGGCCTCCTTCGGGTGTGTGACGTCAGTGCGCGCTCGTGTTGAGCGCTGCGACGGTGTGTGCGGATAGGGACGTGGTGCGTGCGGGCCCGGGGTCCCCGAGCTGCGCGGGATCACGGTCGCCGCGCCACGCGCGAACGGTGCGGCGGAGACGCTGCAGCGGCGTTGGCGGCAGCTCGCGCGCGGTGCCGCGGGAGAAGCGGCGCTCGATGTAGTACTGGGCGACGCTCAGCACGGTGGTGAAGATCGTGTACCAGACGGCGGCGACGAGCAGCAGCGGCACCACCTGCTGGTTGCGGTTGTAGATCACCTGCACGGTGTAGAACAGCTCGGGGAGCGCGACGATGAAGACCACCGACGTGCCCTTCAGGAGCCCGATCACCTCGTTGAACGCGTTCGGCAGGATCGCGCGCGCCGCCTGCGGCAGCACGATCCGGAAGAAGCGCCTGCTGCGCGGGATCCCGAGCGCCTTCGCCGCCTCGATCTGCCCCTGGTCGACGGACAGCAGCCCGCCGCGGATGATCTCGGCGGAGTACGCCGCCTGGTGCAGCGAGAGCCCGAGGATCGCGGCGACGGAGGAGGAGAGGAGGCGCACGGTGTCGAACTCGACGACCCAGAAGTCGTAGCTGAACGGCCACCCGATCCCGAGCGTGGGGAAGAGGTATCCGAGGTTGAACCAGATGACCAGCTGCACCACGAGCGGCACGGAGCGGAAGAACCAGATGAACCCCCAGGCGAACGAGCTCAGCAGCGCTGAGCCGGAGAGCCTGGCGAGCGCGAGCACGCCGCCGAGCACGAAGCCGATCACGGCGGACACGGCGGTGAGCCAGAGCGTGAGCCAGAGCCCGCGCAGCACGGCGTCGTTGAAGAAGTACTCGGCGAACACGGGCCAGCGCCACTGCGGGTTCGAGAAGAACGTCCACACGAGCTGCGCGAGCAGGAAGACGGCGATCGCGCTGAAGGTCCAGCGCCACCAGTGCCGCAGGGGCACCACGTGCTCGGCGGCGGCGCGCGGTTCGCGATTCACCACCCCGACGGGAGGGGTGTCAGTGACAACGGTCATGCTGGGGTCTCCTCTGTGAGCTGCGCGGGATCGGGGCGCTGCGCCGGGCGGATCCCTGGCGCGAGGTCCTTGGTGAAGGGGTGGACGCCGACCTCGTCGGCGGGGCGTTCCGGGTCGAACTGCGGCGCGTAGCCGCTGCCGAGGTAGAGCGCGACCGCCTCGGGCTGGCGGGGCCCGGTGGTGAGGAACACGCGCTCGTAGCCGAGCCGGGCGGCCTCACGCTCGAGCGCTGCGAGCACGCGCTTCGCGAACCCGCGGCCGCGCACGTCGGCGCGCGTCCAGATGCGCTTGAACTCGGCGGTGCGCTCGTCGTAGCGCATGAACGCGCCGCCGGAGAGCACTTCTCCCCCGGCGAGCAGCACGAGGAACGTGCCGTTCGGCGCGGTGAACGCGGCCTCGGGGTAGCGGTTCAGCTCGACGGATGCCGGCTCGCCGAACACCTCGACGCCGTAGCGCGCGTCGTACTCGCGCTCGAGGTCGGCGAGGAGGGGCGCCGCGAGCGGGTCGCCGGGGTGGACGATCCGCACGACGAGCTCGGCGGTCATGCGACGGCCCCGGCTGGTTCGCGGTCGCCGGCGGCCACCGCGTCCTCGCCGCCCCGCCACGGCACGTGCGGGGGCCGCGGCAGGCCGAGGGTGCGGCGCAGCGTTGGCGTCGCCCCGGTCTCGGGGTCCGTTTCGTAGCTCGTGCGGAACACGCCGCGCTCCTGCAGGAGGGGCACCACGCGGTCGACGAACTCGTCGAGCCCGCCAGGCGTGAGGTGCGGCACGAGCACGAAGCCGTCGGATGCGCGCTCCTGCACGGCGTGCGCGATGTCGGCGGCGACCGTCTCGGCCGAGCCGACGAAGGTGTGCTGCGCCGTCTCCGCGGCGACGAGCTCCCGCAGGGTGAGGCCCTCCCGCGCTGCGCGCTCGCGCAGCTGCGCGGCGCGGGCGACCCGGTCGGCCACCTGCGTGGAGACCTGCCCCTGCCGCTGCGCCCCGTCGCTCGGCTCGGTGTCCGGCAGCGCCCCATCGGGATCGAGGCCGGGCAGCTCGTGCCCCCAGATGGCCTCCACCCAGGCGATCGCGGTCTGCGGGCTGGTCTGCGCGAGCGAGATGTCGCGTGCGCGTTCGCGGGCGTCGGCGTCGGTGTCGCCGAGGGCGAAGGTCGCGCCAGGCAGAATGAGCAGCGAGTCTTCGCTGCGCCCTACTCCGGGCAGGCGGCCCTTCACGTCGCGGTAGAAGGCCTGGCCGTCGGCGAAGCTCGTGTGGCGGGAGAAGATGATCTCCGCGTTCGCCGCGGCGAAGTCGCGCCCGGCTGGCGAGTCGCCAGCCTGCACGATCACGGGGAAGCCCTGCGGGCTCCGCGGCACGGTGCTCGTCGCGGACACGTCGAACTGCGGGCCGCGGTGCTCGACGCGACGCACCAGCGCGGGATCGAGGAAGCGCCCGCTCGCGCGGTCCGCGATGATCGCGTCGGCGTCCCAGGAGTGCCAGAGCTCCTTCGCGAGCGCGACGAACTCCTCGGCGCGCGCGTACCGCTCGGCGTACGGCAGGAAGCCGCCGCGGCGGAAGTTGCCGCCGTGGAACGCGTCGGGCGAGGTCACCACGTTCCAGCCGACGCGGCCCTGCGAGAGGTGGTCGATGGTGGCGAGCTGCCTGGCGAGCTCGTACGGCTCGTTGAACGTGCTCGTGAGCGTGCCAACCACACCGATGTGCTCGGTGACCGACGCCATCGCGGTGATCACGGCGAGGGTGGCCGGCCGGCCGGCGACGTCGAGGTCGTGGATCTTGCCGCCGTGCTCGCGCAGGCGCAGCCCCTCGGCGAGGAACACGTAGTCGAAGAGCCCGCGCTCAGCGGTCTGCGCGAAGTGGCGGAACGAGGCGAAGTCGATCTGGCTGCCCGAGGCGGGGTCGCTCCACACGGTGGCGCTGTTCACCCCGGGGAAGTGCGCGACGAGGTGGACCTGGCGCTGCGGCCCGGTCGGTGATGCGGCGCTCATGCTGCCTGCTCCGTTCGCTCGGTCTGGGTGTTCGTGTGCTCGGCGTTCGTGCGCTCGGCGTCGCCGCGCCGCAGCGGGGCGGGGGCGAGCCCCAGCCGCTCGCGCAGCTGGCGCGGCGAGCGATCGGCGGCGGCGATCCCGCGTGCGCGCAGGAGCGGCAGCAGGGTCTCGGTGATTTCGCGCAGGTCGCCTGGCAGGGTGAGCGGGCGGAGGCGCACCCCGTCGACGCCGGCGTCGCGCCACCGCTCGATCGCGTCGGCGATGTGCGCGACGCCGCCCGCCACGACGCGCGCGTCGCTCGCGAACGGCTCGCCCGCTGCGTCGTCGAGCCGTGCGAGGCGGGCCGCGGCCGGCTCTGCCGCCGTGTCGAAGATGACGGCGAGGTCGGCGATGATGCGCAGCGGCTCGCGGCCGCCCGACTCCGCGCGGCCCACACGCCGCTCGGCGGCGCGCACCTGCGCGATCACCTCGGCGACGGTGAGGCCGCGGGAGGCGCCCGCGCGCACGGAGTCGCTCTCGGGGGTGACGAACACGGCGTCGGCCGCCCGCGCGGCGAGCTCGTGCACGCGCGGCGAGTGCGAGAGCACGGTGATGGGCAGCTGCCCCTGCGGCGAGCGCGGCACGATCGACGGGCCGGCGACGGTGAAGCGCTCCCCCGCGAAGTTGATGTGGTGCACGCGGTCGCGGTCGAGGAAGCGGCCGGTCGCGGCGTCGCGGATGATGGCGTCGGCGTCCCAGCTGCCCCAGAGCCCGCGCGCCACCTCTGCGACATCCGCGGCCTCGTCGAGCAGCTCGTCGAGCGCTGCGTCGGGTCGACCGGCCACCACCTCGGCGAGGTCGATCGCAGGCGCGGCTCGGCGGCCGAACGCCGCGGCGGACGCCGCGTCGCCGGAGATCCGCAGCTGCCAGCCGCCGCGGCCCTCGGACACGTGGTCGAGGGTCTGGAGCGCGGTCGCCACGTGGAACGGCTCGGTGTGCGTCGTCGTGACGGTCGGGATCAGTCCGATGCCCGCGGTGCGCGGGGCGACCCAGCTCGCGGTGAGGAGCGCGTCCAGGCGGCCGGTGACGCGGTCGGCGCGCGGCGCGGCGGCTGCGCTCTCGCCTGCGCCGGAGCCCGGCGCCGCGTCGTGCTGCAAGCTGAGCGCGTCGTCGAGCGTCGCGTAGTCGAGCCCGGCCGCGTCGGCGGTGCGCAGCAGCTCGGTCCAGTAGGCGGCGGTGAAGAGCGCGTCGGGCTGCGCGTCGGGCTCACGCCAGGCGGCGGGGTGCCAGCCGGCCCCGTCGAGGGCCACCCCGACCGTGAATGAAGTGGGTGTTGTTATGGGAGACATGCGGCGAGCTTATGGTTAACCGGCCCCACTCTGTCCACCAATGTGACGAAGAATGACCGTTACGCCGTGTTGCACGCCCCGTGTCCGCGCACGCACCCGGCGACCTACACTGGCCCCAGTTCCGCGGGATGAGATCGCGCGGCCACTCCGCGACACCACACCGTGGATCACACCCAACTGCCGTGACGCCCAGGCGCCACACACGGACGAGCGCCGTGCGCCGCAGCGCGCGCCGCTAGAAAGGGATTCTCGTGTCCACCATCTCCGTCATCGTCGGAAACCCCAAACCGCACTCGCGCACCCGCCAGATCGCCGAGGAGCTCGCGCGCCGCGTCGCCGAGCGCACCGGCGCGGCGCTGCACCCCACCGTCGACCTCATCGACCACGCCGACGAGCTCTTCGCCTGGCCGGCCCCAACGCTCGATCCGCTGCTCGAACAGCTGCGCGGCTCCACCATCGCGCTCATCGCAACACCGACCTACAAGGCGAGCTACACGGGGCTCCTGAAGGCGTTCCTCGACCGCTATCCGGCGCGCGGCCTCGCCGGCGTCACCGCGATCCCGATCTTCACGATCGCCTCCGAGGAGCACGCGCTCGCGGTCGAGTTCACGCTCCGGCCGCTGCTCGTCGAGCTCGGCGCGAGCGTGCCGACGCGCGGCCTCGCGTTCCCCACGCCGAAGTTCGACCGCAGGGCCGAGGTGCTCGACGAGTGGGCCGGCACCGAGCTCGAGCTGCTCGCCGCGGCGCACCGCAGCGAGGTGCGCGCGTGAGCGCCGCGGCCCCCACGGCCCCCACGGCCGCCGCGACACCCCAGCCGTTCGACGAGCGCACGTACCGCGACGTGATGGGCAGCTTCGCCTCGGGCGTCACCGTCATCACCACGCACGGCGCCGACGGCCCGGTCGGCTTCACCTGCCAGTCGTTCTACAGCGTCTCCATCGACCCGCCGCTCATCTCCTTCTCCATCGCGCGCAGCTCGCGCAGCCTGGCCGCGGTGCGCGCGCACCGCAGGGTCGTGGTGAACTTCCTGAGCGCCGAGCAGCAGCACCTCAGCGGGCAGTTCGCCCGCTCGGGCACGGACAAGTGGCAGGGCGTCACCTGGTCGCCCTCGCCGAGCAACGGCGCGCCCATTCTCGACGGCGGCACCGGCTGGGTGGCCGGCGAGATCGACCAGGAGATCGAGGCGGGCGACCACCTCATCTTCCTCGTGCGGGTGAGCGGCATCTCAACGGATCCGGATCGCGCCCCGCTCTTGTTCTACCGCGGCACGTACCGCGAGCTCGAGTACATGATCTGAGCGGCGCTACGCGACGATCCGCCGCAGCTCGGCCACGAAGCGCGCGATCGTCGCGTGCGCGTCGGCGCGCGCCCGATCGTGCTCCTCCGGCCGGTTCATGTAGCCGTGCACGGTGCCCGGCTGCACGAACTCGGCGACCGCAACGCCCGCGGCGCGCAGCTGCTCGGCGAACTGCTCGCCGGAGGCTCGGAGATCGTCGGCGTCGGCGTGCACGAGCACGGTGGGCGGCAGGAGCCCGAGCTGCTCGGACGGCAGCTCGCCCGCGACCCGCACGCCGGGCGCGAGCGGCTCGCCCGCCACGGACCCCAGGTAGAACGCGTACATCTCGGCGATGCGCTCGGCCCCGAAGCGGCGCGCGTCGGGCAGGCCGGCGGTGGCCGCGCTGATCGCCGCGTCGGCGCGCTGGACGCGGTGCAGTGTCGGGTACTCGAGGATCAGCGCGTCGGCCGCCCGGCCGTCCCCCGCCGCGGCGCCCTCGGCGCGGTGCAGCGCCGCGAGCACGGCGAGGTGCGCGCCGGCGCTCGCGCCGCCCATGACGAGCGGCAGCGATCCCGCGCCGCGGTCCTGGGCGGCGACCCAGTCGAGCACCGCGGCGACGTCGGCGCTCGGCGCTGGCGCGCGCACCGCCTCGCCCGCGAGCGCGTAGTCCACCGAGGTGACGCGCATGCCGGCCTCGGCGAAGCGCCGCGCCACCCAGTCGGCCTCCGGCCAGTCGAGCGTGCCGCGCACGAACGAGCCGCCGTGCGCCCACACGAGTGTCGCCCACGGGGCAGTCGGGGGCTCGTACACGCGCACCGGAACCGCGGCCGATCCGACGCGATTCGGCACCCCGACCTCGCGGCCGCGCGCAGGCCCTGGCACGGTGAGGTCCGTGATGCGCACGCCGGGCTCGGGCGCTCGGCGCCGCCGCAGCCAGCCGATCACTCCTGCGCCCCCGCTGCGGCCCGCGCCCGGATGCCGGCGATGATGAAGTCGAGGCCCCGGTCGAACACGAGCCGGTTGCGCTCGGCCCCCGACGGGTGTCGGCGCAGCAGCGGGCCGAGCACCGGGCCCGAGCGTTCGGGGTCGAGAATCGTGTCGGGCGAGAGCGCGTCGAGCGCCGCGCCGAACGTGAACGCGTCGATCACCTCGATCGTGGTGAGGATCTCCGCGTCCGGCAGCCCGGCATCGCCGAGCGCTGCGGCGAGCGCGCTGTAGAACCGCAGCACGTCGGGCTCGTCGATCACCACCGTGAGCATGAGTTCGAGCGCGCGCGGGTGGTCTGCGTACATGCGCCAGGTGAGCTCCACCTCGCTGCGAATGCGGCGCTCCCAGTCGACGTGCTCGGAGACCGGGCCGAAGTACTCGGCGGCGAGCACCTCGCGCAGCGCGCCGATCACCCCATCGCGGCCGTCAACGTGATGGTAGAGCGAGGAGACGCTCACGCCGAGCCGTTTCGCGAGCGGCACGAGCTGGAGCTCGTGCCCGGCGTCAACGTAGTCGAGCGCCGCTCGGCCGATGATCTCTCGACTGAGCCGCGCGGTGCGGGGTCTCGCCACGGGGGTCCCTTCGTTGGTGCTGCTTGACAGATCCTCGCACACCGGGCACGATTGGCTCGCTAACCGAAACCGTTTCGATTAACTTCGTCGAAGCGAACACCCGCCAATGCAGCCGGAGAAGAACCCAGTGACCCTCACACACACCGCCGCCGATCCGCGCCACCCGCTCACCGTCCGCAACGGGAGCGCGACCTTCATCATCGCCCTCGCCAGCCTGATGATGGCCAACCTCGCGCCGTTCGTCATGANGCGACCTTCATCATCGCCCTCGCCAGCCTGATGATGGCCAACCTCGCGCCGTTCGTCATGACCGCGCTCGAGGGTCTCGGCTTCGACATCATCGCGAGCGGCAACATCCTCACCTGGGCGCTGCTCGCGTCGGCGATCGTCGGGCTCGGCACCTCGCGCCTCGCCGCCGGCCGGGCGCGCCGCCCGCTCGCGATCGCTGGCCTCGCGGTCGCGGTGCTCGCCTTCGGCGCCGG
>NZ_RPDI01000011.1 GCF_003917135.1 Leucobacter chromiireducens
CCTTCGGGAACGGATCGCTCGGATCGAGGAAGTACTGGGCCGTGCCGGTCACCCAGGCGCGGCCGGTGATCGTGGGCACCACCGCGGCGCGGCCGGCGACCTCGGCGCCGGCGACGAGGCGGCCAGTGAACTGCGAGCCGATGTACGACTCATTGATGAAGTCCTGGTGCAGGGGGAGTTCTCCGCGCGCGTGCAGCTGCGCCATGCGCGCGCTCGTCCCTGTGCCGCACGGGGAGCGGTCGAACCAGCCCGGGTGGATCGCCATCGCGTGCCGCGAGTGCGCCGCGGTCGAGCCAGGCGCTTCGAGGTACACGTGGTGGCAGCCGCGGATGTCGCTGCGCTCGGGGTGGACGGGCTCGTCCGCGGCGTTGACCGCGTCCATGATCGCGAGCCCCGCGGTGAGCAGCTCGTCCTTGTTGGCGCGGTCGGAGCGGAACTCGATCCCCAGCTCCGCGAGCTTCACGATCGCGTAGAAGTTCCCGCCGAAGGCGAGGTCGTAGCGCACGGTGCCGAGCCCGGGCACCTCGACGCTCGCGTCGAGCCGATCAACGTACGAGGGCACATTGGTGATGGTCACGCGCTCGGCGCGGCCGTCCGCGACCGCCACCTCCGCGACGACGAGGCCGGCCGGGGTGTCGAGCCGGATCGTGGTGATCGGCTCCTGCACATCCACCATGCCGGTCTCGACGAGCACGGTGGCGACACCGATCGTGCCGTGCCCGCACATGGGCAGGCAGCCGGACACCTCGATGTAGAGCACGCCCCAGTCGGCGTCCGGGCGGGTGGGCGGCTGCAGGATCGCGCCGCTCATCGCCGCGTGGCCGCGCGGCTCGAACATCAGCAGCTGGCGGAGCTCGTCGTTGTGCTCCATGAACCAGGTGCGGCGCTCGGCCATCGTGGCCCCGGGAAACACCCCGACGCCGCCAGTGATGACGCGGGTGGGCATGCCCTCGGTGTGCGAATCGACGGCGTGGTACACGCGGGAGGTGCGCATGGGACTCCTTGCAATGCGATAGGACGGGGACGTCCGGGGAGTGGAACGCGGGACGCGGCCGGCCCATCCGCGCGGGACGAGCCGGCCGCAGCCCGCAGGGCTCAGGCTACTTGGCGTAGCCCTTCGCCGCGGCCTCGCGGGTGTCCGCGATGATCTGATCGGCGACGTCCTGCGGCAGCGGGAGGCGCGGCGGGCGGCTCGGGCCGCCGTACAGGCCGAGCACGTCCATCGAGAGCTTGATCGACTCGACGAACTCGGTCTTCGTGTCCCAGCGCAGCAGCTTGTGGAGATCGCGGTAGATCACCTTGGCGCGCTCGAGATCCTGCACGTTGCCCGAAGTGGAGAGGCGGTAGAGCTCGACGGTCGCCTGCGGGATCGCGTTCGGGTAGCCGGCGACCCAGCCGACGGCGCCGGCGATGCCGACCTCAAGCACGCTGTCGTCGGTGCCGATGAGGATGTCGATGTTCGGCGCGAGCTCCTGGATCTGGTAGATCCGGCGCGGGTCGCCGGTGAACTCCTTGACGCCCACCATGTGGCCGGCGTCGTGGATCTCGGCGATGAGGTCGGGCACGAGGTCGACCTTCGTGTCGATGGGGTTGTTGTAGCCGACGATGGGGAGGCCGGCCTGCGCGACCGTCGCGTAGTGGTGCTTCACCTGCTCGCGGTTCGCGCGGTAGGTGTTCGGCGGGAGCAGCATCACGCAGTCCGCGCCGGCTTCCGCGGCCTGCTCGGCCCAGCGCAGGGATTCGAGGGCGCCGTACGCGCCGCAGCCCGCCATCACGGAGAATCCCTCGGGGGCTGCGTCGACGGCGACCTCGATGACCTTCGCGCGCTCCTCAGCGGTGAGGTTCTGGTACTCGCCGAGCGAGCCGTTCGGGGCGATGCCGTCGCAGCCGTTCTCCGCGAGGAAGCGGACGTGGTCCGCGAAGCGGTCGTAGTCGACCGCCAGGTCCTCGGTGAAGGGGAGCGCGGAGGCGACGATGACGCCGTGCCATGGCTTCTGTTCGGTCATCGGTGTGAGTCCTTTCGAGTGGCCGGCGATCCGGACCGCGTGTATGACGTGTGACATTGCACACTGTAGCAGGGGGTGGGCGCGCGGCGCAATGAGGAGGGGTGCTGCGTGCGTGTGTGCTTGCTTGTGTGTTTGTGTGCCAGCCGGCTCCGCCGGTCTCGCCGTACCTCAGCGATTCGGCGTATCCAAGCCGCGACCCGGGGGACCGGGCTTGGATACGCCGAATCGCTGTGGGTGCGTGCGGCGGGCGGGCTGGCGGGGTGCGTGGGTGCGGCGGGCGGGCCGCCGCCGCGCGCTACTCCGCCGAGGCGTGTGCCGGTGCGCGCTCGGGCTCGTTCATGGCCAGGAGTACCGCGAAGCCGGCCCACAGCGTCACGATGCCCATCGCGGTGTCCTTGCCGTTCCAGGTGCTCGACTGCCACATCGCGAACCACTCGGATCCCACCACGATGAAGCCGAGGAACCAGATCGCGAAGCCGAGGCCGTACGCGGCGTAGCCCCAGCTCCGTGCAGCGTTGTAGCTGTGGATGTCGCTGTCGCGTCGCAGGAAGAGCTTCACCGCGCCCACCAGGGCGAGCGCGGCGAACGCGCCCTCGGCGATGATGATCCCGATGTACCCGACCGTCCACGCCCATGGCGCGTCGATGGCGCGCCACATGAGCGCGTTGCCGTCGAAGGTGTCGTCCATCGACAGTACGTGTTTCACGAACTGATAGTTCGAGTCGTAGTCCATGAGGTTGCCCAGGAACACGAACAGGCCGAACAGGCCGGCCGAGAACAGCGTGAATGCCTGCAGTATGCGAAGTGGATGTTTCATGCTCACTCTCCCTTGACGAACACGAGCTCCCAGTGGGGCTCGGGATCCGAAGTGAAGGGAATCGCCTGCGTGAACACCCATCCCCGTGCGGCGTGCTCGCGGATCACCTCGCGGTGATCGCGCTCGAGCGTGAGGCCCTCGCGGCTGCGTAGCGCCCGGATGCGAACAAATGTGTATGTGTGCATGCCATCACCCCTCTGTGCAGCTCAACTGTTGCACTCGGAACCGCGTCTGTCCAGGGATTTTGCCAAGTTGAGACGTTAGCGGAGCACGAAACCGTCGCCGAGCGCATCCGCGGGATCGAGGATGAAGCGGTGCTCGCCGGTGCGGTAGGCGGTGCCGGAGACCTCGGGGATCACCGGCGCGGCGAGCGTCGCGACGGGGGAGGCGCCGGCGAGCGTCGGCGTCCAGCGCGCAGCGAACTCGGTGTCGACGATGGAGCGGTGCTCGAGGGTCTCGTCGGCCGCGAGGGTGCCGTCGGCGGCGAGCAGGGCGACGCGCGCCCCCGTGCCGGAGCCGCAGGGGGAGCGGTCCACCTCCCCGTCCGCGAAGACGGTGATGTTGCGCTGGCGTGGGCCGGCGGAGCCCCGCCCCAGGTCCTCCCAGATGATGGTGCCGTACACCCCGGAGAGTCGCGGGTCGGCAGCGTGCTGCGCCTCGGGCGAATCGTTGAGCGCCCACTTGATCTCGCGGCCGATCGCGATCAGCTCGGTGTAGTGCGCGGGATCGACGGTGAGGCCGAGGTCCGCGGCGGAGACCGAGGCGTAAATGGCCCCGCTGAAGCTGAGGTCGGCCGACACCGTGCCGCGCGCGGTGCGCACGGGAACGGCGCGCGCGATCTCGTGGGACGGGACGTTACGGAACGTCGCGCGCACGAGTGCCCCGCCCGCGCGCTCCACGAGCGCGGCCACCCGCCCGGACGGCACGTCGATCCGCACCTCGGTGACCCCGTCGGGGTCGGAGGGGACGAGGCCGGTGTCCGTTGCCCACACGCCGAGCGCGATGGTGCCGTGCCCGCACGCGGTCGAGAAGCCGTCCTTGTGCCAGAACAGCACGCCGAAGTGCGCGCCAGCGTCGTCTGGCGGTGTGATGAAGCCGCCGTACATGTCCGCGTGGCCGCGCGGCTCCTGGCACAGCAGCCGCCGGATCGCGTCGGCGTCCGCGGCGTTCGCCATGGCGGCAACGCGCCGCTCGCCGACGGTGGCGCCCGGCGGGACCGGTCCGTTCTCGTGCACGATCCGGAAGGGCTCGCCCGCGGTGTGGTAGTCCGTGGTCGAGACACTGGTCGACGGGGGTGCGGTGGTGGCGGTGGTCGGCATCATTGCGGAGCGCTCCTTGGGTGCGTGGGACGGTCGCCGAATCGGCATGTCGTGTGACATGGTACACGCGGGACACGGCCGCTAGAGTATGTGCATGGCGAGCGCCGATGTCCCCTCACCGCAGCCGCGCGGCGGCGCACTGCTCATCCTGGGCGCCGCGGTACTCTGGGGCACCACCGGGACGGCCGCGACCTTCGCGCCGAGCGCCGGGCCGATCGCGATCGGTGCGGCCGCGATGGGGGTCGGCGGCCTCCTGCAGGCGGGGATCGCGGCCCCGCAATTGCGACGCTCGGTCGCGCGGCTGCGATCCCGCGCTGGGCTCATCGCCGTCGGGGCGCTCGCGGTGGCGATCTACCCGCTCGCCTTCTACGCGGGCATGCACCTCGCTGGGGTCGCGGTGGGCACGGTGGTCGCGCTGGCGGCCGGTCCCGTGTTCGCCGCGGTACTCGAGCGCGTGTTCGATGGCGCGCGGCTCGACGCGCGCTGGGCGGTGAGCGCCGGATTCGGGATACTCGGCACGCTCCTCTTGACGCTCGACGGCGGCGGGGCGGCGCGGGACCAGGCTCCACTCGGGATCGCACTCGCGCTGCTCGCTGGGCTCAGCTACGCGGTGTACACCTGGGTGGCCAGGCGCGTGATCGCCGCCGGAGTGGGGAGCCGCGCCGTGCTGGGGAGCCTCTTCGGGGTGGGCGGGGCGCTCCTGCTCCCCGTGTTGTTGGCGACGGGCGCCCCCTTCCTCTCGGACCCGCGCAATCTCGCCGTCGGTCTCTACATGGCGCTCGTGCCCATGTTTCTCGGTTACGTCCTCTTCGGTGCTGGGCTGCGGAGCGTCTCAGCGCGGGCGGCGACGGCGCTGACGCTCGCGGAGCCGGCTGTCGCCGCCGTGCTCGCGTGGTGGCTGGTGGGGGAGCGAATCGGCGCGCTCGGGGTGTTCGGGCTCGCGGCGATCGCCGCCTGCCTCGTCGGGCTCACCGCCCCGCGGCGCTAAAACCTGCACGATATGTATGATAAACCTCACGGGCTCAGAGCGAGCCCGAAGTGATGGAGGTTGCAATGACGCAGCATGTTCGTGTTTCGGAAGTGTTCGAGCGCATCCCCGCGGCTGGTCCGCTCGGTGCACCGCTCGGGATCCCCGTGTCCGGCGAGCCGCAGACCTGGCTCGAGGAGTTCACCTCGGACGCCGAGCGCGGGATCCACACCGGATTCTGGCGCTGCGATCCCGGCCTGTCTGAGTGGGATTTTGTCGAGATGGGTGAAGTGATCCACGTGCTCGCCGGGCGCCTCGTTGCTACCGAGCGCGGCGGCGAGCCGGTGGAGCTCGGGCCGGGGGATGTCGCATCCTTCCCCCGCGGGTGGCGCGGGACGTGGGAGATTCTCGAGCCGCTCGAGAAGTTCTACGTGATGCTCTGAGCTGGGGCTGAGGCGGCGCGTCCGGCGCGCCGACGTGCGTCTGTGCGCGCGTGGCGCCGGGCGCGCCGCGTGCATTTCATCGTGTTTTCCCGAACGCTTGCCCAATAAAACATTCACATGTAGGTTTATTCCAGTTCCCGCCAGCGGGAGCGACCTCACCGTCGATGTACAAGGGAGTACCACGCGACCATGACACACGAAAATTCAGTCCTCGAGCACGATGAGGACGCCGCCCACCTGGCGTCGCTCGGCTACTCGTACGACACCACGTTCAAGCGTGAGATGAGTTTCTGGGGCAACGTCTCGCTCGGTTTCACGTACCTGTCTCCGATCGCGGGCATCTACTCGATGTTCGCGATCTCTCTCGGCCAGGCCGGCCCACCCATGGCCTGGGCGCTCGTCATCGCGCTGGTCGGTCAGTTCTTCGTTGCGCTGATCTTCGGCGAGGTGGTATCCAACTACCCGGTCGCCGGTGGCGTCTACCCGTGGGCCCGGCGGCTGTGGGGTCGCAAGTGGGCCTGGATGAACGGCTGGATCTACGTCGTCGCCCTGGTCGGCACGATCGCGGCGGTGGCATACGGCGCGGCCCCGTTCGTCGCATCCGTGATCGGCGTCGAGCTGAGCGCGGGCGGCACGGTGCTCGTTGCGCTCGGCACGCTCGTCATCGCCACGATCCTCAACTTCTCCGGCACGCGCGTGCTGAGCCTCGCCGCGACGGTCGGACTCATCGCCGAGATGATCGGCGCCGTGGTGATCAGCCTCTACCTGCTGCTCTTTCACCGCAAGCACGACTTCTCGATCTTCTTCGACAACCAGGGGATCGGCAATGACGCGCCAGGCGGCTACCTCGGCGCCTTCGCCGCTGCCGCGCTCATCGGTATGTTCGCCTATTACGGCTTCGAGGCGAACGGCGACGTGGCCGAGGAGATCAAGGATCCGAGTCGCCGCGTGCCGCGCGCGATGCGGATGACCCTCTACATCGGTGGCTTCGCGGCCAACCTCCTCGTGTTTTCGCTCGTGCTCGCGGTGCCGAACTTCCAGGCGGTCGCGAGCGGCGAGTCCGCCGACCCCATCGGCGAGCTGCTGCACGAGGCATTTGGCCCGATCTTCCCGGTCGTCATGTTCGTGATCGTGGTCGCCTTCCTCTCATGCATTACGAGCCTGCAGGCCGCGGCGAGCCGACTGATCTACTCGATGGGCCGGGACGGCTTCCTGCCGGCGTCCGCGTTCCTCGCGAAGTTCAACGAGCGCCGCCACGTGCCGCACAACGCCCTGCTGATGGCGGCGTTCTTCCCCGCGCTCGTCGTGGTGTTCTCGCTGTTGCTCGAGAACGCGCTGACGGCGATGGTCGGCTTCGGCACCGTAGGCATCTACATCGGGTTCCAGATGGTGGTGCTCGCGGCGCTCCGCGCGCGGATCATGGGGTGGAAGCCGGCGGGCAAGTTCACGCTCGGCGCGTGGGCGTACCCGGTGAACATCATCGCGCTCGTCTGGGGGATCGCCGCGGTCGTCAACATTCTGTGGCCGCGGCCCACCGGCGGCGGCTGGACGGAGGACTACCTCCTCATCATGACCACCGTCGGTGTGATCGGCATCGGCTGGATCTACATGCTCGCCTCGAAGGCGTACCAGCGCGGCGACGCGCCGGCCGCCGATGCGAGCGGGCCGATCAAGACGGTCGTCTAGCCACTCCTCGGCGCGGGTGCGCCCCCGGTCCGCTCGGGCCGGGGGCGCACCCGCGCTACGCACGAACGAAAGGACCCACCATGCCCGACCTCGTCGTCGACCCGGCGCCCTTCCGCGACACCGCTGGCGAGGACCCCGCCGGGCCGCTAATCCCGCTCGTCGTGTCGCTCACGTTTCCCGGCATGGACCGCGGGGCGCACGAGCTGCAGGAATCGTTCACGCGGATCGCGTTCGACGCGGTGCGGCGGGCGGGCGGGCGGCCGCGCCTCGTCGACTCGGCCCAGCCGGAGCTGCCCGGCCAGGCCGAGCTGCTCGAACGGGCCGACGCGGTCGTGTTCCTCGGCGGGGGCGACGTCGCCGGCGCCTGCTACGGCTGGACCGGCCCGCCGCCAGCGAACGAGTACGGCGTCGATCAGCGCGCCGACGAGTTCTGCATCGCTGCGCTCCGGGAGAGCGTGCGCCGCGACCTCCCCACGCTCGCGATCTGTCGGGGATCGCAGCTCCTCGCCGTCGCCTTCGGCGGCACGCTGATCGGCGACATCGAGAACTGGCCACTGCACCGTGGAACCTCGCCGCTCTTCATCGATGAGGAGGTGCTGCTCGAGGCGGACTCCGAGATCGCGCGCGTGCTGGGGCGCACGCGCGCGACCGTGCGAAACGGGCACCATCAGGCCGTCGCGTCCATCGGACCCGAGCTGCGTGTGAGCGCTCGCGCCCACGACGGCATCATCGAGGGGACGGAGCACCGCACCGCGACGTGGGTGGTGGGGATGCAGTGGCACCCCGAGGAGCCGGCCGCCGATCCCGCTGACCGCGCCAGCATCTTCGGCGAGCTGGTCACGCGGGCGCGGGATCGCGCGGCGGGCGCGGCGTAGCGGCGCCGGGCGCGCTACGCCGTGACGCTCGCGGCTGCGAGCACCCCGGGCAGCCACTCGAGTGCGACGTCGCTGCCGAGGTCCCAGGACGAGGCGTCGTGGCGCCCGTACTCGCCGACGCGCTCGGCGCCCTGCGCGGCGAAGCGCCGGTCGAGGTGCTCGCTGCCCTGACTGTAGGTCTCCTCGTAGAACGTGTCGCCGAGGCCGAACATCGCGTAGCGCACGCCGGCGAGCGCCGGGGGTGCGGCGTCGAACGCCTCGATGAACGGCAGCGCCGTGTTGGGCGGGTCCCCCTCTCCGTGCGTGGAGCAGACCACGACGAAGAAACGGTCGGCGCTCAGATCGGCCGGGTCGACGTTCTGGAGGTCGAACACCTCGACGTCGTCGTGCTCCTCGCGCAGCTTCGCGCCGAGATCCTCGGCGATCAGCTCGGAGTTGCCGGATTCGGTGCCGTACAGAACGGTGAATTTCACGGGCTGGATTCCTTTCGTTGTGGTGGCCGTCATGCTGGAGTCTGCGTCTGCGTCTGCGTCTGCGGCTGCGCTGGTGTCTGCGTCGCGCCGCGGGCGATCGCGACCATGGCGGCGTGGTCGGTGAGCTTCCGTCGCACCCGGTCCGGCGCGGCGCCCGCGCGCTCGTGCTCGTCGAGCACCTGCCACTGCGCGAACGAGACGGCGCGCTCGCGCACGTGCGCCGGCAGGCCGGCGAAGCCGCGTTTTGCGGGGTCGGGAACGAGCTGTCCGGAGCTCACGTCGGCGATGATCTCCTCGGCGACGGACTTCGCGCACGCCCGGTTTTCGGGGATCGCGCCGATCGGCCCGCGCTTCGCCCAGCCCGTGCGGTAGCGCCCGGGGCGCAGCCTGCCCGTGTCGGCGGGCAGCGCGCTGGGAAGCTCACCGGACGCCTCCGTCCCGTCCGCGTCGAAGCCGATCGCCGTGAGCACCGAGGTAGCGGGGATCACGAGCTCCTCGTCTCCTGCGCGCACCGCGACGCCCGTCACAGCGGTGTCCCCGAGCACGCGCTCGGGGATCGCACCGAAGCGGAGCGTCACCCGCGGCCCCGGCGCCGCGCCGCGCGACGCCGCCGTGAGTTCCGCGTACGCCGCGGCCCGCGAGGCGACCGTGCGGTCGGCTGCCTCGGGCGCCGCGAGGGATCCGTGCGCGGTGTAGCTGCCGCGCGGCAGCGCGCTCAGTTCCCGGATCATCTGCGGGTCGCCCTTCGAGTGGGCCGCGTCGGAGCGGCTCAGCACGGTGATGCGCAGCGCGGGGTCCGCGAGGTAGGCGTCGAGGACGGGGTCGGCGACGTCGCTCGCGACGTAGCCCGAGCGATCCTTGACGAGGAAGCGCAGGAGGTCGAGTGCCACGTTGCCCGCGCCGACGATCACGATGTCGCTGCCGAGCGGGGGGAGCGGTGACGCCGCCGGGTGCGCGTTGAGCGCGCGGGTGATCGCCCCGGCGCCGAGCACGCCGGGGCGATCACCGCCCGGGATCGGGAGCGCGCGGTCGGCACTCAGCCCGGTGGCGAGCACGACCGCGTCGTACTGCGCGTCGAGTTCGTCCAGTGTGAGGTCCCTGCCGACACTGACGTCGCCGGCGAAGCGCACGCCTGGGGTGGCGAAGAGTCGCTCGAACTGGCGGGTGACGGCCTTGGTGTGCTGGTGGTCGGCCGCGACCCCGTACCGCACGAGCCCGAATGGCGAGGCGAGTCGGTCGAACAGCGTGAGCTCGCAGCCGGGCAGGGCGCGCGCGAGCGCGGTGGCCAGGTAGCAGCCGGCTGGGCCGCTGCCGACGATGGCGATGCGCGGGGTCGAGGGTGACGGCATCACAGCTCCTTCGCGTGATTCTGGGGAACGCTGCGTGCGGCGCTGCACGTTGCTCCGCCCCAGTGTACCCGCAAACATTGATTATGTGAATGATTTATGAGCAGCATTTTCATGGGAAGAATGCGATGTTTGCGAGTGCTTGCAAATTAAAACATTCACCGATAACTTATTTGCTACCGGCTCCGCAGCGACAGCGCGGGACCACGTTCGACAAAGGAGTACGAATGCCAGGATCACCGGTGGACACCGATCTGCCCTACCTCGACATTGCCGCACCCGAGTTCGCGATGAACTCGGAGGCGGTGCGCGACGCCCGTGCGCGGAGCTGGGTGGCGCGAACGAACTACGGCTTCGGCGTGCTCCGCTATCGCGAGGTCACCGAACTCCTCAAGCACCCGAGCCTCAACCAGGGCAGCGCGAAGTGGCCGGAGCACCACGGCGTGCACACGGGCGTGTTTCACGACTGGTGGGTAAAGAACCTGCTGGTGCTGGAAGGCGACGAACACCACCGCATCCGGCGCCTCCTGAACCCTGCGTTCTCCCCAACGGTGGCGCGCCGGCTCGAACCCGAGTTCGCCGAGATCGCCGGCGAGCTCATCGACGACATGATCGCCGCGCAGGAACGCGGCGACGACGTCGATTTCGTCGCCGCGTTCGCCGAGCCGTTCGCCACGCGCGCCCTCTGCGCCATGATGGGGCTCTCCCACGAGCACTGGCCGTTCATCGCCGACCGCGCGAACACGGTCGGTTACGCGCTCTCCGTGTCCATCAAGGAGGACATCGAGCGCGTCGACGTTGCCGTGCAGGAGCTCTACGACTTCGTCGAGCGGCTGATCGCCGAGCGCCGCGCTGAGCCGGGACAGGACGTCGTGTCGCGCCTCGTCCAGTTCTCCGAGGCGGGCGACAAACTCAGCGACGCCGAGCTGCGCAACGCGCTCGTGCTCATGCTGTTCGGCGGCATGGATACGACACGCAACCAGCTCGGCCTGATCCTGCAGACGTTCATGCGCAACCCCGAGCAGTGGGAGAAGCTCGCAGCTCGCCCGGGGGAGCTCGCGAAGCCCGCGCTCGAGGAGGGGCTGCGCGTCAACCCCACCACACGCTGGGTGACCCGCGAGGCCAACGAGGACTTCGAGTACGAGGGGCTCTCGATTGCGAAGGGCACCACCGTGCACCTGTTCACGATGTCGAGCGGCACGGATCCCGCGGCGTTCCCCGACCCGGAGATCGACATCGAGGCCGAGGACCGCAAGCCGCACCACACCTTCGGCGGCGGCGTGCACCACTGCCTGGGTCACTACATCGCGCGCGCCGACATGGGGATCGCGCTCCCCATGCTCGCGGAGCGGCTCACCGATATCAGCTGCCCTGGCGGCGACACGTGGCTGCCAGACTCCGGAAACCACGGCCCGATCCGGCTGCCCATCACCTTCTCGGTGCGCTAACCGCGGCCGCGGCGTGCAGGCGTCCACACGTCGCCCCGCGTCGCACCCGCGCCGGGCTCCCCAGGGAGCCCCGGGCAGTGCTGCCCGAATGACCCCTTCCAACGATGAAAGGAACACCTGCTCATGTCTGATCCCACCTCCGGCGGGAGCTTCGGCGCGGCGCTGCGCGAGATCCTCGCCGACACCACGGCGTTCGCCCGGCACCAAGCGGCCAACACCGAGCCAGAGACCGTCGCAGCGCTCGGCGAGCGCATCCGCGAGACCGGCGTGAAGTACATCTACTACATGATCCCCACCCTCGGCAGCCGCACCGTCGCGAAGGTGGTGCCGGCCGAGCACTTCGAGCGGATGCTGCGCAAGGGCATCGCCTTCCACCGCACTGCGCTCACCGACCTGCAGACCAGCCGCGAGGGCGAGCTCATCGGCGGTGGCGTCGACGCGCACGAGTTCTGGGGGCTCCCGGAGCCGGAAACGTTCCAGGTGCTGCCGTGGGACCCCGAGGTCGGCCGCATCTTCTGCACGGCGTACGATCCGCCGCAGCTGGGGGAGGGCTCCGGCTGCCTGATTCCGCTCGACACGCGTGCGCTGTTCCGCGCGGCGCACCGCTCGTTCACCGAGCGCACCGGCTTCGAGCTGCGCTCCGGCCTCGAACCTGAGATGACCTGGACCGGGCCGGGCATGGACGTGAAGTGCAAGGACGATCAGAGCCCGGCGTACCAGGTGGAGAACCTGGAGAAGATGCGCCCCGTGTTCAAGAAAGTGATCAGCTACGCGCAGGGGCTCGACTTCGCGATGATCCAGGGCGACTACGAGGACGATGGCCAGCTGGAGCTGAACTGGGACTTCGATCGTGCGGAGCGGACCGCTGAGCGCATGACGACGTACCGCCAGATCTGCAAGCAGGTGGCGCGTGAGCTGGGCATCCACGCGAGCTTCATGGCGAAGCCGTACAACGGCAAGATGGGCAACGGGTGCCACCACAACCTCAGCCTGTGGCGCGGCGACGAGAACGTCATCGAGGACGGCCGCGTCGAGCTGCACGTCACGGAGACCGCGCGCCACGCGATCGCCGGCATGCTGCTCCATACCCCGGGATCGATGCTCGTCATGGGCTCGACGGTCAACTCGTACAAGCGCTACTGGGACGCCGGCCAGTTCGCGCCCTCAGGCGCGGACTGGGGGCTCGACACCCGCGGGGTCGCGGTGCGGATCTCCGCGAACGGGCGCATGGAGTACCGCCTCCCCGACGCGAGCGTCAACCCGCACCTCTCGCACCTCTACCTGCTCGCCGCGATCGAGCACGGCCTCGAGCAGCAGCTCGACCCTGGCGAGCCAGGCGCGCTGAACCCCGCGCTCGGGGAGGTCGTTGTGCCCAACACCCTCGGCAGCGCCATCGAGGCGTTCGAAGCCGACAGCTACCTCATGGCCGCGATGCCCGAGGAGCTCACACGCATCTTCCTGCAGCTGAAGCGGGATGAGTGGGCGCGCTACTGCGGCCAGATTTCACAGTGGGAATTCGATCAGTACTGGGAGGCAATTCCGTGACCACCACACTTCGCACGCTCCGACTCGCGTGCATCGACTCAGAGGCGCTGCCGCTCTTCTCGAAGAGCACCGACGGGATCACGCGCGACGGCTACGAGCCGGCGGCTGCGGCGCTCGTCGCCGAGCGCATCGGCGCCACCATCGAGTGGGTGATGCTCCCGTGGGAGGACATGATCCCGGCCGTGCGTCGCGGCGACGCCGACGCCGTGTGGTGTGGCCAGGGCATCACGGCTGAGCGCGCGGCGCTCGTCGACTTCACCGAGCCGTACGCGGTGTTCAACGAGACGCTGATCGTCCGCGCGGACGATCCGGCCCGCTCGGCCGACGCACTCGCCGGGTACCGCATCGGCGCGATCGCGAACTCGACGAACATGAAGCTCGCTGAGACGTTCACGGGTGCCGAGCTCGTGAGCTTCGGGGCCAGCGATGACGTGTTCAGCGACATGATCGAGGCGACACGTTCCGGCGAGATCGACGGCTTCGTCGACGACGACGTGGTGATGATCCCGCTCGGCCAGGAGGACCCCGACTTCGTCGAGGCGTTCACCGTGCTCACCGGCAACCGCTGGGGCATTGGGGTCGCCCCGGGCAACGACGCCCTCCGCGTGGAACTCAACGCCGCGCTCGCCGGGGTCATCGCGGACGGCTCGCTCGCCGCGGTCTGGACGCGCTGGATGCCGCTCCTGCCCTTCCCGCTCGCGCCAGAGGTGTGATCATGCGCGCACCACGCATCGCCGTGCCGGGAATGTGGTCGCGGCAGATCCACGGGCTGCGCTTCGACGGCAGCGCCGTCGCGACCGCGGTGCTGCGCTCCGTGGTGCGCGCCGGCGGTGAGCCCCTCACCCTGTTCGCTGAGGGGCCCACCGCGGCAGCGGAGCGGCTGCGCGGCATGGACGGCCTCCTGCTGCCAGGCGGCTTCGATCTGGATCCTGCCAGGTACGGGCAGGCGGCGCTGCCGACGACGGTCACCGCCGACTTCGCGGCGCAGGATGAGTTCGAGGCCGGGCTGCTCGCCGCCGCGATCGAGCTCGGGATCCCCGTGCTCGCGATCTGCCGCGGCTTCCAGCTGCTCAACGTCGAGTGCGGCGGCAGCATGGTCCAGGACCTGGCGCAGGACAGCGTGCACCGCAACAGCGTGCACGCGGTCTCGGTCGCGCCGGGCTCTGCGCTCGCCGCGGCGCTCGGGGTGACCGAGCTCAGCGTGTCCTCCTACCATCACCAGGCGGTCGATACGATCGGAGCGGGCCTCCGGGTCGTGTGCCGCGCCCCCGACGGTGTCGTCGAGGGGCTCGAACATGAGACCGCCGAGCTGATCGCGGTGCAGTGGCACCCCGAGGACACCGCTGCGAGCGATGCGACGCAGCAGGCACTGTTTGCGTGGTTGGTGGCGCGGGCGAGCGTTCGCTCGGCCGCGGAGAACGAAAGGGTGGTGGTGCGATGACTGCGCACGCGCAGCCGCGTGTCCTGATTGTTGAGCATCAGGAGAACGCCGGCATCGGGCACTTCGCCGAACGGCTCAGCGCGAGCGGCGTCGAGCTCCGCACCGTCGGCCCGGCGACGGGGGAGCCGCTCCCCGCCTCGCTCGACGGGGTGGACGGACTCATCGTGCTGGGAGGTTCGATGGGGCCGACCGACGACGCGGACGCCCCCTGGCTGCCGGCCGCACGCGCGCTCCTCGCCGAGGGCGTGGCCAACGAGGTACCCACCCTCGGCATCTGTCTCGGGGCGCAGCTCCTCACGACCGCGCTCGGGGGAGCCGTGCGCCTCATGCCAGGCGGCCCCGAGGTGGGGCTCGCGAGCGTGTCGTTCGACGAGGCAGCCGCGACGGATCCGCTCTTCGGGGAGGTCGCGGGCGCGCGGCTGCCGACGGTGCAGTGGCACTGGCTCGAGGCCGCCGAGCTCCCGCCAGGCGCGGAGCGGCTCGCCTCGAACGCGGCGTGCCGCAATCAGGCGTTCCGCGTCGGTCCCGCGGCGTGGGGGGTGCAGTTCCACCCGGAGGCGCTCGCGGGCACCGCGGCGGACTGGGTGGTCGAGGAGGGCGATGGCCTCGCGGAGATCGGGCTCGCGGGCGACGCCGTGGTCGGCGAGGTGCGCGCCGCCGAGGCGCAGCTGCGCGCTGTGTGGGGCGGCGTGGCCGAGCGCTTCGCCGCGGTGGTGCGCGGCGCGCGCAGCTAGGGCGTCCCGGCCGCCGCGACGAGCAGGGACACGCCAGCTGACTCCGGGCCGAGCGCGACGCGCTCGGCCCCTGGCAGCTCCGCGGGGACGAACTCGCCCGGCATGAAGCGTGAGCTGTTGCCCAGGATCACGTTGCCGTGCCTGCCGACGAGCGCGAGCGTCTCGGAGCTGCGCAGCAGCACGGGCAGCAGCTCGGCCTCGAGATCGCTCACCTGAATGTCGGTGCCGACGGCGCCGAGGCGCGTGTCGCCCTGCGCGGCGGGCACGGTGAGCGTGATGACGTACGCCTCGACGCCCAGGTAGTCGACGTACGGCCCGACGAGTGCGGGCACGCCGTGGTGGAACGCCCGGATGAACCACTCGTGATGCTCGTAGTCGTAGTAGCGATCGCCGCCGGGCACCACACCGAACGAGTAGCGCGCGAAGCGCGCCTCGTCCTCGCGCACCCACCACTCGAGATGGCCGTTCTCGGTGCCGAGTGCCGCGCGGGCGAAGATGAAGCCGCAACCGTCGAGCACCGGGTGCTCCGCGAGCGCGCGCACCGCGACGGCCTTCATGCGACGCCGCGTGGACTCGGTGAGTTCGAGCTGGCGCTGCGCATCGAACCGCAGCGCGGCGATCATTTCAGCGGCGAGGGTCTCCAGGTGGGTGAAGCGGTCGGCGAACCACGCGGAGATCTCCTCCGCGATCGCGGCGAGCTCCGGGCTCAGCTCCTGGCCCAGCCTCTGGCTCAACTCCCGGCTCATGCGCCCACCTCCCGACGGCCGAGGGCGAACTTGCCCTCAATGATCAGCCGCATGTTCTCGCGCACGTGCGCGACGGCGAGGCGCTGCGCCTCCTCGGGCTGGCGCTGCTCGATGGCCATCACGAGCGCGAGGTGCTCGGTGAACGCGAGCTGCGTCGAGGCGCGGCAGATCTCCTCGCACCAGAGGAACGGAGACAGCTCGGACTGCAGGCGCTGCTCCGCTGCGAGGAGCCGCTGCGAGTGGCTCTGCACCGCGATCTCGAAGTGGAAGCGGCTGTCCGCGAGCGCACGCGCGTGGCCGGCCGGGGCCTCGCGCGCCTCGAAGGCGAACTCGGCGAGCCGGGTGCGCATGCCGGGCACCGCACGCTCGGCCGCGAGCCGCGCGGCCATCCCCGAGACGGCGGCGTGCTCGTCGAAGAAGTCGCGCAGCGCGACCGTGCTGATCTGCGTGAGCGCGGCGGTGAGCGTCTCCGGGGAGGGAAACGGCGCCTGCACGACGAAGGTGCCGCCGTTGCGGCCGCGGCGCGTCTCAACAATGCCCTGCTCGCGCAGGGCGGCGAGCGCCTTGCGCAGGGTCGCAACGGCGACACCGAACTGGCTCGCGAGCTCCGCCTCTGGCGGCAGCCGCTCGCCGACGCTCAGCATGCCGAGCGAGATCGCCGTCGCGATCCGCTGAGCGATCCCGTCGCCCTGCGGCACCGACACGGGGTCAGTGCCGCGGGGCGACGAGCCACTCAGGAGCGGGTGCTGCACGCGGACCGTCAGTCCTCGAACCGCAGTGCGCGCGCGATCAGCGCCTCCTGCTCGACCGCGTGCACCTTGGCGGAACCGGTCGAGGGCGCGGCCGACGCCGGACGCGAGATCACGTCGATGCGGTCGTTCGCGAGGTGCTTCGACAGCTCCAGCGAGATGAACGGCCACGCGCCCTGGTTCTCCGGCTCGTCCTGCACCCACACGAGCTCAGCGCCGCTGTACTGGGTGAGCACGCGGCCCACCTCCACGATGGGCATCGGGTAGTACTGCTCGACGCGCACGATCGCGATCCGGGGGTCCGGGTTCTTGTCGAGTGCGACGCGCAGGTCGTAGTAGATCTTGCCGGAGACGAGCAGCACGCGCTGCACGGCGGCGGCGTCGGTGACCTGCGGGTCGTCCAGCACGGGCTGGAAGTGCCCGGTCGTGAAGTCCTCGACGTTCGACGTCGCGCCGCGCAGGCGCAGCATCGACTTCGGCGTGAACACGATCAGCGGCTTCCTCGGGCGCGCGTACGCCTGACGGCGCAGCAGGTGGAAGTAGTTCGCCGGCGTCGACGGGCGGGCGACGATCATGTTGTCCTCGGCGCACAGCTGCAGGTAGCGCTCGATGCGCGCCGACGAGTGATCGGGTCCCTGGCCCTCGTAGCCGTGCGGCAGCAGCATCACGACGGAGGAGCGCTGCCCCCACTTCTGCTCGGCCGCGGCGATGTACTCGTCGACGACCGCCTGCGCCGTGTTCGCGAAGTCGCCGAACTGCGCCTCCCAGAGCACGAGCGCGTCCTCCCGCTGCAGCGAGTAGCCGTACTCGTACGCGAGCGCGGCGTACTCGGAGAGCAGCGAGTCGTAGATCCAGAATCGGGCCTGCTCCTCCGAGAGGTTCAGGAGCGGGATCCACTCCTGGCCGTTCGCGCGGTCGTGGAACACGGCGTGCCGCTGCGCGAAGGTGCCGCGGCGCGCGTCCTGGCCGGCGAAGCGCACCGCGGTGCCCTCCATGAGCAGCGAGCCGAGGGCGAGCAGCTCGCCGAAGCCCCAGTCGATGCCGCCCTCGCGGCTCATCTCCGCGCGCTTGTTGAGCAGCTGCTGCAGCTTCTGGTGCACGGTGAAGCCGGCCGGCTTGTTCGCGTGCGCGTCGCCGATGCGCTCGATGACGCTGCGGTCGACGGCGGTCTCGAGCGGGGCGGGGCCGGGGCCGCCGATCTCGGCGACCTGCCCGATCCCGCTCTGATCGATGAGCGGGATCGACCCGGTCTGCGCGGCGTGCGTCTCCTGGAACGCGAGCTCCAGGCGGTCCTGGAAGTCCTGCTTCGCCTTCTCGTACTCGTCCTCGGTGATGTCACCGCGGCCGACGAGCGCGCTCGTGTACAGCCGACGCGTCGAGCGCTTCGCCTCGATCAGGTCGGTCATGAGCGGCTGCGTCATCGAGGGATCGTCGCCCTCGTTGTGCCCGCGGCGGCGGTAGCAGATGAGGTCGATGATGACGTCGATGTGGAAGCGCTGGCGGAACTCGTACGCGAGCTTCGCGACGCGCACCACTGACTCGGGATCGTCGCCGTTCACGTGGAAGATGGGCGACTGCACCACCTTGCCGACGTCGGAGGAGTACACCGCGGAGCGCGAGTCGCTCGGCAGGGTGGTGAAGCCCACCTGGTTGTTGATGATGATGTGGATCGTGCCGCCCGTGCGGTAGCCGCGCAGCTGCGACATCTGCAGCGTCTCGTAGACCACGCCCTGGCCGGCCATCGCCGCGTCGCCGTGCACGAGGATCGGCAGTGTCGTGAACGAGCCGATCGGCTTCAGATCCTGCTTCGCGCGGACGATGCCCTCGAGCACACCGTTGACGGTCTCGAGGTGCGACGGGTTCGCCGCGAGGTGGATCGGCACCTGCGTGCCGTTCGGCGCGGTGAACACGCCGGAGGTGCCGAGGTGGTACTTCACGTCGCCTGAGCCGGCCTTCGCCGACTGCGCGCCCTCGAACTCGCGGAAGATCTGGCCGTACGTCTTGCCGGCGATGTTGGAGAGCACGTTGAGGCGGCCACGGTGCGCCATGCCGATGTCGACCGAGTCGACCCCGTCCTCTGCCGCGTCGATGAGCATCGCGTCGAGCAGCGGGATGACCGACTCGCCGCCCTCCAGGCTGAAGCGCTTCTGGCCGACGTACTTCGTCTGCAGGAAGGTCTCGAAGGCCTCGGCCTCATTGAGCTTTTCGAGGATGCGCATCTGCTCGTCGCGGCTGGGCTTCGCGTAGTTGACCTCGAGCTGCTCGCGCAGCCAGAGCCGCTGCGCGGGATCCTGGATGTGCATGTACTCGATGCCGATCTTGCGGCAGTACGAGTCGCGGAGCACGCCGAGGATGTCGCGCAGCTTCATGCTGCGCTGCCCGCCGATGCCGCCGGTCACGAACTCGCGGTCGAGATCCCAGAAGGTGAGGCCGTGCGACTCGATCTCGAGGTCGGGGTGCGTGCGCTGCACGTACTCGAGCGGATCGGTGTCGGCCATGAGGTGCCCGCGCACGCGGAACGAGTTGATGAGTTCCTGCACTCGCGCGGTCTTGTCGACCGCGCCGGAGATGTCGACGTGGATGTCCGACGCCCACTGCACCGGCTTGTACGGGATACGCAGCGCGGCGAAGATCTCCTCGTAGAAGTCGTGGCCGCCGGTGAGCCGCTCGTGCACGAGCTTCAGGAACTCACCGGAGCCAGCGCCCTGGATGACGCGGTGGTCGTACGTGCTCGTGAGCGTGATCGTCTTCGAGATGCCGAGCTGGGTGAGCACGTCCTCGGACGCACCCTGGAACTCGGCGGGGTACTCGAGCGCGCCGGCGCCGATGATGCAGCCCTGGCCCTGCATGAGACGGGGCACCGAGTGCACCGTGCCGATGCCGCCGGGGTTCGTGAGCGAGACGGTGCCGCCCTGGAAGTCGCCAGCGGCGAGTTTGCCGGCGCGCGCGCGCTTCACGAGGTCCTCGTACGCGGCGAGGTACTCGTTGAAGTCGAGCGTCTCCGCGCGCTTCACCACGGGCACCATGAGCGAGCGCGTGCCGTCGGGCTTCGGGAGGTCGATCGCGATCCCGATGCCGACGTGCGCGGGGACGAGCAGCGACGGCTTGCCGTCCACCTCGGTGTACGCGACGTTCTGGCTGGGGAACTCCTTCAGCGTCTGGATGAGCGCCCAGCCGATGAGGTGCGTGAAGGAGACCTTGCCGCCGCGGCTGCGGCGGAGGTGGTTGTTGATGACGATGCGGTTGTCGATCAGCAGCTTCGCCGGGATCGTGCGCACGCTCGTCGCCGTGGGGACCGTGAGCGACTGGTCCATGTTCTTCGACAGGGTGCGCGCCATGCCCTTGAGCGGGGTGACGACGTCCTCGTGCGTCTCGGGGGCCTCCGGCTCATCCTGCGCGCGCGCGGCGCGCGGCGCGCGAGGGGCGTCAGCCGGGATGGGCGTCTGGCGCGGCGCGGCGTTCGTGGTGCGCGCCGGCTGCGCCGGGGTGGTCAGGGGAGCCGTGACGGGCGGAACTGCTGGCGGCTGCGTCGTCGCTGCCTGTGCTGCCTGGGCGTCGCTGCCCTGCTGCGTGCTCTGCTGTGCACCTGGCTGAGCGCCCTGGCCGGCCGCGACGGAGGCACCGTACCGCTCCAGCACCGGCCACCACGATTGGTCGACCGAATTCTTGTCGACCTGGAACTGCTTCCACAATTCATCGACGAGCCAAGCATTTGCGCCAAAATCTTCTGCGGGACCCGCCTGGTCGGGGGTCTCCGTGCGCTCTGCCAAAGCGATTCCTCTCGGTCGTGCCAGTTGTGTGGCATGTTTCCTGGATCGGGGTGCAGCACCGTAGCCGTACCACACACCAGCCTACGCCTTTCACGGCGAACTTTCGGCAACACTCGCTCTCACCTTTCCCAGTCCAGCCTGATAAAATCGTCTGACCATGGACTCTGACTCTCGAAGACCCTCCGACCCTCCGAGTAGTTGCCGCGCCTGGGCGCGGCAACCCGAACGTCTGGGGAGTCGCAGGTGAACGACTGGCTCCTCCTGCTGATTGGCCTCATTCTCACGGTGGGCACTGGCATTTTCGTCGCGGCCGAGTTCTCGCTCGTCGCGCTCGACCGGCAAGACCTTGAGCGCCGCCGCGAAGGCGGGGAGCGCGGACTCGACCGCGTGATCCGCGGGCTGTCGATCACCTCGACGCACCTCTCCAGCGCCCAGCTCGGCATCACCCTGACGACCCTGCTCGCCGGCTACACGCTCGAGCCGGCAATCAGCGGCTTCCTGAACGGCCCGCTCGGCGCGCTCGGCGTGCCGGAAGAGCTGCGCCGCGCGATCAGTGCGCCCGTCGCGATCGCGCTCGCGACCGTGTTCTCGATGATCGTCGGCGAGCTCGTGCCCAAGAACTTCGCGCTCGCCCGGCCGCTCGCAACCGCGAAGCTCGTCATGCCGGCGCAGGGCGCATTCACCGCGACCTTCAAACCGGCGATCGTGGTGCTGAACGGCAGCGCGAACGGAATGCTCCGCGCGATCGGCATCGAGCCGAAGGAGGAGCTCTCGGGCGCGCGTTCGGCCGAGGAACTCTCCTCGCTCGTTCGCCACTCGGCGAGCGCAGGTCTGCTCGAGGCCGACACTGCGACGCTGCTCGACCGCACGCTGCGCTTCTCCGAACTCACCGCGGGCGACGTCATGACGCCGCGGCTGAAGATCGAGAGCGTGCAGCGGCTCGAGCCGGCGCAGGCGGTGCTTGAGCTGTCCGGGCGATCCGGCTACTCCAGGTTCCCCGTGATCGACGAGGACCGCGACGATATCGTCGGCGTCGTGCACGTGAAGCACGCCGTCGCGGTGCCGCGAGCGAAGCGCAGCGAGGTGCCCGTCGCCGCCCTCGTCGAGGACGTCGTGCGCGTCCCCGACACGATGCGGCTCGACCAGCTGCTCGGCGCGCTCCGCTCGAGCGGGTACCAGCTCGCCATCGTCGTCGATGAGTACGGCGGCACCGCCGGCATCGTGACGCTCGAGGACCTGGTCGAGGAAATCGTCGGCGAGGTCGCTGACGAGCACGACCGTGCCGCGGCAGGCGTCGTCGGCACCGCCGAGGAGATGACCTTCCCCGCAGACCTCCGCCCCGACGAGGTGCGCGAACAAACCGGGGTGGAGATTCCGGAGGACGACGACTACGACACCGTCGCCGGCTTTGTGCTGCGCGAGCTCGGCAGGATCCCCGAGGTGGGGGAGATCGTCGAACTCGCGGACGGTGGCACGCTGCGCGTCGAGCGCATGGACGGCCGCCGCATCGCACGCCTGCGCTACACCGGGGCCCCGCTTCCCGCCGATGCCGAAGTCTCGGACGCCGAGCAGGAAGGGGCTGAACGATGAGCGACTGGATGGGAATCGTCTGGCTCGTGATCCTGCTGGTCGCGAACGCCTTCTTTGTCGGCGCGGAGTTCGCCGTGATCTCCGCGCGCCGCTCGCAGATCGAACCTCGGGCCGAGGCTGGCTCGAAGCGCGCGAAGACCGCGCTCTACGCGATGGAGCACGCGACGCTCATGCTGGCGACGAGCCAGCTCGGCATCACGGTGTGCTCGCTGCTGATCCTGAACGTCTCGGAGCCGGCGATCCACCACCTGCTCGAGGGGCCGCTCGCGTGGACCGGGCTCTCCGGTGAGGTCGTGAGCATCACGGCGTTCGTGCTCACTCTGCTCATCGTCACGTACCTGCACGTCGTGTTCGGCGAGATGATCCCGAAGAACGCCGCGTTCTCGGTGCCGGATCAGGCCGTCCTGCTGCTCGCGCCGCCGCTTGTCGCGGTGTCGCGGGTGTTCAGGCACGTCATCGCCGCGCTCAACGCCATCGCCAACGGCGTGCTTCGCCTCTTCGGCGTCGAGCCGAAGTCGGAGACGAACAGCACGTTCACCCTCGACGAGGTGGCGAGCATCGTGAACCACTCGACGCGCGAGGGCGTGCTCGAGGACCGCAGCGGTGCCCTCACCGCGGCGTTCGAGTTCACCACGAAGCGCGCCGTCGACTTGCTCGTGCCCGAGGAGCGCCTCGTGGTGCTGCCGTGGGGCGCGACGCCGGAGGACGTCGATGCCGCGGTCGCGAAGCACGGCTTCTCCCGCTACCCGATCGCGGGGGAGGGCGGCGGTCTCGCCGGTTACGTGCACATCAAGGACCTCGTGCGCCTCGGCGAGGACCGGATCAGCGAGCCGATCCCGGCGAAGCGCATCCGCGAGATGGTGTCGCTCCACGCGGAGACCGAACTGGAGGACGTGCTCGCGCGGATGCAGGCGCGCGGGATCCACCTCGCGCGCATCCACGATGCCGAGGGCACCGAGCTGGGCGTCGTATTCCTGGAGGACGTCATTGAGGAGCTCGTCGGCGAGGTGCACGACGCCACGCGGCGCCAGCGCCACGTCGAGCACTAGCGGGAACCGAGGTGATCGCGGCCCGCGCGGTCACCTCGGTGCGCTGAGATCCCGCGCGGTCACTGTGGTGCGCTGGGGTCCCGCGCGGTCACTGCGGTGCGCTGGGATTCCGCGCCGTGAGCACCAGGTGCGCCGCAACCTGATCGATGCCCGGCTCCTCGCCGGCGAAGAACGGGTTGTCGGGCACCGCGAGGCTGAGGTCGAACTCGACGGACTCTGCGCCGAGGAGCGTCGGTGTGAGCTTCAACCGGATCCCCGGCCGCTCCGCACCGCCGACCGAGAGCGTCCCGACCGCGGTGATCGTGCCGTCCGGGCTGTCCTCCGGCCGCAGCACCGCCGGCTCCGTGAGCACGAAGGTGGCCTCGGGCAGCCCGGACAGGGCGAGGCCGAACCGTGCCTCAGTGATCACCCCGTCGGTGAGCACGAGCGAGCCGTGCGACTCGAGATCACCGTCGACGATGCCGCCGAGCGGCAGCGTGATCGGTTCCGTGAGCGTGGTCTCGGCGATCTCGTACTCGCGCTCGGCCGGCCGGGACAGAAAGTCGGAGTCGCTCGATGCGCGGAGCTCGGTGGCCGGCGCAGGCACCGACTTGGGCGCTGGCGCGCAGCCGGTGAGGCAGAGCGGGATCGAGGCGGTGACCGCCGCGGCGAAGCCGAGCGTGCGCACCGAACGCGTGACGGTTGAAACCACCACCACCTCCTCAGCTCTGCTCGGGCGACTCTCTCCAGGCAACCGAGTGCGAGCATACGCTGGGAAAGTGTGAGCGGGCCGATAGCCCGGTGCGTGAGCGCTCAGGAATCGCGCAGGGCGTCCACCGGCTCGACGCGCGCGGCCTTGATAGCCGGGTAGCCGCCGGCGAGCAGGCCAACGAGTGCGCCGACCACCACGCCAACCGGCGCGGCCCAGATCGCGAGCACCGGCGTCCAGTTCTGGACGAGGCACACCCCGATGAGCGCGAACAGCCCCACCACGACCCCGATGAGGCCACCGAGCACGCCAACGGTCACCGACTCCAGCATGAACTGTTGCGCGATGTCCCGGGTGCGCGCGCCGAGCGCGCGTCGCAGGCCGATCTCGCCGCGGCGCTCGGTGACGGAGAGCAGCGTCACGTTGGCGATGCCGATGCCGCCGCCGATGAGCGCAACGATGCCGATGGCGAGGAACAGGACGTTGATGTCCGACTCGACGCTCTCCTGCAGCGAGCTCGTGTTCGTCGGCGCACCCACCTTGAACGCGTCGGGCGAGTTCGGGTTGAGCGCGATGGGCGCCTGCTTCGCCACGACCGAGCCCGCGCCAACATCGATGCGAATGTCGAGGTTCTGCGCGGCGCCGAGCCCGAGTTCCGAGCGCGCGGTCTCGAGCGGCACGATCACCGCGTCGAGCAGATTCTCGCGGGTGCCGACCTTCCCGAGGATCCCGATCACCGTGTACGCGCGGCCGTCGACGAAGACGGCGGGTTGCCCGGTGACGCGGTTAACGCCCAGCCGCTTCGCGGCCTCAGCGCCGAGCACCGCCACGCGGTCGTGGCGCGCGTCGTGCCCGCTGTCGAAGAAGCGGCCAGCGCGGATCTTGCCCTGGACGACCTCGAGCAGCTCGGGGGACGCGGCGAGCACGGGCGGGGACGCCTTCTGCGACTCGGACGGATCCTTCACCTGCACGGCCTCGACCTCCAGCGAGGTGGGGAGCTTGCCGATGAGGGCGGCGCTCTCCACCCCGGCCAGCGGGGTCACGCGGTCGACGGCGTCCCACGGGAGCTTCGCCGTTGCGCGCTCCTTCCCGCCTGCGGCTTTGGCCGTGCCGGGCTCCACCGTCACGCGTGTGGCTGCGAGCGCGTCGAACTGCTGCGAGATCTGGCCAGCCGCGGTCTGTGCGAAGCCGATCGTCGCGACGAGGGACGCGATGCCCAGCACGGTGCCGATGAGGGTGATCACGAGCCGCGATGGTCGCGACCCGATGCCTTCGAACGCCTCGTGGATCAGCGCGCGGAATGGGATGCGGCCGCTCATGCCAGCTCCTGCAGCTCGCCGTCGCTGATGCGCACGCGACGGCGCGCGGCCTCGGCTACCTTCGCGTCGTGGGTGATCATGACGACGGTGAGTCCGTCGGCACCGAGCTCATCAAACAGCCGCATGATCGAGCGTGAGTTCTCGCGGTCCAGGTTGCCGGTCGGCTCGTCGGCGAGGAGGAGCCGCGGGGAGGTGCAGACCGCGCGGGCGATGGCAACACGTTGCCGCTCGCCGCCGGACAACGTGTTCGGGGAGAAATCGACGCGGTGGCTCAGGCCGACGCGCTCCAGCGCGGCGCGGGCGAGCGGCTCGCGCTCTTCGCGGGTGAGGCCGGCATAGGTGCCAGCGAGCATGACGTTCTCGAGCACCGAGCGGGTGGGCATGAGGTGGAACGACTGGAACACGAAGCCGACGGCTCGCCCGCGCAGCGCGGAGCGCTGGTCGTCGCTCAGCTGCGCAACGTCGATTCCCTCGAACAGGAATGTGCCAGTGCTCGGGCGGTCGAGCAGTCCGAGCGTGTTGAGCATGGTCGACTTGCCCGATCCGGACGGGCCGACGATCGCGAGGTAGTCCCCGCGCTCGACAGAGAGGTTCACACCGCGGAGCGCGTTCACCGGCGGCGGGCCGGGGAAAAAGCGCGTGACCTCGTCGAGCTGCACGATCGGACCGTCGAAGTCCGGGTTGCCAGCAGCGAGCGCGCCGCCGTCGCTCTGCGCCTCGCGTGCGTTGGCGCGTGCGCGCTTCCGCGCGCGCCGCACGACGGCGCGGTCGGACTCGGCCTGCCGGCCTGGCGCCGGTTCTGGCTGCTCGGGTGCAGGATCGGTGTCCGCGAAGAGGGAATCGAGCGAGCTCATCGACCGACCACGACGCGGGCACCCGCGGCGATCCGCGAGTCCTCGGAGCTGATCTCGACGTATCCGTCGGCCGCGAGCCCGGTCTTCACGGTCACGATCTCGGTCTCCGCGTCTGCGCCCTGGTCCTCGGAGACGAGCAGCTCAACGCGGTCCTCGCCGCTCGATCCAGCGGAGAGTGCGGCGATCGGCACCGCGAGCACCTCGCCGTCGGTCGCGGCAACGGGCACGCGCACGCGCACGTTGGTGCCGCGCAGCGCGTCGATCTGCTCCGGCTTCAGGTCGACGGGGGTGAGGCGCACGGTGTAGCGAGTGGAGTCCCCACCGCCGGCACCGCCAGCACCGCCGGCACCGCCCCCTCCGGAGCCGTCGCCGCCGTCGCCGCCCTCACCGTCGCCGCCCGACTTCGCGCTCTTGGGTGCGACGATCTGCGTCACCTTCGCGTTCAGGTCGGTGCCGTCGGGGCCGGGGTACGTTGCGATGAGCCCCTCGCTCAGCAGCTCGGCGTCCTGCTTGGAGATGCTGCCCTCGATGGTCAGGGTCGCGCCCGACACGGTCATGGGCGAGCCGGAGAGGATGTCGCCGCGTGCTACCGAGACCTCATCGACGCGGCGGGGGAGGCCACCGAGGAAGAGCGCCTCGCTCGACGGCAGCGTGGGTAGCACGCCCTGCTGCGCGGTCGCGAGCGCCTCCTGCGCGTCGACGAGCGCGTCGTTCGCGGAGGTGACGGCTGCCTGCTCTGAGAGCACGTTCTTCGCGCCACCGTCGCTCGCCTCCTGCAGCGCGGCCTGCGCCTGCGCGAGCTGCACCCCGGCGTCGCGCGCCGCGCGCTCGGCACTCTGCAGCGCGTCCTGTGCTTCAGCGCCGCCCGCGGCGGCCGAGTAGCCGATCTGCTCGTAGAGCGCGCCGAGCGCGGTCGCCGTGTCGTATTCGAAGACGTCGGACGCGGTGTCGCCGGCCCAGAACCCCATGCCGTCAAGCGCGGTCTTCAGCTGGGTGACGTCGGGTCCCCGCATGCCGATGCTGAGCGAACGGTACGCGGGGAGCGTGCCAGGCAGCACGATGACGGGCCGGCCGGCAACCTCAAGGGCGATGTTCGCGGCTTTGAAGACCGTACCGACCTCAGGAACATGGCCCGTGACGACGGGTCGGTCCTCGGAGCCCGCGGCGTCGATACTGACGCTCACGGCGTCGGCATAGGTCACTTCGCCGCGCGTCACGACGGTGTTCTCCAGTTCGCGCTCCTCGACCGGGGCCGTGACCGGCCCGGCCTTCGGCGGCGCAGTGCGTGCGGCGAGCTCGGCGGGGGAGACGATGAACTGCATCACGGCAACGCCGATCAGCAGTGAGACGACCGCGACCGCGGCGATGAGGCCGACGAGCCGGGTTCCAGACCAGTTTCCCCGCAGCCCGCGACGCGCACGCCCCGGTGCGGCGTCTGCGCCGTCGCTCGATGGTTCGTCCGCCTCGGTGAGGCCGGCCGAGGTGACCGTCGAGTCGGCATGCTGCTGCGCCGCCCGGGCACGCTTGCGCTTCGGGCGCTGGGGGAACTTCACCGGAGTTAGTCCTTCGTCTTCGTGCTGTGCTTTGAGGTCAGTGCTTCGAGCTCGGACTTGTGCTCGTCAACGAACTTCTGCTGCGCGTCGAACATGATCTTCTGCTCGGTCTTTTCGAAATCGACCTTCTTCTTGCAGCTGAGGTCTGCGGTGGCCATCTCGATCTCGCGCTTCTGGAACTCGTCCTTCTGCTTTTTGCTCGGCTCCTTGTACTCCTCATCCGTGGAGCCACCCAGGCCGTAGTACTCCTCGTTCATGGAGTTCTGCGCAGTCATGGGGGACGTGAGGTCAGGGTAGCCCGCCTCAGCCATGCAGTCTGACCACTTCGCGTTGAGCTTTTCGATCTCCGGGGCGGGGTTCTCCTCGTCCCACATGCCGCTGTACATCTCGTTCATCGCGGCGAAGAGATCAGCGAACTCAGGGTCCTCGTAGGCCGCGGCCATGTCGCCGTTCACCTCGTGCTGTGCGGCGCCGTAGCAGCCCTCTTGCGTCCAGTCGCTCTGGTAGCTGCCGCTCTCTTCCATCTCGGCCATCTGTTCTTCGGTGGGGCCGGTGCCGTGGAGGGTCTCGTAGTAGGCCTGTTGCTCGGACTCGCTGAGGGACTCTACATAGTCCTGGTTCGGATCCACCCACTCCTCGCTGGGATCCTCGGTCTGATCGTTCATGCCAGGCCAGTTGACGATGCCGTAGCCGTACTCCTTGACGAACTCCTCGCTGCCCCAGACCGGGCCGTCCTGCTCGTCTTCCGAGCTGATCACCACGCCGCCTGACTGCGTGTTGGGCTTGTATTCGAAGCCCTCCTTCGTCATGCACTCGGCGACGAGCTCTTCGATCTTCAGCTGATCCTTGTCGAGCTTTTCCTGCGTGTACTCCTCGCCGTCCCAGAGCACGGAGAGGTACTTGTCGAGTGGCCCCTCCTCGATCTCAGCGCTCGTACCTTCGGACGAGCTGCTGCAGCCGGTGAGCACCAGTGCCGTCAGCGCGATGGTAGCGGGAAGCCAGATCCGTGCGGAACGCGTGCGTGAAGTCATGCCACCTCATAGTGTGAGTAGGTCGTTGCGGCGCGCGCCGCAACGGGGTCGAGTAATTCGTCAAGTTAGCACAGCCGTCTCACGCTGCGTGCGGTTTTCCACAAGGTCGGTACCGGGGTACCACGAATGGAGTAGATCGCGGTGCCGCGCCGCTACTGAGGGCTGCGCTCAGCGCAGGTTATGCGTGGTGCCGGCCGCGGCGCATCCCTCGGGCGAGGGGGCACCCCGACCTATACTTGACACCATGCAGACCCCGCAGTTTGGCGCTGATCAGGCGTCTCTCTCCAGTTCGCGCCGTGCGCATGTCCGACTCCGCTGAGCGAGCGACCCCGGGCTGGTCACTCCCAGCTTGGGCGGAGCGCTCACCCGTCCTCGCGAGGGTGATGCGCTGGCTGCTCGGCTCACGCTTTGTCGATCCACCCATTCGCGGTTTCGCGCTGCTGCTGGGGCTGTCGACCCTCCTGCCCTCCGCTGCGGAAAGCTCGGACCCGCTGTACCTCGTCTTCCACTACGCCTCCGGGCTGCTCATCATCGCGAGCGCGTTCGCGCCGCTCGCGAGCGGCGCGGTCGCGGCGGCACTCTTCGTCGTGTTCCTCATGGTGTTCCCCGAATACCTCAACCCGTTCTCCACCGCGCTCGAGTTCGCCTCCGGGCTCCTGCTTGTCGCGTTCGCGTGGCGCTGGTCGCTCGTCATGCTCGGCGTGCTCATCGGGGCCGGCTGGTTGGCGCGGACGTTCGCGCCGGACACCGTGATGCCGCTCGGGATGCAGCTCTACTCGTGGGCGTACATCGCCCTGCTCGGCGCGGCGGCCTGCCTCGTCGAGATGCGGATCCGCCGCGAGATCACCGCGCGCGAGCGGAACGCGCGCGAGCACGAGCGCGAGTTGCAGCGCATGCGCCTCGGCGTCGCGACCGATGTGCACGACACGGTGTCGCACGGCCTCGCGACGCAGCTCGCGATCGTTCGCCTGCTCGCGGTCGAGCAGGATCGCGGCGAGTCCCAGCGCATGCTCGGCGAGCTCGCGGTGCGCACCGAGAGCGCGCAGGACGAGCTCCGCGCCCTCCTGTCCGGGCTGCACGGCGGTGCCGGATCCGGCGCGTCAGCGCTGCCCGTCGGCGCCGCAGAACTGCGCAGCGCCGTTGCGCGCCTCGGTGAGGCCGCTGCGGCCGGCGGCTCGCGCATCAACGCGCACTACGGGGAGCTGCCCGAGGTGCTGAGTCAGGACGCGCTCGACGACGCCGTGCTGGTGCTCCGCGAGCTCGTGACGAACATCATCAAGCACGCAGCCGGGTCGGGGGAGCGCGAGCTCAGCGTCGACACGGTCACCGACGCGCGCGGGAGCTGGCTGCTCCTGCAGTCGGAGAATCCCGTTGCCCAGTCGGTCACCCAGGTGCCGTGGAGCCTCTCGGCCCGCGTCGCCCAGCGCGGCGGGATCTGCGAAGCGGAGACGCGCGCCTCCCGCTACCGGGTTCGCGTGCTCCTGCCGCTCGCGGGCGCGCAGCAGCAGGCCGCGGGAGCCGGCGCCGATTCGTCCCCCGAACGGGGGATGCCGGATCCCGGGAAGGTCGATGAAATGAGGGTGTGAAGCCCCTCAGCATTGCACTCGCCGCGCCCCTCCGTGCCGCCGCGCTCCGTGCCAGCGCGCTCTGCGTCACCGCCGCCTGCCTCACTGCCCTCTGCGCGATCGGCGTGGTGGCCCAGCCCGCCGCCGCGGTCGTCACGACGGAGGCCAGCCAGACCGAGGCGAGTCAGACCGAGGTCACCCAGACCGAGGACGAGATCCCCGGCGATCCGTATGCTGGCCAGGAGAACGTCCTCGCCACGGTCGCTGAGTGCAAGTTCTGGTTCGTCCACAACAAGCCCCTGTATCGGAAGTACTGCCTGTGAGCATCAACGCCCCAGCCGCCGCGCACGCGCCGGTCGCCGCGCAGGAACCGCTGCGCGTGCTCGTCGTCGACGACGACCCGTGGACCACGCGCGCCGTGGTGCACGCGCTCGCGGGCGATCCCGGGCTGCGCCCGCTCCTTCCCGTGCACAGCGGGGAGGCCGCCGTCGCGGCGTACGAGGAGCATCGCCCCGACGTCGTGCTCATGGACCTCAGCATGCCGCCGGGGATGAGCGGGATCGAGGCCACGGCGCTCATCAGGCGCATCGATCCCGGCGCCTGCGTCGTCGTGCTCACGACGGTGTCGCCCGGACCAGGGGTGGCGCGCGCGCTCGAGGCCGGTGCGATCTGCGCGCTGCAGAAGACCGCACCGCCAGACACGCTGTGCGCGGCCGTGAAGCTCGCCGCCGACGGCGGTGCCCCGACGCTCCTGAAGCGCCTCGCGAGCGACATCTCAATCGCGGGGGATCCGCTCCCCGACGCGCCGATCGTCGCGCCGGTGCTGACGCCGGCCGAGTACGCGATCCTGCGGCTCGTGTGCGAGGGGCGCAGCTACGAGGAGATCGGCGAGCAGCAGGGAATCACGGTGTGGACCGCGAAGTCGCACGTCAAGCGGCTCCGCGAGAAGCTCGCCGCCGAGAACCTCGCGCAGCTCGTGGTGCGCGCCCTGCAGTTCAGCTTCATCGGGGGATGAGCGCGGCGCGCGAGCGCCGCAGCGCCTCAGCGCGCCGGCGTGTCGATGAGCCGGGAGAGCTGCGCTCCGACGCGCTCGAACTCGATCAGGAACGCGTCGTGGCCGAACGGTGAATCAATGCGCGTGGCCTGATCCCCATCGAGACTCCCCGGGGTGTGCCGCGCGATCTCGTCCTGCCCGTCGATGGTGAACAGGCGGTCGCTCGGGATCCCGATGACGAGCGTCGGGAGATCGAGGGTCGCGAGTGCTGCGCGCACGCCCCCGCGCCCGCGCCCAACGTCGTGCGAGTTCATCGCCTGCACGAGCGTGACGTAGCTGCCGGCATCGAAGCGGCGGGTGAATTTGTTCCCGTGGAAGTCGAGGTACGACTCGACGGCGAAGCGGCCGCCGCCGCCGAGCGGGCTCACCGCGGACTGCCACGACCGGCCGAAACGCTCGTCGAGCTCGGTGTTGCTGCGGTAGTTCAGGAGCGCCAGCCGGCGCGCAGTCGCGAGGCCGTGGTGCGGGCCGACGCCGTCAGGGGCGTCGTAGTAGTTGCCGTCGCGGTAGCTCGGATCCGAGCGGATCGCCTCGAGCTGCACGAGGTTCAGCCCGATCTGGTCCGCGGTCGTGACGGGCGGCGCGGCGATCACCGCGAGCCGGTCGACACGGTCGCGATGGGTGAGGCCCCACTCGAGCGCGTGCATCCCGCCCATCGAACCGCCGATCACGGTGTGGAAGCGCGCGATGCCGAGCGCGTCGGCGAAGCGCGCCGTCGCCTCGACCTGATCCCGGATCGTGAGGTAGGGGAAGCTGCCGCCCCACTCCTGCCCGGCTGGGGAGAGCGATGCTGGGCCGGTGCTGCCCTGGCAGCCGCCCAGCACGTTCGGGGCGACGATGCAGAAGCGGTCGGTGTCGAGCGGGCGCCCCGGCCCGACGATCTCGGTCCACCAGCCGTCCGTTGGGTGCCCGGGCCCTGCCGAGCCGACGAGGTGACTGTCGCCGGTCAGCGCGTGGAAGACGAGGATCGCGTTGTCACGCGCCTCGTTCAGCTCGCCGAACGTCTCGTACGCGATCCGCACGGCCGGCAGTTCGCCGCCGAACTCCGGCTGGAACGCGCCGATCGACACGAACTTCCGCGCGCCGACGGGGTCGCCGTCTCGCCACGCGCCCGAGATCGGAGGGCGACCCATGAGCGCGCGCAGCTGCGCATCGGTGATGAAGTCTGTGGGGAACGAATCCTCAGGGGTCTGCCAGTCCATAGCTCCTCATTGTGCCCGGCTCGCGGACGCGGCGGGCGAATATTACGACGCGGGGGTGGGGTGCTGTCGAAAACACCCCACCCCCGCGTGGAATCCGTGCCCTGGCGGGCGCGGGCCGTGCCCGTGTTACGCGCGGGCCGCCGCAACGACCGCGCGCGCCGCGGCGAAGCCCTTCTCCAGGTCGGCCTTGATGTCGTCGATGTGCTCCAGGCCAACCGAGAGTCGCACGAGCCCCGGCGTGACGCCGGCGGTGAGCTGCTGCTCCGGCGTCAGCTGCGAGTGCGTGGTCGACGCCGGGTGGATGATCAGCGAGCGGACGTCGCCGATGTTCGCGACGTGGCTGAACAGCTCGACGTTCTCGACGACCGCGCGGCCAGCGTCGACGCCGCCCTTCAGCTCGAAGGAGAGCACCGCGCCGACGCCCTTCGGTGCGTACTGGTTCGCCGCCGCGTACCAGGGGCTCGTCGGCAGGCCGGAGTAGTAGACCGTCGCGACGTCGTCGTGGGAGTCCAGCCACTCGGCGATCGCCTGCGCGTTCTGGACGTGGCGCTCGATGCGCAGCGACAGCGTCTCGATGCCCTGCAGCAGCAGCCACGCGTTCAGCGGCGCGATCGCCGAACCGAGGTCGCGCAGCAGCTGCACGCGCGCCTTGATGATGTACGCGATCGGGTCGCCAACCGCGCCCGTGTAGCTCACGCCGTTGTACGAGGGATCCGGCTCGGTCAGCCCCGGGAACTTGTCCGCGTGCTGCGACCAGGGGAACGTGCCACCGTCGACGATGACGCCGCCGAGGGTCGTGCCGTGGCCGCCGAGGAACTTCGTCGCCGAGTGCAGCACGATGTCGGCGCCGTGCTCGAACGGGCGAACGAGGTACGGGCTCGCGACCGTGTTATCGATGATGAGCGGCAGGTGGTTCTCGTGCGCAACGTCGGCAACCGAGCGGATGTCGAGCACGTTCGAGCGGGGGTTCGCGATCGACTCCGCGAAGAACAGCTTCGTGTTCGGGCGGACGGCGCGCTGCCACGCGGCCGGATCGTCCTGATCCTCAACGAAGGTGACCTCGATGCCGAGCTTCGCGAGCGAGTACTTGAAGAGGTTGTACGTGCCACCGTAGATCGAGCTCGACGAGACGATGTGGTCGCCGGCGTTCGCGATGTTCAGCACCGCGAACGTCGACGCCGCCTGGCCGCTCGCGAGGAGCAGCGCGCCCGTGCCGCCCTCGAGCGCGGCGATGCGCTGCTCGGCGACCTCCTGCGTCGGGTTCGTGATGCGCGTGTAGATGGGGCCGAGCTCAGCGAGCGCGAAGCGGTTCGCCGCCTGCGCCGAGTCCTCGAACACGAACGCCGTGGTCTGGTGAATCGGCAGCGCGCGCGAACCCGTCGTTGGGTCCGGCTCCTGGCCGGCGTGGATCTGCTTGGTCTCAAAGCCCCAAACGTTCTGCTCAGTCATGACTGCTCCTTGCTGCGTGTGCGCCAAGCGGCGCGAAAGTCTGTGAAAGAAAGGGAAGTGGTGCTGGGAACGAGCGTACGAGGTGCGCCCCCTCCCGGCAACGTGACCCGACACCGCACGTAATGAAGCCTGTCGGTGGTGCCCGCTACGCTGAGACGAACAGCGAGCGGGACGGAGCAGCGCATGACACAGCGAGTAGTGGTGACCGGGGCGAGCTCAGGCATCGGAGCGGCGACCGTGCGGCGCTTCGCCGCGCGCGGCTGGCAGACCGTCGCGGTGGCGCGCCGCGCGGACCGGCTGGCCGCGCTCGCGGCGGAGACCGGCGCGCACCCGATCGTGTGCGACGTCACCGACGAGGCGCAGGTGGCGGCGCTCGCCGCAGCGGTCGCGGCGAGCGGCGGGGCGACCGGCCTCGTGAACAACGCGGGCGGCGCCATCGGCACCGAGTCCGTCGAGGCGTCGTCGAATGACGACTGGCGGCGCATGTTCGAGGTCAACGTGCTCGGGCTGCGCTCGGTCACCGCGGCGCTCCTCCCCGTCCTCCGCGCCGGGGCCACCGAGACGGGCTGGGCCACGATCCTCAACGTGACCTCGACCGCCGGGCACAGCGTGTACGCGGGCGGCGGGGGCTACAACGCGGCCAAGTTCGCGGCGCACGCCGTCACCGGGGTGCTGCGGCTCGAACTCGCTGGCGAGCCGATCCGCGTCATGGAGCTCGCGCCGGGGCTCGTGCACACGGAAGAGTTCACCCTCAACCGGCTGCGCGGCGACGCGGCGGCCGCCGCCGCGCCCTACGCCGATGTGCAGCCGCTGCAGGCCGAGGAGGTCGCCGAGGTGCTCGTGTCCGCGTTCGAGCAGCCGCCGCACGTCAACCAGGACCTCATCGTGCTGCGGCCCGTCGCGCAGTCGAGCGTCTTCCACACGCACCGCGGCCCGCTCACGCCGCGGAGCTGAGGGGCGAGCATGACCACCGAGACCGGGGTGACAGGGTCCGGGCTGCCCGCCGGCGCGCTCCGCGAGCTCGTCACCGCCGGCCGCATCGCCCGCGACTGGGGGAGCGCGCTCGCCGCCGTCGCACCGCAGTTCGATGCGGTCGCCGAAGTCGTCGCGGCGGAGCGCGCGGCCCACCGCGTGCTCCCGGATCCCGATCTGGTGTTCGCGGCGTTCGAGCGGCCGCTCGCTGACGTGCGCGTGCTCATCGTCGGGCAGGACCCGTACCCAACGCCCGGGCACGCGATCGGCCTGTCGTTCGCGACCGACGCCGCGGTGCGGCCCCTGCCGCGCAGCCTGCAGAACATCTCGCGCGAGCTGAGCGCGGATCTCGGGATCGAGCCGCTGCCGAACGGGGATCTGCGCCCCTGGGCTGAGCAGGGCGTGCTGCTGCTCAACCGCGTGCTCACGGTGCGCGCGGGCGAGGCCGGCTCGCACCGGAAGCTCGGCTGGGAGGCGATCACCGAGTGCGCCATCCGCGCGCTTGTCGCACGCGGTGGGCCGCTCGTCGCGATCCTGTGGGGGAGCGACGCGCGCGGCCTCGCGCCGCTGCTCGGCGAGACGCCGGTGATCGAGAGCGCGCACCCGTCGCCGCTGTCCGCGTCGCGCGGGTTCTTCGGCTCGCGGCCGTTCAGCCGCGCGAACGCGGCGCTCGCCGCGCAGGGCGCTGCGCCCATCGACTGGCGGATCGCTGGTGCGCCGCCGGCGCAGCCGACGCTCTCGCTCTGGGCCTGAGCGCGCGCTGCCCTGCCCTGCGCTGCCCTGCCCTGCCCTGCCCCGGCCCTGCGCTCGCCTCCCGCGCGCTCGCCTGCCTTCCTGCCCCCAATTCGCACGGAGAAATCGCGAATCTCGGAGGGTTTTGACCGCAGGGCTCTGAGAAAACAGATTTCTCCGTTCGGGTTGGTGGGGTTCTTCGGGAATCTGCGGGGTTCCCTGGAACCCCCAGAAGCCCGCAAGCCCCGAAGCGCTGGGGACGGGCGTCCCCGGGATCGTGTAGACTTGGCAGCTGTACTTCGGCGAGGGGCGCTTCTGCGCCCGTTATCGACGCGGGACGGAACGCCTCTGCGGGCCATCTTGCTGCGTTGCAACGCAAGTGCGAGACACCAGATCTGGCGGCCCGGCCGCCCTGACCGGGCTTCGGCCCGCAAGGAGAACATCATGACGGACACCAACACGCTCGTCGCAACCGCTCGCGAGAGCTTCGGCAAGGGCGTCGCCCGCAAGCTCCGCGCCGTCGGCCAGACCCCCGCGGTCATCTACGGCCACGGCACCGACCCCGTGCACATCTCGGTGGAGACGCACCCGCTGAGCCTCATCATCCGCCACGCGAACGCGCTCATCGAGCTCGACATCGCCGGCAAGAAGCAGCTCGTGCTCGTCAAGGACGTGCAGAAGGATCCGGTACGCCAGATCATCGAGCACGTTGACCTCGTGATCGTCAAGAAGGGCGAGACCGTCGAGGTCGAGGTGCCCCTGCACGTCTCGGGTGAGCCCTTCAACGGCGCGAACGCGCTGCAGGAGCTCAACACCGTGCGCCTGAGCGTTCCCGCGACCGCGATCCCCGAGAACATCACCGTTGACGTTGAGGGCCTTGAGGACGGCACCCAGATCCTCGCCGGCGCGATCGCGCTGCCCAAGGGCGCGAGCCTGCTCGACGCTGAGGACGCACTCGCCGTCAACATCGTCGCACCCCGTGCCGCTGCCGCGGACGAGGAGGAGCAGGACGAGGCGGCTGCCGAGTAAGCAGCTCAGACCTTCGGGCCCGTCGGCTCGGCGTTCGCGCCGGGCCGACGGGCCGTTTGTCTCTGTGCCCGTCGTGGCGCCGCGCCACGCGCCCAGTGAATGTCGGTGGTGTCTGCGAGGATGGTCTGCGCGGAGGTGCGAGTGTTCTGGCGAAAATTGCAGGGGAAAGTGGAGAAGCACGTGGCTGAAGACAGCTGGCTGATTGTGGGGCTCGGAAATCCGGGAGCCAAGTACGAGGCGACCCGTCACAACGTTGGCCAGATGGCGCTCGACGTGCTCGCTGAGCGCATCGGCGGCCGCTTCTCTCCGCACAAGACGGGCGCGCGCATCGCCGAGGGGCGACTCCGTCCCGGCGGCGTGAAACTGATCCTGGCGAAGTCGAACGGGTACATGAACACGTCGGGCGGCCCGGTCAGCGCGCTCGCGAAGTACTTCGGCGTGCCCGCGGAGCGCGTCATCGTGCTGCACGACGAGCTCGACCTGCCGTTCGACACGCTGAAACTGAAGCAGGGCGGCGGCCACGGTGGCCACAACGGCCTGCGTGACATCGCGAAGGCGCTCGGCACCCCCGACTACCTGCGCGTGCGGATCGGGATCGGGCGGCCCCCCGGGCAGCAGGATCCGGCAGACTTCGTGTTGAAGCCGTTCGGCTCCGCGGAGCGCAGCACCCTCCCCGTGCTGCTTGAGGAGGCGGCCGACGCAGCGGAAGCGCTCGTCGACGATGGCCTGCTCGCCGCGCAGCAGCGATTCCACGGAGCGGGCAAGTGAGCCTCGCCGGGCTGGACCAGCTGCTCGAGCGCTCCGCATCGTTCGCGCGCGCGCTCGACGCCGCGGCGACGGACGCCGAGTTCTCCGTCGCCGACGGCCTGCGCGCGCCGCTCATCGCGGGGCTGCTGCGTCGACGGCGAGCAGCTGGGGATCGCGGCGCGCTGCTCATCATTGCCGCGACAAGCCGCGAGGCTGACGCCATCCGACAGGCGGTTGGCTCCCTCGTCCCCGACGCGGTGACCGCGGAGTTCCCCGCGTGGGAGACGCTGCCGCACGAGCGGCTGAGCCCCAGCGCCGAGACGGTGGGCCGCCGTGCGCACGCGCTGCGATTGCTCCGCGAGCACGACATCACCGACGCGGCAGCGCCTCCGCTCGTGCTCGTCGCCTCGGTGCGCGCCGCGCTGCAGCCCGTCTCGCCGCACGCGGCGCAGGCCGAGCCGGTCGTGCTGCGCACCGGGCAGGACCTCGTGCTCGCGGACACCGCGATCGGCGGCATCGGCGGCGCGGAAGCTGGCGCCGGCGGCGGGCTCGACGCGCTGTCGCGCAGGCTCGTCGACTACGCGTACACCCGCGTCGATATGGTCACCAGGCGAGGCGAGTTCGCGGTGCGCGGCGGCATTCTCGACGTCTTCCCGCCGACCGTCGACCAGGCGGTGCGTGTGGACTTCTTCGGCGACGAGGTCGACCAGATCCGCCGCTTCTCGGTGTCCGACCAGCGTTCCGCTGGCGACCCGATCGCCGAGATCGAACTCTGGCCGGCGCGCGAGCTCCTACTCACCGACGACGTGCGGCAACGCGCCGCCGAGCTGCTGCCGCGCTTCCCCGCACTCGGCGCCATGCTCGAAAAGATGAGCGCGGGGATCGCCGTCGAGGGGATGGAGAGCCTGCTGCCGCAGCTCGTGCCCGGGCTCGCGCCGATCACGCAGCTGCTGCCGGCCGGCGGTGCGGTGCTCGTGGTTGCGCCAGAGCGCGTTGCCGGCCGCGCGGTGAGCCTCGCGGAGACGAACCGCGAATTCCTTGAGGCCGCGTGGCACGCCGCGACGGCCGGCGCCGACACCCCGGTGCCCGTCGACGACGCCGGCCTGCTCTCGGTGACCGAGCTGCGCGCTGCATCGGTGGGGCGCCCCTGGTGGAGCACCACCGGATTTGTGCGCGACGCCGACGACGATGGCACGGCGGACGGGACGCCCGCGGAGGCGTCGGCTGAGCCGGCTGAGCCGACCCCAACCCCACCGGCCGAACCAGGAAACGCGACCGCTGCGCCAGCAGCGGCGGCAGCATCCGAGCCGCGCGGCCTCACGGTCATCGACGGCGTCGACGACGCGATCTACACGGTGCACGGCGGGGCCGTCACGCGGCCGCCCGGCGCGGAGCCCACCGCGGCAGCGATCCAGCACCTCAGCCGCCGACTCGGTGAGGGCTGGCGCGCCGTGGTCACCGCGCAGGGCGCCGGGCTCGTTGAGCGCGCACGCGACCTGCTCGCCGAGGCCGGGGCCGCCGCGCGCATCGTCGACGCGCTCCCCGGGGACCTCGAGACCGGGGTGATCTACCTCGTCACCGGCACCGCGTGGCAGGGCTTCGAGAGCGACGAGGCGCAGCTCGTGCTCGAGACCGAGGCCGAGTTCTTCGGCCGCACGGTCTCCGGCCAGGCGGCCACCGGGCAGAAGCTCGCGCGCCGCCGCGGCAAGAACGTGGTCGACCCGCTGAAGCTGACCGCTGGCGACTATGTGGTGCACGAGACGCACGGCATCGGGCAGTTCGTCGAGCTCACGCAGCGCATGGTGCCGACGGGCATCGGCCGGGACGCCACGAAGGCGCTGCGCGAGTACCTCGTCATCGAGTACGCCTCGACGAAGCGAGGCATGCCGAAGGACAAGCTGTACGTGCCGACGGATCAGCTGGATCAGCTCTCGCGCTACGTCGGTGGTGAGGCGCCGGCGCTCTCGAAGATGGGCGGCAGCGACTGGGAGGGCGCGAAGAAGAAGGCGCGCAAGGCGGTGCGCGACATCGCGGTGGAGCTCGTGAAGCTCTACTCGGCGCGCATGGCCTCGCCCGGCTACGCATTCTCGCAGGACACCCCGTGGCAGCGCGAGCTGGAGGAAGCGTTCCCGTACGCGGAGACGATCGACCAGCTCACCACCATCGACGAGGTGAAGCGTGACATGGAGCGACCCGTACCGATGGACCGCCTGCTCGCCGGCGACGTCGGCTTCGGAAAGACCGAGGTCGCGATCCGGGCGGCGTTCAAGGCCGTGCAGGACGGCAAGCAGGTCGCCATGCTCGTGCCGACGACGCTGCTGGCCAACCAGCACTTCGAGACGTTTCAGACGCGGTTCGCCGGCTTCCCCGTGCAGTTGCGCGCCCTGAGCCGCTTCCAGACCGACAAGGAGGCGAAGGAAACGCTTGAGGGGCTCGCCGCCGGCACGGTCGATGTGGTGATCGGCACGCACCGCCTGCTCTCGAACAACATCATCTACAAGGATCTCGGCCTCCTCATCATCGACGAGGAGCAGCGCTTCGGCGTCGAGCACAAGGACGCGCTGAAGAAACTGAAGACCGGCGTGGACATTCTCGCGATGAGCGCGACGCCGATCCCGCGCACGCTCGAGATGGCGGTCACCGGCATCCGCGAGATGTCGACGCTCGCCACCCCGCCGGAGGATCGCCACCCGATTCTCACCTTCGTCGGGCCCCGCAGCGACAAGCAGATCACCGCGGCGATCCGGCGCGAGCTGCTGCGCGAGGGCCAGGTGTTCTTCGTGCACAACCGGGTGTCCTCGATCGGGCGGGTCGCCGCGAAGATCGCCGAGCTCGTGCCCGAGGCGCGCGTCGCGGTCGCGCACGGCAAACTGAGCGAGCACCAGCTGGAGCAGGTCGTCCAGGACTTCTGGGAGCGCAAGTTCGACGTGCTCGTTTCGACGACGATCGTGGAGACCGGCCTCGACATCGCGAACGCGAACACGATCATCATCGACCAGGCCGACAAGTACGGGCTCAGCCAGCTGCATCAGCTCCGCGGGCGCGTGGGGCGCAGCCGCGAGCGCGCGTACGCGTACTTCCTGTACGACCCGGAGAAGCCCCTCACCGAGCACGCGAACGAGCGGCTCGAAACTCTCGCCGCGAACAACGAACTCGGATCGGGGATGCAGGTCGCCCTCAAGGACCTCGAGCTGCGCGGGGCGGGCAACCTGCTGGGCGGCGAGCAGTCCGGCCACATCGCTGGCGTCGGCTTCGACCTGTACCTCCGCATGATCGGCGAGGCGGTCAACACCTTCAAGGGCGAAGAGGTCGCCGGCACGGTCGAGCTCGTGCTCGAGCTGCCCGTCGACGCGCACATCCCCGAGGAGTACGTGGAGAGCGAGCGCCTCCGCCTCGAGGCGTACCAGAAGTTCTCCGCGGCCTCGCACCCGCAGGCGCCCGAGGATCACGTCGGCCTGGTGCTTGAGGAGCTCACGGACCGCTACGGCGCGCCACCCGAGGAGGTCGAACGCCTCGCCGCGGTGTCCGCGCTCCGTCGTCGCGCCTCGCGCCTCGGGCTCACGAAGGTGGTGGCCGCCGGGCCAACGCTGCGGCTCGAACCGGTGAAGCTGCTCGACTCGCGCCGCATGCGCATGAACCGGATTTACCCCGGCGCGCGCTACACCGAGGCGACGGGATCGCTGCAGATCCCGCTGCCCGGCGGCACCGCGTCGTCGCGGAGCCCGCTCGCCGGGGTGGGGCAGCGCCACGTCGGGGACGAGGGCGACATCGTCGCGTGGACGGGCCGGGTGCTCGCGACGCTGCTCGAGGAGGATCCGCCGGCCGCATAGGGCGCGGCGGTGCTGAGGTGCCGCCGCGCTACTCGGCCGTGCAGGCCGCCTGCAGCTCGGTGCCGGTCTGCTGCAGCGCGGGGAGGCGCTCGGTGTACAGGGCGGAGACATCCTCACCGTAGGCGCGCAACTCGCCGATCGCGCTCACATCGCCCGAACCGAGTCCGCTCAGGTCTGGAGTGCCGAGCGCCCCGAGATCCTCGGCGAAGCCGCTCCACTCGACGCGCGCCGCGTCGAGCGCCTCACGCACCGCGGGATCGGTGATCGACGCCGACGCCGCGTCGAGCGCCTCGACGACCGGATCGACGAGCGCGAGCAGGTCGAGCGGCTGCCCCGCGAGGCCGTCCGCGACGAGCTGCGGAACCGCCCGCCCTGCCTCATCAGTCACGCGCTGGATCGCCTCGTTCGCTATCTGGCACTTCGACTGTCCGCCAGAACTGCTGACACTTCCGCCCGTGCCCCCGGACGCGTTCCCGCCAGCCGAGTTCCCGCCGAACACCGGCAGCGCGCAGCCGGTGAGCGTGAGGGTGCCGAGCGCGAGCGCGGTCGCCGCTGCCGCGATGCGTGGGCGGACGCTGGTGAAACGAGGCATACGTGTCCCTTCGAGCGTAAGCATTGGCGGGTCGCCGCGATCCCAGCGTAACCGAGCCGCCATGTCGCCGAGCTGCGCCCTCGCGCAGACTCAGGTGCTCTCCAGGCGCGTGAGTAGGCTGGAAGGCATGGACAGCGCGAGCGCAGGGGCCAAGGTCGGCAGCAAATCTTCGGAGGCGGACAGTCCAGCGACCGTTCCGTCTCCTGCCAGACCCAGCGCGGCGGCCGACGCAGTCGCACGCGCCGCGCAGACCGTCCGCACGATGGTGGAGCCGGGCGGCTGCGCGTGGCACGCCGCGCAGACGCACGCCAGCCTGACCCCGTACCTCATCGAGGAGAGCGCTGAGTTTGTCGACGCGATCGAGCGCGATCTGCCGGCCGCCGAGCTCAGCTCTGAGCTGGGCGACGTGCTCTACCAGGTGCTCTTCCACGCGGCGATCGCGGAGCGCGACGGTGAGGGTTACGACCTCGCGAGCGTCGCGGATGGGCTCTCGGAGAAGCTGATCGCGCGCCACCCGCACGTCTTCGGAGACCGCGGCTACATGAGCGTCGAGGAGCTCCACGCCGAGTGGGAGCGGCTCAAGGAAGACGCCGCGGGGGAGGCGCGTGGCTCGCGCGGGGCGCTCGACGGGATCCCCGCAGGGATGCCGACGCTCGCGCGCGCCGCGAAGGTCGTTGAGCGGCTGAAGCGCGCCGGCCTGGTCGAGCCGAGCGCTGGGGAGGGGAGCCCGGAGGATCCACTCGCCGCGGCCATCGGGCCGGACGAGCAGCGCCTCGCCGAGGTGGGCATCGGCGATGCCATGCTCGCGCTCGTGATGCGTGCAAACGCGGCAAGCATCGATCCGGATCGTGCCCTCCGTCAGGCGGTCGACCGGCTCGCCGCCCGCGTCATGCACAACGGCGACGGCTAGGGCAGGATCCCCAGCCGCCGCGCCGCAGCGACGGCCGCGTGGCGCGTGTTCACGTCGAGCTTCGACATCGCGGTGCGCAGGTAGCTTTTCACGGTGCTCTCGGCGAGCTGGAGCGCGCGGCCGATATCCACGTTCGTCGCCCCGAGCGCTGCGTGCGCGAGCACGTCGACCTCGCGCGGCGAGAGGTGCACCGCATCGGCGCTCGGATCAGGGGTGCCCAGTCGCGCAAGGCGGTCGCCGAGCGCGCTGATCCGCTCACGTACTTCCTCGTCCGAGACCGCCGCGGCAATGCTCCGCAGCTCTGCGTGCTCGCAGCGGAGCCGTTCGAGCGCCTCGCCGTCGATCCCGACGGGGGCCGCGCGCGAGTCCCCGAGCTCGGTGGCGAGCGCCTCGCTGCCGTCCCGTGAAACCGCGCTCCGACCAAGCGAGAGAGCCCCGTTGCGCTCCGCTCCGTGTGTGGTGGCGCGCGCCCGCGGCTCCGACACGCGATCCTGTACGCGGATCTCGCGCGCAAGTGCACGCGCGACGGCGGCTCCCGCGCTGAGGCGCGGTGCCTGGGCGAGCCGCGAGCCGCGGCTGCCGCCGTAGAGGACCGCACGCACAGCGCCGCCAACGATCACTGGGACGGCGAGGAGGGTGACCAGACCTTCCCCGCCGATCTGCTCGTCATAGTCATGGGTGATGAGGCCGGAGTTTGCGTAGTCAGGGGTGAGTCGCGCTCGGTGTTCTGACATGGCGCGTCCGCCGAGGCCGCGGTCCGCCTGCACGCGAAGACCGGCGAGACTGCGGGTCCGGGTGCCGGCGAACGCAGTGACGCTCGTGAGGTCTCCGGTATTGAACCCGCCAAAGGCGACGGGGAATCGTGTCTCGTGCGCGAACTCCTCAACGGCGGCGTCCAGGGTTTCGAGCAAGAGGGGGTGAGGGGGATGGGTCATCGTTGCTCCCAACTTCCGGGGGTATTCGATGCTATCCCGACTTTCTAACATCGGGACAACACTTCGCATCGAAGCGAAGCGGTCGCAACCGCGTGGCCGGTCCACCATGAGGCAAGGAGGCCCCATGAATGTCCCCAGCACGCCAGAGTCAGAGTCCGGATCATCCATGCATGATCAGTCGGGAATTGACTACATCGCGTTCCAAGAAAGTGACGGGTTTCGGACGTTCAAGCACCGATTCCGACGCTTCGTGTTCCCCCTGGCGATCGCGTTCCTCGCCTGGTTCCTCACCTACGTGCTGCTCGCCGCGTATGCGCACGACTTCATGGCGCAACCGTTGTGGGGACTCAATGTCGGTCTGTGGTTCGGGCTCGGCCAGTTCGTGACCACGTTCATAATCACGATGAGCTATGTGGCCTACGCGAACCGGCGGCTTGATCCGCTCTCGCAGGAGCTGCGCGCTGAGCTCGAGCACCTGGCCGTGGCGGCGGGGGACACCGAGGGGAGCGGCGCATGAGTGCTACACACCTCTCCACCATCAGACCGCTCATCGGGGACACCGCGGCGGAACAGAATCCGGTGTTGAACATCACGATCTTCATCGCGTTTGTCGCGGTGACGATGGTCATCGTGATTCGCGCGAGTCGGAGCAACCGAACAGCCGCCGACTTCTACGCCGGCGGGCGTTCTTTCACGGGGCGTCAGAACGGGCTGGCGATCGCCGGCGACTACCTCTCTGCGGCCTCATTCCTTGGTATCTGCGGCGCGATCGCGATCGCTGGCTACGACGGCTTTCTCTACTCGATCGGTTTCCTCGTCGCCTGGCTCGTCGCGCTGCTCCTCGTCGCTGAACTGATGCGGAACACCGCGAAGTTCACGATGGCTGACGTGCTCTCGTTCCGGCTGCGTGAGCGGCCCGTGCGCATGGCTGCCGCACTGACGACGCTCGCGGTCAGCTTCTTCTATCTGATCGCGCAGATGGCCGGCGCCGGCGGGCTCGTCTCGCTGCTGCTCGGCGTTGAGGATCAGCTCGGCCAGTCCGTGGTGATCGCTGTCGTTGGGGTCGTCATGATCCTGTACGTGCTCATCGGCGGGATGAAGGGCACCACCTGGGTGCAGATCATTAAGGCGGTGCTGCTCATCGCCGGAGCCGGCGCGATGACCGTGTGGGTACTTGCGCTCAAGAGTTTCAACTTCGCGGCGCTCCTTGAGACCGCGGTGAATCATCCCGAGAACGCCAACGGCGCAGCAATCCTCGCGCCGGGACTCCGGTACGGCGAGAACCCGATCGACTTCGTGTCACTCGCGATCGCCCTCGTGCTCGGTACTGCCGGGCTGCCGCACGTGCTGATGCGCTTCTACACGGTGCCGACGGCGCGGGAAGCGCGGCGATCGGTTGTGTGGGCGATCTGGCTCATCGGGATCTTCTACCTGTTCACGCTCGTGCTCGGGTACGGGGCAGGCGCACTCGTCGGGCCAGAGACGATCGCGAAGGCCCCCGGCGGTGAGAACTCGGCGGCGCCGCTCCTCGCTGCGGAGCTCGGTGGGCCACTCCTGCTTGGCTTCATCTCAGCGGTCGCGTTCGCGACGATCCTCGCGGTCGTCGCGGGGCTCACCATCACCGCGTCGGCGTCGTTCGCGCACGACGTCTACAACAGTGTGATCAAGCGTGGCACCGCGACCGCCAAGCAAGAAATTCGCGTCGCGAAAAGCACGACGCTGGTGATTGGCGTCGTCGCCGTGGTCGGCGGCATCGGCGCGCAGGGACAGAACGTTGCGTTCCTGGTCGCACTTGCGTTCGCGGTTGCAGCGTCCGCCAACCTGCCGACGATCCTCTACTCGCTGTTCTGGAAGAAGTTCACTACGCGCGGGGCACTCTGGTCGATGCTGGGCGGATTGATCACCGCCGTCGGCTTGATCGTGCTCTCCCCGGTGATGTCTGGCAATCCGACGGCGATGCTCGGCGAGGGCGTCGACTTCGCGGTGTTCCCGTTGAAGAATCCCGGCATCATCTCGATTCCGGTCGGCTTCTTCCTCGGCTGGCTCGGCTCGGTCACGCAGCGCGGTCAGGAGTCGCGCAAGCTCGCCGCGGAGATGGAAGTGCGCGCGCTCACCGGGCACGGCGCCGAGCCCCCGGTGACCGAAGAGCACCGTGCGCAGGCGGCGCTCGAGGAGGGGGAGCGCAGGTCTGAGGGTGCTGACTCGTAGCCTCGGCCGGTGGTGCGCAGCCCCGGTCGGCCCGCGAGCGGGTCGGCCGGGGCTCGGTCCGTGCGCGCGGCTGCCTCGCGAAGATGGAAGAATGGGGGAATGGCCTCCCCAGTGAACCCGCCCCGCGGCATGCGCGACTTCCTGCCAGCAGACAAGGCGCGCCGCGAGCACGCGCTCGGCATCATCAAGGGTGTCTACCGCGCGCACGGCTTCGACGAGATCGAGACGCCCGTCGTCGAGGACTGGGGGCGGCTCCACGCCGGCCTGGGCGGCGACAACGAGAAGCTGTCGTTCTCGATTCTGAAGCGCGGGATCACGGCCGAGGCGCTCGCAGCTGCCGCGGCCGCCGGCGACGTCGAACAGCTCGCCGATCTCGGCCTGCGGTTCGACCTCACGGTGCCGCTCACCCGTTTCTACGCCTCGCACCGCGCGGAGCTGCCCCCGGTGTTCCGCTCGATCCAGATCGCGCCGGTGTGGCGCGCCGAGCGCCCGCAGAAGGGGCGCTACCGCCAGTTCGTGCAGGCGGACATCGACATCATCGGTGAGCCGGGGATCCTCGCCGAGATCGAGCTGATCACCGCGACGTCGCAGGCGCTCGCCGAGCTCGGCCTCGCCGGCTGCGTGATCCGCGTGAACGACCGCCGCATTCTCTTCGGCCTGCTCGAGCACTGCGGCTTCGCGGCGGAGACGCACGAGCGCGCGCTCATCACGGTCGACAAGCTCGACAAGATCGGCGCAGCTGGCGTGGTCGAGGAGCTGCGCGAGATCGATGCGGCAGCCGCGGATCGCATCGGCGCCGTGCTCGCAGCGGTGGAACCCGCGATCGCGGGCGACGGGATCCCGCTCACCGGGGACCGGATCGCCGCCGTGCTGCCCGAGGGCGCCGCCGCTGACGGCATCGCGAACCTCGCGGAGCTCGGCGCGGCGCTCACCGGAGCGCTTCCCGCGGGCGTCGAGCTGCGCTTCGATCCAACGCTCGTGCGCGGCATGGGGTACTACACCGGCACCATCTTCGAGATTGCGCACCCGGGATCCGGCAGCTCGGTGGGCGGCGGCGGCCGCTACGACGGCATGGTCGGCCGCTTCCTCGGGCAGGACGTGCCGGCGGTCGGCTTCTCCATCGGCTTCGAGCGCGTGGTCGACCTCATCACGCTGCCCGAGGCGACGGGGCCGGACGCCGTTGCGCTCATCGCCGACGCTGACGTCGAGCTCGCGCAGCTCGTCGCGCTGAAGCGTGAGCTCGTCGGACGCGGGCACCGCGTGCGCATCGAGAAGCGGCAGAAGAACATGAAGACGCTGCTCGCGCGGGTGGCGGCCGAGGGCTTCACGAGCGTCGCCAACGTGCGCGCCGGCGTGTCCTCGGCCGACGAGCTCGAGCTGCGGCCGCTCGCCGGCTAGGTGCGCGCGACCCTGCCGGCGGGTTCCACACGGAACCCTTGACGGGGGCGCCGCGCGGTGCGACGCTTTCCGCGAGGGTTGCACCGCGCGGCCGGATGGGAAGTCGACCATGTCCACTCAGATCTTCGTCAACATCGCAACGAGCGACCTCGAGCGCTCGAAGGCGTTCTACACGGCGCTCGGCTGCGAGATCAACCCGCTGTTCAGCGACGAGAACGCCGCGTGCATCGTCTGGGACGAGCAGGTGTACTTCATGGTGCTGACACGCGAGTACTTCGCGACGTTCACCGACAAGCAGGTGGTCGACGCGAGCGACAGCGCACAGGTGCTCATCGCGCTCTCGCGCGACTCGCGCGAGGACGTCGACGCGGTGCTCGCCGCGGGCCTCGCGGCCGGTGGCTCCGAGCCGCGCGACCCGCAGGACTACGGCTTCATGTACTCGCGCGACCTCGAGGACCCGGATGGCACGATCCTTGAATTCCTCTACATGGACCCGGCGGCCGCGGAGCAGGGCCCGGAGGCGTTCCTCGCCGAGAACGGGTAGCCCCCGCCGGGGCGGAGTGCGCAGGTGCCGCGCCGGGGAGTGCCACTAGACTTGTCGGCAGCGGCGACCAGCCGCACACGCTTGCCCGGAGATCCGGCACTGGTACGAACCCCAAGGAGCGCATGGTGGCATTTATTGACGCAGTGATCGCACGTGAGATTCTCGATTCGCGCGGCAACCCGACCGTCGAGGTCGAGGTTGGCCTGACCGACGACTCGGTGGGCCGCGCCGCGGTCCCCTCCGGCGCCTCCACCGGCGCGTTCGAGGCGTACGAGCTGCGTGACGGTGACTCGGATCGCTACCTCGGCAAGGGCGTCACGAAGGCCGTCGACGCGGTGTTCGAGGAGCTCGCGCCGGCGATCGAGGGCTTCGCCGCCGACGATCAGCGCATCATCGACGGGGTCCTGCGCGAGATCGACGGCACCGACAACAAGTCGCGCGTCGGGGCGAACTCGATCCTCGGCGTCAGCCTCGCGGTCGCTCACGCCGCTGCCGCGTCGGCCGAGCTGCCCCTCTACCGCTACCTCGGCGGCCCGAACGCGAGCACCCTCCCCGTGCCGCTCATGAACATCATCAACGGTGGCGCGCACGCCGACACCGGCGTGGACATCCAGGAGTTCATGGCCGTGCCGCTCGGCGCGACGACCTTCTCCGAGGGCCTCCGCTGGGGCGTCGAGGTGTACCACTCGCTGAAGGCGCTGCTCAAGGAGCAGGGGCTCACCACCGCGCTCGGCGACGAGGGCGGCTTCGCCCCCGACCTGCCCACCAACGCGGCAGCGCTCGACCTGATCGTCGAGGCGATCACGCGCGCCGGCCTCACGCCGGGCACGGACGTCGCGCTCGCGCTCGACGTCGCGTCGACCGAGTTCTTCGCCGACGGCGTGTACACCTTCGAGGGTCAGCAGCGCACGGCCGCCGAGATGAGCGCATACTACGCCGATCTCATGGACAAGTACCCGCTCGTCTCGATCGAGGATCCCCTCGCGGAGGACGACTGGGAGGGCTGGAAGATCCTCACCGACGAGATCGGTGATCGCGTGCAGCTCGTCGGCGACGACCTGTTCGTCACGAACCCCGAGCGCCTCGCGGACGGCATCGCGCGTGGCACCGCGAACTCGATCCTCGTCAAGGTGAACCAGATCGGCACGCTCACGGAGACGTTCGACGCCGTGCAGCTCGCGCAGCGTGCGGGCTACACCGCCGTGATGTCGCACCGCTCCGGCGAGACCGAGGACGTCACGATCGCCGACCTCGCGGTTGCGACCGATTGTGGTCAGATCAAGACGGGCGCCCCGGCGCGCTCGGACCGCGTCGCAAAGTACAACCAGCTGCTCCGTATCGAGGAGGAGCTGGGCAACGCAGCGAAGTACGCGGGACGCAGCGCCTTCCCGCGCTTCACGGCGTAAGCCACCCACCCACGGAGACGCAGCACGGTGAAACGCGGAGCGGGGGAGTTCGGGGCCTGGGCCTCGAGCCTGCGCTTCAGCGTCTTCACCGTGCTGATCGTCGGGCTGGTGCTGGCAGGCGCCGTCATCGTCAGCCCCAGCCTCTCCACCTTCGTGCAGCAGCGGCGCGAGATCGCGGAGCTGCGCGAGAGCGTGCGCATCCACCAGGAGGCCGTCACCGAGATCGACGCGGAGCGCGCGAAGTGGAAGGATCCGGTCTACGTCCGCGCGCAGGCCAGGGACCGCCTGTTCTACGTCCTGCCTGGCGAGACCCAGCTCAACGTCATCGACGATGTGACCATGCCGATCGAGTCGGACGAGGAGACGAGCGACACGCTCTCACGCATCGAGACGAACTGGGCTGAGGGGCTCGTCGGTTCCTTCCTGAGCGCGGGGACCGCAGCCCCGAAGGACGACACCGCCCCGTAGCGACGCGGTTCCGCCCCGATCCCGCGCGGCTGTTCTGGCCGCCCCAGCCCGCACACACCACCACCCCGACGCCCGAGGAGATCCCCATGAGCCGTCCGCCGTTTCCCGCACCAACCGAGGCCGACATCGCCGCGGTGAGCGCGCAGCTTGAGCGCGAGGCACGCGGCGTCATCGGCATCGCGGCGCGCACCTCCGACGGGGTGCCGACCGTCGTGGCGACCGCGCCCCGGCTGCCGGACGGCTCGCCGTTCCCCACCTTCTACTACCTCTCGCACCCGGAGGCGGTCGCCGCCGCCTCGCGCCTCGAAGCCGCAGGCGTGATGGTGGAGTTCAACGAGATGCTCGCGGAGGACGAGGAACTGCGCGCGCGGTATCAGGCCGCGCACGAGCAGTACATCGCGGATCGGGATCAGATCGGTGAGGTGCCAGAGCTCGCCGGGGTGTCTGCGGGCGGGATGCCGACTCGCGTGAAGTGCCTGCACGCCCTCATCGGCCACGCGCTCGCGGCCGGACCCGGGGTGAACCCGATCGGCGACCTCGCACTCGAACGCTGCGGGTGGCGCCCCTAACCTCCCATTCAAGATCGCGGAACGTTCGACGACCAGGGGGAACGTCCGAATTTTCGACTGCGTTTGCGCGCTTGGCCGCGGAAGTGGCTGAGCAGCCAGGAATTGCACGATAGACTGAGCCGTAGGGCAGCAGTCTGCCCGTTCCGCTGTGTCCGCACTCGGACAGTTCCCGCACAGAGCATCAAGGAGACCGCCCCGTGGCGAAGAAGATTCTGATCGTTGGCGGTGGCTACGCCGGCTTCTACACCGCATGGAAGCTGGAGAAGCTCCTCCGCGCCGGTGAGGCCGAGGTCACGATCGTCGACCCGCTGCCCTACATGGCGTACCTGCCGTTCCTCCCCGAGGTCGCGGCAGGCTCGATCGAGCCGCGCCACGCGGTCGTCGCGCGTCGTCGCCACCTGAAGCGCACCGCGAACATCGCGGGCAAGGTCACTGGTATCTCGCACGCAACGAAGACCGCGACGATCACGCCGAACGTTGGCGAGGCGTACGACTTCGAGTACGACCAGATCGTGATCACCACGGGCTCCGTGTCCCGCACTTTCCCGATCGCTGGCATCGCCGACAACGCGATCGGCATGAAGACGATCGAGGAGGCCGTCGCGATCCGCGATCGCATGGTCGGCAACTTCGAGCGCGCAGCGTCGCTGCCGAAGGACTCCGCCGAGCGTGCCCGACTCCTCACCGTGACCGTCGTTGGCGGCGGCTTCGCCGGCATCGAGTCGGTGTCCGAGCTCCGCTCGTTCGCGACCAGCCTGTTGCGCCGCTATCCCGAGATCACGTTCGACGAGACGAAGTTCCACCTCGTCGAGGCCATGGGGCGCATCATGCCCGAGGTCACCGAGGGCCTCGCCGACTGGGTGGTCAAGGACCAGACCCGTCGCGGCGTCGACATCCACCTCAACACGCAGCTCTCCTCGGCGGTTGACGGCAAGATCGAGCTCTCCACCGGCGAGAACTACGAGTCCGACCTCATCGTCTGGACCGCCGGCGTCATGCCCCGCCCGTTCCTCCGCGGCACCGACCTGCCGATCGGCGCGCGCGGCCACGTCGTGGGCACTCCGTCGCTCCGCGTTGCGACCGAAGAGGGCGAGATCGTCGAGGGCGCGTGGACCGCAGGCGACACGTCGCAGGTTCCCGACATCTCCTCGACCCCCGGCCCCGGCGGCTTCTGCGTGCCCAACGCGCAGCACGCGGTGCGCCAGGGCAAGCTGCTCGCGAAGAACATCGTTGCGTCGCTGCGCGGCGAAGGCGTCGCGGAATACAACCACAAGAACGCTGGCGCGGTGGCCGGTCTCGGTATGAACACCGGTGTGTTCCGCTCGGGCAACTTCACGCTCAAGGGGTACATTGCGTGGCTGGCGCACCGCTTCTACCACGGCCTCGCGATCCCCACGTGGGAGCGCAAGTGGCGCGTGTTTGGCGGCTGGGTGAGCCACTTCTTCCTGGGCCGCGACATCGTCAACATCGAGGCGACGCAGGAGCCGCGCGCGATCTTCGAGGAGTTCGCGTCGCGCCCGAAGCCCGCAGCCGAGTAACCACTCGCAGCACGCAGTGCGCCCCCGGCAGCCGTTCGGCTGCCGGGGGCGCACTGCGTTCTCCCGGCCCGTCCGCCCGGGGCCGGCCTGGCCCGGCCCCGGCTTGGCACACAACCGGATCGGGGTCACTTTGGCAGGGTGTCGCGTCCCGGACCTCGACGACACCCTGCCAAAGTGACCCCGATCCAGCCGGTGGGAGTGGGCGAGGGTGGGGGAAGTGGGGACTACTCCTCCGGGGCGTGCTTGCTGAGGAACTCGTACATCTCCGTGTCATCCACGCCGGGGAACGTGCCCGCCGGCAGCGGCGAGAGCACGTGCGCGTGCATGCGCGCGCTCGGCCAGGCCTTCCCCTCCCACCGCGAGAGCAGCCCGGGCTCCGGGGTGCGGCAGCACGCGGGATCCGGGCAACTCGACGCCTTTCGCACGGCGGTGTCGCGGCCGCGGAACCACTTCGCGTCGTCGAACGCGACCCCACACGCGATCGCGAAGGGGCCGAGCTCGGCGTCCCCGGTCTGCACGCTCGTCCAGAACGTGCCGTTCGGAGTGTCCGTGTACTGGTAGAACTCGCTCGTGCGGTTGGTGCGGCTGAACGCGGTGCGGCCGCCCCACTTGTGGCACAGCGACTCGCCCTCGATGGAGCCCTGCGCATCGCTCGGGAAGGGAAGGCCGTCGTTCTCGTAGCCGCGCACGAGCGCGCCAGCGCCGTCGGCGCGGTAGTGGTGCACGCGGAGGCCGAGGTGGCGGGTCGCGATGTTCGTGAAGCGGTGGGCCGCCGCCTCGTGCGTCACCCCGAATGCGTCCCGGAAGTCCTCGATGGCGAGGTTGCGATTGCGCTTCGCCTGCTGCAGGAAGTCGACGGCGCGGGCCTCCGGGATGAGGCAGGCCGCCGCGAAGTAGTTGATCTGCAGCCGCTGTTCGAGAAATTCCGCGTAACTTTTCGGCTCGGAGTGCCCGAGCACGCGGTGCGCCATGGCCTGGAGCGCGAGGGAGCGGAGGCCGTGGCCCCCGGGGATCGATGCCGGCGGCAGGTAGATGCGGCCGTTCTCCAGATCGGTGATGCTCCGGGTGTTCGAGGGGAGGTCGTCAACGAAGATGAGCGTGAAGCCCAGCATCTCGGCAAGCATGGCGACCTGCCGGTGCGTGACCGCGCCGGTGGTGTGGCCGATCCGGCGCATGAGGTCCGAGGCAACGAGCTCGATGTCCTGAATGTAGTTGTCCTGCTCGCGCATCTTGAGACGGATCTCGGTGTTCGCGCGCCTGGCCTCCTCGGAGGTGGTCGCGGCGGCCCGCGAGCGCTGCGCGAGCTCGCGGTGGAGGCCGATGAGCGCCTCGAGGGTCTCGTCGCCGAGCGTGCGCGGCGCGCGCACGTGGGGGAGGCCCAGGCGCTGATAGGCGGGGGTGGCCTGCGCGCGCTCGAGCTCCACCTCGAGCGCGCTGCGCCGATCCGGCGCCTCGCCCGTCAGAAACGCCGCGGGATCGGTGCCGAGCTCGCGCCCCAGCGCTTGCAGCAGGCTGAGCTTGGGCTCGCGCTTGCCGTTCTCGATGAGCGAGAGCTGACTCGCCACGACGCCCACGCGCTCGCCCAGCTGCTCGAGGGTCAGGCCCGCCTGCGTGCGGAAGAATCTGAGGCGTTTTCCGAGCACCAGTCGGTCGAGCTCGGCCTCTGCGGCTGGAGAAACACTGTTGGGAGCCATAACTTGACTATACGACAAAAACACGGAAAATTTACGCCTCATTTGGTGAACGGAGCGTGAATGCCTTCATCAGAATGGAGATGTCACCGATTCTTCGCCGGTGGGATCTTGAGGAGCACGACATAGACATGGGTATCAGCCAGATCGTCGAGAACGAGATTTCGTTCGCAGACCTCGTCGCCGCAGACGCGACCACGAACAACACCGAGGTCATCCAGTGGGTCACCGAAGTCGCCGAGCTCACGCAGCCCGACGCGGTCGTGTGGTGCACCGGGTCCCAGGACGAGTGGAACCGCATCACCTCGGAAATGGTCGAGGCTGGCACGCTGATCCCGCTCAACAAGGATCTCCGCCCCGGCAGCTTCCTCGCGCGCTCGCACCCCGCGGACGTCGCACGCGTTGAGGACCGCACGTTCATCTGCTCGGAGAACGAGGCCGACGCCGGCCCCACGAACAACTGGGTCGCGCCCGACGCGATGAAGGCCGAGCTCATGCCGCTCTTCGCCGGCTCGATGCGCGGCCGCACGATGTACGTCGTGCCGTTCTCGATGGGCCCCGTCGGCGGCGCGATCACGCAGCTCGGCATCGAGATCACCGATTCCCCCTACGCCGTGCTCAACATGCGCATCATGACCCGCATGGGGCAGGCGGCGCTCGACGGGATCCTCCCCGGATCCGAGTGGGTGCGCACCGTGCACTCGGTCGGCGCTCCGCTCGAGCCCGGCGAGGAGGACAGCGCCTGGCCCTGCAACGACACGAAGTACATCACTCACTTCCCCGAGACCCTTGAGGTCTGGTCGTACGGCTCGGGCTACGGCGGCAACGCGCTCCTCTCGAAGAAGTGCTTCGCGCTGCGCATCGCCAGCGTGATGGGCAAGAACGAGGGTTGGCTCGCCGAGCACATGCTGCTCCTCAAGCTCACGAACACCGAGACGAACAAGGCATACCACCTGTCCGCAGCGTTCCCCTCGGCGTGCGGCAAGACGAACCTCGCGATGCTCCAGCCGACGATCCCGGGCTGGAAGGTCGAGACCATCGGCGACGACATCGCCTGGCTGCGCCCCGGCACCGACGGTCGCCTCTACGCGATCAACCCGGAGGCGGGCTTCTTCGGCGTGGCTCCCGGCACCGGAGAGTCGACGAACCCCGTCGCCATGGAGACGCTCTGGGGCAACACGATCTACACGAACGTCGCCCTGACCGACGACGGCGATGTGTGGTGGGAGGGTAAGACCGACGAGGTGCCCGCGCACCTGATCGACTGGCAGGGCAACGACTGGACCCCAGAGTCCGGCCGCGTCGCCGCTCACCCGAACTCGCGCTTCACGGTGCCGATCCAGCAGACGCCGACGCTGGCGCAGGACTGGTACGAGCAGAACGGCGTGCCCCTCGACGCGATCCTGTTCGGTGGCCGCCGCGCCACCAACGTGCCGCTCGTCGCGCAGTCGCTGTCCTGGGATCACGGCGTCTTCGTTGGCGCGACGATCTCCTCGGAGAAGACCGCTGCGCAGGAGGGGACCGTCGGCGAGCTCCGCCGCGACCCGTTCGCGATGCTGCCCTTCTGCGGCTACAACATGGCCGACTACTGGGGTCACTGGCTCGAGATGGGTGAGCAGCTCGGCGACAAGGCACCGAAGATCTTCCAGGTCAACTGGTTCCGCAAGGGCGCCGATGGTCGCTTCCTGTGGCCGGGCTTCGGCGACAACTCGCGCGTGATCGACTGGGTGATCCGCCGAGTCGAGGGCGACGTGTCCGGTCGCGAGACCGCCGTTGGCACCGTGCCTGCCGCCGGCGAGCTGAACCTCGACGGCATCGAGGTGCCCGAGGCCGACCTCGCCGAGCTCTTCGCGATCGATCCCGCCTCGTGGCTCGCCGAGTCCGACCTCACCGAGGAGTTCTTCGCGCAGTTCGGAGACCGCGTGCCGGCTGCGCTGCGTGAGCAGCTCGCAGCTCTCCGCACTCGCCTGAGCGCGTAGCGCGCGGCGCCACTCAGGCGCGCACCGACCCGTAGGCCCCGTCGTTCTGCCCAACGACGGGGCCTACGTCTGCTCTGCACTGACACCTGCGTGGTTCGCTCTCATTTCACGGTCTCTCCTACTCAGTTCTCGTAGCCCGGTCTCTGGTGTGCTACTTACACACTCATTCCGAACGTACCGTCGAAGTGTGGGGGCACTCGTGCCCGCATGGCGCCCCGAGCGGCTGAGTCCTCGGGTGAGCGCCGTCGGCGTCGCCTGAGGCGAGCCGGCTCATCGACAAGGGGGCACTGCTATGACGAAGACACACTCGCGCCGCACGCTCGGCGCACGAAGCGCGGTCGGCGCCGCGCTCGGCGGCGCACTCGCGCTGCTGCTCGCGACGCCCACGCTCGCGCTGGAGATGCCGACGGACTCCGCAGCGACAGTGAGCGGGGCAACCTCGCGCGCGGCGACGTCGTTCACGCCCGATCTGCAGACCGAGATCCACATCGGTGACGAGGTGCGCCCGAGCGACTTCGTCGCCGCACCGGACGGTCTCACCGGCTATGTCGTCGCCGACGAGCTGAACGAGCTCGTCTTCATCGACCTCACGACGCGCACGGTCATCGACCGGCTCGAACTCCCCGCGAGCGGCGCGAAGTACATTCGTATCACCGCCGACGGCTCGCGCGCCGTGATCGCGCTGACGAACAGCACCTGGTCGAAGGGGATCGCGGTCGTCGACCTCGTCGAGCGGCGCGTGCTGAGCACCGCGACCGACGTGGTCGAGAACATCCAGGAGTTCGCGGTCGCGAGCGACGGACAGTCCTTCACCGTGCTCGGGCTCAACGGCGACCTCGAACGGATCGACATGACCACGGGTGAGGTGCTGGTGAGCCGGACGCTCACGGGCATGAACTTCCACGCTATGCAGCTCATCGCGGGCGACTCGCAGCTGCTCGTCGGCCACGATGACACGGTCTACACCCTCGACGCCGCGACGCTTGCCGATGTCTCGGTGACCACGATCGAGGGGATCGAATCGGTCGGCATGCTGCGCACGGACGGCTCGGACGAGCGCGTGTACTTCTCCGACAGCTCTGGCTCACGCCTGGGCCTCATCAACCCGGCGAGCGGGGAGACGCTCGGCTCGGTCGCGGTCGGCAACCTGATGCACGACGTGGTCGGCTCGGACGCGGAGAACCGCGCGTTTGGCAACGTGCCCTATTGGGACATGGTGATGGCCGCCGACTTCACGAGCGGCGCGCGCTCCGAGAGCTTCCGCGCGACCCCGACGGCCCCGTTCTCGATTACCCGGAACCCCGTCACCGGTGATCTCCTGACCGCCAACGGCGGCTGGAGCAACGCGGAGAAGGGGAGCACCGTCTCGATCATGAACGCGCCGAGCGTCACGAACCCGGGTGACGTTTCCGTCACCGAGCCGGGCGAGCAGGTGCGGTTTGAGATCGAGGCGGTCGGCATCAAGCGCAGCCACGGCGGCGGCGTGCAGTGGCAGTCGTCCGCCGACGGGGAGACCTGGACCGATATCGAGGGCGCGACCGACGAGCAGCTGGATGTCGTGGTCGAGGCCGAGAACCTCAATCTTTCCTACCGGGTGCGCTGGAGCGACGACTTCTGGGGCCAGTCCGGCGCGAGCGCGTCGGCACGGGTGAACGCACCCGCACCAAAGATCACGTTCGACGGACCGCTGGCCGACGGCACCGTCGGCGCGCCATACCCAGCGGTGACCATCACGGCGACCGGCCTCGCAGACCTGCGCTGGAGCGCCAACGATCATGACGCGGCGAGCCGCGCCACCGTGGTCGGCCTGCCGGCCGGAATGCAGCTCGACGCGGAGAACGGCGCGCTCAGCGGCACCCCGGAGGCCGCGGGGGAGTACACCTTCACGGTTCGCGTGACCGACAGCTTTGGTGCCGACGAGCGTGACTACACCCTCACGGTGCGCGAGGCCGACGGCGGTACCGGGCCGACAGGACCGACTGATCCGACCGGGCCGACGGGGCCGACCGGGCCGACCGGTCCCGCCGATCCGAGCGGCCCAGGCACCACGCCGGGGACCGACAGCACGAGCACTGGGCAGCCGGGCGGAGCGAAGACCGGCGTGCTGAGCACGACGGGCGGGGCAGCACCCATCGCGCTCGGGGTGCTCGCAGCGACCGGGATCATTGCTGGCGCGATCGCCCTCCTCGTGGCGCGCCGCCGGGCGGCGTAGCCGCGGAACCCGCACGCCGGGGCGCTGGGAATCCATGGGGTTCCGAGCGCCCCGGTGTTCGTGTGCGCCGGTCCCCCCACTGGGATTCGAACCCAGACTGTGCCGATTTTAAGTCGGCTGCCTCTGCCGGTTGGGCTATGGGGGGCCGCCCCCATGTTCCCACACGCGGGGCAGGCAGACGGTACTGCACGGCTGCGCTACGGCGCGGCCGCCCTGCTGAGCGTCCGCACCAGCGCTACTCCTCATCGACCTGGCGCAGGAACGCGCGGGTGCGCTCCTCGGTGGGGGCCCCGAAGAGGTCGGCCGGCGCCCCGGCCTCGACGATCACCCCCTCGTCCATGAACAGGACCCGGTCGGCGACCCTGCGGGCGAACGTCATCTCGTGCGTGACCACCACCATCGTCATGCCCTCCTCGGCCAGATCCTGCATCACCGCGAGCACCTCGCCGACGAGCTCGGGATCGAGCGCGGAGGTCGGCTCGTCGAACAGCAGAATCTTGGGTTCCATCGCGAGCGCACGTGCGATCGCCACGCGCTGCTGCTGCCCGCCGGAGAGCTGCGCAGGGTACGCCTCCGCTTTCTCGCGCAGGCCGACCTTGTCGAGGAGTCGCAGCGCGCGCTCCTCGGCGGCCGCCCGAGATACGCCACGCACGATGCGCGGCGCGAGCGCGACATTGCCGAGCGCGGTGCGGTTCGGGAAGAGGTTGAACTGCTGGAATACCATCCCGATCTCGGTGCGGATCGCGTCGATGTCGACGCGCGGCGCGCTCAGCTCGTGCCCGTCGATCCGGATCGAGCCCGCGGAGCTGCGCTCGAGCCGGTTCAGGCAGCGCAGGAGCGTGCTCTTGCCCGAGCCTGACGGCCCGATGACGCACACCACCTCGGACTCGGAGACCGTGAGGTCGATCCCGCGCAGCACCTCGGTGCCCCCGAACTCCTTGCGCAGCTGCGTGACCTCGATGATGTCGCTCATGTGTGGTCCAATCTGCGCTCGATGAGGGTGAGCACGCGCGACAGCGTGAGCGTGATCACGAGGTAGAACGCCGCGACGGTGGTGTAGATCTCGACCGCGTTGAAGTGGCTGGCCGCGATGAGGCGGCCCTGGAAGATCAGCTCGGGAACAAGGATCACCGAGAGGAGCGAGGTGTCCTTGATGCTGATGATGAACTGGTTGCCGAGCGGCGGGATCATCCGCCGAAACGCCTGCGGCCAGACCACGTGCACCGCCGCGGCCACACTGCTCATGCCGAGCGAGCGCCCAGCCTCGGTCTGCCCGCGGTCGATGGACTGCACGGCGCCGCGCACGATCTCGCCGATGTACGCGCCGGAGTTGAGCCCGATCACGATGATGCCGGCGACGAGCGACGGCAGGGTATAGCCCGTGAGGAGGGGCAGCGCGAAGTAGATCCAGATCGCCTGCACGAGCACGGGGGTGCCGCGGAACAGCTCGATGTAGGCGATGCTGAGCCACGCGATCGGGCGGATCCGGTTCAGCCGGCCGAGGCCGCTGAGCGCCCCGAGCGCGAAGCCGATCGCGAGGCCGACCACCGCGACGAGAAGCGTGATCCAGAGCCCGCGAGCGAGCGCTGGCAGGAAGTCGATGACGCCGACCCAGTCAAAGCCGGTAATGATGTTCATCGGAGCTCGCGAGCGGTCGCCGGGCCGCGCCCCCGAGAACTCGGGGGCGCTTTTGCGGTCCGCATGCTATTGCGCTGCTGACTCGAGCTCGTCGAGCCAGGGTGGCTCGGTGCCGAACCAGCGTTCGTGGATATCGGTGTAGCGCCCGTCGGCGATGAGCGAGGCGAGCGCAGCGTTCACCGCATCGAGGAGCGCCTCATTGCCCTTCGAAGCGGCGATCCCGTAGTCCTGCGCCTCGAGGAGATCCCCGACCACCTTGAGCTTCCCCGCGCCGGTGGTGCTGATGTAGTACTCCACATTCGGTGCGTCGTAGAGCACCGCGTCGGCGCTGCCGCCCTCGACGGCGAGGTATGCCTGATCGAGCTGCTCGAACGGCAGCGGCTTCGCCGTCGGCACGTGCTCCGCGAGGTAGTCGAGCGGCGCGGAACCGAGGCGGGACGCGACCGTGAGGTCTGCGAGGTCCTCGACGCTGGAGATCGTCGAGTTGTCGACCGGCACGCCGACGAGGATGCCCGAACGGTAGTACGGATCGGAGAAGTCAACGGTCTGCTTGCGCTCTTCCGTGATCGTGATGCCCGCGATTGCGAGATCGAACGCGCCGGTCTGGAGACCGGGGATGATGCCGTCGAAGTTCGTGGTTTCGAGGGCGATCTCGAAGCCGACCTCCTCCGCGATCGCGGTGATCAGGTCGACGTCGAAGCCGACGTGCTCGCCGCCCTCGTCGAACGCGAACGGAACGAACGAGTTGTCCGTGACAACGGTGTAGGTGTCCTCAAGCGCGGTGTCTTCCGCTGCGTCACCGCCGTCCGCCGCAGGCGCGCACCCGACGACGCTGACGGCGAGGAGCGCGGCGAGGAGCGCTGCTGGTGTGTGTTTCGTGCGTGAAAAGATTGGCAACGTTTCGGCCTTCCGAGTGGTCCGGCCCCCGGCTCCACGGTAGGCATGCCCGCGAGAAAGGGTCAACCTGCGCGCGCCACGAGCGCCGGAAAACTCCCGCAAACTCGGCTGAGTGCCGGCTGGAGACCTCCGGAATCACGCGGATCACGCGGGAAGGTCACGTTCCGATACCAAGCCGGATCGCGCGGGGGCGGAGCGCGGCGTGCTAGGGCGGAGCGAGGCTGCCCGGGCAGGAGTGCGGTCGCCCGGCCGCGCCCCGAGTATGCTGGCCGCGTGCCCCTCGCAAAGATTCTGCTCGTCGTCGTGCTCCTCGGCGCCGCCGCGATCGCTCTGCTCATGCGCTACCGGGTCTGGCGCGCGCGCCGCGCCGAAGCGCGCGCGAGGTGGCAGGCAGACGTCGACCGGGCGACCCGCGACAGCTAGTCCCGGAAAACCACCTCCACGGCCCGCCCCGCAGACCACCCGGGAGGGCATACACTTCGGGTATGACGCTCGACCTCACCTCGGCCGAGACCGTGAGCGCCGCGGCAGCGCAGCCGTGGCAGGATGCGGCCCGCTACTGGGGAGCCATGCACGCGGCAACCGCGCACCTGCCGGCGCCGGTCGTTGGCTTGAGTCTCGCCGCGCTCCGCTGGAACGCCGACGAACTCCTCCGCCGCGCCGGGGGCCTCCCCATTCGGATCGCGAGCAAGTCGGTGCGCGCCCGCCCCGTGCTCGACGCGGTGCTCGCGCTCCCCGGGTTCCGCGGTGTGCTCGCCTACACGCTCGCCGAAGCGCTCTGGCTCGCCGAAACGATCGACGACGTGGTCGTCGGCTACCCGAGCGTCGACCGCGCGGCGATCGCACAGCTCGCGGCCTCGCCGCAGCTCGCGGCGCGCGTCACGATCATGGTGGATAGCGAAGCGCAGCTCGACCTCGTCGACGCGGTCGTCGCGCCCGGCGCACGCGCGGAGATCCGGGTCTGCCTCGACCTCGACGCGTCGTGGCGCACGCGGGCGCTCGGGCACATTGGGGTGCGGCGCTCGCCGGTGCGCGATCCCGAGCAGCTGCGCGCGCTCGCGGCGCGTGTCGTCGCGCGCCCCGGATTCGCGCTCGTCGGCGTGATGGCCTACGAGGCGCAGATCGCCGGCGTCGCCGATCGCCCGGGCGGCCGCGCCGAGGCCGCGCTGCTGCGCACGGTGCAGCGCGCGAGCGGTGCGGAGCTCGCCGAGCGGCGCGCCGCGGCGGTGGCCGCCGTGCGCGAAGTCGCTGACCTTGCGTTCGTGAACGGCGGGGGCACCGGCTCGCTCGAGCGCACCGCCGCCGAACCGGCCGTCACGGAACTCGCAGCGGGCAGCGGGCTCTACGGGCCGCACCTCTTTGATCACTACGCCGCGTTCTCCGTCGCGCCAGCGCTCGGCTTCGCCCTCGACGTGGTGCGGAAGCCGACCCCGGATCGCGCGACGCTGCTCGGCGGCGGCTGGATCGCGTCGGGGCCAGCGGCTCCGGATCGCCTCCCGCTGCCCGTCTGGCCAGCCGGGCTCCGCTTCGAGCCGCGCGAGGGCGCCGGGGAAGTGCAGACGCCGGTGTGCGGCGCCGCCGCCTCAGGGCTTGCGCCGGGGGACCGCGTGTGGCTGCGCCACGCGAAGGCGGGGGAGCCGCTGGAACACGCGACCGAGATCGTGCCCATTCACGCAGACGGCCGCGCCGGCGAGCCGGTGCGCAGCTACCGGGGAGAGGGACAGTGTTTCCTGTGAGTCAGAGCACGCCGCCGCGCGCGGCCGCACCGCACCCCTGGCACAACTGGGCGCGTACCGAGCGCTCCTCGCCCGCGCTCGCGGTCGCGCCGCGCAGCGCCGAACAGGTGGTGCGCGTCGTGGAGCGTGCACGCGAGACCGGCCACACGGTGAAACCGATCGGCGCCTCGCACAGCTTCACGGCGATCGGCGCGACCGACGGGATCCGCATCGACATGGACCGCATGCGCGGCCTCGTCTCGGCAGACCTTGCCCGCGGGCGCGTCACTCTGCGCGGTGGCACGCGACTGTGGGAGCTCCCCGCGATCCTCGGGCCGCTCGGGCTCGCGCTCCCGAACATGGGAGACATCGACCGGCAGTCGATCACCGGCGCAACGCAGACGGGCACCCACGGCACCGGGCTCGCACTCGGCGGCATCTCCACCGGGATCGTCGGCATGCAGCTCGTCACGGGCACCGGCGAGATCCTCATGATCGATGACACGCAGCATGCCGAGCTGCTCCCCGCCGCCGCGCTCGGGCTCGGCGCGCTCGGCGTGGTCACCGAGGTGACGCTGCAGTGCGTCCCGCGATTTCTGCTGCGGGCCGAGGAGGCGCCGGCGCAGCTCGACGACGTGCTCGACACGTTCGTTGCGCGCTCCCGGGCGGCCGACCACTTCGAGTTCTTCTGGTTTCCGCACACGCGCTCTGTGCGCACGAAGACGAACACGCGGCTGCCGCTCGCGCACGGCACCGAGCCGCTTGGCCGCGTGTCCCGCTTTGTCGACGAGGAGCTCGCGAACAACCTCGCGTTCGGGGTGTGCTGCGGGCTCGGGGCGGCGTTCCCGCGCGCGATCCCCGGCATCAACCGCGTCGTCGAGACGGTGTCGAGCCGTCGCAGCTACGTCGACGAGTCGCACCGCGTCTTCATCACGAACCGGCGCGTCCGGTTCCGGGAGATGGAGTACTCGGTGCCGCTCGCCGCGGTGCCGGACGCGATCCGGGAGCTCCGCGCGCTGATCGAGCGGCGGCGGTACACGGTGTCGTTCCCGATCGAGGTGCGCTCCGCGGCGCCGGATGAGCTGCTGCTCTCCACCGCGCACGGCAGGGAGTCGGGCTACATCGCGGTGCACCGCTTCCACCGGGATCGGGATCTCGGCTACCTCCGCGAGGCCGAGCAGATCCTCGCGGAGCACGCCGGGCGGCCGCACTGGGGCAAGATGCACACGCGAGCGGCGGCGGATCTGCGCGCGGTGTACCCGGCGTTCGATCAATTCACCGCGGTGCGGGATCGGATCGATCCCGATCGGGTGTTTGCCAACCCCTACCTCGCGCGCGTCCTGGGCGAGTAGGGCGGGGCGGGCCCGCTGGCGCCCCCGCCCGCTGCCGCACCGCTCGCTGGCGCACCGCTCGCCCGGCACCCCTTACTTGATGCCAGTTTGATCCGGTCAGCGCCCCGTATCCGGACCGCACCCGCACTAAGTGTGAGAACGGGCCGGGGAGCCGTGTGAGAACGGGCCGGGGCGCCACGCGAGAAAGCACCCCCAGCCCACACGCGAGCGGGCCCGCAGGGCATTCCACAGGTGTTTCCGGGGATCGCTCGATAGGATGCACACATGTCTGGTGGATTGATTGCCACGCTGATCGTCGTCGGCGTCCTCGTGATTCTCGGTATCTACGTCTGGGCGACGTACAACTCGCTCGTGACGCTGCGCGTGCGCGTTGACGAGGCCTGGAGCGACATCACGGTGCAGCTGAAGCGTCGCGCCGACCTCATCCCCTCGCTGATCGAGACGGTGAAGGGCTACGCCGCGCACGAGAAGAGCGTGTTCGACTCGGTCACCCGCGCGCGTGCGGAGACGATCTCCGCGCAGGGCCCGGCCGAGGCCTCGCAGGCGGAGAACCACATGCAGGCCGCACTGAAGAGCATCTTCGCGGTCGCCGAGGCGTACCCGCAGCTCCAGGCCAGCCAGAACTTCCTGCAGCTGCAGAGCGAGCTCGTCGACACCGAGAACAAGATTCAGGCCTCGCGCCGCTTCTTCAACGGCGGCGTGCGAGAGTACAACACCAAGATCCAGGTGTTCCCCAACACGATCTTTGCCCGGGGCATGGGCTTCACGGAGCGCGAGTTCTTCGAGGTGACCGACGTCGCCGCGATCTCCGAGCCGCCCCGCATCCAGTTCTAGGCGGGGAGGGCCGTGTACCGCGCAGTACGTCGCAACAAGGTCAACAGCTTCCTGATCATCCTGCTGTTCGTCGGCATCGTCGGCGGGCTCGGCTGGCTCGCAGGGTGGATCTACAACTCGCCAGGCATGGTCATCACGGTCGTCGTGATCTCGATCGGCTACGCCCTGTTCCAGTACTTCATGGCGGGGCGGCAGGCTATCTCCATGAGCGGGGCGCAGCGGATAACGTCCGCGGATAACCCGAGCCTCTACCGCATCGTCGAGAACCTCGCGATCACCACGGGAACACCGATGCCCGAGGTGTACATCGTGCAGGATCCCGCGCCCAACGCGTTCGCGACCGGCCGCGATCCCGAGCACGCGATGGTGGCAGCGACGACCGGCCTCCTCGACATCATGACTGACGCGGAGCTCGAGGGAGTGATGGCGCACGAGCTCGGCCACGTCCGCAACTACGACATTCGCGTGTCGATGATCGTGTACGGCCTCGTCGTCGCGGTCGGCATGATCGCCGACATGCTCGTTCGCCTCGCCTTCTTCGGCAGGAACAACAACAACGGCAACCCCATCGTCATGGTGTTCGGGATCGTTGCGATGCTCGTCGCCCCGCTCGTCGCAAGCCTCGTGCAGCTCGCCGTTTCGCGCCAGCGCGAGTACCTCGCCGACGCGACCGGCGCCCTCACCACGCGCCACCCCGAAGCGCTCGCGAGCGCGCTGCACAAGCTCTCGGAGTACGGGCGTCCGCTGCAGAAGCAGCAGTCGAGCATGGCGCACCTGTGGATCGCCGACCCGCTGAAGCCCGGGGTGATGCAGCGCCTGTTCGCGACGCACCCGCCGATCCCGGACCGCATTCGCCGCCTGCTCGACATGGGCGACAAGTTCTAGCGTTTTCTCGCGGTCACCCGCGGTGCGCGCGCCGATTCCACGCGCCCTGCCCGCGGGAGTGCCAGCGGGAGTGTCCGAGGGCGGGGATAGGGTAGAGGGAGCCGAAGGAGGTTCCCCGCACCGTGTCCAGCATGTTCCGATCGCTCTCCGTGCGTAACTACCGCATCTGGTTCGGGGGTGCGTTCCTGTCGAACATCGGCGCATGGATGCAGGCCACCACGCAGAACTGGGTGGTGCTCACCGAGCTGACGGACACGAACGCTGCGGCGGTCGGCACGACGATGGCGCTGCAGTTCGGCCCGCAGCTGCTCCTCGTGCCCTTCAGCGGCGCGGTCGCCGACCGATTCGACCGGCGAAAAGTGCTCCTCGTCACGCAGTCCCTGCTCATGCTGCTCGCCTTCGCGCTCGGCACGATGCTCGTGCTCGGGGCGGCGACCATGTGGCACCTCTACGGCTTCGCCCTCGCCCTCGGCATCGTGAACGCGTTCGACACGACCTCCAGGCAGGCCTTCGTGTCCGACCTCGTCGGGACGGATCAGCTCTCCAACGCGGTCGCGCTGAACTCCGCGTCGTTCAACTCCGCGCGCCTCATCGGCCCGGCCGTCGCCGGCGTGCTCATCGCGATCGTTGGCTCGGGCTGGGTGTTCATCATCAACGGGGTGTCCTTCCTCGCGGTGCTCGGCGCGCTCCTCATGATCACCACGCGCCGGGTGGCGCCGAAGGCCACGGGCCGGCGCGAATCGCAGTGGCGGCAACTGTCGGCCGGGTTCCGCTCCGTGCTGCAGCGGCCAGACCTGCTCGTCATCTTCCTGATCGTGTTCCTCGTCGGCGCCTTCAGCATGAACTTCCCGGTGATGTCGTCGACCATGGCCGTGGAGTTCGGCCGCGGAGCCGGGGACTACGGGCTGCTGTCCTCGATCCTCGCGATCGGCTCGCTCTCCGGCGCGCTCCTGTCCGCGAGACGGCCGGAGGCAAGGCTCCGCGTCGTCATCATCTCGGTCGGCGGCATCGCACTCGTCAGCCTGGTCGCGGCGCTCATGCCGACGTTCTGGACGTTCGCGCTCACGCTCGTGTTCCTCGGCTTCGCGATCTCGACGATGCTCACCACAGCCAACGGCTTCGTGCAGACCACGGCGGACCCGGCGGTGCGCGGGCGCGTGCTCGCCCTCTACATGGCGATCCTCATGGGCGGAACCCCCATCGGGGCGCCGCTCGTCGGGGCGGCCGCCGACGCGCTCGGGGCACGCTCCACGCTCGTGATCAGCGCGATCGCCGCGTTCCTCGCGTTCGGCGTCGGCATGACCTGGCTCCTCACCGCGCGCGAGCTGCGCTTCCACCGCGAGGGCTGGCACTGGCGGGTCACCCACGTCGGCAGGCCCGGCCTCGACGACGATCCTGGCAGGCAGTCGGAGACCCTCACCGCGCCCATCTCGGTGCTGCGCCGCGATCCCGATCTGTTGGGGGAGTCGGCGCCGCAGGAGGGGACCACGGGGGCGATCCCGATCGATCAGATTCCCGGTGCCGAGCTGCCCGCCGCGCCCGAGGATGCTGGGGGCTCCGAGCCCGAAACGGGGCCGCAGACGGGGGAGTTGCCCGCCCGCGGCTGACCCCGCGATTCGGCGCGAGCGACCCGGTCCAGCTGAGGTAGCCGCGGCATGTTTTGCGGGGTAGGCTGGACGAGTTCCCGGCGGCCTGTCCGCACCCTTTCCGACACAGGAGCTAGATACCCGGTGAGTGACTTCCTCTCCGCCCAGACTCGTACCGAAACCGACTCTCTCGGGAGTCTCGAGATCCCGGCGTCAGCATACTGGGGGGTGCACACGGCTCGCGCTCACGAGAACTTCCCGATCGCGCGTCGCCCCATCTCGGTGTACCCCGACTTCATCCGCGCGTTCGCGTGCGTGAAGCAGGCCGCCGCGCGCGCCAACCTCGAGATCGGGGCGCTCGACGAGCAGCGCGCCACGCTGATTGATCGCGCCTGCGAGGAGATCAAGACCGGCATGCTCCACGACCAGTTCGTCGTTGGTGTGGTGCAGGGCGGCGCTGGCACGTCGAGCAACATGAACGCGAACGAGGTCATCACGAACCGCGCGCTCGAGCTCGCCGGCCACGCCAAGGGCGACTACTCGTACATCAACCCGAACGATCACACGAACCACAGCCAGTCGACCAACGACACGTACCCGACCGCGATCAAGATCGCGCTCGCATTCTCGCTCGGCAGCCTGCTCGAGGAGCTGCGCCTGCTGTCCGAGTCGTTCGCCGCGAAGGGCCGCGAGTTCTCGCACATCATCAAGGTCGGCCGCACGCAGTTGCAGGACGCGGTCCCGATGACGCTCGGCCAGGAGTTCAACGCGTTCGCGGTGACGCTCCGCGAGGACATCGAGCGCCTCCAGGAGGCGGTCTCGCTGCTCGGCGAGGTCAACATGGGTGCGACGGCCATCGGCACGGGCATCAACGCGCCGAAGGGCTACAAGGAGGCCGTGATCCGCCACCTCCGCGAGATCACGGATCTGAACCTCGTCACCGCTGGCGACCTCGTCGAGTCGACGAGCGACACCGGCGTGTTCGTGACCTTCTCGGGTGCGCTCAAGCGCTCGGCGCTCAAGCTCTCGAAGATCTCGAACGACCTTCGCCTCCTCTCCTCGGGTCCGCAGGCCGGGCTCGGCGAGATCAACCTGCCGGCCCGCCAGGCCGGATCGTCGATCATGCCGGGCAAGGTGAACCCCGTGATCCCCGAGGCCGTGTCGCAGGTGGCGTACTCGGTCGCCGGCGCCGACGTGACCGTGTCGATGGCGGTCGAGGCCGGGCAGTTGCAGCTCAACGCGTTCGAGCCGATCATCGCGCACTCGCTGTTCCAGTCGATCACGTGGCTTGAGCGCGCGTGCCAGACGCTGCGCGTGAACTGCGTGGACGGCATCACCGCCAACGAGGATCGCCTCGAGGACATGGTGGCGCGCTCGGTGACGGTGATCACCGCGCTCGCGCCCGTGATCGGCTACGCCGAGGCCGCGAAGCTCGCGAAGGAGGCGCTCGCGACCAACGCGAAGGTCTCCGAGCTCGTGGTGTCGCGCGGGCTGCTCGATCAGGAGCAGCTCGACGACATTCTGCAGCCGCAGAAGCTCGCGGGGCTCGCGCCCGAGACCGACGCGATCGACATCATCCCCGGTGCGCCGCAGATGCTCGAGGACAACGCGGTCGCCGAGTAACTCGGTGACACGCAACAGGGGCGGTGGGAGAAATCCCACCGCCCCTGTTGCGTGTGCGGGCGTCGGCGCCTGGCGTGCGTGCCTGCCGGCGCCTGGCGTGCGTGCGAGCCGCCGGGCGCCGAGGCCGCTAGGCGCGCACGCAGTACGAGGTGAGCGTGCCGACGTTCTCGATCGTCACGGTCACCTCGGTGCCCGGCTTCAGGTAGAGCGGCGGCTTCCGCGAGCGGCCGGCGCCGCCCGGCGAACCCGTCGAGATGACCGTGCCGGGCAGCAGCGTGAGCGACTGCGAGATCGACGAGATGAGCTGGGCAACGGTGCGCACCATGAACTCGGTGGTGGAGTCCTGCACGCGCAGGCCGTCCACGTCAGTGGTGATCGCGAGCGCCTGCGGGTCCGGGATCTCATCGGCGGTCACGACGACCGGGCCGACCGGGGTGAAACCGTCGAACGACTTGCAGCGCGACCACTGCGGCTCCTGGAACTGAATGTTGCGCGCCGTGATGTCGTTGATGGTCGTGTACCCGAAGACGTAGTCGAGCGCCTCCTCGGGCGTGACGTTCTTCGCCGCGCGGCCGATGATCACCCCGAGCTCGCCCTCGTAGTCGACCTCTTCGCTGATCTCGACCGGGATCGGCACCTCGCCGAGGTGGCCGCCGAGCGAGTTCGGGAAGAGGGAGAACAGCACCGGACCCGAGTCGTTGTCGAGGCTGAGCTCGCTCGCGTGCTCGTCGTAGTTCAGGCCGACCGCAAGCACGATCGGGGGAGTGATGACGGCGGGCGCGTAGCGCGCATCACCGAGCTCGCGCCACTCGGCAGCGGGGAGCTGGGCTGCCGCGGTGCGAATCTCGGCCACCCGCTCAGGGCCAGCTTCGATGAGCTGCTGCAGGGACGCGTACTCGCCTCCGAGCGCGCGCACGGGAGCGAATCGCTCCTCCTGCACGACAACGAGTTCGGGAGTGGACGCGGGGGCCAAAATTAGGTGCGCAAATCTCACCCTCCTAGGGTATCCGAAGCAGCGTGCCCGATGTGGCGCGCTCCACGCCCGGAGTCACCGCGGGGTTCCCTCTGAGCGAACTCGGAGGTGCGAACGTGCCGCAATCCGGGAGAATGAGAGGCATGACTGAAAACCCGATGACGAAGCCGGAGATCGAGTTCCCGGAGGGGCCCGCCCCCACGGAGCTGCAGATCGTAGACCTCGTGGAGGGCAGCGGCGATGAGGCGCTCGCCAGCTCCACCGTCGACGTGCACTACCTCGGCGTCGAGTTCGACACCGGCGAGGAGTTCGACTCCTCCTGGAACCGTGGCGAGTCGATCAACTTCCCGCTGCGTGCCCTCATCCAGGGCTGGCAGGTCGGCATCCCCGGCATGAAGGTCGGCGGCCGCCGCAAGCTCATCGTGCCCCCGGCCCAGGCCTACGGCACCGCGGGCGGCCACCCGCTCGCCGGCAAGACCCTCATCTTCGTGATCGATCTGCTCGGCGTCAGCTAAGCAGCCGCGCTTCGCGCGGTGACGCCGCGCGCCGGCACGGGCCCATCCGCACCGCGGGTGGGCCCGTTCTGCGTTCCGGCCGACGTGCCGCGGCCCCCGGCAGGTGGTAGCGTACTCGTGTTCAGGAAACGCCCAGCTTGAGGGAATGGAGCAGCCTGTGGCAGAGGCCCAGCAGGAAACGAGTCAGCGGAGCACCGTGGAGCCGAAGGGTGGACTCGACCGCTTCTTCCACATCACGGAGCGCGGATCAACGATCGGAACGGAGATCCGCGGCGGTCTCGTGACCTTCGTGACGATGGCGTACATCGTCATCCTCAACCCGATCATCCTCTCGGGGAAGGAAGACGTCGCGGGCAACGTCCTCGAGTTCGGCCAGGTGAGCGCCGTCACTGCGCTGGCCGCCGGCGTCATGACCATCCTCTTCGGCCTGGTCTCGCGCCTGCCCTTCGCCTTCGCAGCCGGCCTCGGCATCAACGCGTTCCTGGCGTTCTCGGTCGTGCAGGAGGTGACCTGGCCCGAGGCGATGGCGATCGTGGTGATCAACGGCGCGCTCATCGTGCTGCTCGCCGCCACCGGCCTGCGCCGCATGATCTTTGACGCGGTGCCGGTCCAGCTCAAGCTCGCGATCACGGTCGGTATCGGCTTCTTCATCGCGTTCATCGGCTTCGTGAACTCCGGCTTCGTCGACGCGACCGGCCAGTCCTCGCCGCCCGTTGGCCTCGGGCCGGCCGGCGTCGGCTTCATCGCAACGATCCCGACCGTGATCTTCGTGGTCACGCTGCTGCTCACCGGTGTTTTGGTCGCGAAGAAGGTGAAGGGCGGCATCCTGATCGGCCTCGTGAGCGGCACCGTGATCGCGGTGATCGTTGAGGCGATCTGGAAGATTGGGCCCAAGTTTGGCGCTGACGGCAGCGTCAACCCAGGGGGCTGGAGCCTCACCGAGCCGGTGCTCGGCGCGAACCCGTTCGCGGTGCCGGATCTGAGCCTCGTCGGGGCGGTCAGCTTCGACTTCGGCAAGGTGGGCCTCGTCACCGTGGTGATGCTCGTCTTCACCCTGCTCTTCACGAACTTCTTCGACGCCATGGGCACCATGACCGGGCTCTCGCGCGAGGCCGGCCTCGCGGACGCTCAGGGCAACTTCCCGCGCATCAAGTCGGCGCTCGTCGTCGAGGGCATCGGCGCGGTCGTCGGCGGCGGCACCTCCTCGTCCTCGACCACGGTGTTCATCGAGTCGGGCGCCGGCATCGGCGAGGGCGCGCGCACCGGCCTCGCGAACGTGGTGACGGGCCTCATCTTCCTGCTCGCGATGTTCTTCACGCCGCTGACGGAGATCGTACCCACCGAGGTGGCGGCCGCGGCGCTCGTGATCGTCGGCGCCATGATGATGTCGCAGATCGCGAACATCGACCTGAGCGACTTCCGCGTGCTGCTGCCCGTCTTCCTGACGGCCGCGGTGATGCCGCTCAGCTACTCGATCGCCAACGGCATCGGCGCTGGCTTCGTGTCCTGGGTGCTCGTGCACGCGCTCACCGGCAAAGCGAAGCAGGTGCACTGGCTGCTCTGGATCGTGTCGCTCGGCTTCGTGATCTTCTTCGCGCGCGGGCCGATCGAGACGCTGCTCGGCATCGCGTAGGCGACACCCGTCACACCGTGCCGCGGGCCAGGGGGTTCCCTGGCCCGCGCTCGTGCATCCGGCGGCGCTGCGCTAGTTGCCGAGCACCTTCTGGAAGGCCTGCGTGTAGCGGTTGTCCTCCTCCGCGGTGAGTGAGCGCATGTCGAAGATCCGCTTCGAGAGATCCTGGTCGGGGAAGATCAGCGGGTTCTCCGCGAGCTCGGGGGCGAGCTTCGCCATGGCCTCCTGCGCCCCAGCGACGGGGCAGACGTACTGCACGTACGCGGCGACCTGGGCGGCCACCTCGGGCTCGTAGTAGTAGTCGATCAGCTCGTGCGCCTGGTCGACGGCCGCCGCGGCCTTCGGCATCGAGAACGAGTCGACGAACACCGAGGCGCCCGACTCCGGCACGACAAACTTCCAAATCTCCTCGCCGGCCTCCTCGTTGAGGATCGCGATGTCGCCCGACCAGCACATCCCGGCCCACACGGTGCCCTGCTCGAGGTCCTGCGTGTACGAGTTGCCCTTCACCGTGGCGACCTGGCCGCTGTCGATGTGCTGCTTCGCCACCGCGAGCGCTGCCTCGAACTCCGCGTCGCCCCAGTCGCCCTCGATGTCCACGCCCTGCTCGAGCATGATGAGCGCGAGCGTGTCATCCTGCTCGGTGAGGAGGTTCACCTTGCCCTGCAGCTCGGGGGCCCACAGGTCGGAGACCTCGCGCACGCCCTTGGGGTAGAGCTGAGTGTTGTACACGAGCCCCGTCATGCCGGCCTGGTAGGGGATCGACCAGACTCGATCGGGATCGAAGCTCGCGTGTGTCACCATGTCGATCATGTTCGCGTCGACGTTGGGCATGAGCGAGCGGTCGAACTGCAGCAGCTGATCCTGCTCGACGAGACGCACCGTCGTGGTGTCGGACGGCACGATGAGGTCGTAGCCCGTGTCCTGCTCGAGCTTCAGCTGGTCCTTGATCTTCGCGATGAACGTCTTGTTGTCGTCGATGTCCTCGAAGTACTCGACGCGGATGTTCGTGCGCTCCATGAACTCGTTGAGCGAGGGCCAGTCGCCCGTCTCCTCGTCGTAGTCGAGGTAGTAGGTCCAGTTCGCCCAGCGGAGCGTTCCGCCCGAGCCGTCACCCGGCCCGCTCGGGCCGGCGCAGGCGGCGAGGGAGCTGGCTCCGAGCAGCGCGGCGCCGACGGCGGAGCCGCGAAACAGCTGCCTCCGGCTGAGCTGCGCGGCGCGTGCGCGGCGGACGAGTTCCTGGACGACGGGATCTGGCGTCGAATGAGACATGTCTCCCCCTTTGGAAACAGGCAACGGACGGATGCGTGACCCCATCATCACACACGTCGCGACAGAACGTAAATGTTCCTGTCAGTTTCGTTGACAGCTACGCAGCTGGGGCGCCGAGCACCGCGTCGCGCAGCTCGTGCACCAGCCCTGGTGCCGCGGCGAAGAGGAGCGGCTCGCCCGGCAGCGTCGCGTCGTCACGGCCGATCACCGTAGCGCCAGCCTCGCGGGCGATGAGCGCCGCCGCGGCGTAGTCCCACGGCTGCAGGCCGCGCTCAAAATACGCGTCGAGCCGGCCGGCCGCGAGCGAGCACAGATCGTACGCCGCCGAGCCGAGCCGGCGAATGTCTCGCGCACGCGGGAGCAGACGCGACACCATGGCCGCCTGCTCGATCCTGCGCTCGACCGTGTACCCGAACCCCGTGCCGACGAGCGCGGTCGCCAGATCGGTCTTCCCCGACACGGTGAGCGCCCGCCCGTTCAGGCGCGCGCCGCCCCCCTCGAACGCCGCAAACAGCTCGTCGAGGCGCGGCGCGTACACGGCGCCGGCGATCGCGCGTCGGCCGTCGGCCATCGCCGCGGGATCCGTGACGGTCGCCGCGATGCTCACCGCGTACACGGGCAGGTCGTACAGATAATTGACAGTCCCGTCGATCGGGTCGATCACCCACGTGATCCCGCTCGTGCCGGGGAGCCCGGTGCCCTCCTCGCCGAGGATCGCGTCGTCCGGCCGGGCCGCCCTGAGCGCGGCCACCACGAGCTGCTCCGCCTCCCGGTCGGCCGCGGTCACCACGTCCGTGATGCTCGACTTGCTCGCCGCGACATCCACGCCGACCGCGCGAAGCTCCATGATCCGAGCCCCGACGCGCGTGGCGATGTCGGCGGCGATCGTGGTGAGCGCTTCGGGTGAGACGGTGAGCGAGTGTGGTGCGGTCATACTGCGAAGCCTAGCGGGGCGCATGACGGCACGCACCGGGCGGGGTGCGGGGAGCGACGTTGCACCCCACGCCCCGTCCGGTGCGTGCCGGTCGGGAGCGCGCCGTGAATCAGCGCGCGGTCTCGTAGGCGTACGCCTCCTCGCCGTGTGCGCCGACGTCGATGCCGGCCTCCTCGACCTCCTGCGGCACGCGCAGCCCGGTGAGGCGCTTGACCACGAGGGCGATGATTAGCGAGACGACGAACGAGTACGCGGCGACCGCGACCACGGAGATCGTCTGCACGAGCAGGAGCCCACCGTTGCCGCCCGTGAACAGGCCATCATCGAAGGCGAAGAAGCCGAGGTAGAGCGAGCCGATCACGCCGGCGACGAGGTGCAGGCCGACCACGTCGAGCGAGTCGTCGTAGCCGAGGCGGTACTTCCAGTCGATCGCGAACGCGCAGGCCATGCCGGCGATGAGGCCGAGCAGCAGCGCCCACACGGGGGACAGGTTCGCCGCGGACGGGGTGATCGCGACGAGGCCGGCGACCGCGCCGGACGCGGCACCGATGACGCCGGGCTTCTTCCCGCGCAGCACGTCGACGAGGATCCAGCCGACGATGCCGGCAGCCGGAGCGCCGAGGGTGTTCAGCACGATCAGGCCGGCCTCGCCCGCCTCGGTCGCGAGCCCCGAGTTGAAGCCGATCCAGCCGAACCACAGCAGGGCTGCGCCGATCGTGACGAGCGGGACGCTGTGCGGCTTGTGCGAGCCCGGCGCGAAGCCGACGCGCTGCCCGGCGACCAGTGCGAGGGCGAGTGCTGCCGCGCCGGCGTTGATGTGGATCACGGTGCCGCCTGCGAGATCGATGACCTCCGGGGTGCCGAGGGTGCTGCCGAGGTTCTGGATCCAGCCCCCGCCCCACACCCACGCGGCGACCGGGAAGTAGACGAGGCTCGCCCAGACGCCGGAGAACAGCACCCAGGAGCCCAGGCCGACGCGATCCGCGATCGCGCCCGAGATGAGCGCCGTGGTGATCATCGCGAACACCGCACCGAATGCGACGCCGATGAACGCGCTCGGGTCGGTGTTCACGAGGCCGAAATCTTTGAAGGGGCTGCCGGCGAAGCCGCCCTCGCCCTCTGCGAAGTAGTTCATGCTGTAGCCGAACAGGATCCACAGCACGCCAACCACGCCCATGGCGCTGACGCTGAAGAGCATCATGTTGACGACGGATCGGACCCGGACCAGGCCGCCGTAGAACAGCGCAAGGCCGGGGGTCATGATGAGCACGAGCGCCGTGCTCGCGAGCGTCCACACGTCTTGCGGCGTGAGTTCCTCCATGGTGTGCCACCTTCCTCCCGGGTCCCCGGGAACGAGTCGTGGCATCAGTGTGCGCCCTCAGGGTTTCGACAGCGTCACCCGGCGATTGCCCTGCAGTCACAGTTGTGTTTCCGTGCGATCACATGGGTGGCTTCGGCGTTCTCTGGGGGTCTGTGCGCACGCAGTGCCACCGGCGCCGAGAAGCTGCTAAGCTGTACAGGTTGCCGTCAGAACGGCCGCGGAGAAAGAGAGCCCCAGCATCCCGCTGAAGGCGCCGCGCAACAACAGGAAGGGGATCCCTATGGCACTGGAAGCAGACGTCAAGAAGGCGATCATCGACGAGTACGCAACCAAGCCCGGCGACACCGGTTCCCCCGAGGTGCAGGTTGCCATGCTCACGCAGCGCATCAAGGATCTGACCGAGCACCTCAAGGAGCACAAGCACGACCACCACTCGCGTCGTGGCCTCCTCCTGCTCGTTGGTCAGCGTCGCCGCCTGCTGAGCTACCTCTCGAACGTGGACATCACGCGCTACCGTTCGCTCATCGAGCGCCTCGGCCTGCGCCGATAAGTCCGCTGATCGCCAGCTGACTTTCTGCGAAGCGCCCGCCACCTCACGGTGGCGGGCGCTTCTGCGTTCTGCCCCGCCCTCCAGCCCCGTCCGCCTCACCCACCGAAACCGCGCGGATCTTTCCAGATCGGTGGCTTTCTCCCACGAATCCGCGCGGCTTCGAAAGATGCGGGCGGTTTGCGGGGCGGGGCGCAGAGCGTCCCGCCGCCTGCTAATGAAGTGCGGCCTACGCTCGCGCACAGGCGTGTGCCGCGAGCGACTTCGCATACGTTCTCCACCGACACGGGTTCCAGCCTCGAGGAGGTCAACCGCACGATCAGAATGTGCGGCATGGATCCTGAACGTCGAATTGCAGAGATACATGCGCAGCTGCTCGTACGCGCGCGTCTGAGGCGTGAGGGGGTCTCTGACGGAGCCATCGTCGCGGAGTTGAAGAGCGGCGCGTGGGTTCGCATTGGCAACGGCTGCTATGTCACGCAGAGTGTATGGTCGAATTGGTGGCCGGAAGAACGCCACATCGCACTCGCGCTCAGCGCACGCTATCGAGCGACGGCGCATGATCCCGTCTTTTCTCACGTGACAGCCGCCGCGATGTGGGGCTTTCCCTCGTTCGATCTGGGCCGAGAACCCGTTCATGACACACTTCCGTGGGAGGCAGCGTCGCCCGCTGGCGGTGGGAAGCGCCGCCGGCGGCATCGCTACGAGTTGGATCGGGAAGACGTCGTTGACTTCGGCCTGCTGAGGTGCACATCGCGCGAGCGGACGCTCTGGGACGTTGCGCATGTCTCCACGCCTGAGCAGGCCGCGGTAATCCTGGACGGCGGAGTGCGGGATCTGTTCACCAATGGCGCATCGGGTGCGGCCGAAGCATGGTGCGCCGCGCAATCCGAACGTGCGCTGCGCGACACTGGTGTCCGTGGTGAACGGATCGCTGCCGACCGGTTCGCCGCTGTGGATCACCGCGCCGAGTCCGCGGCGGAGAGTCTCAGTCGGCTCAACCTGCGACGCCTCGGCTATGACGTTGAATCTCAAGTCGAAGTGCCGGGACCAAAGGGCGTGAGCTATCGCATCGACTTCGAGTTCGTCGGGTTGGGAGTGTTCGGCGAAGTCGATGGTGTCGCGAAGTACACGGACGCGAAGCTCCTGCCCGATCAGACTTCGAGTCAGGCCGTGCTCGCGGAGAAACGGCGAGAGGACTGGGTGCGGGGCGTCACTCGGCACCGTTTTGTGAGGTGGGGGTTTCGCGAGGCACGCGATGCGGGCTTGCTGGGAGCGCGACTGCGGGCGTTCGGCGTGTATCCCCAGGGCTGAGATCGCGCGGATTATTCGAGGGCGATAGAGATCGAGCGAAGATGTGCGCGACATGGAAAGATGCGCGCGATTTGGGCGGGGGGCCGCGCACGCAAACGGCCCCCTCGCCGAAACGAGGGGGCCGTTCAGTCCGAGAAGAACTTAGATCTTCGAGGACGCGTCCTTCAGGACGCTGCGCAGGATGCCACCGATCTCCGCGAACTCAGCCGGACCGATGGTCAGCGGCGGAGCGAGCTGGATGACGGGGTCTCCACGGTCGTCGGCGCGGCAGTAGAGGCCGGCCTCCCACAGCGCGGGGGAGAGGTAATCGCGGAGCAGTCGGTTCGACTCCTCCTCGTTGAACGTCTCCTTGGTCGCCTTGTCCTTGACAAGCTCGATGCCGAAGAAGTAGCCCTCGCCGCGCACGTCACCGACGATGTCGATGTCGAGCAGCTTCTCGAGCTCGGCGCGGAACAGCGGGCTGTTCTCGCGCACGCGGCCGTTGAGGTCCTCTTCCTCGAAGATGTCGAGGTTCTCGAGCGCCGCAGCCGCCGCCGCCGGGTGACCAGCGAAGGTGAAGCCGTGGTAGAAGGTGTTGTCCTCCGAGTTGAAGGGCTCCGACACCTTGTCCGAGACGATCATGGCACCGAGCGGGACGTAGCCCGAGGTGATGCCCTTCGCCGAGGTGATGATGTCGGGCTCGTAGCCGAGCGCCTTCGAGGCGAAGAAGTCGCCAACGCGGCCGTAGGCACAGATGACCTCGTCCGAGACGAGCAGCACGTCGTACTGATCGCAGATCTCACGCACGCGCTTGAAGTACCCGGGGGGCGGCGGGAAGCAGCCACCCGAGTTCTGCACGGGCTCAAGGAAGACAGCGGCAACGGTCTCGGGACCCTCGAAGAGGATCGCCTCCTCGATGCGGTTTGCTGCCCACTGGCCGAATGCCTCGAGGTCGTTGGACGGTGCGCCCATCTCCTCAGCGCGGTAGAAGTTCGTGTTGGGCACGCGGTGACCACCCGGGGTCAGCGGCTCGTAGAACTTCTTCATGTCGGGGATACCGGTGATCGCCAGGGCGCCCTGCGGGGTGCCGTGGTAGGCGACCGAGCGAGAGATGACCTTGTGCTTCATCGGCTGGCCCTTGATCTTCCAGAAGTGCTTCGCCAGCTTGAACGCCGACTCCACAGCCTCGCCACCACCGGTGGTGAAGAAGACCTTGTTCATCTCGCCGGGAGCGTACGAAGCGAGACGCTCCGAGAGCTCGATGGCTGCCGGGTGGCCGTACGACCAGAGCGGCATGAAGTCGAGCTGCTGCATCTGCTTGGCTGCTGCCTGGACGATGCGCTCGCGGCCGTGGCCAGCGTTCACCACGAAGAGGCCTGCAAGGCCGTCGATGTACTGCTTGCCAGCCGCATCGTAGATGTGGTGGCCCTCAGCGCGCGTGATGACGGGGATGCCGTCGTTCAGCACCTTACGGTTCGTGAAGTGCGGCCACATGTGGCGCTTGGCCGAAGCCTGGAGCGCCGCGGTGTCAACCGCCGCAGTGGGATCGAATGACATGGTTATCTTGTTCCCCAATCGTATTTCTGTTTGGTGAGTTGGAGGTATACAAACGTCTCCGTCGCCGAGACGCCCTCGACCGCGCGAATCTTCTCGTTGAGAAGCTCGATGAGGCCGTCGTCGTCTTCACAGACCACCTCGACGATGATGTCGAAGGAGCCGGCACTCAGCACGACGTAGCTGATCTCGGGGATGGCGGAGAGCTGATCCGCGACGACGCGTGTGTCGCCGGAGACCCGGATGCCGAGCATCGCCTGGCGGGTGAAGCCGAGACGCATGGGATCGGTCACTGCAACGATCTGCATGACCCCGGTATCCGTGAGTTTTTGCACGCGCTGGCGCACGGCCGCCTCACTGAGGCCGACCGCCTTCCCGATCTCCGCGTACGATCGACGGCCATCGCGCTGGAGTTGCTCGATGATCGCCTTCGACGTTGAGTCGAGAGCCTGCGACGTGCGTTTGCTGCTCACGTCACTGATTCTTGCAGTGAGAACCTGAAAAAGCAAAGGAATCCGAAGATATGGGCGGCGAATTCTGTTGATTTCGCCCTTCTGGGCGGAGGTGCGTGCGCGCGGTAGACGTGCCAATCAGTGCGGGATCACCGCACGCTGAGCATAACTCCGCGCCGCACGCGATTCCAGCCTTTTCCCTGGTCCGAAGGGTGAACGTCTGCGCGAGACGCGGCGCGCGAGCCCGCGCGAGCGCCCCTCACCGGGGCCGCAATCCGGTCGCCCGGACACCCGGAACGGCGTCAGAAATGTAACCGTTTCATGAAGAATTCTGGTTCCAGAGGTTCTCTTCTTTGCATCGAGTCACCGTCTGTGACAGTCTCAGTGTCACCACCCGGCAGAGTCGCCGTTTGTGCGACCTGTCGGTTCGCCTATGAGAAACCAAGGGAGATCTCTCATGGTCCGTCAGCCTGAAGACCCGATCGTTCGGAATATCGTGCAGCTGCTTCGCGGCGCACAGCTCAACCGCCGCCAGCTGCTGCGCGGTGCAGCGGCGGGAGCAGCTGGTGCTGGTGCACTCGGCCTCGCAGCCTGCGCCCCGAACTCCGGCGGCGGGGGAGGTGGCGGCGGTGGCGAGGGGATCGCGTGGGGCAACTGGACCTACTACCTCGACTTCGACGATCAGACCCAGTCGTTCCCGTCGCTCGACGCGTTCATGGAGCAGGCCGGCTTCGAGGTGCAGTACATCGAGGACATCGACGACAACAACACCTTCTACGGCAAGATCAAGGATCAGCTGAAGCTCGGCCAGTTCACGGGCTACGACACGATCACGTTCACCGACTGGATGAACGCGCGCCTGATCCAGGACGAGCAGATCCAGGAGTTCGACTACGCGAATCTGCCGAACGTGACGGCGAACCTCGTCGACGCCCAGTGGGATGCCCTCGACGTGGATCAGGGCCGCAAGTTCACGATCCCGTGGCAGCTGCCGGCCTCGGGCTGGGTGTGGAACACGAAGGAGGTGCCGAAGGGCATCAAGACCCTCGACGACTTCCTGCGCCCCGAGCTCAAGGGCAAGGTCGTCGTGCTGAGCGAGATGCGCGACACGATGGGCATGGTGATGGCCGGCCTCGGCACGGATCCGAGCGGCGCGTGGGGCGACGCGGAGTTCGATGCGGCGCTCGCATGGCTCGACGACGCGCTGCAGAGCGGCCAGATCGGCAACGTGAAGGGCAACAGCTACACGCAGGACCTCATTCGCGGCGACGCGCTCGCGGCGATGGCGTGGACCGGTGACGTGATCATGCTGAACACCGAGAACGACAACCAGTGGACGCTGGAGATCCCCGAGACCGGCGGCATGATCGCCGCAGACTCGTTCACCGTGCCCAACGGCACGACGCCCGAGGCGAAGGCCAAGGTCGAGGAGCTCATCAACTACTACTACGACCCCGAGGTCATGGCCGAGGTCGCAGACTACGTGACCTTCGTCCCGCCGGTGAAGGGCACGCAGGAGGCCATGCAGAAGGTCAACCCGGAGAACGCGGACAACCCGCTGATCTTCCCGAGCGAGGAGGACTGGAAGCACCTGCACACGTTCCGCACACTGACGGCAGAGGAAGACAAGAAGTACTCCACCGCGTTCCAGAACGTGCTGGGGCTGTGATCATGGCGGCACACGCATCATTCGCCGAGGCCGGCGCCGACCTCGAACTGGTCGGGATCCAGAAGCGCTTCCCCGGATTCACCGCGATCGAGCACCTCGATCTCACGATCCCCGCCGGATCCTTCTTCGCGCTGCTCGGCCCGTCCGGCTGCGGCAAGACCACCACGCTGCGCCTCGTGGCGGGACTCGAGGACCCGACGGAGGGGCGGATCCTGATCGGCGGCTCCGACGTGAGCGAGCTGAAGCCGCACAAGCGCCCGGTCAACACGGTATTCCAGTCGTACGCGCTGTTCCCGCACATGACGATCCTCGAGAACGTGGCGTTCGGGCTGCGCCGGCGCAAGATCGGTGACGCGACCGCGAAGGCGCACGAGGCGCTGCGCCTCGTCGAACTGGATCACATCGCCGATCGCAAGCCCGCCCAGCTCTCGGGCGGGCAGCAGCAGCGCGTCGCGCTCGCGCGCGCCGTGGTGAACCGCCCGGCCCTGCTGCTGCTCGACGAGCCGCTCGGCGCGCTCGATCTGAAGCTCCGCCGCCAGATGCAGCAGGAGCTGAAGCAGATCCAGCAGGAGGTGGGGCTCACGTTCCTGCACGTCACGCACGACCAGGAGGAGGCCATGACCATGGCCGACACGGTCGCGGTGATGAACAAGGGGCGGATCGAGCAGATGGGCGCCCCTGAGGAGCTGTACGAGCTGCCGCGCACGGTGTTCGTCGCGAACTTCCTCGGCCAGTCGAACCTGTTCCACGTCGACGTGGTGGGCGGCACCGACCAGGTGGTGCACACCGACATGGGCGGCACGCGGCTCTCGGTGCCGACGTCGCGCACGCAGCGCACAACGGGCGCGATCACGATCGGCGTGCGCCCGGAGAAGCTGAGCCTCACGATGGACGCGCCGGCGCCCGACGCGTCGCGCAACGTGGTGGGCCCCGGCCGCATCACCGACGTGTCGTTCATCGGCGTGAGCACGCAGTACACGGTCGAGGTGCCCGGCGCCGGCGCCCTCCAGGTGTTCGCGCAGAACCTGCAGGCTGGCCCCGCGGCGCGGCTCGGTGACGAGGTGTGGCTGAGCTGGCTCACGGAGCACACCTTCGGGCTCGCGGATGACCGCCTCGACACGGGCGCGCTCACCACCGAGGACTCCACCCGGGCGATTGCCGCCCAGGCGGCGCTCGGGTAGCGAGGGGAGAGGTCATGGCTTTCACCGCCTTCTCCGGCGGCCCGACGAAGGTCGTCGAGCAAGCTCCGCGGAAGCGGGGCTGGATCGCGCTCCTGCTGCTCGCCCCCGGCATCGCCTACATGCTGCTGTTCTTCGTCGCCCCGTTCGTGCAGCTCGCGCTCACCTCGCTGCAGGCCCCGGCCGACAGCGGCGGGATCGGGCAGTACGTCGCTGCGCTGCAGTTCTCGAACTACTGGGCGGCGCTCCAGGAGTACTGGCCGCACCTCCTGCGATCCTTCATCTACGCGATCGTCGCGACGATCATCGGGCTGTGCATCAGCTACCCGGTGGCCTACCTCATCGGCGTGAAGGTGCGCTCGCGGCCCATGCTGCAGGGGATCCTGCTGATCCTCGTGGTCGCGCCGTTCTTCATCAGCTTCCTGCTGCGCACCCTCGCGTGGAAGTCGATCCTGCCGAGCGAGCTCGTCGGCACGCACTTCTCGGTGATCTTCGGTCTCGTGTACAACTTCATCCCGTTCATGGTGCTGCCCATGTTCTCCTCGCTGCAGGCGCTCGACCTGCGGCTCCTGGAGGCCGGATCGGATCTGTACGCGTCGCCGGTGACCACGTTCCGGCGCGTCACGCTGCCGCTCTCGATGCCCGGCGTGGTGTCCGGGACGCTGCTCAGCTTCATCCCGATGTCGGGTGACTACGTGAACGCGTCCAGGGAGTTCCTGGGTGGCACGTCGACCACCATGATCGGCAACGTGATCGAGTCGAACTTCCTGCAAACCCAGAACTATCCGATGGCCGCGACGCTGTCGATCATCCTGATGGTCGTGATCCTCGTGATCGTCGCGAGCTATGTGCGCAAGAGCGGGGCGGAGGATCTGCTGTGAAGGGCTTTACTCTCGGCAAGGCGTTCGTGCCCGTCGTTGCCTCAATTGCACTCATCTACCTGCTGATCCCGATCGTGCACGTGATCGTGTTCTCGTTCAACGACGCTGGCCGCAACAACATCCTGTGGCGCGGCTTCACGCTCGACAACTGGCAGAACCCCTGCGGCGCACCGCAGGTGTGCACGGCGTTCGGGAACTCGATCCTCGTCGGCGTCGTCGCGACGGTGATCGCGACGGTGCTCGGCACCATGATCGCGCTCGCGCTCGTGCGGTACCGCTTCAAGTTCCGCTCGACGATCAGCCTGCTGCTGTTCACCCCGATGGCCACCCCCGAGGTGGTGCTGGGCGCCGGCCTGGCCGCGCAGTTCCTGCTCGCCGGCGTGGAGAAGGGCCTCGGCACGATCATCCTCGCGCACACGATGTTCTGCATCTCCTACGTCGTGGTCGCGGTGAAGGCGCGTGTCGCGAGCCTGAACCCGGCGATCGAGGAAGCAGGGCGGGATCTCTACGCGTCGCCCGGCCAGGTGTTCTGGCGCATCACCCTGCCCATGCTCATGCCCGGCATCATCGGTGCAGCGCTGCTGAGCTTCGCACTGTCGTTCGATGACTTCATCATCACGAACTTCAACTCGGGCACGGCGACCACCTTCCCGAAGTTCATCTACGTGTCGGCGCTGAAGGGCGTGCCTGCGCAGGCCAACGTGCTCGCGTCGATCGTGTTCTTCGGGGCGCTCGCGCTCGTGATCATCGTGCAGATGGTGAACATCAACAAGCAGAAGCGGCTCCAGCGGCAGTAGCACCGCGATCCGCGACAGCTCCGCACCCGAGGTGCCGAATATTCTTCGGCACCTCGGGTGTCCTTTTGCGTCGGGGGGTGCGCGGGTGCAGGATAAGTGCCGGCGGGATGCAATCTCAGCCATCCCATGTCGCAGCGAGGCGCAGAGGCCCCGTGCGATCTGTTGTTTGTGAGGAGAGCACATGACAAAGACGTTGATGCCCGCTGCGAAGCGCGGCGGGTCTCTCAAGCGGAATCTCGGGCTGTGGGCGATCGTCGGCCTTGGCCTCGGCTACATGACTCCGACCGTGGTCTTCGACACCTTCGGCATGGTGGCACGAGACACGAACAATGTCGTGCCGCTCGCGTACCTCGTCGCGCTCATCGTGATGGTGTTCACCGCGGTCAGCTACGGCAAGATGGCCGGGGCGATCCCGAGCGCCGGCTCCGCGTACACGTACGTGAAGGAGTCGATGCACCCGAACGTCGGCTTCATGGTCGGCTGGACCTCGCTCATCGACTACATGCTCCTGCCGATGGTCAACTGCCTCATCATCCGCAGCTACCTCGAAGCAGTGTTCCCCGGCATCCCCGGCTGGATCTGGGTGGTGCTGTACTGCATCCTCGTCACCGGCGTCATCTACCTCACGATGCGCGGCACCTCGAACATCAACATGATCCTGCTGGTCTTCTCGATCGTCGTCATGACCGTCTTCGTCGTGATGGTGTGGGCGCAGCTCGCCGGCGGCGAGGGTGTCGGCACGGTCGCCTCGATGCAGCCCTTCATCCACGATGGGGTCACCATGGGCGCCGTGCTCATGGGCGCCACGATCGTCTGCTTCTCCTTCATCGGCTTCGACGCCGTGACGATGTACGTCGAGGAGGCGAAGAGCCCGAAGATCGTGCCGCGGGCTATCCTCCTCACCGTCGTGCTGGGAGGCGCGATCTTCCTGATCGCCGGCTACTTCACGCAGCTCCGCTTCCCGGACTGGAACGTGTTCGCGCCCGGCGGGGACATGCAGTACGTCGAGGACTCGACCCTGCCGCTCATCGGTGACTTCGTCGGCGGCCCCGTGCTGCAGGCCGTGCTCACCGCCGCGGGCTTCGCGGCGACGCTCGCTTCGGGCCTCGCCTCGCACGCTTCCGTGTCGCGCATGCTGCTCGTGATGGGCCGCAACAACGTGCTCCCGAAGAAGTTCTTCGGCTACATCAACCCGAAGACGCACACCCCCACCTTCAACATCGTGCTCACCGGCGCGGTGTGCCTCCTCGCGATCGCGTTCACGCTCGAGATGATCGCCGCGTTCATCAACTACGGCGCGCTCATCGCGTTCACCTTCGTGAACCTCTCGGTGATCGCCTGGTTCGCGATCCGCCAGGGCCGCCGCAAGACCCCCGGCGACATCTTCAAGTTCATCATCATGCCGGGCATCGGCACGGCGCTCACCGGCGTGCTGTGGGCGAACCTCCACGCTGACGCGCTGATCGGCGGCATCGCCTGGACCCTGATCGGCCTCGCCTACCTCGTGTTCCTCACGAAGGGCTTCCGCCAGAAGGTCGCCGGCTTCGACGAGAGCCAGCCGGTGACCGGCTACAACAAGGTGCCGGTCGACGAGCTCGACTAGGTTCCGTGTGCACGCAGCGGCCCCCGCGGAGTGATCCGCGGGGGCCGCTGCGTGCATGGAGGCGGGAGCCTACGCCGGGATGGGGATCTCGCCCGTCGCCTGCGCGGAGCGCGCCTCGCGCGCCGCGGCGCGTGCGTCCCGGTCCGCGCGCCGGCGCACGGGATCGAAGAGCGGCAGCGTGATCCCGCACAGCGGTCCGATCAGCAGCGCGAAGGCGACCGTGCCGAGGCCGACGTTGCCTCCGAGCAGCCAGCCGATCAGCAGCACGGTGAGCTCGACACCCGTGCGGCCGATCCAGAGCGGCGTGCCGAAGCGGGCGTGGATCCCGGTCATGAGGCCATCGCGCGGGCCGGGGCCGAGGTGCGCGCCGATGTAGATGCCGCTCGCGACGGCGAGCAGCACGAGCCCGGTCGCGAAGAACGCGATGCGCGCCCACAGCGCCTCGGGGGCCGGGAGCAGCCACAGGCCGAGGTCGATGCCCGGGCCGACGAGCAGGATGTTGAGGATCGTGCCGAGGCCGGGGCGCTGGCGGAGCGGGATCCAGAGCAGCAGCACGCAGAGCCCGATGATGTTCGTGAGAATGCCGATGCTCAGCCCGGTGTGCAGGGCGACGCCCTGCGCGAAGACGGTCCAGGAGTCCACGCCAACGGCGGCGCGAATCATGAAGGCGTCCGCGATGCCGTAGAGGAGGAGACCGGGGATGAGACGTGACAGTCGTGCAAACATAGTGATCAGTCCACTTCATTTTGGCCTGGTGCTCAAGATGCCAATCCGCGTATAGTGGCCCCATGATCGCGCAGCGCCTCACCGCACGCCGCCTCTCGCACCTGCTCGGCGAGTGGCGCGGCTCCGGCCACGGCTACGAGGAACTGAGCGACAGCATCGGGCTGCTCGTGCGCGATGGGGCCATCACCGCGGGAACCGCGCTGCCCGCCGAGCGGCCGCTCGCCGAAGCGCTCGGAGTGAGCCGCACCACGGTCGCGGCCGGATACCGCCGCCTCCGCGAGAACGGCACCGCGCTCTCGCGGCGCGGATCCGGCACGGTGGTGCGCGCGCCGCGCCCCGAGCCGGGGCTCGCGCTGCAGGAGCCGGGGGGAGCGCCGCGGATCGATCTCTCCACCGCCTGCCCGGCCGCCTGGGCCGGGCTTCCCGAGCTGGGCGCGCGCGTCAGCTCCGAGTTCCCCGGACTGTTCGCGCAGCCGGGGTACGACACCGTCGGGCTGCCCGAACTGCGGCAGGCCATCGCCGAGCGCTTCACCCGGCGCGGGCTCCCCACCTCGCCAGAGCACATCATGGTGACGCTCGGCGCGCAGCACGCCATCTTCCTCATCGCGCGCACCCTGCTCGCGCGCGGCGACCGCGCGCTCATCGAATCGCCCAGCTACCCGCACGCGCGGGAAGCGCTCGCCGCAACCGGGGCGCTCGTCGCCGAGCTGCCGGTCGGGCCACGCGACTACGACGCCGCGTCGATGCTCGACATCGCGTCGCGCGTGGCGCCTCGCCTCGCCTACCTGATCCCGGACCACCACAACCCGACCGGGCTCAGCATGCCGCGCGAGCTGCGCGGCCGCCTCATCCACGCGCTGAGCGCCGCCGGCACGCACGTGATCGCCGACGAGACCACCGCGGAGCTCGTGCTCGGGGAGCAGCGCCTCATCGAGCCGTTCGCGGCGGCGGCCGAGCTGCCGCACCAGCGCGACGCGATCATCACGGTCGGCTCCCTCGGCAAGACCGTGTGGGGCGGACTGCGCGTCGGCTGGATTCGGGCGACGCCCGAGCTGATCGGCCGCCTGGAGGCGGCGCGGCGCGTCAGCGATCTCGGAACGGGGGCCTGGGAGCAGGCCACGGCGGCCCTCGCGCTGGAGCACTACGACGAGGTGCTCGCCGACCGGAGCCGTGAGCTCACCGTGAAGCATCGCCTGCTCACCGAGCAGCTCGCGGCACGGCTCCCCGGCTGGGCGGCGAGCCCCGCGGTCGGCGGCGTGTGCACCTGGGTGGACATCGGCGAGCAGCGGAGCACCGCACTGAGTCGCGAGGCGGCGCGGCGGGGCGTGCGGCTCACGCCGGGGCCGCGCTTCGGGAGCCCAGGCGTCTTCGAGCGCTTCGTGCGCCTCCCGTTCACCGCGCCCGAGGCCGAGCTGCTTTCCGCGGTCGACGTGCTCGCTGCGGCGCGCGGGGCCGCGCCGGCCGCCGCCCCCGTGCGGCACGAGGCCGAAGCGGTCATCTGATCCCGCGCGGTCCGCTGCGGGGAAGCGATGCCGGAGCAGGGGTGTAGGGCAGTAGACTCGGGGATCATGCTCGAACTTGATTTCAGCGCCCGCATCCGTTCGCTGCGCGCGACCTACGCCGACATCGCCGCCGTGATCGACCTCGACAAGCTCGATCGCGAGATCGCCGAGCTCGAGGAGCAGGCCGCGGCCCCCGACCTGTGGGACGACCCGGCTGCCGCCCAGCAGGTGACGAGCGGGCTGTCGCACCGCCAGGCGCGTGTGAAGCGCGTGCGCGGCGTCGAAGCGCGACTCGACGACCTCGAGGTGCTCGTTGAGCTGGCGCTCGAGGCCGAGGACGAGGACTCCGCGCGCGAGGCGACGGAGGAGCTCGCAGCGCTCGAGGCCGTCGTGCAGGACCTTGAAGTGCAGACCATGCTCTCGGGGGAGTACGACGAGCGCGCGGCCGTCGTGACGATCCGCTCGGGCGCCGGCGGCGACGATGCGACCGACTTCGCCGAGATGCTGCTGCGCATGTACCTGCGCTGGGCCGAGCACCGCGGCTACCCGACGAAGATGATGGACACGTCGTACGCGGAGGGCGCCGGGATCAAGTCGGCCACCTTCGAGGTCGACGCACCCTACGCGTTCGGCACGCTCTCAGTGGAGGCCGGCACGCACCGCCTCGCGCGCATCAGCCCCTTCGGCTCGGCGGACAAGCGCCAGACCAGTTTCGCCGGCGTCGAGGTGATCCCGCTCCTCGAGGAGGCCACCGAGGTGGAGATCCCGGAGAACGAGATCCGCGTCGACGTGTACCGCTCGTCTGGTCCGGGCGGCCAGTCGGTCAACACCACCGACTCTGCGGTGCGCCTCACGCACATCCCGACCGGCATCGTCGTCTCGATGCAGAACGAGAAGTCGCAGATCCAGAACCGCGCTGCCGCGATGCGCGTGCTGCAGACGCGCCTGCTCCTGCTGCAGCGCGAGCAGGAGGCCGCGAAGAAGAAGGAGCTCGCCGGCAGCGTCACCGCGAGCTGGGGCGACCAGATCCGCTCGTACTTCCTGTACGGCCAGCAGCTCGTCAAGGACCTTCGCACCGGACACGAGTCGTCGCAGCCCGACGCGGTGTTCGACGGTGATCTCGACGGCTTCATCGCGGCCGGCATCCGCTGGCGCTCGCTCAGCAAGGACTAGTGCGGCGCGGGGCAGGCGCGCGCAGCGTTCGCCTCCCCGAAACCTGGCGGTCACCGCGTGTCCCAGCGCGCCTGCAGCGTCCGCGCGCGCGGGAGGCGTAGGGTCGAACTGTCATGATCCTCTTTGAGAACGTCACCAAGAAGTACCGGGGCACCGCGAAACCAGCGCTCGACGGTATCGACCTGCAGGTCGACCGTGGCGAGTTTGTGTTCATCGTTGGCGCGTCCGGTTCGGGCAAGTCGAGCTGCCTGCGCCTGATCCTGCGCGAGGACCAGCCGAGCAGCGGCACGATCCACGTGCTGGGGCAGGACCTCAGCAAGATCTCCTCGCGGAAGGTGCCGTATTTCCGGCGCAACCTCGGCACCGTGTTCCAGGACTTCCGCCTGCTCACGAACAAGACCGTGTACGACAACGTCGCCTTCTCGCTGCAGGTGATCGGCAAGTCGCGCGGCTTCATCCAGGAGGCCGTGCCCGACACGCTGGAGCTCGTCGGCCTCGCGAACAAGGCGAAGCGCTTCCCGCACGAGCTCTCGGGCGGCGAGCAGCAGCGCGTCGCCATCGCGCGCGCGATCGTCAACAAGCCGGCCATCCTGCTCGCGGACGAGCCGACCGGCAACCTGGACCCGGCCACGAGCCTCGGCATCATGCAGCTGCTCCGCGCCATCAACGCGGCGGGCACCACGGTGGTCATGGCCACACACGAGGCCACCTTCGTTGACATCATGCAGCAGCGCGTGGTCGAGCTGTCCCAGGGCGTCATCGTGCGCGACGAGGTGGGCGGCGGCTACGGCGAGACCGCGTCGATCCCGGTCGCCGACCTCTCCGCCGCTGGCGTGCAGGTGCTCCGCACCACCGAGGCCGTGGTGCGCGCAGCGCTTGCGCCCGAGGAGATCGCACGCGCGGCGGCGGCAGCGACCGCGGGTGCCGCGGCGCTCGCTGGCGGGGCTGCCACGGCGACGGAGAGCGCGGAGACGGCGCAGGATCCGGCTGAGCAGGTTCCGGCAGTGCTGGATCAGGCTGAGCAGGATCCGGCTGAGCAGGATCCGGCTGAGCAGGATCCAGCAGTGCTGGATCAGGCCGCGGCTCCCGATCCTGCCGCGCCCGAAGTGCCCGAGCCGCGCGGCCCCGAGGCATCGGTGTTCGAGGAACCGCAGCCGTTCGGCCCCATCGACGAGGAGATCGACGGCACCGACCTCGATCAGACCGTGCGCGCCGACGCCGGCCCGCAGGCGAAGCGGATCCCCGCCTTCCTCGATCCGGGACGGCCGCTCGATCCCATTGAAATGTCCGAGACCGGCAACCTCGCCGCGCACCTCGGGCTCGACCGCAACGACGACGATCAGACAGATGTGGGGCCGGTGCGATGAGGGTTGGACTCGTACTCGGCGAGGTCTGGAACGGCCTGCGCCGCAACATGTCGGTGGTCATCTCGGTGATCCTCGTGACGTTCGTCTCGCTCACCTTCGTCGGCGCCGCGATCATCATGCAGCTGCAGGTGCAGCAGATGAAGACGTTCTGGTACGACCGCGCCCAGGTGGCGGTCTACCTCTGCACCGACGCCGATCAGAGCGCGACGTGCTCGGGCACCGACGCGGGGGAGGAAGAGATCGCCGCGGTGGAGGCCGCGCTGAAGTCTGACACGCTCGCCCCGTACGTCCAGGACTTCTTCTTCGTGACCCACGAGGAGGCGTACGAGGAGTTCACGAAGCAGTTCGAGGGCAACCCGATCGTGGACATCACGAAGCCCGAGCAGCTGAACCAGACGTTCTGGGTGAAGCTCACCGATCCCTCGCGATCCGACATCATCACGGAGACCTTCACCGGGATCCCCGGCGTGCAGAGCGTGTCCGACCAGCGCAGCCTGCTGGACCGGATCTTCCTGTTCCTCGGGGTGGCGAGCTACACGGCGATCGCGATCGCCGGCCTCATGCTCGTCGCCGCGATGCTGCTGATCTCGACGACGATCAGGCTGTCCGCCTACTCGCGGCGCCGGGAGATCGGGATCATGCGACTCGTCGGCGCATCGAACCGGTTCATCCAGACCCCGTTCATCCTGGAGGGCATCATCGCCGCACTGATCGGCGCGGTGCTCGCGAGCGCCGCCTCCGTGGCGATTGTGAAGTTCTTCGTGCAGGGCTTCCTCGTGAAGGAAGTGCCGTTCACGAGCTACATCACCGTCGAACAGTCGCTCGTGGTGCCCCCGATCCTGATCCTCGTCGGCGTGCTGCTCTCCGCGATCGCGGCGAAGATCGCGATCACGCGCTACCTCCGCGTGTAGCGGAGCGGCGGCGAGACGCCAGGATCGCCTGGATTGCCTGGATTGCCTGGATCGCCTGGGGAGCGCGAGGTGCGGTGCATCTCGCGCTCCGCTAGGCTGGATCCTTGCGCGCGCTGGCTGCGCGCTGGTCGAAAGAGCCGCGCACGACCCGCACCACCCGAGAGAGGATGTGACCATGCCAAAGGAGACCGGCGAGAAGCTGATCGCCTCGAACAAGAAGGCCAGGCACGAGTACCACATCCTCGACACCTACGAGGCCGGGATGGTGCTCACCGGAAGCGAGGTGAAGTCGCTCCGCATGGGACGCGCGTCGCTCGTCGACGGCTACGTGTTCATCGAGCGCGGGGAGGCCTGGCTCGACGCGGCGTACATCCCCGAGTACCTGAACGGCTCGTGGACGAACCACGCGCCGCGCCGCAAGCGCAAGCTCCTGCTGCACCGCCAGCAGATCGACAAGCTGTACCAGAAGACCCGCGAGGGCGGCATGACGATCGTGCCGCTGCGCCTGTACTTCCTTGACGGCCGCGCGAAGGTGGAGATCGCCCTCGCGAAGGGCAAGAAGGAGTACGACAAGCGGCAGACGCTGCGCGAGCGCCAGGACACCCGCGAGGCTGAGCGCGCGATGCGCCAGCGCAACCAGATGGGCGACTAGCTCGATGCGGTGCGGTGCCGAGCGGTCGGGGCGCTGATGTCGGCGCCAGTGACCGGCTCCGCCGGCGACCGCGGGCTGCGCGTCCGCAAGGATCCCGATGAGCGGCGCGAGGAGATCCTCGCCGAGGCCGCGCGCATCGCGCTGGCCGATGGCCTCGAGCGGATCACGCTGCGCGAGGTCGCCGCGGGGCTCGGGGTGCGTCCCGGACTGATCGGGCACTACTTCCCGGCGGTTGGGGAGCTCGTCGGGGCGGCGTTCGCGCGCGCGGTGTCGCGCGAGCGTGATCGGCTCTTCGAGAGCTCGGGATCCCCGCTGGCCAGGCTCGCCGAGTTCGTCGCCCGCGCGGAGAGCCCCGAGGCGCGGGTGCTCGGCCGGCTGTGGCTGAACGCGCGCCACCTCGCGCGGTTCCAGCCGGCGCTCGCCGACGCGATCGCGCAGCAGGAGCGGCTCGACGAGGAGCGGCTCGTCGCGCTCATCGAGGCGGGGAACTCCGCGGGGGAGTTCGCCGCGCCGGATCCCCAGGCCGCGTGCGTCCGGATCTGGATGGCGGTCGACGGGCTTGGGGCCTACGCGAACAGCCCCGCCGTGAGCGAGGACCCCGCGTACGGCGGCTTCGTCGCCGATGTGTGCCAGTGGTCGCTCGGCCTGCGTGATCCGCTGTGAGCGGAGTCTGGGCGGCGGGGCATCGGCGGTGCTAGAATGAGTGTTCCGGCGTTCGCGCCGGGTGACAATTCCACAGTGTGATGCGAATACCCCAAGTGTGCGCCGCGTGCGGTGACACAGGGGGCCGATCGGATTCGACACGTCGATTTGAGACTGTGAGAAGCGGGTCGAGGACGCGGAGTTATCTCGTTAACGCCCTTCGCAAACAATAGGTGCAACTTCTAAGCGCACCGACTTCGCTCTCGCTGCCTAAGCACGAGACCGAGTCCGTCAGGCCGGGTGTGCCTTCGCCCCGGTTTCCTGGCGTCATCTAGAGGGCTTGCTCGCACGCTGAGTCTCAGGGCGTGTGGGGACTTTTTCTGAGGCTGGGCCTGTCGTACTAGGTGTTCGTGACACAGTGCGGGGCCGAGTAGAACGCTTGCACGAACTACACCCGTAGAAGGCATGGAATCATCGAAGTGGACCGGGGTTCAATTCCCCGCGGCTCCACCAGTGTTCGCATCACACCATGGAATGACCGAGGGCCCCAGATCGCTGATCTGGGGCCCTCGTGTGTGTGGCGGCGTGCGCGCTGCGCGGCGCGCGGCCGGTGCCTATGCGGCCTCGGCGATGGAGAGCACCTCGTCGATGAACAGCTGCCACCCCTCGAGGGTCGCGGCCTTCTGCTCGTGCGGGAAGTCGGGGGTCTCCTGCGTGAGGTGGATCGACGCGCCGCCGTCGGCCGGCATGATCCCGATCGAGACGGGTGCCTGCGGCGAATCGGGGCCGGGCTCGTCGGTGAGGGTGAACGTGAAGCGGTGCGGCGCGTCGACCTCGACGAAGCGGCCCTCCCAATCGATGGTGTTGCCATCGGGCAGGATCATCGTGGCCGCCCAGGTGCGGCCCACCTCCGCGGTGAAGTCGAGCCGGTCGGCGGGGACCTCGACGTCGGGGCCGCCGAACCAGCGTGCGAAGGACTCGGCCTCGCTGAACGCCGCGAAGACCGCCGCCGGCTGGGCGGTGGTCGTGCGATCGATCTCGATGCCTGCTGCGGTGACTCCGGTCATGGGGGACTCCGATCGTCGGGGTGTGGTGAGGCGAGCATAGCGCGCCGGTGCCGTCCGCCACGCGTCCCCCGGCGGATCGGGGTCACTCCGGCAGGGTGTCGGGCCCGTTCGCTGCGCGACACCCTGCCGGAGTGACCCCGATCCGGGGGCGGGGGTGGGGAGGGGGATCTCGGGGCGGCGGGGTCAGCCGGCCGGGCGCTCGATGCCGAAGAGCGCGTGCGCAGCCGCCTGCGCCTCATCCGCGCGGCCCGCGCGCGNTGCCGAAGAGCGCGTGCGCAGCCGCCTGCGCCTCATCCGCGCGGCCCGCGCGCGCGAGCGCTCGGAGACGGGTGGTCGGCTCATGGAGCAGGCGGCCAGTGAAGCGGCGCAGCGCCGCCTCCACCTCGGCGGCAACGGCGTCAGCCTCGGCGTCCGCGCCCGGCGTCGCCGAAGCCGGCTGCCCCCTGCGCGCGCGGCACAGCTCGTCCTCCAGGATGCTGAGCACGTGCCCGCGCAGCGTGCTCACGGTCGGGGCGATCGCGCGCTCGGCCTGATCGGTCGCGAACTCGGCGGCCGCGGCACGCACGAGCGAGCGCGCCTCGGCCTCGGCGCTGAGCTCGGGGATCGGGATGTGGCGTGCCACCGTGTCGAGATCCAGCAGCTCGATCCCGGGCAGCGCGCCCACCTCCGGGGCGATGTTGCGCGGCATGCCGAGGTCGAGCAGCAGCCGCTCCTGCGCGGTCGGGTGGGCGAAATCGGCGGCGCTGAGCAGGGGATCCTGCGCCGCGCTGCACGCGACGACGAGGTCGGCAGCAGCGAGCGCCTGCGTGACGGCGTGCGGGGCGACCGCGGTGAGCCCGTGCGAATCGGCGAACGCCTCGGCCCGCCCGGACGGCGAGTGCACGCTGATGCTGCGCGCCCCACGGTCGCGAAGCGCTGCGACGGTCGCGCCAGCGTATGCGCCGGTGCCGATGAGCACCACCTCGGCGTCCTCCCACGCGGCGATGCGCCGCTCCGCGAGGACGAGCGCGAGCCGCACGAGCGACTGGCCGGCCTCGCGCACGCCGGTGCGCTCGCGGACGGCGCGCGAGGTGCGCGTCGCGGTCTGGAACACGCGCTCGAGCCGGTCGGTGACCGTCTGCGCCGAGCGCGCCGCCGAGTGCGCGCGGCGCACCTGGCCGGCGATCTCCTCCTCGCCGAGCGCGGCGGACTCGAGCCCGCTCGCGACCGCGAACAGGTGCTCGGCGGCGGCGACGTCGCTCGCGACGCGCGCGGCGGCGGCGAGCTCGGCCTCGGGCAGATCGGCCACCCTGGCGAGCCGGCCAAGCGCTGCCGCGGCGAACTCCGGGGCGTCGTGCCCCGCATCGAGGTACAGCTCGAAGCGGTTGCAGGTGGCGAGCACCACCGATCCCGCGCAGAACTCAGCGAACTCGGAGGTGATCTCCGCTTCGCGGCGCGCGACGGCCTCGCGCATGGGGAGCGCTGAGCCTCGGTGGTCCAGAGAGAGGGCGAGCAGCATGGCGGCTTCCTGATCGAAGTACAGTGGTCCGGTGGGGCCGACATGCATCGTATCGGACACATCTGATCTTTCACATCAGATGTGTGGGGTACCATCCAGTCTGATGAACGTGCAGCCAGCCTCCGCCGAGCCCACCACCCGCGACACCGTCCACACCGTGCCGGGGGATCCGGGGGCGCCGTCCCCCCTCCCCGCCGAGCACCCGCTCGTCACGGGCCGCACCGCGAACGCGCCGCTCGTGCGCGCGCTGCGCGGCGACCGCCCCGAGCGCACACCCGTGTGGTTCATGCGCCAGGCCGGCCGCTCCCTGCCCGAGTACCGCGAGATCCGCGCGACGACCCGGATGCTCGACGCGTGCCTCGATCCCGAGCTGGCGAGCGAGATCACGCTGCAGCCGGTGCGCCGCCACGGCGTCGATGGCGCGGTCTTCTTCAGCGACATCGTGGTGCCGCTGCTGCTCGCCGGGGTGGACGTCGACCTCGTCGCCGGGCGCGGCCCGGTCTTCGCGCAGCCCGTGCGCACGGCCGAGGATGTCGCGTGGTGCCGCGCCGAGTTCACGCCCGAGCGGCTGCGCGCGGCGATCGGGCCGATCACGGACGCGGTGCAGCGCACGGTCGCGGAGCTCGGGGACACCCCGCTCATCGGATTCGCCGGCGCCCCGTTCACGCTCGCCGCGTACCTCGTCGAGGGCGGCCCATCGCGCGACCACCTGCGCGCGCGGACGCTCATGCACGCCGACCCCGACACCTGGCGCGAACTCCTCGCCTGGACGGCCGAGCTGAGCGGCGAGTTCCTCGCGGCGCAGGTGGCCGCTGGCGCGAGCGCCGTGCAGCTGTTCGACTCCTGGGCCGGATCGCTCGGCGTCGCCGACTACCGCGCGCACGTCGCGCCGGCCTCCGCCGCAGCGCTCGCCACGGTGCGCGAGCTGCGCGACCCGGCCGGGCAGCCCCTGCCGACGATCCACTTCGCCGTGGGCTCCGGGCACCTGCTCGAGGCGATGGCGGAGCTCGGTACCACCGCGCTCGGCGTCGACTGGCGCACGCCGCTCGACGAGGCCTCGGCGCGCCTGGGGGACCGGCTGCCGCTGCAGGGGAACCTTGACCCGGCCTTCCTCGGCGCTCCCGAGGCGGTGCTGCGTGCCGAGCTCGCCGAGGTGCTGCGGCGCGGGCAGCGCGCGCCCGGGCACGTGCTGAACCTCGGCCACGGCGTGCCGCCCGAGGCGGACCCCGATGTCCTCACCCGCATTGTCGAGCTCACACATGCCAGCTGACCCGGCGGCCACCCCCGCAGCCGCGCGCGCCGCACTCCGCGTGAGCGTGGTTGGCGGCGGCGTGTCCGGGCTCGTCGCCGCGCTCGAACTCGCGCGGGCGGGTGCCGCGGTGACCGTGCTCGAGGGCGACACGCGGTTCGGCGGCCGCATCGCGAGCGCCGAGCTTGCCGGGCGCACGGTCGACATCGGCGCCGAGGCCTTCGCGACGCGCGGCGGCCACGTTGCCGCGCTGCTGCGGGAGCTGGGGATCGCCGAGCAGTGCGCCGCCCCAGCGCCGCTCGGCTCCTGGCTCGTTGCCGCGGCGGACGGGGCCGCAGCGCCCCTACCGCCAGCGGGGACGCTCGGGATCCCTGCCGCGCCGCTCGCGCGGGCGACGCGGCAGGTGCTCGGTGCGCGCGGCACGCTCCGCGCAGCGGCGGAACCGCTGCTGCCGGCGCGAGTCGGGCGCGACAGCGCGACGATCGCTGAGCTGGTGCGCGCGCGCTCGGGATCGGCGGTGCTCGAGAAGCTGGTGCGCCCCGTTGCGCTCGGCGTGTACTCTGCCCCGCCCGAGCGGTTGCCGCTCAGCGTGCTCCCCGGCCTCGAAACCGAGCTGCGGCGTACGGGCTCGCTGACCCGCGGGGCGCGTGCCCTGCGGGGACGCACGAGCGCAGCCGGCGGCGCCGTTGCGACCCTGCGCGGCGGGATGACGACGCTCGTGACCGCGCTCACCGACGCCGTGCGCGGCGCCGGCGGTGAGCTCTGCACGGGTTCGCCGGTCGCCGCGCTTGACACCGCCGGCCAGGGCACCGAGCGCGGCATCGCGGTGCTCGACGCGGCCGGGCGGGAGATCGCGCGCGCGGACGCCGTGGTGCTCGCGGTTCCGGAGTCGGCCGCGCGCGCCATCCTCGGCGCGCCGGGCGAGCAGGAGACCGAGAGCACCGTCGAGGTGATCGTGCTCGCGCTCGATCGCGCGCACGAGGCGGTCGCGCCGCTCGTGCGCGCCCCGCGCGGCACCGGGGCGCTCGTGAACGCCGACGCAGGTGCGCCCGGCGGGGAGCCGGCGCAGCCGCTGATCACCGCGAAAGCCCTGACCCACATCTCCAGGAAGTGGCCGCACGCCACGCACCGGGACACCGAGCTTGTGCGTCTCTCCTACGGGCGCGACGGCGCGGCCCCAGCGACGCGCGAGCTCGACGACGAGGCCGCGCTCGGCCTCGCGCTGCGCGACGCCGGAGCGATCCTCGGGGCGCGGCTCCCGCGCGACGCGGTCCAGGGGATCGCGCGCCACGTCTGGCGGATGCCGGCGCGCGGCGAGCGCGCAGCGCTGATCCCGCCCGCCGGGGTGCTGCTCGCGGGCGACTGGTGCTCGGGCGCCGGCTTCGCCGCCGTGATCCCCGCGGCCCAGCGCGTTGCGCGCGAACTCCTCACCGCGCACGGCGTGTGCGCGCACACCGTTCCAGCCGCGCCGCAGCGCACGGCGCACCCCGACCCAGCCACGGAAAGGCCCCACGAGTGATCTCCCAGCCCGACGCCACGCACCACACCTCCTCAGGGGACGCACGCCGCGCCGTGCCGCGCGGCCGCGTGTACCGCGCGCCAGGCCAGGAGGCGGCGCGCCCCGGCCTGATCCGCGTCGGCACGCGCGGCAGCCGGCTCGCGATCGCGCAGACCACAACGGTGTCCGAGGCGATCGCCGCGGCGACCGGCTGCGACGTGGCCCTCGTGACGATCACCACGCACGGCGATGTCTCCCGCGAGTCGCTGTCGCAGCTCGGCGGCACCGGCGTGTTCGTGAGCGCGCTGCGCGAGGCGCTGCTGGCCGGTGAGTGCGACCTCGCCGTGCACTCGCTGAAGGATCTGCCGACCGGGCCGTGCCCCGGCATCCGGCTCGGCGCGATCCCCGAGCGCGCCGACGCGCGCGACGCCCTGTGCGCGCGCGATGGGCTCAGCCTGTCCGAGCTGCCGGCCGGCGCGAACGTCGGCACCGGCTCGCCGCGGCGCGCGGCGCAGCTGCGCGCCGCCCGACCCGATCTCGCCGTGCACGACCTCCGCGGTAACGTCGATACGCGCCTCGGCCGGGTGGGCGGCGACCTCGACGCCGTGGTGCTCGCCGCGGCCGGGCTCGACCGATCCGGCCTCGCCGACGCGATCACCGAGCGATTCCCGCTCGCGACGGTGCCGACCGCCCCGGGGCAGGGGGCGCTCGCCATCGAGGCGCGCGAGAGCGACCGCGGGGTCGCGCACCTCGAGGCGGCGCTCGCGGCGCTCGACGACGCGGAGGCCCGCGC
>NZ_RPDI01000012.1 GCF_003917135.1 Leucobacter chromiireducens
GCGCCATCGCGCAGCACCGCAGCCTCACCGAGCGCGAACGGAGCAGGATCGCGGCGCTCCGCGCGGAGGCGGCGGGCGGGAGCTCCGCGGCGGGGCAAGCCGGGAGCTCCGCGACAGAGCATGCCGGCAGCGCCGCGGCTGGTGCGCAGCACCCCGGCGCACAGCCCGGCACGTCAGCGGAGCGCGCCGGGATCCTCGAGGCGCTCGGGACGCTCCGGCTCCGCGAGGCGCGCGCACAGCTCCGCGCAGGCCTCCTCCTCACGGGGCAGATGCGCGGCATCATCGCGGAGGCGACGCCGGCGCTCCTGCGCGGCGACCCGGTGCTGCTGCTCGGCGAGACCGGTGGCGCGAAGACCGCGCTCGCTGAGCACCTCGCACGCGTCACGACCGGCAGCGATCCCGAGCTGGTGTCCGGCTACGGCGACATCTCCTCCGCGCAGGTGATCGGCACGCACGAGCTCCGCGCCGAGGGCGGCGCGACGGTGAGCGTGTTCACCCCGGGTCCGCTGCTGCGCGCGATGCAGGAGGGGCGCGCCGTGGTCCTCGACGAGGTGAACGCGATGCCCGCCGAGTTCCTGAAGCGCCTCAACCGGATCCTGCAGCTGCGGCCGGGCGACACGCTCCGGGTGCAGGAGGACGCTGGCCGCGAGGTGCGCGTCGCGCCGGGCTTCGCGATCCTCGCGACGGCGAACGAGCAGACGCCGCACCGCTACCGGGGCGTCGACCGGCTGAGCTCCGAGCTCGTGAACCGCTTCGGGGCGAACAGCTACCGGGTGCACTATCCGGACACCGGGGTGCGCTTCGAGGACTTCCCGGTGGAGAACGGCCTGATCGCCGCCGCTGCCGCGGTCGACGCCGACGGCGTGCTCCCCCGCGAGTGGCGCGCCGAGGAACTCGTGCGGCTCGCGCGCGCCGCGTTCATCAGCCAGCAGGTGTTCGCAGGCGCGGTGTCCGGCGGTTTCGGCGACTACGTGAGCACCGAGCGCGAGATCGACGGCAGGCCGGGTCTCGAGGAGTCCGTGCTCGCCCCGCGCACGCTCGTCGCCATGGTGCAGAAGGTGACGGCAAGCGCGGGATCGGTGACGCTCGAGGGCGCGCTCACGCGCTTCGTCGAGGGCGTCATGCACCGCGAGGACCGGCGGGTGCTCGCGCTGATCCTGGAGGGCCAGGGTTTCGTGCTGGGCGCCGACCGGGCTTAGCCCGTCCCCCACAGCCCGGGCCCACCCGGTCCACCCGGCTCACCCGGTCCACCCCAAATTTTGTTGGGGTCTAATCCGCTATTGGGGTGCCGGAGCGGATCAGACTCGCACCAAAATCCGGGGTGGGGCGGGCCGTGCGGCCGCCGGGGCGAACCAGTCCAGTTTGGTACGGGTTTGATCCGCTATTCGGGCGCCGGAGCGGATCAGACTCGCACCAATTCGGGGGTTGGGCGGGGCGGGCCAGCCGGGCCGGGCCGGGCCGGGCCCAGCCGGCCCGCGCCCCGCCAGCCCCACCCGGGAACTACTGCTCGTAGGTGAGCACGCGCGCCACGTCGTTCGCTGGCTTCTTCTCGCCGGCGAGCACCTCGAGGTCGAGCGTGTTCTGCCTGGGCGGCAGCGGGCAGGTGACGAAGTTCGTCACCGCGCACGGCAGGGCGTGCGCATAGTTGAAGTCGATGAAATCGATGCGCCCAGCGCCGTCCTCCGAGAACTGCAGCTCGATCACGCGACCGGCGCCGTAGCTCACGGGCCCGCTCGTGCGATCCCGAATGTGCGCGACCGGCTGCACGCCGTGCGCGGCGTCCTTGCCGATGAGCACCACCTCGTAGTCCGCCCCGTCGTGGGTGAACGCGAGCGTTCCGATCTGGGTCGTCGTCTCGCGCACGCCCGTCTCGACGGTCACCGCCTCAACGTCGTTGCGCGCGCTCGGGGTGAACACCGCCGGGATCCGCCAGGCCGGATCGTAGTCGAACGCGGTGAGCCCGATCTCCTCGGCCGACACCGACAGGTGCGGATCGCGCACGCGGACACCGAGAATCCGCTCGCCCGCGTCGTTCGTGCGCGGAACGGTCTCGACCTCCCGGTCACCAAAGTACACGGGCACGCTGCCCCCGTGCCCGTACGTCTGGTTGCGCCCCGTCGGAATCTCGATCGGCGCGCTCGGGTACTCGCCAGCCACGGACAGGTTCGGCCCATCGGCCGGCGGCGTGAAGATCACGCGGCCGTCGGTCACGGCCCAGGTGCCAGGCAACCCATCGAGCACCACACCCGTCGCGCCCTCGTGCAGCCAGAACTGGGCCACCAGCGCGGTCCAGCCGTATGGGCGCGTCAGCTCCGCGACGCGAGTGTGGCGCCACTCGCGCCACTGGCCGGCAAGATGCTCGTTCGTAGGCATCAGTTCTCCTCTGTGTCCGTCGGGTGGGGGAAAGCGTTGGGTGCCGGCGCGTCGCCCGGCTGGTCCGCGGCTGCGGCGGCGCGCGCGGTGCGGTGCACGAACTCGCACACCCTGGCAAACGAGTCGGCGCTCGCGTGCGCGTTGCCGCGCGGCGTGCCGCCGTTCGAGTAGGGCACCCCGGAGACGGGGTGGGTGCGCGCGATCTCAGTGGCCGGCAGGTGCGGGATCGTGATGCCGTGGCCGGCATCCGTGTAGTCGAGGTGCAGCCGCTCGGCGAGGTGGCCGCTCCGCGCGAGCGCGTCGAGGGCGAGCTGGGAGGCAAAGCTCGACGGCCAGGCGCGATCGTCACGCCCCGACACGCAGAGCACGGGGCCGGAGAAGCGCTCGATGGGGATCCTGGTCTGCTCGGCGAGCGCCCGATCCTGGAGGCCGTCGACGTAGATGTCGCCGTGCCTCGTTGGCGGCGCGTCGCCGCCCCACGGCTGCCAGCTCACGCCGGCATTGTCGTGCCAGAGGTGCGGTAGCGGTGCGCCGCCCGCGGTCCAACTCGGCCCGCTCCAGCCCTCCGCCGGGTCGGCGGCACCCTGCGCGCCGAACACGAACGCGCCGGGCACGAACGCGACCGCACCGAGGATCCGTTCGGGATAGCGCGCGGCGAGCAGCAGGGTGAGCTCGCCCCCGCGCGACTGCCCGCTCACGATCGGCGCGCCGCCGAGCGGATCGAGCGTCTCACTCGCGTACGCGATCGCGCGCTCGAAGTACTCCAGCGGCGTCCGCGAGATGTAGTGCGAGAGCCCGGGTGCGCGGAAGTAGCCGAGCGCGAAGGCCTGGATTCCCGCGGCGGCGTAGAGCGCAGCGCGCGCCTCGTTGATCCCGCCGCCGGAGCCGTTCATCACGATGATCGTGGGGAACGGGCCAGCGCCGGCCGGGCGAAACAGCGTGCCGACGAGGCCGTCCGTGCGCACCTCGGCGCGGAGCACCCCTGGCGCGAGCAGGTGCTGCTGCACGAGCACCTGGGCGCGCTCCTGGCCGGTCGCTACCGGCCGCGTGTCAGAGGGGCCCCAGGAGCCGGAGCTGGACCCTGCATCTCCCCCATGCAGGGCATACGCGCCGGTGCCCGCAACGAGCCGGGCGGTGAGGCGCGTCTCAATCGGCGCCGTGACATCCTGTGGCTCCACGCCGCCGCCGTGCGAGGTGTCCCGTGTCTGCGCCCAGAACAGGCCCATCGCGTCGGCCACCCGGTAGTCGCCGGACACCGGAGCGGCGGCGTCGAGGTCCACCGCGCCGTCCGCGTCCGCGAGGAACGTCGCCTCAGCGGCCCAGCGCTCCGCCCCCCGCTGCGTCTCTGCGCGCAGCGCAACGAGCGAGCCGGGCACGGCGCCCGAGACGGTGATGGTGCGGCGCTCGGAGAGGAGTCCGCTGGCCGGGTTCACACGCAGCCGCAGTTCGGCGGTCATCGGGGCGGCTCCGTCGCGGCGGCGGCCCGTAGTGCAGCGAGCGCATCGGCGTCGACCGCGAGTGGGGTCGCCGGATCCCGGGCGTCCGCGAGCCGGTCGAACCGCGCGGGAAGGTGCCCGCCGGCGCCCACCCAGTCGGCGGCGAGGCGCGCGGCGTCCGCGGCGGCGTGCGCGCCGCCTGCTCGCGCGGGATCGAAGGCGAGGATCAGCGCGCCGCGCCCTGCGGCGTCAGGCCCCGGATCACGACCACCGACCGCGACGCCAGCCAGGAGCTCGACGAGGAGTCCACCGAGCGAGCCGACGAGGCTCTCGGGCAGGATCGCGGCGACCCGCGCGGCATCGAGCGTTGCCGCGCCGTCCGCGTCGACCGCGGCTCCCGGCGGCAGCGCTTCCCCGCTGGCCGCGCGTGCGCGGAGCTCGGCGAGCGTCAGGGGCGCGGTCGCGAAGTCGGCGACGAGCGGGGGTCCGCTCTCCCCGTCTGCGGCGTGCCGCGGCGCAGCGATCGCGATCGGATTGGTGCCGATCGCCGGGCTGCTGCTCCCCCACGGCGCGACGATCGCGGGCGCCTGCGCGGCGATGAGCGCGATCTGGCCGGTGAGCGCGATGTCGCGCGCCGCGAGGCCGAGCACCCCGAGCGCGCCGACCCCACGCACGCCGACGAGGCCGATGCCGTGCGCGGACGCTGCCGCCGTCGCGCGGGCCACGGCCACCGCGAGGGTCAGTGGGCCTGGCACGCCAGCGGCGTCGACCGATCCGATGGGGTCCGGCGGGGTGGGCGTGGGGCCCGGCGCTGCCGTCGCCTGCTCGCGTGCGGCCGGGGCCGACACGGGCGGGCCGATCCTGCGCAGATCCTTCACGAGCATGCCGACGCCGAAGCCGCGGAGGCCGAGAAGTTCAGCCTCGGCGAGCCAGCGCGCGGCGCGCGCGACATCGCCGTGCGTGGCGCGAGCGGCCGGGGCGTATGGCGCGAGCGCGCGGCCGAGCTCCGCCCCGAGTTCGCCCAGGGTGGTCTCGGCGCGCGCCTCGGTCGTCACTAGTACTTCACCCACGGCACCAGTCGGCGCTCAATGAAGCCCTCAAGCGCCGTTGCCGCGTAGCCAAGCACCGAGATCGTCACGATCCCGACGTACATCTTGGACACCGCGAACGTGGACCATGAGCTCCAAATGAGGTAGCCGAGGCCGCTCTGCGAGCCGACGAACTCCGAAGCTGCGATGATCACGAACGCGCCGCCCGTCGCGAGCTTCATGCCGGTGAAGATGGAGGGCAGGGCGTACGGGAACGAGACGGTGAACCAGCGCTGCACGCGCGTCGCGCCGTTGGCCTTCGCGACATCGGTGAACAGCGGCGGCGTCTGCATCACCCCGCTCATCGTGTTGAAGAACAGGTAGAAGAACACGCCGATCGCGACGATCACGTACTTGCTGGTCTCGCCGAGGCCGAAGATCAGCAGCAGGAGCGGGAAGATCGCCACCTTCGGGATCGGTAGGAGGCTCGCGAAGATGGGCTCAAGGAGCTGGCGCAGCGGCCGCACGGAGCCGAGCAGCACGCCGAGCAGCACACCCGGCACCGCGCCCAGCACGAAGCCGATCGCGATGCGCGACAGGGTCATCGCCGCGTGCTCGATCAGCACACCGTCGAGCAGCATCGTCACGAACGTCGTGGCGATCGAGCTCGGCGCCGGGAAGAAGCGCGCGTCGAGCAGACCGGCGCGGCTCAGCACCTCCCACACGACGAGCAGCATGAGCGGCGTGTACGGTCCGATGCGTCGGATCCACGGGGAGCCACGCTCCGCGGCGACGGCGGAGCGCAGCTCGCGCTCGATCTCCGCGGGGATTTCGGGTGCGGTGCGATCGCTCATGCCGCCGACTCCTCCTCGGGCTGCTGCTCCAGCAGATCCCACAGCTTGACCGTGATCTCGCCGTAGCGCGGATCGCGGCGCAGTTCCTTGATGTCGCGGGGGCGGCCGAACGGGATCTCGAGCTCGGCAATGATCCTGCCTGGGCGATGCGACATGACCACCACGCGGTCCGCGAGCGTCAGCGCCTCATCGACCGAGTGCGTGATGAACAGCACCGCCTTCGACGTCTGCTCCCAGATGCGCAGCAGCTCCTGTTGCAGCACCACGCGGGTCTGCTCATCGAGCGCGCCGAACGGCTCGTCCATGAGCAGCACGTCGCCGTCGTCCGCGAGGGCGCGCGCAACGGAGGTGCGCTGGCGCATGCCGCCGGAGATCTGCGCCGGGTAGTAGCTCGCGAAGTCGCGAAGGCCGACGAGTTCCAGCAGCTCGTCGACGCGCGCACGCCGCTCGGCACGCGGCACGCCGCGCAGCTTCAGCGGGTACGCGACGTTCTCGGCGATCGTGAGCCACGGGAAGATCCCGTGCTCCTGGAACACGACTGAGGGCCGGCTCTGCGTCTTCACGCTGCCGGAACTCGGGCTGTCGAGACCGGCGGCAACGCGCAGCAGCGTGCTCTTGCCGCAGCCCGATGGACCAAGCACGCAGACGAACTCCCCCGGGGCGATGTCGAGCGACACGTCCTGCACCGCGACCAGCAGTTCGTCACGCGACTCCGCGTTCGGGAATGCCTTCCACAGGTGTTGGAACGAGATCCCGCTCACTTGGCGGACGCCTCCGCGGCCTGCGTCACAGCGGCGTCGAGGATGTCCTCGCGGAAGATGTCCTGGATCCGCGAGTCGCCGGTGAACTCGAGCGTGTCACGATCGCGGAAGAACTGCTCCTGCCGCGCAACATCCTCCCAGTCGATCGCGCCCTCGGGATCCTGCACCGTGAGCCCGATCTCGGTGAGCGTCTCGACCGGCAGATCGGTGTACTCGGCGATGATCGCCTGGTCAGCCGGATCCTTCCAGCCGCCGTCCTCGAGCTCCTGCACCGCGCGGAGGTAGGCGGCGGTGAACGCGGTCACCGCCTCGGGGTACTTGTCGACGTACTCGCTGTTGAAGGCGAGCGCGCCGAGCTCAACGCCGGCCTGGTAGCTCACGTCGAGGATCTCGTGGCCGAGACCCTGCGCCGTGATGGCGGAGGAGATGGGTTCGATCGTCCAGCTCGCGTCGATCGAGCCGTTGGCGAGCGCCGGCGGGATGTCGCCCGGCGAGAGGTTCACGAGCTCGACGTCGTCGAGGCTGATCCCCGCGGTCTCGAGTGCGAGGTACACGGAGTAGACGCCGAATCCGCCGGTCCCGGGGACGCCGATCTTCTTCCCCTTCAGCTCCGACACGTCGGTGATGCCCGACTGCTCCGAGGCCATGAGCGGTGCGGGGTTCTTCCCCTCCTCGGGGATGCGCGAGACGCTCGCGACGACGGAGATCGACGCGCCAGCCTTCGTCGCGTTGAAGAGGCCGGCACCCCAGGTCGCACCGCCGGCGACGATGCCGCCCATGCTCACCTGCTGGTAGGTCTCCCCCGAGCTGCCGCTCTTCGAGATCAGCTCGACGTCCACGCCGGCGTCCTCGAAGTAGCCCTTCTCTTCGGCGATGAAGAACGGGGCGTAATCGGCGTACGGCGAGTACAGGAAGGTGATCTTCGGCGCGTCGGCGGGATCCCCGCTCCCGGCCCCCGGCTCAGCGGACGATGCGCAGCTCGTCAGGAGTGCGGCTCCGGCAAGGAGGGCGATGCCTCCGGCGATTCGGCGGCGAAGGCTCATGTGTGGGCTCCCGGGTCAAGACTCGGCGCGGCCCATCGCCGCGCACTCCGCAAATCTATCGTTCCGCGCATGCTGCGTGGGGGCATCGGCGTCACATTTGGTCATACCTCGCCCGCGCCCGGCCTCGCCAGTGAGTCCGCCCGCGCACCACCAACGCGCCGGAGAAATTCGAAAGCTCGGGCGCTTTCGCGCGAAAACGCCCGAGATCCCAGATTTCTCCGCGTGGTTTGGGGGCGCGCAGCGGGTGCCGCGGGCGCGCAGCGGGTGCCGCGGGCGCGCAGCGCGAATCAGGGGCGCTCCGCGAGCGCTCCCGAGCGCCCCTCCCCAGCTAGTTCGCGATCTCCTGGTAGGCGAACTGGAGCATCGAGTCGTCGACGCCGGCGAGCACGCGCGGCTTCCCGATCTCGTCGAGCACGATGAAGCGGAGCATACCCGCGCGCGCCTTCTTGTCCCGCTGCATCGTCGCGAGCAGCCCGGCCCAGCGGCCAGCCGGGTACGTGAGCGGCAGCGTCAGCGACGACAGGATGCGCCGGTGCCGGTCGACCGCGGCGTCCGAGAGCGCGCCGGCCATGCGGCCGAGCTCGGCCGCATACATCATGCCGATCGAGATCGCCACGCCGTGCCGCCACTGGTAGCGCTCCGCGTGCTCGATCGCGTGCCCGAGCGTGTGCCCGTAGTTCAGGATCTCGCGCAGCCCGCCCTCGCGGAAGTCCTCGGACACCACGCGCGCCTTCACGCCGACCGCCAGCTCGATGAGCCGCTGGAACTCCGCCGTCTGCGGGTCGGTCGCGCGGTCAACGTCGGCCTCGATGATGTCGAGAATCTCAGGCTCGGCGATGAAGCCGCACTTCGCCACCTCGGCGAAGCCGGCGAGGATCTCGTTGCGCGGCAGCGTGTCGACGAGGTCGATGTCGCAGATCACACCGGCGGGTGCGGTAAACGTGCCGACGAGGTTCTTCCCCTCGTTGGTGTTGATTCCCGTCTTGCCGCCGACCGCGGCGTCGACCATGCCGAGCACGCTCGTGGGGATCTGCACGAGCCGCACGCCGCGCAGCCAGGTCCCCGCAACGAAGCCGGCGAGATCGGTCACCGCGCCGCCGCCAAGCCCGATGATCGCGTCGGTGCGCGTGAAGTCCGACTGGCCGAGGATCTGCCAGCAGAACGCCGCAACCTCGACGCGCTTCGCCGACTCGGCGTCAGGCACCTCGGCGAGGAGCACCTGCGTGTAGCGGCCCTCGAGCGCGTCGCGCAGCTCGCTCGCGATCTTCCCGACCGTCGGCGTGTGGATGATGAGCACCTTCGCCACCCGGTCGCCGAGCACCTCGGGCACTCGGGCGAGCGCGCCGCGACCGATCGTGATCGTGTACTCGGAGTCCCCCGTGACCTGGATCTCCGTGAACGGGGAAGGTGCGCCGGTGGCGGGCTGGTCCTGCGTGGTCATGCTTCACTCCTTGTCGGTGGCGTCGGCTCGCCGCTGCCGGGGATCGGGCCGCGCTTCTTGCCGAAGCTGCGCGCCCACTGCGCGACGCGGCGCGCGAGTTGCTCCTTGGTCGCACGGTCGGTGCGGTACATCACGTCGGAAACCTCGTCGTAGAGGGGGCGGCGCTCCTCGAGGATCCTGCCCCACGCTTCCGGGTCGTCGCGGAGCAGCGGCCGGCGGGCGAGGTTCGCCGTGCGGAGCACTGCCTCCTGCGTGGTCATGAGCAGCACGACCGGGTAGGACGCAAGCAGCTCACGGGTGCGTTCGGTGAGGACCGCGCCGCCGCCGAGCGCGACGATGCGCCCGCCGGGATGCGCGAGTTCCTGCGCGATCACGTCCGCCTCGATGCGGCGGAACTCGGGCTCGCCGTGCTCGGCGAAGAACTCGGTGATGGCCCCGTGCTGGCGCACGAACACCGCGTCGGTGTCAACGAAGGGCACGCCGAGCTCGCGGGCGACTCGCTTGCCGAGGCTCGTCTTTCCCGCGGCCATCGGGCCGACGAACACGACCGCGCGATCGGGCAGCCGCACCCCGCCGCGTCGCCGCCGACGGCGACGGTTCCGGGAGGCGTTCTTGCTCCGTTGCGCGGCCGCCGGCGTCTGCGCGGCCTCCTGCTCGTGCGGATGCTGCAGCTCAGGTGTGCTCGGCGGTGCCGGCTTCGGCGCGGCGGTCGGTGGCCCGACCGGGCGTCCGGCCCGGCGCTTCCCGGTCACGATTCGATGGCGGTCGACAAGCGCTCGGGGATCGCGGCGAGATACGACTCGAGGTTGCGCTTCGTCTCCGCGACGCTGTCGCCGCCGAACTTCTCGGTCACCGCGTCCGCGAGCACGAGTGCGACCATCGCCTCGGCGACGACACCGGCTGCCGGCACTGCGGACACGTCGGAGCGCTGGTGGTGGGCCTTCGCCTCCTCACCGGTGGCGACGTCGATGGTCGGGAGCGCGTGCGGCACCGTGGCGATCGGTTTCATCCCCGCGCGCACGCGCAGCACCTGGCCGGTGGTCATGCCGCCCTCGATGCCGCCGGCGCGGCCGGTCTCGCGGGCGATCTGGCCGTCCGCGATGTGCAGCTCATCGTGCGCGGCGGAGCCGCGGCGGCGGGTCGTCTCGAAGCCATCGCCGACCTCGACCGCCTTGATCGCCTGGATGCCCATCAGGGCGCCAGCGAGGCGCGAGTCGAGACGCCGGTCCCAGTGCACGTAGGAGCCGAGCCCGGGCGGCAGCCCGTAGGCGAGCACCTCGACGATGCCGCCGATCGTGTCGCCGGACTTCTTCGTGTCGTCGACCTCGGCCACCATGCGGGCGCTCGTCGCCGCGTCGAAGCAGCGCAGCGGGTCGGCATCGAGCGCAGCGGTGTCCTCGGGGCGGGGCAGCTTGCCGCCCGCGGGCGCCTCGATGGTGCCGAGCGAGACGGTGTGGCTGACGAGTCCGATGCCGAGCTCCGCGAGGAAGGCGCGTGCGACCGCGCCGAGCGCGACGCGTGCGGCGGTCTCGCGGGCGCTTGCGCGCTCCAGCACCGGACGCGCCTCGTCGAAGCCGTACTTCTGCATGCCGGCGAGGTCCGCGTGCCCGGGGCGCGGGCGGGTGAGCGGGGCGCCGCGGCCGCGCGACTTCTCGGAGAGCTCGGTCGGCTCGGCGCTCATCACCTCGGCCCACTTCGGCCACTCGGTGTTGCCGATGCGGATGGCGACGGGCCCGCCGATGGAGACGCCCTGCACCACGCCACCGGAGACGTTGAGCTCGTCCTGCTCGAACTTCATGCGCGAGCCGCGGCCGTAGCCCAGCTTGCGGCGCGCGAGGTCTGCGCGAATCTCGTCGAGCGAGATGGGCACGCCAGCTGGCAGCCCCTCAAGAACAGCGATCAGTTCGGGTCCGTGGGACTCTCCAGCGGTAAGCCAACGCAGCATACCCACTATCCTCCCACACCGTGGGGCGCCGCCGCAGCGCGCATGGCCGCCCGCACCGCCGATTCCGCGGGAAGCGGCGTGGCAGGGTCTCCCCCGCGGAAGATCCGGATCTGCACGATCGCCTGCTCGACGAGCATGTCGGTGCCGGGGAACGCGCGTCCCCCGCTCGCGCCCCAGCGCTGTGCGAGGGGCGACGGCCAGGGATCGTAGGCGACATCGAAGAGGGGCGACGCCGTGAGCGCGCTCGGGAGTTCGAGTGCGGCGCCGGCCGGGCCCGGGAGTGTCGAGATGATGAGGCTCGGCGTCCACGCGGGCAGATCGGGATCGGTGAGCGCCATCGCCGCACAGCTCATCCCGCCGGTGCCGTCGAAGCGCTCGGCGAGCGCCGCAGCGGCGTCGAGCCGGCGACCAACGACGAGCAGCTCCGCCCCGCCGAGCTGCCGCGCGGCGAGCACCGCGGAGATCGCGGTCGCCCCGGTGCCGATGACGAGGGTCCGACCGGCGTCGAGCGAGGCCGCCGAGATGGCGCGCGCGAGGCCAGCGACGTCGGTGTTGAACCCGTCCCAGCCGCCATCCGCGCGGCGGCGCAGCGTGTTCACGACGCCGCTGTCGCGCGCGACCGGATCGAGGGAGGCGGCGAGGCGGTGCGCTTCCTCCTTCAGCGGCATCGTGAGCGAGAGCCCGCGCCACTCGGCGCCGCGGCCGGCGAGGAATGGCGCGAGCTCCGCGGTGCCGCAGCGCACCGCGGAGTAGCGCCAGTCGACGCCGAGTACCTCGTACGCGGCCCGGTGAATGGCCGGCGAGAGGGAATGCCCGATGGGCCAGCCGAGCACGGCCAGCTGATCAGGCATTTAGCACCCCTTCCCCGGGTTCGCCGCGCACCACTCGTTCAGCTTCGCGACGGAGGCGTCGTGCTCCTCCTGCGTCACGCTGAACGCCGACTCGCGCGTGTCCAGGTTGATCGCGACGAAGTAGATCCAGTCGCCCGGCTCGGGGTTGATGGCCGCGTTGATCGCGTCGCGCCCCGGGTTCGCGATCGGCCCCTTCGGCAGCCCCTTGTGCACGTACGTGTTCCAGGGGTTGTCGTCGGCGAGCGCCTCGTTGGTCGACCAGACGGAGCCGTCGTCGTGCTGGCCCATGCCGTACTGCGCGGTCGAGTCCATCTGCAGCAGCATGTCGTCGGCGAGTCGGTTCGCGATCACACGGGAGACCTTGCCGAAGTCCTCGATCCGACCGCCCTCCTTCTGCACCATGGCCGCGATCGTGAGCACGCGCTCTCGATCCGCCTCGGCGACGCCGGCCTCGTCGAGCACGAGCTTCTGCTGATCGACGAGGCGCTGGATCGCCTCCACGCCCGTGGTGTCCGCCTCGAACTCGTAGGTGGCGGGGAAGAGCCACCCCTCGAGGCTGTCGACGCCGGCGGGGATCCCGAACGCCGCGGGATCGGCGATGGCATCCTGCAGCTCGGCGAGCGGAATGTCCGCGCCGGCGGAGATGAGCTCGATCGTCTGCTCGACGGTCTTGCCCTCCGGAATCATCGCGGTGAAGTTCATCCGGTTCTCGGGATCCTGCAGCGCCGCGAGCGCGGCAGCGGAGCTCATCTGCAGCTTCATCCGGTACGAGCCAGGCTGGAATTCCACGGCGGGATCCTGGTCGAGCAGCAGCTGGTAGAACGCCTCGGACGTCTTCACGACGCCGGCCTCCGCGAGCGAGCTCGCGACATCCTCGCCGATCTCACCCTCGGTGATGACGATGATCGTGTCGCCCTCGCCAGGCCCCTCGTAGTCGTTCGACGTCCACCCGAGCGCTTGGGAGACCTGCGCGCCGTACTGCGACCAGAGGTAGGCGCCGGCCGCGGCGAGGCCGCCGAGCAGCACCGCGGTCACGATCAGGGAGATCGCGATGCGCTTCCCGCGGCCCGATGAGCGCTCACGTGCTCGTGCGTTCATCCGTCTAGCTCCTTCGCATTCGCACCGGCCACCTCGACCGGGCTCCCTGGCGCGGTGCCCTGCGCGCGCTCGGTGTCGAGCGCGTGCTGGAGGATCACCACCGCTGCCGCCTGATCGATGATCGAGCGGCTCTGTTTGGTCTTCTTGCCCGCCTGCCGCAACTGCCCCTGCGCGGAGACGGTCGACAGCCGCTCGTCGACGAGCCGCACGGGCACGTCGACGGCGCCGAGCCGCAGCGCGAGCCGCTCGGCGAACGCGACGGCGTCGTCGGTGGACAGCGTTCGCTCGCCGCGCATGTTGAGCGGCAGGCCGACGATCACCTCGAACGCGGCGAGCTCGGCGACCAGCTCGGCGATGCGCTCCAGGTCGGCGTCACCGTCCGCGGCTCGCGCGACCGTCTCGACCGGCGTGGCGAGCATGCCGTGCAGGTCCGAGCGGGCCACGCCGATGCGCGCCTTGCCGACGTCGATGCCCAGCCGCACTCCGCTTCGCACGCCGGCTACTCCGCGAGTCGGCCGCGGATGGCGGTCAGCGCGGCGTCGATCTGCGCGGGATCGGCGCCACCGCCCTGCGCGAGGTCAGGCTTGCCGCCGCCCCCGCCGCCGAGCACCTGCGCGCCGAGCTTCGCGAGGTCGCCTGCGCGCACCCCGGCGCTCCGCGCGCCCTCGGTGGTCGCCGCGATGACGACCGGCTTGCCGCCGGCCTCCCCCGCGAGGACGACGACCGCGGCGTCGGCCGCGAGCCGGTCGCGCACCTGGATTGCGAGGCCGCGCACGTCGTCGGCGGAGCCGACCGAGCCGAGGGAGTGGAGCACGGCGCGTACGCTGCCGATCTGCTCCGCGCCGGCAATGAGCTCGGGCACGCGCTGCGCGAGGCGCTCGGCCTCGAACGCCGCGATCTTCTTCTCCGCGGCCTTCAGCTGAGCGCCGAGATCCTGCACGCGGCCGACGAGCTCGGTGCGGGGCACGCGCAGGCCGCTCGCGAGCTGCTGCACGATCGCGCGCTCGGCGGCGAAGCTCTGGAACGCTTCGAGCCCGACGAGCGACTCGACGCGCCGGTTCGTCGAGCCGACCGAGCTCTCCGAGACCAGGTTGATCATGCCGACCTCCGCCGAGCGCGACACGTGCGTGCCCGCGCAGAGCTCGCGCGACCACGGGCCGCCGATATCGACGACACGGACGCGGTCGCCGTACTTCTCACCGAAGAGCGCCATCGCGCCCATGGCCTTCGCCTCGTCGATCCCCATCTCCCGGGTGACGACCTCGTGGTTCGCGCGGATCGCGAGGTTCGAGATCTCCTCGATCTCGGACTTCGTCGCGGGGCTGAGCGCCTCCGAGTGGGTGAAGTCGAGGCGCATGTAGCCGGCCTTGTTGTACGAGCCGGCCTGGTGCGCCCCGGCGCCGAGCACGTCGCGGAGCGCGGCGTGCACGATGTGCGTCGCGGAGTGTGCCTGTGTCGCCCCGCGCCGGTAGTCGGCGTCGACGCGGGTCTGGGCGCGCTGATCGATCCCGATCGTGCCGAGGCCGACCTTCACCGTGTGCACGATGAGCCCGGGCACCGGCTTCTGCACGTCGAGGACCTCGGCCTCGAAACCGTCGCCGACGATGACGCCCTGATCGGAGTCCTGGCCGCCGGATTCTGCCCAGAGGGAGGTCTCCGAGAGCACGAGCTCGGCGATCTGCCCCTCGTGGGCCTCGCGCACCGGGACGCCGTCCACGACGATGCCGAGCACGCGGCTCTCGTGCACGAGCTCGTCGTAGCCCGTGAACAGGGTCTCGCCCAGGCCGCGCAGCTCCTTGTACACCGACAGGTCGGCGCGCTGGCCCTTCTTGGCCTTCGCATCCGCCTTCGCGCGGTCGCGCTGCTCCTGCATCAGCTCGGTGAACACGGCGCGGTCGACGGCGACACCCGCCTCCTCGGCGATCTCCAACGTCAGCTCGATCGGGAAGCCGTGCGTGTCGTGCAGCAGGAACGCCGTATCGCCCGGCACGGCGACCGCACCGGCCTTCGCGGTGTCCACCGCGGTGTCCAGGATCTGGATCCCCGATGCGAGCGTGCGCAGGAAGGTCTTCTCCTCGGCGTACGCCGCACGCGAGATGAAGTCGAAATCCCTGGCAACGGCCGGGTACGCGTCCTGCATCGCGTCGCGCGACACCGGGAAGAGTTCCGCGAAGCTCGCGCCGTCGAAGCCGAGCAGGCGCATCGAGAGGATCACGCGGCGCAGCAGACGCCGGAGGATGTAGCCGCGGCCCTCGTTCGACGGCGTGACCCCGTCCGCGATGAGCATGAGCCCACTGCGCACGTGGTCGGCGATGACGCGCAGGCGCACGTCGTCGGCGTGATCAGCGCCGTACGTCTTGCCGGTCAGCTCGGCCGCGCGATCCAGCACGGGGCGCACCTGATCGATCTCGTACATGTTCTGCACGCCCTGCTTGATGAACGCGACGCGCTCCAGGCCCATGCCCGTGTCGATGTTCTTCTTCGGCAGCTCACCGAGAATCGTGAAATCGGTCTTTGACCGCACGTCCGCGACCTCGTACTGCATGAAGACGAGGTTCCAGATCTCGACGTAGCGGTCGTCATCGGTGGCCGGGCCGCCGTCGATGCCGTGCTCGGGGCCGAGGTCGTAGAAGATCTCCGAGCAGGGGCCGGCCGGCCCTGGCTGCCCGGTCGACCAGTAGTTCGTGTCCTTGCCGAGGCGCTGGATGCGCTCCTCGGGGAGGGTGGAGTGCTCGCGCCACAGCGCGATGGCCTCCTCGTCCTCCTCGTAGACCGTGACCCACAGATCCTTCGCCTCGAAGCCGAGACCGCCATCGGCCTCGGGCGTGGTGAGCAGCTCCCACGCGAACTTGATCGCGCCCTCCTTGAAGTAGTCACCGAAGGAGAAGTTGCCGCACATCTGGAAGAAGGTGCCGTGGCGCGGCGTGCGCCCGACCTCCTCGATGTCGTTCGTCCTGATGCACTTCTGCACGCTGGTCGCCCGCTCGTACGGGGCGGGAACCAGGCCGGAGAGGTACGGCACGAACGGCACCATGCCAGCGACCGTGAACATCAGGCTCGGATCATCGCTCACGAGCGAGGCTGAGGGGACGACGGTGTGTCCCCGCTGCTCGAAGAAGTTGAGCCAACGGCGGTGGATTTCAGCGGTCTGCATCCGTGAGTCTTTCTGGTGGTGGGGCGTGTCGTGCGTGCATGGCGCCGGTGGTGCACCGGCGGTGCACCAGTCAGTTCTTGTCGCGGAGATCCCGCAGTGCGTCCTCGAGATCTTCGCCGAGCTCCGTCTCATCGACCTCGGCCTCGTAGCCGCTCGCGAAGGCACGGCTGAACTCATTCATCCCGCGATTGACACGGTCGAAGAAGCGTCGACCCTCGGGGTTCTGGTTGACGAAGTGTGCCGCGACGAAGCCCAGCACCACGCCGCCCAGCAGCCACATCAGCTTGCGCATGTCTCATTCCTCCTGTCGGCGAACGAACGCGGTGGGAGCCGCGCCGGAAAACACGGTCAAGCTTAGCGGGTTCCCCAATCCGCGCGCCGGATATCCACAGTCAGCGCGCAGGCCGGGAAACGCCACAGGGGCGCCGGATTTCTCCGACGCCCCTGTGGCGGCACTGCGCAGAATCTGCGACTTAGCGGCCCGAGTAGTACTCGACCACGAGCTGCACTTCACAGGTCACGGGGACCTCAGCGCGCTTCGGGCGACGCACGAGGCGCGCCTGGAGCTTGTCGAGCTCGACCTCGAGGTAGCCCGGGACGGGGGGCAGCACCTCGGCGTGGCCACCGGCAGCGGCGACCTGGAAGGGCTCGGTGCCCTCGGAGCGCTCCTTGACGTGGATGAGCTGACCCGGCTTCACGCGGAAGGAGGGGCGGTCGACGATCTTGCCGTCGACGAGGATGTGGCGGTGCACGACCATCTGGCGAGCCTGCGCGGTGGTGCGGGCGAAGCCGGCACGCAGCACGAGCGCGTCGAGACGCATCTCGAGCAGCTCAACGAGGTTCTCACCGGTCAGGCCGTCCTGGCGACGAGCTTCCTTGAACGCGATGACGAGCTGCTTCTCACGGATGCCGTACTGGGCCCGGAGACGCTGCTTCTCGCGCAGACGGACCGCGTAGTCGCTGTCGCTCTTGCGCTTGGTGCGGCCGTGCTGGCCGGGGCCGTAGGGGCGCTTCTCGAGGTAGCGCGCTGCCTTCGGCGTGAGCGCGATCCCGAGCGAGCGGGACAGGCGGGTCTTGGAACGGGTACGCGACGTAGTCGACACGTTGGTCCTTTCGGGTGTTCTGGGTAATGTGCGCGCACAGGACAAGCTGTGCGGCGCGTGTTCTCTCGGCCACGCTGCGCCCGCATTCACGATCCGCAGGGGATCCGCAATGCACGCGACGCAGCACACCGTTTTCGGTGAGGGAACGACCAGCGCAGAAACCCGGCTACAGGGCGACTGCCACAAGGGCCCGTGCGCAGCCAGCGTCGGGTCCAGTGTTGGCCAGCGTCTAGCTTAGCACGCCAGGGCTGGTGGCGCTGCCGCTCGTGGCGCCGCCGCGCGGCGGCTACGGGTCAGCGCGGGTGATCCTGCGCAGTTTTTCCAGGCGCTCGCCGAGTTCTCGCTCGTTGCCGTGCGTGGTCGGCGAGTAGTAGACGCGATCGCGGAGCTCGTCAGGGAGGTACTGCTGCGTCGACACCCCGCGCGGGTCGGCGTGCGGGTACCGGTAGCCCTTCCCGTGCCCCATGCGCTTCGCGCCGGGGTAGTGCGCGTCGCGGAGGTGGAGCGGGACCACGCCGAAGCGCCCGGCCTTGACGTCGGCGATCGCCGTGTCGATCGCCGAGATCACCGCGTTCGACTTCGGCGCTGTCGCGATGTAGATCGTGGCCTCGGCGAGCGGGATCCTGGCCTCGGGCAGTCCGATGAGCTGCGCCGCCTCCGCGGCGGCGACCGCGACCTGGAGTGCGCGCGGATCGGCCATGCCGACGTCCTCCGCGGCGTGCACGATGAGGCGCCGTGCAATGAAGCGCGGATCCTCCCCCGCCTCGATCATGCGCGCGAGGTAGTGAATCGCCGCATCGGGATCGGAGCCGCGCATCGACTTGATGAACGCGCTCGTGACGTCGTAGTGCTGATCGCCGTTTCGGTCGTAGCGGAGCAGCGCACGGTTCACCGCGGCGGAGACCACATCGGGCGTGATCACCGGGCGGGGCGAGGTGCCGGGCTCGTCGCTCGCGGTCTCGGCTGTCGGCTGATCCTCCGCAGGCTCCAGCGCGATCGCCGACGCGGCAGCCGCTTCGAGGCCGGTGAGCGCGCGGCGCGCGTCCCCCGATGCGAGCTGCACGAGCGCATCGAGCGCCTCCGGCTCGATCGCGACCGTGCCTGCTAGGCCGTGCGGTTCCGCGAGCGCGCGCTCCAGCAGGAGGCGCAGATCGCCGTCGTCGAGCGGCTCGAGTGTGAGCAGCAGTGAGCGAGAGAGCAGCGGGCTGATCACCGAGAACGAGGGGTTCTCGGTCGTGGCGGCGACGAGGGTGACCCAGCCGTTCTCGACGCCGGGGAGCAGTGCGTCCTGCTGCGCCTTCGTGAAGCGATGAATCTCGTCGAGGAAGAGCACGGTCGCGATCCCGTACAGGTCGCGGTCGTTGAGCGCGCGCTCCATGACCGTCCGTACGTCCTTCACGCCAGCGGTGATCGCGGAGAGCTCGACGAAGCGGCGGCCGCTGGAGTGCGCGATCGCCTGCGCCAGCGTGGTCTTGCCCGTGCCAGGCGGCCCCCACAGGATCACCGAGACGGCTCCCCCGCCGCCCTCCGTGTCGGCCGCGAGCACACGGAGCGGGGAGCCCGGGTGCAGCAGGTGCCGCTGGCCGACGACCTCGTCGAGCGAGCGCGGGCGCATCCGCACCGCGAGCGGCGCGGTAGCTGCTGGGATGGCTGGGGTGTCCACGAGTCCATGCTACTGGGCGCCACCGACACCCGGGGCACCGGGAGCTGCGGCCAGCCGGGGGCACGCACGGCCCGAAAACCGCGGGAGTCAGGGGGCATCAGCGCTCCCGCTGTGGCATAGTGGAGGAGTCTATTCCGTATGGTCGGCACGGCCGGCCCCCACACCCGACAAGTGAGCAGAACCGTGAGCGAAGCGACCAACGAAACGCCCTGGGGACGAGTCGACGACGACCGGACCGTATATGTGCGGGAGGGTGAGGGCGAGCGAGCAGTCGGATCGTACCCCGATGGCACCCCCGAAGAGGCGCTCGCCTACTTCACGCGCAAGTTCGCGGACCTCGAGGGTCAGGTGAGCCTGCTCGAGGCACGCATCGCGCGCGGCACCGCCGACGGATCCGCCGCCGATTCGGTCGCGAAGCTGCAGGAGCAGCTCGTCGAGCCGGCCGCGGTCGGCGACATCGCGGCCCTCCGCGCACGCGTCGAGGCCCTCGTCACGAAGACCGCTGCGCTCAGCGAGAAGCAGCAGGCTGAGCGCGAGGCCGCCCGCCAGGAAGCCGTCGCGAAGCGCGAGGCGATCGCAGCTGAGGCCGAGCGCCTCGCCGCGCAGCCCGAGGCCTCGATCCGCTGGAAGGACACCAGCCAGGCGTTCGAGCAGCTGTTCACCGATTGGCAGTCGGCCCAGCGCAGCGGCCCCCAGATCCCCAAGGCGCAGGCCGACGCGCTGTGGAAGCGCTTCCGCTCCGCTCGTCAGTCGTTCGATACGGCCCGCCGCGCGCACTTCGCGCAGATGGACGCGACGAACAAGGACGTGAAGCAGCGCAAGGAGCGGATCATCGCCGCCGCCGAGGCGCTCGCCCCGAAGGGCGTCGACGGCATTCCCGCGTACCGTGGGCTCCTCGACGATTGGAAGGCCGCCGGACGCGCGAGCCGCAAGATCGACGATCAGCTGTGGGCGCGCTTCAAGGCGGCGGGCGATGTGCTGTACCAGGCGAAGGCGGCCGAGGCGGCACAGACCAACGAGGAGTACGCGGCGAACCTGACCCAGAAGCAGGAGATCCTCGGCGAGGCCGAGCCGATCCTGCAGGTGTCGGATCACACCGCTGCGCGCAAGCAGCTGACCGCGATCCAGCTGCGCTGGGACGAGGTCGGTCGCGTGCCCCGCGAGGCGCTTCGCGACATCGAGGGTCGTCTGCGGAAGATCGAGGATCACGTCAAGCAGCTCGAGGACGAGCACTGGCGCAAGACGAACCCGGAGACGAAGGCTCGCAGCGAGGGCCTGCGCGGCCAGCTGGAGGAATCGATCGCCGAGCTGACCGCCGAGGTTGCGGCCGCCGAGGCCGCCGGCGACGCGAAGGCGAAGCAGGCCGCCGAGGAGAAGCTCGCGACCCAGCAGTCCTGGCTCGCCGCAATCGGCGACTAGCGCCTCGCGGGGCGCTGTCCGCAGCGCCCCCGTCCGACTGAACGCCCCGCGGAGCTTCCTTGCTCCGCGGGGCGTTCGTCGTTGCTCACAGGCTGGCGAGGCAGCGGCAGCTGCGGGAAGTTGTGCACAGATGCGAGGTTCGAGCCTCGGAGCGCGCGACGCGGGCCCATGCTGGTTCCATGCCTGCACTCAGCGCACCACTCGGACTCGGCAGCCCACCCGCGCTCAGCGCGCCGCCCGCACTCGCGCGCGGCATGCCGCGCATCGATCAGCTGCCGCAGGCCGTGCGCAGCGCGGAGTTGCTCCGCGGCACGCTCGTGCGCTGCGGTCCCGGGGTGCGCGGCGTCGGCTGGCCAGACACCGCGCGGGTGCGTGCCGCCGCGCTCGCGCCGTGGCTCACCCAGCCGCGCACGGCCGTCCTCCTCACCGCGGCGTGGGTGTGGGGTGCCGCGCACTCCCCTGGCGTGCCGCTGGAGTTCGCGTCGGGCGAGCGCGCGGGCACGCGAGACGAGCACGGGGTGTCGACGCGGCAGCGTCAGCTCGGCGTCGCCGACGGGGACGGCGTGCGGCTCGGGGCCGCGAGGGTCACCTCACCCACACGCACCGTCGCTGACCTGCTCCGGCTCCCCGCGGCGCTCACGCGTGAGGCGCGCCTCGCCTGTCGCGTGCTCGCTGCGCACCACGGGGCGAGCGCGCACCGTGTCCCCGAGGCATTGTCCGCCGGCCCGGCACCGTACCGCCTCCGGGCGCTCGACCGGCTCGCCGGGCTCTGACGGCTGCCCCAGTGATGGCCACCGCGGCGAGCACGGCTGCCGCTGGCACGGCTGCCGCGCAACGCCAGCAGGCTAGTTCGTGATCCGATACACGTCGTAGACGCCGTCGATGCGCCGCACCGCGTTCAGCACGTGATCCAGGTGCGTTGCGTTCGCCATCTCAAACACGAAACGACTGATCGCGAGGCGCGAGCTCGACGTATTCACCGACGCAGAGAGGATATTGACATGGTGCTCGGACAGCGTGCGCGTCACGTCGGAGAGCAGGCCGGAGCGGTCGAGCGCCTCCACCTGGATCTGCACGAGGAACACGCTCTTCGAGGTCGGCGCCCACTCCACCTCGACGACGCGATCCTGCTGGCTCCGCAGGTTCTGGAAGTTGTGGCAGTCGACCCGGTGCACCGAGACGCCCTGCCCCTTCGTCACGAAGCCCTGAATTTCGTCGCCGGGCACCGGGGTGCAGCACTTCGCCAGCTTCGCGAGCACGTCCGACGCACCCTTCACCACCACGCCGCTCGAGTCCGTCGGCCGCTGTGGGCGCGGCGCGTCGATGATCGGCACGGTCGCGATGGCCGGCTCCGTGGAGCTCTGCTCGTCGAGCACCAGCGCGGTGACCTTCTCGACCACCGACTGGGCGGACACGTGGTTCGCACCCACCGCGGCGTACAGCGCGGTCACATCCGCGTAGCGCAGCTGCAGCGCGACCTGCTGCAGCCCCTCCGAGTTCATCACGCGGTGCAGCGGCAGGCCCTGCTTGCGCAGCGCTTTCGCGATCTCCGCCTTGCCGGTCTCCGCCGCCTCCTCGCGGCGCTCCTTGGTGAACCACTGCCGAATCTTGTTCTGGGCGCGCTTGCTCTTGACGAACGTCAGCCAGTTCTTGTTCGGGCCAGCGTTCGGGTCCTTCGAGGTGAACACCTCGACCACGTCGCCGTTCTGCAGCGCGGTCTCGAGGGGCACCAGGCGGCCGTTCACGCGCGCGCCCATCGTCCGGTGCCCCACCTCGGTGTGCACCGCGTAGGCGAAGTCGACGGTGGTGCCGCCCGCTGGCAGTCCGACGACCCGACCCTTCGGCGTGAAGACGTACACTTCCTTCGCACCGATCTCGAAGCGCAGCGCGTCGAGGAACTCGCTGGGATCCTCGGTCTCCGCCTGCCAGTCCGAGATGTGCGCGAGCCACGCCATGTCGTTCGAGGAGGGGGCAGCGCCCGGTGCCTGACGCTGCTTGTACTTCCAGTGCGCGGCAACGCCGTACTCGGCACGCTGGTGCATCTCCACCGTGCGGATCTGGATCTCCACGGCGCGGCCGTCGGGGCCGATCACGGTGGTGTGCAGCGACTGATACAGGTTGAACTTCGGGGTGGCGATGTAGTCCTTGAATCGCCCAGGAATCGGGGTCCACCGCGCGTGCACGGCGCCGAGCACCGCGTAGCAGTCGCGGATGGACTGCACGAGCACGCGGATGCCCACCAGGTCGTAGATGTCGTCGAAGTCGCGACCACGGACGATCATCTTCTGGTAGATCGAGTACAGCTCCTTGGGTCGGCCGGTCACCTCACCGCGGATGCGGGCCTCCCGCAGATCAGCCTCAATGGAACTGATGACCACACCGACGAGCTCATCGCGCTGCGGGTTGCGCTGCGAGATGAGGTTCTCGATCTCCGCGTAGAGCTTCGGCTTCAGCACGGCGAAGGAGAGATCCTCGAGCTCGGCCTTGATCGACTGGATGCCGAGGCGGTGCGCCAGCGGGGCGTAGATCTCGAGCGTCTCCTGCGCCTTGCGCTTCGCCGAGTCGCCAGAGACGAACCCCCAGGTGCGAGCGTTGTGCAGCCGGTCGGCGAGCTTGATCACCAGCACGCGGATGTCCTTCGCCATGGCGACGACCATCTTGCGCACGGTCTCCGCCTGCGCCGAGTCCCCGTACTTGACCTTGTCGAGCTTCGTCACGCCGTCCACCAGCATGGCGATCTCCTCACCGAAGTCCTCGGTGAGCTGCGTCAGGGTGTAGTCGGTGTCCTCGACCGTGTCGTGCAGCAGCGCCGCGGCGATCGCAACCGGCGCGACGCCCAGCTCGGCGAGGATCTGGGCCACCGCGATGGGGTGAGTGATGTACGGCTCGCCCGAGCGCCGCTTCTGGCCACGATGCGCGCGCTCAGCCGTCGTATACGCGCGCTCGATCACCGAAAGGTCGGCGCGAGGATAATTCCCGCGCACCGTGCGAACCAGCTGATCAACCGCACCCGGCGCGCTGCCGCGGGAGAAGATCCGAGGCACAAGTCGGCGCAGTGCGGTCGTGCCGCCATGCGTTACATCACTCGTTACCACCCTGCCTCCTCCTCGAATGTTTGAACGCTACACCACGGGCGCCCATTCCGACGAACTGGGCGCCCGCGCCGAGCGTGCTACTTCGATGTGGACGGCTGGTCCGCCTCCTCGGCGAGCTCCGCTGCGGCGTCCCCGGCGTCCTTCGCGGTCGCCGTACCGCCTGCGTCCTCGCCGCGCGCGCGACGCACGCGGGCGTCGTGTCGCTTGATCTCGGTCTCGCCCTCGCGGAGGTGGGCGTAGGCCGGGGCCGCGATGAAGATCGTCGAGTACGCGCCGACGAGGATGCCGATGAACAGCGCGAGCGAGATGTCGCGCAGCGTGCCGGCGCCCAGCATGAACGCGCCGATGAAGAGAATCGAGCCGACCGGCAGCAGCGCAACCACCGAGGTGTTGATGGAGCGCACGAGCGTCTGATTCACACCGAGGTTTACGGCCTCGCCGAATGTGCGACGGTCGTTGAGCTCGCCCGGCATCGTGTTCTCTCGGATCTTGTCGAACACCACGACGGTGTCGTATAGCGAGTATCCGAGGATCGTGAGGAAGCCGATCATCGCCGCCGGCGTGATCTCGAAGCCCGAGATCCCGTAGATGCCCGCGGTGATGACGAGGTCGTGGAGCAGCGCGAGAATCGCCGCGAGCGACATCTTCCACGTGCGGAAGTAGATCGCCATCACGAGCGCCGCGAACAGGATGAACACGATGAGCGCGATCACCGCCTGCCGCGTGATGTCCTGACCCCAGGCCGGGCCGATGTAGGAGTACGTGACCTCCTGCTCCTCGACATCGTACGCCTTCGCGAGCGCTGCCGTGACGGCCCGGTTCTCGGCGTCCTCGAGGGCCTCGGTCTGCACGCGAATGTCGGTGGGACCGAGCAGGCTGACACGCGGCGTGCTCTGCGGCAGCACCTCAGCGACGGCGCGCTCGGCGACCTTCGGATCGCGCTCCTCGCCCTGACTCAGGTGCACCTGGAACTGGCTGCCGCCGGTGAACTCGATGCCGAAGCTGAATCCGCCGCGGAGCATCGGGCCGACGATGGACAGAATGATGAGCACGATCGAGATCGCGTACCACCGCTTGCGGCGGCCGACGAAGTCAATCGACTTCTCGCCGGTGTAGAGCGCGTTGCCGAACTCCGAGAATGAGCGAGCCATCTCAGCTCTCCTTTCCGGCGGTAGCGCCAGCGGCCTCGGCCGCCTTGCGCTCCGCGATCGTCTGACGGCGTTCCGCTTCCTTCTGGCTGCGTGCCACCTTCTTGCCTGCGCCCTTGCTCGCGATGACCGGCTCGCGGAACTGGGCACGGCCGCGATACACGGCACCCAGACGCTTCGGGTCGAGGCCCGAGAACGGGTGCCCGCCCTGGTAGAAGCGCGTCCGCGCGAGCAGCGTCATCATCGGGTGGGTGAAGAGCGCAACGACGATCACGTCGACGAGCGTCGTGAGGCCGAGCGTGAACGCGAAGCCCTTCACGTTGCCGACGGCCAGGATGAAGAGGATCACCGCGGCGAGGAAGTTCACGCCATCGGACGCGAGCACGGTGCGGAAGGCACGCTTCCAGCCGTGCTCAACGGCGCGCTCGATCGAGAAACCGTCGCGCAGCGCATCGCGGATGCGCTCGAAGTAGACGATGAACGAGTCGGCGGTGAAGCCGACGGCCACGATGATGCCGGCCACGCCGGCGAGCGAGAGACGGTACCCCTGACGCCACGAGAAGAAGGTGAGCAGCAGGTAGGTCAGCACACCCGCGATCGCGAGCGACGCGATCGTCAGCGAGCCGAGCGCGCGGTACTGGAAGAGCGAGTAGATCACGACGAGGAGCAGGCCGATCAGGCCGGCGAGCAGGCCGTAGCCGAGCTGGCTCGCGCCGAGCGTCGCAGAGATGTCCTCCTGGCTCTGCACCGTGAAGTCGATGGGCAGTGCGCCGAACTTCAGCTGGTCGGCCAGCGCCTGCGCCGACTCCTGAGTGAAGTCGCCGCTGATCGAGGGGCGGCCGTCGAGGATCTGGCCCTGCATCTGCGGGGCGGAGAGGACCCGCCCGTCGAGCACGAACGCGAACTGATCCTGCGGGCTCGGCGCACCGTAGAGGCGGGTGCTGATCTTGCCGAAGACCTCGGTACCCTTGGCGTTCATCGTGATCTGAACGACCCAGCCGCCCGTGGTGGCGCCGCTCTGGTTGGTGGCCATCTGGGCGGAGGCGTCGGTGATGACGTCGCCCTTCAGCTCGACCGGACCGAGGATGTACTTCTGCGTGCCTGTCTCGTCGCAGGTGATGAGCGGGACAGCGGGATCGGCGTTTCCGGTCTCGAGCGCCGCCTCCGACTGGCAGGTGAACGCGTCGAACTTGGTCTGCAGACCCGGGGTGATCCATGCGAGGTCCCCGGCGTTCTCTGGCTCCGTCTCGGGCACCAGATCCTCTGGGGTGAGCGCGTCCGCGGCAGCGCGCGCCTCCTCCGCGGCCGCGATGGCCTGCTGACGAGTCTCTTCAGCCGCCTTCTCCGCCTCGGTCAGCTCGACCGGGTTGCCGTCCTCGTCCGTCTTCGGCTCGGGGGCCGGCTGCTGCGTGAGGTCGATCCCAATCCCGGTGGCGAGCACCGGACGGAAGTCGAGCTTCGCCGACGCCTCGATGCGCGCGAGCGTTGCCTCATCGGCCTTGCCGGGAATCGACACGGAGATGTGCTGATTGCCCTGCGTGGTGATCTCCGCCTCGGAGACCCCGGCCGCGTCGACGCGCTGGCGAATGATCGACACGGCCTGCTGCAGCTGCTCGCCGCTGACCGTCGCGCCGTCGGTCTGCTCCGCGGCGAGCAGAATCTGCGTACCGCCCTGCAGATCGAGAGCGAGTTTCGGCGTCCACGTCGCATCGCTTCGGAACACACCATAGGTGATCAGACCCGCGAGGCCCACGAGGAGGACCAATAGGAAGACCAGGGAGCGACGGGCTCCCCGGACGGCTGGAGTGGACGCCAAAACGACTGCTTTCTCTCAGTGCTGGGGTGAAACGGCCGGGGAATCCCCCGGCCGGGCGGCACGACCCGAGGCGATTAGGCCTTGGGGGTCTGCTCGCCACCCTGCTGGTCGGTGTCCGGACGGTCAGAATCGCCCTCGGTCGCGGGCGCCTGAGGCTCCCCCGCCGCAGCGTCGGTGACCTCGGGCAGCTCCTGCGCCTCGGTGGTCTCCGCCGCAGCCGCGGCAGTCTCGCCGTTCGCGTTCGCGATGCGCTCGCCGAACTCGGGATCGTCGTCGGGTGCGAGCGTGCTCGTCTGCTCCTCAGCGGGAGCCTCGGACGGCGTGATGATCTGCGCGATCGCGTTGCGGTGCGCTACGAGTGTCGAAGTGCCGCTGCGCACCACGACCTTGTTGTCTTCCTCATCAACGGACTCGACGGTGCCGAAGATGCCGGACTGGAGCATCACCTCAGCGCCAGGACGGAGCCCGTTCTGCAGTTCCTGCATCGCCTGCTGGCGCTTCTTCCCATTGCGGAACATGAAGAAGATCAGCAGCGCGATCAGCGCGAACATCAGAATGGTAATCGGGTCCATCGGAGGGTGGTCCTTTCGTGGGCGTGCCCGCGCGGGTGCAGACGGCACAATCCTTGCGAGTCTATCGCCCACACGCTGTGCGGAGTGTGGGATTTCGCACAAATGTGGTGTTTCAGCTCGGCGGAACGAGCCCCACGTGCTCCCACCCCAGCCGGGTCGCGATGCGCCCGCGCGGCGAACGGGTCACCAGCCCGGTGCGCACGAGGAACGGCTCGACGACCGCCTCGATCGTTTCGGCCTCCTCGCCGACCGACACGGCGAGCGTCGACAGCCCGACCGGCCCCCCACCGAATCGTTCGACAATGGCACGCAACACCTCGCGGTCGAGCCGGTCGAGTCCGTGCTCGTCGACGTCGTAGAGCGCAAGCGCCGCCTGCACCGACGCGGTGTCGCCCGGCGTCCCGTGGACGAGCGCGTAGTCGCGCACGCGCCGCAGCAGGCGGTTCGCGATACGCGGGGTGCCGCGCGAGCGGCTCGCGATCTCGTCGATCCCCCGATCCGAGAGCTCGAAGCCGAGCAGGCCAGCCGCGCGGCGCACGACGCTCGCGAGCTCCTCGTCGGCGTAGAACTCGAGGTGCGCGGTGAAGCCGAAGCGGTCGCGCAGCGGGTTGGGCAGGAGGCCCGAGCGCGTGGTCGCCCCGACGAGCGTGAACGGCGCGAGCTCGAGCGGCACCGACGTCGCGCCGGCGCCCTTCCCCACCATGATGTCGACCTTGAAGTCCTCCATCGCGAGATAGAGCATCTCCTCGGCGCTGCGCGCCATGCGGTGGATCTCATCGATGAAGAGCACCTCACCGGGCGTGAGCGCGGAGAGGACCGCAGCGAGGTCGCCAGCGTGCTGGATCGCCGGGCCCGACGTCTGGTGCAGCGGCTTGTCGAGCTCGGCGGCGACGATCATCGAGAGCGTGGTCTTGCCGAGCCCGGGCGGGCCGGCGAGCAGGATGTGGTCCGGGGTGCGCTGCTGCAGCGTGGCCGCGTTCAGGAGGAGCGAGAGCTGACTGCGCACCTTCGCCTGGCCAACGAACTCGGCGAGGGTTGCGGGGCGCAGCGCGCCCTCGTACCCCTGCTCGGAGGGCGTGGCCTGCGCCGACAGCTCACCCGTCATCGGGCGGCCCCACTCGCAGCGCGGGATCCGGGACGGCCGGCCTGGAGCAGCGCGAGCGCCGCGCGCAGCAGGCCGGCGTGCTCCTCAGGCGCACCGGCGGAGAGCGCGTCGGCGACGGCGCCCTCGGCGTCGTTCTGGCTCCAGCCGAGGCCGACAAGGCCCTCGGCAACCGCCTCGGCGGCGCCGTCGCCCGGAGCACTGGCGGCCGGGGCGTCCACCGCGCCGAGTTCGAGCGCGTCGAGCTTGCCAGCGAGCGACACGACGATCAGCTTCGCGGTCTTCGGCCCGATCCCCGACACCTTGCGGAAAGGTTTCTCGTCCTCCGCGGAAACGGCGCGCGCGATCTCAGCGGGCGAGAGCCCCGAGAGCACCCCGAGCGCGCTCCGCGGGCCGACGCCGGACACCGCGATCAGGTGCCCGAACACCGCGAGCTCCGGCTCGGAGGCGAAGCCGAACAGGGTGAGGGAGTCTTCGCGCACCACCAGTGAGGTGTGCAGCGACACGACGTCACCGGGCTGCAGCTGGGACACGCGGCCGCTCGGCACTTCGACGCGCACGCCGAGCCCACCCAAGCCAACAACCGCCCAGCCGGCGCCCGAGGTCAGCACCGGTCCCTGAATCGAAGCAATCACATCGCCCACCCTATGGGGTGCCGACACGGCAGCGGGCCCGCCACACCGGATCATTCGAACAAAAGTACGAATACCCGGGGTGGCGGGCCCGCGTGCGGGGCGCGCTCGGCTGCGCCCTGCGCGCTAGGCCGCGCTCGGCGCGACCTCGCGCTGCTCGGCGCTCCGCACCGCGCGGTTCACCGAGGAGATGATCGCCTTCAGGGTCGCGCGGCTCGTGTCGGGGTCGATGCCGACGCCCCAGAGGCGCTGGCCGTCGACCTCGAGGTCGACGTACGCCGCGGCCACCGCGTCGCCGCCGGAGCTCATCGCGTGCTCGACGTAGTCGAAGAGCGTCACCGCGTGGCCGTCCTCGGTGAGCGCCGAGATGAAGGCGTCGACCGGGCCATTGCCCCGCGCAGTCGCCTGCTTCGCCTCGTCGCCGTCGCGGTAGTCGACGACGAGTTCGGTCACCCCATCGCCTGCGCTCGTCGCCGAGGTGCGGAAGATCTCATAGCGACCCCAGCGCTCGGCACCCTCACCGTTCGTCGGCAGGTACTCGTCCTGGAAGATACGCCAGATCGCGTCGCTCGACACCTCACCGCCCTCGCTGTCGGTGACGTTCTGCACCACCGAGCTGAACTCGATCTGCAGGCGGCGCGGCAGGTCCAGGTGGTGGTCGGTCTTCAGCAGGTACGCGACCCCGCCCTTACCGGACTGCGAGTTCACCCGGATCACTGCCTCGTACGAACGGCCGAGATCCTTCGGGTCGACCGGCAGGTACGGCACGGCCCACTCGATGTCATCGGGCGACACGCCGGCCGCCTCGGCGTCCTGCGCCATCCGCTCGAAGCCCTTCTTGATGGCGTCCTGGTGCGAACCGGAGAATGCGGTGTACACGAGGTCGCCGGCCCACGGGCTGCGCTCGGGGACGCGGAGCTGGTTGCAATACTCGGCGGTGCGGCGCACCTCGTCGAGCCGCGAGAAGTCAATCATCGGGTCGATGCCCTGCGTGAACATGTTGATGCCCAGCGCGACGAGGTCGACGTTGCCGGTGCGCTCCCCATTGCCGAAGAGGCAGCCCTCGATGCGGTCGGCGCCGGCCAGGTAGCCGAGCTCCGCCGCGGCGACGGCCGTGCCGCGGTCGTTGTGCGGGTGCAGCGAGATGATCACGTTCTCGCGGTGGTTCAGGTTGCGACCCATCCACTCGATCGAGTCGGCGTAGACGTTCGGCGTCGCCATCTCGACCGTCGCCGGCAGGTTGATGATGACCTTGCGCTCCGGCGTCGCCTCGAAGACCTCGAGCACCGCGTTGCAGACCTCGGCCGCGTACTCCAGCTCGGTGCCCGTGTACGACTCAGGCGAGTACTCGTAGTAGACGTCGACGTCGGGGCAGATTGACTCCGCCGCCTTGCACAGCTTCGCGCCCTCGACGGCGATCTGCTTGATGCCCTCGCGATCGGAGCGGAACACCACGTCGCGCTGCAGGATCGAGGTCGAGTTGTAGAGGTGCACGATCGCCTGCTTCGCGCCGATCAGCGACTCGTAGGTGCGGGTGATGAGGTGCTCGCGCGCCTGCGTGAGTACCTGGATCGTCACGTCATCGGGGATCGCGCCGTCCTCGATGAGCTGGCGCACGAAGTCGAAGTCGGTCTGGCTCGCCGAGGGGAAGCCGACCTCGATCTCCTTGTAGCCCATCTTCACGAGCAGATCGAACATGATCCGCTTGCGCTCGGGACTCATGGGATCGATGAGCGCCTGGTTGCCGTCGCGCAGGTCAACGGCGCACCAGCGGGGCGCCTCGGTGATCCGCTTCGTCGGCCAGGTGCGATCCGGCAGTTCGACGGGAATGATCTCGTGGAAGGGGCGGTAGCGATGGATCGGCATGCCAGAGGGCTGCTGCGTGTTCTTCATGGGCTCGTCTTTCTCGTCAAGTTCTCATATCGCTCAGCCAAACACGAACGCCGCGACGAGGAAGGCCTGAGAATTAGGACTCGTCGCGGCAGCTAAGGAGAAGCGAGCCGAACAGCATGCGACCACCTTATCACGCGCGCCGCACCGGATCCGTCGCGACGTGAGCGCGTCGCGGCTGCGTAGGCTGGGAGGCATGGCACTCCTCAGGCGCTTCGTTCTCCCCCTGCTCACGCTCCTCACCGCACTCGGGCTCGCGTCAGCGGGGGCGTCGGCGGCGGTCGCGAGCAGCGATCCGGATCTCGAAGCGTTCAGCTACGACCGCTGGCACGTCGAGGTGGCACTCGATACGCGCGAGGACGGCCGCGCGATCGCGCGCATCACGGAGCACATCACCGCCGTGTTTCCGAGCGTCGACCAGAACCGTGGCATGGTCCGCGGCATCCCGGACGTCTACGAGGGCGCACGAACGAACCCGCGCGATGTGACTGTCACGGACGGGACGGGCGCCGCGGTGCCGTTCGAGCTGGACACCGTGAGCTCGGACTCGGGCGATGACTTCCTCGCGGTCCTCACGGGCGACGACGCGTACGTGCACGGCGCGCAGGAGTACGTGATCAGCTACACGCTCGACGACGTGGTGCTGCCGCGCGACGATGGGCGTGCCGACGAGTTCTACTGGGATCTCGTCCCCTTCACGCGCGCGCAGCCCATCGCCGCGTTCTCCGCGGAGGTCGGGTTCTCCCCCGCGCTCGCTGCGAGCCTCACCGGGCAGTCCCGCTGCTACGTCGGCACGCACGGTGCAACGTCCGAGTGTACGGTCACGAGCGCGCCCGGCTCCGATCCCGCAACGGTTGCCATCGCGCCGATCCCGCTCGCCCCGAACGAGGGAGTGAGCGTCGCGATCGGCATGCAACCAGGAACGGTCACGCAACCGGACACCCGCCTGCCGAACTTCGCGCTCGACACCCTGCCGCTCATCGTCGGCGGCGTCGGGCTTCTCGCCGGCGGGGCCGGCGCCGTCGGCGTGGTGCGCCAGGCACGCACGCGGCGCGGCACACGCCCGGTGGTCGCGCAGTACGAGGTGCCGGCGGAGCTGCCGCCGCTCCTCGCCGCACCGCTCGCCGGCACGACGCGGCCGGCGGCGCCAGCGGAGCTCGTGCACCTCGCGCTGCTCGGGGCGACGCGCATCGAGGAGGTCCCGCGCGCCGACGGCACCGCGCGCAAGCGGCCCAAGCTCGGCTTCCGGCTGCTCGCGCCCGAGCGCGCTGGCGACCCGCTCGACGCCGCCGCGATCGACGCCGTGTTCCAGGGGAAGCCGGTCGGCACGCTCGTCGCGGTCCCGAAGGAGAGCGCGAAGTTCGCCGAGCGGATGACGACGCTGACCGCGCGCGGGCCGGAGGCGGCGCTCGCCCGCGGCTACCAGGAGAAGGTGCGCAGCCGCTTCGCCAGCGTGATGGGCTGGCTGAGCCTCGCGATTGCCGCCGCGCTCATCGTCTTCATGGTGCTCGGCATGACGAGCCGGCTCTCGGTCACGCCGGTCATCGCCGCGCTGCTCGCGGTGCTCTGCGTCGGGCTCGGCGTGCTGGGCCTGATCCGGCACCGCGTGCTCACGCACACCGGCGCCGCCGCGCGGAACCACCTGCTCGGTGTTCGCGAGTTCATCCGCGTCGCCGAGGCCGACCGCATCAAGATGCTGCAGGCGGCGTCGACCGCGGAGCGGCGCACCATCGACGGGGCCGAGGTCATCGAGCTGTACGAACGGCTGCTGCCCTACGCCATGCTGTTCGGCCTCGAGAAGGAGTGGGGCACGGCGCTCGCGACGCGCTACGCGCAGGATCCCGCTTACCTCCCGCTCTGGTACCCGGGGGCGCTGAGCGCCGGGTTCGGGAACTTCGACCGCTCGATCACGCAGCTCACCACGTCGCTCGCGAACGCGACGAGCACGTCGTCGAGCAGCGCGGGTGGCTCGAGCGGCGGCGGCTTCGCCGGCGGTGGCGGCGGCGGCGGCTTCGCGGGTGGCCGCTAGCGGCGCGGCCTCCCGCGCTACGCGCGCGGCCGGTACTGCGCGCGGCCGAGCCCGATGATGAAGTACCCGAGCGGGTTCAGGATCCACAGCAGGAAGATCGCGAACACCGCGCCCTTCCCGAATCGCTCGCCCATACGGAGCGCGACGAAGATGGAGAAGATGAAGCCGACGATCGGCACGATGAAGAGCAGCGTCATCCACGCCGAGTAGCCGGCGACCTTCACGAGGATGAACAGGTTCACGATCGGGATCAGCGCGAGAATGCCCGCGTAGCCCGCCTTCGAGAACACGCGCCAGAGCGCGATCGCGGACAGCAGGTACCAGGCGAGCGCGGCGAAGCCGCCAACGGTTCCCAGTGCGGTGAGGTCAGCCTGTGTGGTGATGTCGTCCATCGTTCCCTTCCCCGCGCCCCGATGGGGGCGCTAGAACCCGAGCCTACCGAGCGCCTTCGGATCCCGCTGCCACTCCTTCAGCACCTTCACGCGCAGCGAGAGGTAGACCTTGCGCCCGAGGAGCGCCTCGATCTCGCGCCGCGCCGTCTCGCCGACATGGCGCAGCCGGGATCCACCCTTGCCGATGACGATGCCCTTCTGGCTGTCGCGCTCGACGTAGAGCGAGGCGTAGATCTCGAGCAGCCCGGGCGCGCCGTCCTCGGACGGCTCACGTTCCACACGGTCGTCGACGGTCGCGGCGAGCGAGTGCGGCAGCTCATCGCGGACCCCCTCGAGCGCTGCCTCGCGGATGAGCTCGGCGATCCGGTCGTCCTCGGTCTCCTCGGTCGTCTCAGCGGCGTCGTAGAGCGGGGGCGAGAGCGGCATCAGCCCGAGCAGCACGTCGGAGAGCACGTCGAGCTGCTCACGCGTGATCGCGGAGATCGGCACCACGGCGTCCCACTCGCGCAGCTCGCCGAGCCGCGTGAGCTGGTCGATGATCTCGGTCTGCGACGCCTCATCGACCTTCGTGAGGATTGCCACCTTCTTGGCGCGGGGGAAGTCGTCGAGCCGCTCGTTGATGAAGCGGTCCCCCGGGCCCAGCTTCTCGGTGGCTGGGACGCAGAAACCGATGACATCGACGTCGCCGAGGGTGGCCTCGACGAGCGCGTTCAGGCGCTCACCGAGCAGCGTCCGTGGCCGGTGGATGCCCGGCGTGTCCACGATGATCAGCTGCCCGTCGGCGCGGTGCGCGATGCCGCGGATGGCGCGCCGCGTGGTCTGCGGCTTCGGGCTCGTGATCGCAATCTTCTCGCCGACGAGCGCGTTCGTGAGCGTCGACTTGCCGACGTTCGGGCGCCCGACAAACGAGACGAAGCCTGCCCGGTGCTCGGCGCCATCCGCGGCGGTGGCGTGCTGATCGGTCATACTTCGTCCTCCGAATCGGGTTCGCCCAGCCAGCGGGCTTCAACGGCCAGCAGGCGCTGCCGTCGACGTTCAAGTGCTGCGGCGGTGAGACCGATGCCCGCAATCGACACGGTGTCCCCCTCCTCGGGCAGCCGGCCGAGCGTCTTCGCGAACAGGCCGCCGACGGTGTCGACCTCATCGTCGTCGAGCTCGATGCCGAAGAGCTCGCCCAGGTCGTCGACCGGGAGCCTGGCGCTCACGAGGAAGGAGCCGTCCGCCTGCTTGGCGGCCTCGGGCACGTCGCGGTCGTACTCGTCGCTGATCTCGCCGAGCAGCTCCTCGATGAGGTCCTCGAGCGTGACGAGGCCCGAGATGCCGCCGTACTCGTCGACGACGAGCGCGAGGTGGTTCGCCTCCTGCTGCATCTGGCGGAGCAGTTTGTCGGCGCGCTGCGTCTCCGGCACGAAGACCGCCGGCTTCATCACACGGGTGACCGGCGAGGCGAGCGCCTCCTCGGTGCGGCGCAGGTGGAAGCCGCTGAGGTCGCGCAGGTAGGCGATGCCGACCACGTCATCGACGTCGCCGGAGATCACGGGGACGCGGGAGTGCCGCGAGGCGATCACGGTGTCGAGCGCCTCGCTCACCGTCGCGGTGCTCTCGAGCGTCACCATGTCGATGCGCGGCACCATCACCTCGCGCACGAGCGTGTCGCCGAACTCCATGATCGAGTGGATGTACTCCCGATCGTCGGCTTCGAGGAGCTCCTGCTCGGCGGCCTGATCCACCATCGAGAGCAGCTGCTGCTCGTCGCGGATCCGCGAGCTGCCGGCGCCCCGACCAGGCGTCACCCGGTCGCCGAAGCGCTTCAGGCCGACCGCGATGGGGCCGAGAATCACCGTGATCCCTCGGATCGTCGGGGCCGCGAAGCGGATCACCTGATCGGGGTGGTGCGTGCCGACCGTGCGGGGGCTCGACCCGACCAGCACGAACGTGAGCGCCGTCATGACGAGCGTGGCGAGCACGAGCTCGAGCCACAGCTCATCGAGCGAGTACGCGAGCACGAGCGTGATGAGCACCGCGGAGAGCGTCTCCGCGAACACGCGCGCGAAGCTCAGCGAGTTCGCGTGGCGGCCCTCGTCCTCGGCGATCGCCTGGATCGCGGCGCCGGTGCGCGGTGAGGCCTCCGCGAGCGCGAGCAGCTCGGCGCGCGAGCGCACCCCGAGCGCCGCGTCGGCCGCGGCGAGCAGGCCGCCGCTCGCGAGCAGGATCGCCGCGGCCCCGAGCAGCAGTGCGACGAGCGCTGGGCTCATCGAGAACGCTCGCGCATGGCGAAGGACAGCAGCAGGTCGCGCTGCAGCCCGAACATCTCAGCTTCCTCGTCCGGCGTCGCGTGATCGAAGCCGAGCAGGTGGAGCATGCCGTGCGTGAGGAGCACCGAGATCTCCTGCGCGAGGTCGTGCCCAGCGGCCTCGGCCTGCGCCTCGGCAACCTGCGGGCAGATCACGATGTCGCCGAGCAGGCCGGCTGGCGTCTGCGCGTCAACGCGGCCTGGCCGCAGCTCGTCCATCGGGAAGCTCAGCACGTCGGTTGGCCCTGGCTCGTCCATCCACTGCACGTGCAGCTGCTCGATCGACGCCTCGTCGACCAGCACCACCCCGAGCTCGGTGTCCGGGTGCACGTGCATCGACTCGAGCACGAACGCCGCGAGCCGCTGCATCCGTGCTTCCTCGACCTGCACGCCCGACTCGTTGTTGATCTCGACACTCATGCCTCTGCCTCCTCGGCATTCTCGTGTGCTGTGGTGGGCCGCGCTGCGGCCGTGCGCTCCGCTGCCCGACGCTCATCGAACGCGGTGTACGCGTCGACGATGCGGCCGACCAGGCTGTGGCGCACGATGTCGTCGGCGCCGAGCTCGGCGAAGTGGATGTCGTCGACGCCGCGCAGGATCGAGTTGACCACGCGCAGTCCGCTCGCCTTCGCCGGCAGGTCGACCTGGGTGATGTCGCCCGTGACGACCATCTTCGAGCCGTAGCCGAGCCGCGTGAGGAACATCTTCATCTGCTCCGGCGTGGTGTTCTGCGCCTCGTCGAGGATCACGAACGCCTCGTTGAGCGTGCGCCCGCGCATGTAGGCGAGCGGCGCCACCTCGATCGTGCCGCTCGCGAGGAGTTTCGGCACGAGTTCGGCGTCCATCATCGAGCCGATCGCGTCGAACAGCGGGCGAAGGTACGGGTCGATCTTGTCCTCGAGGCTGCCGGGGAGGTAGCCGAGCCGCTCGCCGGCCTCGACCGCCGGCCGCGTGAGGATGATCTTCGCCACCTCGCGCCGCTGCAGCGCCTGCACGGCCTTCGCCATCGCGAGGTACGTCTTGCCGGTGCCCGCCGGCCCGATCCCGAACACGATGGTGTTCGCGTCGATCGCGTCGACGTAGGCGCGCTGGCCGCGCGTCTGCGGGCGGATCGAGTTGCCACGCACGGACAGGATGGGCTCGCTGAGCACCTGCGCCGCCGTTGCGCCGCTGCCCTCCTGGACCATTCGCGTGACCTCTCTCACATCGTTGCGCGACACGGGGCCGCTGCGGCGGGCGATCTCGAGGACCTCACGGACCACGGCCTCGGCCGCGCGCACCTCGGGGGCCGGACCGCGCAGCGTCAGTACCTCGTCGCGCGAGTGGAACGTCACCGTGGGGTGCTGGGCCTCCAGGTCGCGAATCAGCTGATCGCGGTGTCCGAGGAAGGACGCGAGGTCGACGCCGCGCATGAGCAGCGTGCGCTGGAGCTGGGCCTGTGGTGACGCCGAATCAGGTGATTCAGCCGGCACCGAGTGACCCCTCCTCCATGCCGCCGGCGAGCACGTGCGCGTGCACGTGGAACACCGTCTGCCCGGCGGAAGCCCCACTGTTGAATACCAGGCGGAACTCGCCGTTCGCGTGCTCTGAGGCGAGCTGCTTCGCGACGGCGACCATTTCCGCGAGCGTCTCGGGCTCGGCTGCCGCGAGCTCAACCACGTTATCGTAGGCCGTGGTCTTGGGGACGACCAGGATATGCACCGGCGCCTGCGGGTGCATGTCCGGGAACGCGATCACTCGCTCGGTCTCCGCGAGGATCTCAGCGGGGATCTCACCGGAGACGATCTTGCCGAATACCGTGTCTGCTGCCATGCGCTTCATTCTACGCCAGCACTCACCAGCGACCCAGCGCGGCGTTCAGCACCGCAAGCGCTGCGGGCCCAGCGCTCGACGTGCGCAGCACCGTCTCGCCAAGCACGAGGATCGTCGCCCCGGCCCCCTCGAGCGTGTCGAGTTCGGCGTCGCTGAACCCGCCCTCCGGCCCGATCACGATCCGGATCTCTGCGAGCGCGGCGATGTCGGCGTCTGGCGCCCACGCGCTGAGCGCCAGCTCCCCGCGCGGGTGGAGCAGCAGTACCGCGGTGTCCGCGCGCGCGGCCGCTGCGGCGAGCTCCGCGATCCCGATCGGCTCGTTCACCTCGGGGAGCCAGGGGCGCAGCGACTGCTTCGCGGCCTCGCGGGCGATGCGCCGCCACTTCGCCGCACCGCGCTCCGCTTTCTCCGCACCCGACCACCGCGAGACCGAGCGCTCGGCACCCCACGGGGTGATCGCGTCGACCCCGAACTCGGTGGCCTGCTCGACGGCACGCTCCGCCCGGTCGCCCTTCGCGAGCGCCTGCACGAGGGTCAGGCGCGGCGCGGGCGGCGCCTGCTCCGTGACCGACTCGATCCGCACGACGAACCGCTGCTTCTCGACCAGGATCGCTTCGCCCTCGGCGAGCGCGCCTGCCCCGTTGCCGACGAGGATGCGCTCGCCAGCACGGAGCCGGCTCACGCGCACGGCGTGGTGCGCCTCATCGCCGCCGATCTCGACGGTGGCCCCGGGCGCGAACGCGGTGGCCGGGAGCTCCTCGGCGAGGTAGAGGTTCGCCACGCGCTAGCCCTGCCGGAAGAAGCGGTCTCGAATCTTCCCGAAGAACCCCTGATGGAACTCGCCAAGGTGCGGCGGCTCCTCCTTGCGGAGTGCGGCGAACTGGCGCACCAGATCCTTCTCTCGCCCGGACAGCTTCTGCGGCGTCTGGACCTGCACCGCGATCTTCAGGTCGCCGCGCGTGGTGCTGCGCAGCCCCTGGATCCCGCGCCCGCGCACCGTGATCACGTCGCCGGACTGGATGCCGGCGGTCACCTCGGTCTCGACGGTGCCGTCGAGCCCCTCAAGCGACGCCTCGGCGCCGAGGATCGCGTCGGCCATGGAGACCTGCATGGTGCAGAGCAGATCGTTGCCGTCGCGGCTGAAGATGTCGTGGTGCATCACGCGGAACTCGATGAACAGGTCGCCGTTCGGGCCGCCGCCCGGGCCGACCTCGCCGCCGCCGCGCATCTGCAGCCGCGTGCCCGTGTCGATGCCGGAGGGCACGTCGACGTTCAGGGTGCGGCGCTCGCGCACGCGCCCCTTCCCCGCGCACTCGACGCACGGGTGCTCAATCACGGTGCCGTAGCCCTGGCAGCTGCCGCACGGGTGCATCGTCATCACGTTGCCGAACAGCGAGCGCACCTGGCGCTGCACCTGGCCCTGACCGCCGCACACGTCGCAGGTCACGGGGTGGGTGCCCGGCTGCGTGCAGCTGCCCTGACACACCGAGCAGAGCACCGCGGTGTTGATCGTGACCTCGCGCTGCACGCCGAAGATCACGTCCTCTAGCGAGACATCGACGCGGATCATCGCGTCGTCGCCGCGCTCGGCGCGGGATCGCGGCCCACGCTGTCCGCCGCCGCCGAAGCCCCCGCCGAAGAAGGTCTCGAAGATGTCGCCGAAGCCGTTCGCGCCGGCCTGGCCGCCGCCCATGTCGTAGCGCTGACGCTGCTCGGGATCGCTCAGCACGTCGTAGGCGTGGGTGACGCCCTTGAACCGCTCAGCGGCGTCATCGCTCGGGTTCACATCCGGGTGCAGCTCGCGCGCGAGCCGGCGATACGCCTTCTTGATCTCTTCCGGCGTCGCCTCGCGTGATACGCCCAGCGTCTCGTAGTGGTCAGCCACGGGTGATACTCCTCAAGTGTGTTGCGTTTATGAGCGGGCGGAAGCCGAACAGACTACCGCTCCTCCCCCAAAAATCGTGTCAGGTAGCGCGCGACCGCGCGCACCGCGGAAATGTTGCCCGCGTAGTCCATGCGGAGTGGACCGAGCACGCCGATCTTCGAGACCGAAGCGCCCTCCTCCTCGTAGTTCGAGGCGATGACCGACGCCGCGGAGAGCCCGTACGCCCGGTTCTCCCGGCCGATCGATGCTGCGACCTCCCGGCCGTCCTGCACGAGCTCGTCGAAGAGCCTGAGCAGCGTCACCTGCTCCTCGATCGCCTCGAGCACCACGGGGAGCGAACCCTCGAACTCCCCCGGCCGCGACAGGTTCGCGGCCCCGGCGACGGCGATCCGCTCGGTGCGGTTCGCGCGCAGCTGGGTCTCGACGACCTCGAGCACGCGTCGCACGAGCTCGGCCTCCGCCGGGGTCGACCAGTCGTCCACCCGCTCAGCTAGGCCGGAGATCGCTGCGGCAGCCGCGGCGACATCGCTGCCGACCGCGGCGGTCGCGATGCGGCCGCGGAGACCGTGCACCCAGGCCTCGGTGACCTGCGCGGCGGGCAGCCAGGCGATCTGCTGCTCGACGACCCCGCTGCCGAGAATCAGCACGCAGAGTACGCGGTCCTCGGCGATCGCCACGAGGTCGATGTGACGCACCACCGTGCGGCGGAGCGAGGGGTACTGCGCGACGGCGACCTGGTTGGTGAGCTGCGCGAGCAGCCGCACCGTACGCGCCATGACGTCGTGCAGATCACTCGACTCCCCGAGGAAGCGCTCGATCGCGGTGCGCTGCGCCGCGGTCAGCGGGCGCACTTTCGCGAGCGTGTCGACGTAGAGGCGGTAGCCCTTGTCGGTGGGCACTCGGCCCGATGAGGTGTGCGGCTGCGCGATCAGCTCGTCGTCCTCGAGCAGCGCCATGTCGTTGCGAATCGTCGCGGCGGACACGCCGAACTGGTGCCGATCCACGATCGCCTTCGACCCCACCGGCTCGTTCGACGAGACGTAGTCGCTCACAATGGCGTGAAGCACGGCCAGGCTGCGCTCAGAAACCACCACCCACTCCTCACCGCATCCGCTCGGGTTGGCACTCCCAAACCCTGAGTGCCAAGTCTAGCGCAGCGAGGTTAGAGCGCGGCCAGCCTCGCTCACAGCGAACCAGCGCGTCGCCGCGCGCCGCGCCGAACCGTTAGCCCCCGAGGAGGCGGTGCACCACGGTGTCGGCGAGGAGCCGCCCACGGAGCGTCGGCACGACCCTGCCGCCGATGGCGGCGCGTCCGTCGATCAGGCCATCGGCGATGAGCAGCGGCACCGCGCGCCGCTCCTCAGCCGTCAGCGTGTCGGTGGCGAGGCCCGCGGCGATCCGGGTCTCGAGCAGCACACGCTCCTCCCGCCGCGCCTCGGGCGTGAGCGTCTCGCGGGCATGCGCCGGCGACACCTCGGCGTGCACCCGGCTCGCGTATGCGCCAGGGTGCTTGACGTTCCACCACCGCACGCCGCCGACGTGGCTGTGCGCGCCGGGACCCGCCGCCCACCAGTCCTCGCCGGTCCAGTACGAGAGATTGTGCCGCGACCGGGTGTCCTCGGAGCGCGACCAGTTGCTGATCTCGTACCAGCTGAGGCCGGCTGCGGCGAAGCGCGCCTCAGCGAGCTCGTACATCTCCGCGTGCAGGTCCTCGTCGGGCTCGGCCACCTCGCCGCGCTTGATCTGCGCGGCAAGCTTCGTCCCGGCTTCGACGATCAGGGCATACGCCGAGACGTGATCCGGCTCGCAGGCGAGCGCGGCATCGAGCGAGCGCTCCCAGTCCGCGAGCGACTCCCCCGGCGTGCCGTAAATGAGGTCGACGCTCACCTGCAGGCCGGCCTCCTTCGCCCACGCCACCACCTGCGGCACGCGCTCGGGCGTGTGCGTGCGATCGAGGGTGCGCAGCACGTGCGGCACCGCCGACTGCATACCGACGCTCACGCGGGTGAACCCGGCCGCGGCGAGCTCGCGCAGGTAGGCGAGATCCACCGAGTCGGGGTTCGCCTCCGTGGTCACCTCGGCGCCGGGTGCGATCCCCCACTCCGCTCGGATCGTGCCGAGCATCGCCGTCAGATCCGATGCTGGCAGGAGCGTCGGCGTACCGCCACCGAAGAAGACGGTCGACACCTGGCGCTCCGGCAGCCCGGACTCGCGCAAGACGCGCGCGCCGAAGCCGAGCTCCCACTGCACCTGCTCGGCATACTCGTCGCGCCGGGTGCCGCCGAGCTCGCTCGCGGTGTACGTGTTGAAGTCGCAGTAGCCGCAGCGCACCCGGCAGTACGGCACGTGGACGTACACGCCGAAGCGGCGCTCCGCGGCACCGACGACCACGCTCGCGGGGAGCAGGCCGTCCTCGGGCGCCGGATCCCCGTCGGGAAGGACGCTAGGCACTGGCTGTCCCGCCGCTCTGGATCACGCCGACCGCGACGAGCTCGGCCGCCGCTGGTGCGTGTTGGCCGTGGCCGGTGCGGGATCGGCGGGGGGCGCGGGATCGGGGTCTGCGGCCTGGCCGGGCTCGGCGTCATGGGCCTGCTCAGAATCCTGGGCTGGCTCGGGCTCGGCGTCCGGGGCCGGCTCCTGCTCGGGCTCGCTCTCCTCGGGAAGCTCGATCACTGCGGTGACCGGGGCTTCCTCCCAGGCGGGCACGGGCGTGCTCGCGGGCTCGGCCGCTGCGTCGGCTTCGGCCGCTGCTGGGGCCTCGCTTACTGAGACCTCGCCTGCTGCGTCCGCGTCATCCGCTCCGAGCGTCGCCGTCGCCTGCGCACCGGGCAGGAGCGCGGCGAGCTGCGCGCGCACCGCGGCGACCGCGCCGCGCACCTCAGCTCGCGCTCGGAGCCCGAACAGCCCGCCCTTCGGCGCCGCGAGGAAGCCACGGGCCACCGCCCACACCGTGTCGTCGTCGCGCAGCTCGACCGTGAACAGCTGCTCCCCAACAGCGCCGCGCTCGTCGCTCGTGCCCCACGCGAAGCCGATCACGCGCGCCTCGGTGATCGTGTAGATCACGAGCACCTCGCGATCCTCGTTGCCCGGCACGATCAGCGTCGCGCGCGTGCCGGCCACGACGAAGGGCTCGCCGTTCGGGCCGAAGTGCTCCTCGGTTTCGGTGACGGCCTGCGGCACGCCGTCGCGATCAAACTGCGGGCCCTGATAGGCGGAGCCCGTGCCGCGCTCGTTCTCGTGCACGGTCGCGCCAGAACCGCGCTGCGCGCCCCACGTCATCAGCAAGCTGGACGCGAGCAGGAAGCGCTCCTGCCCGCTGCCGAGCCGCAACTCCTCCTGGTATGGCGTGCTGCCGTCCGGCGGAAACCTCAGCAGATCGGGGGCGCGTGACGCACCGACCGCCGCGTAGGCGACGGGCATGTCGACGTGGCTTGCGCGCCGGGAGCCGTTCCCAGCGCTCATCGCTTCGCCTGCTCCTTGCCCTCCACGTCGCCGGACAGCGCGGCAATGAAGGCCTCCTGCGGGACCTCAACGCGACCCACCATCTTCATGCGCTTCTTGCCTTCCTTCTGCTTCTCGAGCAGCTTGCGCTTGCGGCTGATGTCGCCGCCGTAGCACTTGGCGAGCACGTCCTTGCGGATCGCACGAATCGTCTCACGGGCGATCACGCGCGCGCCGATGGCCGCCTGAATCGGCACCTCGAACTGCTGGCGCGGGATCAGCTTCCGCAGCCGCTCCGCCATCATCGTGCCGTAGTGGTAGGCGTTGTCTCGGTGGACGATCGCGCTGAACGCGTCGACCTTGTCGCCCTGCAGGAGGATGTCGACCTTCACGAGATCGGCTTCCTGATCACCCATGGGCTCGTAGTCGAGGCTCGCGTAGCCCTGCGTGCGGCTCTTCAGGTGGTCGAAGAAGTCGAACACGATCTCGCCGAGGGGGATGCTGTAGCGCAGCTCGACGCGCTCACCGAGGTACTCCATGCCGAGCAGGCTGCCGCGACGACTCTGGCAGAGCTCCATGATCGCGCCGACGTAGTCCTTCGGGGCGAGGATCGCGGTCTTCACCACGGGCTCGCGCACGCTCGAGATCTTGCCGTCGGGGTACTCCGACGGGTTCGTGACGGTCACTTCCTTGCCGTCGTCGGTGACCACCTGGTAGACCACGCTCGGCGCGGTCGCGATGAGATCCAGATCGAATTCGCGCCGCAGGCGCTCCGAAATGATCTCGAGGTGCAGCAGGCCGAGGAAGCCGCACCGGAACCCGAAGCCGAGCGCCACCGAGGTCTCCGGCTCGAACTGCAGCGCCGCGTCCTCGAGCTTCAGCTTGTCGAGCGCCTCGCGCAGGATCGGGTAGTCGCTGCCGTCGAGGGGGTAGAGGCCCGAGAACACCATGGGCTTCGGGTCCGTATAACCGGGCAGCGCCTCGGTCGCGGGATTCCGCTTCGTGGTGACCGTGTCGCCCACCTTCGACTGGCGCACGTCCTTCACGCCGGTGATGAGGTAGCCCACCTCGCCGACCGCGAGCCCCTTGGTCGGCGTCGGCTCGGGAGACGAGACGCCGATCTCGAGCGCCTCAAGGTCGGAGCCGTTCGACATCATCTGGATCTTCTCGCGCGGGCTGAGCTTGCCGTCGACCATGCGCACGTAGGTCACCACGCCGCGGTAGGAGTCGTACACGGAGTCGAAGATCATCGCGCGCGCCGGAGCGTCGGCGTCACCAACGGGCGCGGGGATGCGCTCAACCACGCGATCCAGCAGTTCCTCGACCCCGGCGCCGGTCTTGCCCGACACCTTCAGGATGTCCTCGGGGTCGCCGCCGATCAGATCTGCGATCTCGCGCGACACGCGCTCCGGGTCAGCCGCCGGCAGATCGATCTTGTTGAGCACCGGGATGATCTCGAGATCGTTCTCCATCGCGAGGTACAGGTTTGCCAGCGTCTGCGCCTCGATGCCCTGCGCCGCGTCGACGAGTAGGATCGCGCCCTCGCACGCGGCGAGCGACCGAGAGACCTCGTAGCTGAAGTCGACGTGTCCCGGCGTATCGATCATGTTGAGGGCGTATGAGCCGCCGTCGGCGTCCCAGTGCATGCGCACCGCCTGCGACTTGATGGTGATGCCACGCTCACGCTCGATGTCCATTCGATCGAGGTACTGGGCCCGCATCTCCCGGTCAGGGACGGTGCCCGTGACCTGCAGCATGCGGTCGGCAAGCGTCGACTTGCCGTGATCGATGTGCGCGATGATGCAGAAGTTGCGGATGCGCGCGGGGTCGGTCGACGCCGGGACTGGGGGGTTGACGCTGCGTGGAGACATTGTGAGCCATTATCGCACGGCGAGGGCGCCGAGTGGCTATCCGGCGCTCGTGTCTCCCCGGAGGCCCGGTTGGGCGGCGTGGTGACACACCCGGCACTGCGGCGTTCCGGCGACGGCCCGCGTCTGCTAGAGTTGATTCTTGGCTTGCGTGTGGCTCACACCACACAACCCGCAAGGTGCCCTCTCTCGCCGCGCGGATCCATCTGTTTCACCCGTACCGGATAAGGACACACCACAACGTGGCAAACATCAAGTCGCAGATCAAGCGCATCAAGACCAACCTGAAGGCGACCGAGCGCAACAAGGCGTACAAGAGCGAGCTCCGCACCGCCGTGCGTGCGACCCGCACCGCCATCGCCGCTGGCGACAAGGCTCTCGCCGAGGAGAAGCTGCAGGCCGCGAGCCGCAAGCTCGACAAGGCTGTGTCGAAGGGCGTCATCCACAAGAACCAGGCCGCGAACCGCAAGTCGGCGCTCGCGTCCAAGGTTGCTGCGCTCTAGGCTTTCGGCTTTCTGACCCGCACGGGTCGCGAGGGGCTCCGCTTCGGCGGGGCCCTTTTTGCGTGCCAGCGTGCGCGTGCGCGTGCACGGGGCGGACGCGACGCGTGGCCGATCGCCCGGCGCGGCTCAGCGGGCGCGGCCGCGGCGCGCGACGAGCAGCACGAACTTCTCGAGCGCGTACTCGGGGTCGCGGGTGCCCCCTTTGAGGAGCCACTCGGTCTCCGCGGCCTGGTCGATGCAGCGGGCGAGATCGGCCTCGCGCCAGCCTCGGACCTCGCGCTGGGCGCGCTCCACCTGCCAGGGCGCCATCCCGAGCTCCTTCGCGAGCTGACCGCTGCCGCCTGAGGCGCCGTAGACTCGCGCCAGCGCGCGCACCTTCATGTTGAGGGCGGCGAGCAGCGGGATGGGATCGGTGCCCGTGGAGAGTGCCTGCCGCAGCAGCACCAGAGCGTCCGCGCCGCGGCCAGCGGTCGCCGCGTCGGCGACGCGGAAGGCGTTGGTTTCGACCCGCCCCTCGGTCGCACGGTTCACCTCGTCCTCGCCGATGCGGGCACCCACGTCGGAAACGAGCTGCGCGCAGGCCCCGGCGAGCTCGCCGATCCCGCCGGAGTAGGCAGCCGCGAGCATGCGCGATGCGCCGGGCGTCGCCTGGGCGCCGAGCCGACGGAACTCCGCCTGCACGAACGCAAGCCGGTCGGCGTCCTTCTTCACCTCGGGGCAGGCGATCTCGACGGCACCCCCGGTCCCCTTGCGCAACAGGTCGAGGAGAGCCTTGCCGCGCTGGCCGCCGGAGTGCCGCAGCACCACGACGGTGTCGTCCGCCGGCTCGGCGGCGTACCGCTTCGCGTCCGCAATGAACGCGTCGGAGCACTTCTCCACGGAGTCGACCCGGATGAGTCGCGGTTCGGCGAACAGCGACGGGCTGGCCACGGTGAAGAGCTCCCCCGACGCGTAGCTCGCCGCATCGATGTCGTGCACCTCCAGCTCGGGGTGCGCGTCGCGCAACTGCGCACGGATGGCCTGACCCGCGCGATCAGCGAGAAACGCCTCGGGGCCGCTGATCAGAACGAGCGGCGCCGGGCGCGCCTCCGACCAGTCGAGCTGCGGGGCCTTCGCTGAGGTAGTTCGTGCTGCTGCCACCCGATAAGCCTATCCGGGCCCACCGACACTCGTGCCCCGCACCGGCCAGCTCGGCGCACACCCACTCAACGCCGCTCGGACTTGCCGTCGGGGAACTCGGCCCAAACGCGGATGCGCCCCGGTGTCCCGCTGAGCGCGAGCGTACCGTGCGTGTCGGTGCGGGAAACCGCGGTGCCAGCGGCGGCGAGCTGAGCCAGGGTGTCGTTTGCCGGGTGCCCGTACCGATTGCCGACCCCGGCGGAGACGAGCGCCACCCGCGCGCCGACCGCCGCCGCCATGCACGGGTGCTGGTCCCGTGAGCCGTGGTGCGCCACCTTCAGCACGTCGACGCGCGCGGCTCCCGCGATCAGCCCGTCACAGCTCGCGCCACGAACTGGCTGGCGCGTCCCTTGCTCGAGAAACTCGCGCTGAGATTCGTGCCCAGTGTCTCCGGGCAGCAGCACGCTGAGCGCTCCGGCCTGCACCCGCAGCACGACACTCGCGCCGTTCGCGTCGGGCGGCACCCGATCCCGGGGCGGCCCGAGCACCTGCCACGGCAGGGCGGCCCCGCCGGCGTCGCCGCGCTGCACGACCGTGGCGGGAATCCGTTCCGCTGCGAGCTCCCTGAGGAGCGCACGATCCGCACCGTCCACCCGGTTGCTCGGCGCGATGAGGGCGCGCTGCACGCGCCCACCCAGTTCGCTGAGCGCACCGGTGTGATCCTGGTGATCGTGACTCAGCACCAACCACCTGATCGAGCGGACACCGAAGCGATCAAGGCAGGTGCGAAGCGCAGCCCCGTCCTCCCCGGTGTCCACCAGCATCACCTCGCGCGGGGTGCCGGGGTTGCGCAGCAGGATGGCGTCTCCCTGACCGACATCGCAGGCGACCACGCTCCAGTCCTGCGGCACGCCGAATCGGGTCACGGCTGGTGCGAGCAGCGTCGGTCCGAGGAGCGCGCTGATGCCGAGCCCGAGCAGGGCAGCCGCGCCGCGCCGCGCGCACGGGCTCGGCGGTCGTGCGACCAGCCACGGCGCTCGCCGGCGCGGTTGTCGCACCGCCGAGCGCACCCCCGCCCAAACACCGAGCCCGAGTACCACCTCGCACGCGGCGAGGAGCGCCGCGCCTGGCCAACCCTCCGGCCACGGCAGCTGCGCGAACGGGAGCCCAGCCGTCACCTCCGCGGTCGCGCTGAGCCAGCTCGCCGGGAGAGCGGCCACGCGCAGCACGAATCGCCCGGCCGAGGCGCAGAGCGGGAGGAGGGTGAGCGCGAGCAGGCCAAGCCCCGTACCGAGCGGCGCCGCCGGCGCCGCGAGCACGTTCGCGAGCACGCTGACGGTCGACAGTCCGGGCTGCAGGAGCACGAGAAACGGCGCGCACGCGAGCTGGGCAACCAACGCGATGCTGACCGGCAGCGCAAGCCACGCGGGGACTCGCAGCCGGCGCCGGAGTTGGCCGGCCACTGGTGCCGCGGCGATCAGGATTGCGAGCGTTGCCACGACGGAGAGCACGAACCCGGGGTGCACGGCCTGCCACGGGTCCCGGATGAGGAGCAGCAGGATCGCAACGCCGAGTGCCGGGAGCGCGACCGATCGGCGGCCGCCGAAGCGTGACAGCAGGATCACCGCCGCCATGACCGCGGCTCGATAGACGCTCGGTTCCGGCCCCACCACCGTGACGAACCCGGCGAGCGCCGCCGCCTGGACGACGATACGCGTTCGGCGACCGGCGCGGAGCCAGGCCGCCGCCCAGCCGATCGCTCCGGTTACGAGCGCGCAGTTCGCACCTGAAACGGCGACGAGGTGGGTGAGCCCGCTCACCCGCATCTGGCCGGCCAGGGTGTCCGGCATCAGCTCAGTGTCCCCGACGGCGAGCCCGGGGACGAGCGCTGCCGCCGGGATCGCGGCCGCCTCTTCCCGCAGGCGCTCGCGAAGCGCTGCGGCACGCAGCTCTGGGCTGGGCGCAGGTCGCAGCGGTTTAGCGGCCGCCACGCGGATACCGGCTGCCGCGGAGGCCTCCGGCGCGAGCGGAACAAGCGTCCCGCTGATCTGAAAGCGCGCTCCCGGCGCCCACGCTGGCCCGCCACAGGGCGCCGCAGGCTCACCGCACCAGAGCAGCAGGGGCGCAGCACCCGCGCGCGTGGCGATCTCCGCTGCGGCCCACCGCTGGCCGCTCGCGCCGGTGCCCACGAAGCTGGTGAGCTGCACGTGCAGCTGCGCGGCGTGATCGACGGCGAGCACCTCAGCACGCGCCGTCTCTCCCGCTGTGATGCGCCCACCGAGGAGGAGCAGGCACGCGGAGGCGATGAGCGCCGGCGCGGCGAGGCTGCGCCAGACGGGCATGCGGGGCCCTGTCTCCAGCCCCCGGGGCCGCGCGCCAGGGTCCCCGCGCGTCGCGGCCCCCTCGCTGTGCCGCCCGCCCCGCGCCCGGGCGACCACCGCGAGCCCGAGCACGAGCCCGCCGAGCGCGGCACCTCCCCAGCCGAGCCAGACTCCGACTCCCGGGGTCGAGAGCGCCACCGCGCAGCCGAGCCAGGCGAGGAGCGCAGGTCCGAGCACTCGCCATTCCCCGGGTCTCATGGCACCACATGATCGCGCAGCCCTGCGAGCGTCTTCTCGCCGATCCCGGGAACCTCGGCGAGTTGCTCGATGCTCGAGAAGTCGCCGTTCGCTGCTCGCCACTCGAGGATGCGTGCGGCGAGGCCCGGTCCGATGCGAGGCAGGGTTTCGAGCGCGGCAGCATCCGCCGTGCTGAGCCGCACGGCAGCCCCAGCGCCCGACGGGGCACCGCTCCCCTGGCCCGCTCCACCCGCGCCGACGGAGTCGCCACCGGCCTCAGCCTCCGCCGCCTCGTCCGCGGTGGGCACCCGGAGCTGCTCGCCGTCCTCGAGGCGGCGGGCGAGATTGACTCCGGCGAGAGCCGCGGCGTCGGTGGCCCCACCCGCGGCGGCGATGCCATCCGCGACCCGGGACTCCGCACGCAGCTCGACGAGGCCGGGCCGCTGCACCTCGCCAACCACATGCACCCAGAGCGTCCCGGACCCGGTCTCCTCGCCAGCCCCCGCATCCGCGTCGAACTCACCGCCGCCCTCGACCGCAGCACCGTCGCCAGCCGAGTCCGCGCCGTCGCCAACCGACACCGCACCAGCCCCAGCCGACACCTCGCCGCCACTCAACTGCACGGCGGCGATCCCGATCGCGATCAGCACGGCCGCCAGGAACACCGCGACGCCGGCCCACAGAGGGGCGCGCAGCGCGCGGAGCAGGCGTGCGCCGAGGGGCAGCTCGGGATCCCAACGCAGCGTGGGGCGCGCCTCATCACCCGCTTGCGCGAGCCGCCACGGCACGGGGTCGCCATTCGGCTCGGCAGCCAGCTCGGCAGCCAGCGGGGAGACCGGCTCGGACACCGCGCGTAGCCGCGTGAGCACGCGCTCCGGTGGCCAGACCACCGGACGCTCGGTTCGGGGCGCCGCTCCGCGCCACGGCTCGTCGGCTCTGTCGGCGTCCCGGCCAGTGCCCCGGTCGGAGCCAGGGTCGGCGTCCAGTTCGGAGGCCGGGTCTACGATGCGGTGCGACATGCGCCAACGATAGGCGCTCCCACGCGGGCCGTGATCCCGGATTCGAGCGGGCACGCAAATCTGTGGAGAGCACCCACGTGGCGCGCAGCTGTGAGCACCCCTCGCCCCTGTCCGCAAGCCGGAACCCCCAACACTCCGAAACATCAGACTAAAGTAAGGTAAGACTCACCCAGCCATCGTAAAGGTCGCCATGCTCTCCCTCGCCCCACACCCGACGCTCGACACGCCCGTCCTCCCGCCCAGCCACGGGCCGGAGCACAGCGTCGTCCACCCGTTCCTCCTCACGACGAGCGTGCACGAGCCCGACCGCCCCCTGAGCTGGCCGCCGCACCACCACCCCGAACACGAACTCCTCTGGACCGAGCGCGGCGTCGCGACCATGTTCGTCGCCGGGAGCCACTGGACCGTGACCCCGGGCATCGGGCTCTGGATCCCCGCTGGCATCGAGCACGAGGGGCAGACGCGTGATCGCACGGCGGTGCGCGCAACGTACTTCGCGACCGCCGGTTGGGGCCCGGCGTGGCAGCGCCCGCAGGCGGTGCGCCTCGCGCCAGCGGTCCGCGAGCTCCTCATCCACCTCAAGCACGCGCACATGAGCGTGGAGCAGCGCGTGCGCGCCCAGCGGGTCTGCGTCGACCTGCTGGAGGCGACGGACGCCGTCGAACTCGACGTCCCGATCCCGAACGATCCCCGCCTCGCCATGCTCGTCGAGATGATCCTGCACGATCCGGCAGACGACCGCACGCTCGACCAGTGGGCATCGCTGCTCAACATGACCACCCGCACGCTCACCCGCGTGTTCGCCGCCGAGGTGGCGCTCAGCTTCGCGCAGTGGCGGCGGCTCGTTCGCATGCGCGCGGCGCTCGGACACCTCGCGCGCGGCATGAGCGTGAAGGCCGTCGCGCGCGAGGTGGGCTACCGCACGCCGAGCGCGTTCGTCACCGCGTTTCGACGGACCGTCGGCACCACGCCTGGCGAGTACGCCGGACGCGCTTGATCCCGCGCTGTCCTGAACACGACACCGTCTGTCCGCGGGCGGCACCCGGCCGTCGGTAGCGTCGAGATCGTGCCCCCTTCCGCCGCTCACGCACCTGCACCAGCCCCAGCTCCCCCAGCCGCGGCCCCTGCTCCCCCAGCCTCCGCGGCGGCCAGCAGGCCCCACCTGCGCGGGATCCCCGGCGGGGCCGCGACGCGCTCCGCCGGGCTCGGCCTCGCGGTCGCCGTGCTGCTCGCCGCCGCGCTCCTCAGCATCCTGATCGGTGCGCGCGGGATCGGGGTCGCAACCGTCTGGGAGGCGCTCACCGCTCCGGCCGACCTCGAGGCCCACCACGTGATCCGCGAGCTGCGCCTGCCGCGCACCGTTGTCGCGATCCTGGTTGGGGCCGCGCTCGGCGTCGCGGGCGCGCTCATTCAGGCGCTCACCCGCAACCCGCTCGCGGACCCCGGGATCCTGGGGGTGAACGCCGGCGCAGCATTCGCCGTGGCCATCGGCATCGGGGGGTTCGGCGCGCGCACGCTCTCCGCCACCATGTGGTTCGCATTCGGCGGCGCACTGCTCGTCACGCTCGCCGTCTCCGCGATCGGTGCGGTGGGACGCGGCGGCGCGGATCCGCTGCGCCTGGTGCTCGCCGGCGTCGCACTCGGCGCGGTGCTCAGCGGCCTCACGAGCGTCATGATGCTGCTCGACCCGCAGGCGTTCGACGCGATGCGCAACTGGGGCGCCGGATCGGTGCTCGGCCGCGAGCTGACACAGATCTGGCCCATCGTCCCCTTCCTCGCGATCGGGATCGCTGTCGCGCTCGGCGCGACCCGCCAGCTCAACGCGATCGCGCTCGGCGAGGAGCTCGCTGCGGCGCTCGGCGCGCGAGTGCTGCGCACACGAGTGCTCGTCGTGATCGCCGTGACGCTCCTCGCGGGCGGCGCCACCGCGATCGCAGGGCCGATCGGCTTCGTCGGGCTCATGGTGCCGCACGTCGCACGCTGGATCGTGGGCCCGGACCAGCGCTGGATCATGGCGTACACCGTCGTGCTCGCGCCGATCCTGCTCCTCGTCTCCGACATCGCCGGGCGGCTCATCATGCGCCCGGCCGAGATCCCGGTCGGCATCGTCACCGCGTTCTTCGGTGCGCCGGTGCTGATCGTTCTGATCCGCCGCAAGCGAGCGAGCGGGCTGTGAGCGCGGGGCGCACCTACTGGCGTGTGGCGGGCCGTCGCGTGGCGTTCCGGGTCGACGCACGAGCGGTCGCCGTCGGCGCCGCGTTGCTCGCGGTCTGCGTGTGCCTCGCGGTGCTCGGCCTCGCCGTTGGCGAGCTGCCGCTCTCGCTCGCGGAGGTGTGGGGCGCGCTCACCGGGGCCGGGGAGGACTTCACTCGCACCGTGGTGCTCGAGTGGCGGCTCCCCCGCGTGCTCGCGGCCCTTGTCTGTGGCGCCGCGCTCGGTGCCAGCGGCGCGGTGTTCCAGTCGCTCACCCGCAACCCGCTCGCGAGCCCCGACATCCTCGGCTTCTCCGCCGGCGCGTACACGGGCGCACTCATCGTTATCATCGTGCTCGGCGGCGGCTACCTCGCGGTCGCGGCTGGCGCGCTCGTCGGGGGCCTCGCGGCCGCCGCGCTCGTGTCGCTGCTCGCCTTCCGCGGCGGGATGCAGGGCTTCCGCCTCATCGTGGTCGGCATCGCCGTCTCAGCGATGCTCAGCTCGCTGAACACCTGGCTGACGCTCACCGCCGACCTCGAGACCGCGATCGTCGCCGCCGTCTGGGGCGCTGGCTCCCTCAACGGCACGACGTGGCAGCAGGCCGGCGCCGGGAGCGTGCTCATCCTCGTGCTGCTCGGGATCGCGCTGCTGCTCGCCCGGCCGCTGCGCCAGCTGGAGCTCGGCGACGACGCGGCGCAGGCGCTCGGCGTGCACGTCACCCGCACGCGCCTGCTCCTCATGCTCGTCTCCGTTGCCCTCATCGCGGTCGTCACGGCGGCGGCCGGGCCGATCGCGTTCGTCGCGCTCGCGGCGCCGCAGCTCGCGCGCCGCGTCGCACGCAGCCCCGGCGTATCGATCCCCGTCTCCGCGCTCATGGGCGCCGCGCTCCTCGCGGCGTCCGACTTCGCGGCGCTCACCGCATTCCCGGCGATGCTGCCGGTGGGCACCGTCACCGTGGTGTTCGGCGGCGCGTACCTCCTGTGGCTGCTCGTGCGCGAGGCGCGCCGGCGTTTCTAGGGTTCAGGCGCCGGCGCATCTCGGGCTCCGGCGCGTCCCAAACGCGAACTCCATCGTCCGCCAGGCGCACGACACCGCTCCTAGCGTGGAATCAGGCGGCGGATTCCGCCGGCACATCAGCACCCCGTGCGCCGCACCGGCGCACCAGAACGCGAGGACCCGAATGCTCTCCCTCTCCGACCGACTCACTCACGCACCCGCGCGCCGCGGCGCGCGCCGCCTCGCCACTGCGGGCGCCGCCACCCTCGCCGCCCTCAGCCTCCTCGCCGGCTGCGCCGGGGCACCAGCGGCCGATACGCCAGCGGCCGAGACCGCAGCGGGCGAGACCGCCGGGGGCGACTCGTCAGCAGCCGGGCAGAACGGCACGATCGAGTTCTCCTACGAGGGCTATGAGGCGACGCTTCCCGCCGATCCCGAGCGGGTGGTGGTGCTCGATAGCCGCGCGGGGCTCGAGCTTGCGCTGCTCGCGGAGTACCCGATCGTGGCGACCGCGTACGGCACCGACAGCCCGCTCTCCCCGCTCGTCGACGCCGACACCGCGCACCTCAAGAACTCTGCGTTCGACCTGAACCGGGAGGAGATCGCAGCCTACAAGCCCGACCTCATCGTGGTCGGCACCGGCTGGTGGGACTACTACGAGGGCGAGGACTTCAAGCTCGGCGAGATCGCTCCGGTGCTCGCGGTGAACGACGGCATTGACGTTGCCGGCGCCTCCATCGACGAGCCGTTCGTCGCGATGACCGAACAGCTTGCGCAGCTGGGCCGCGCCGACCAGGCCGAGGCCGCGATCGCGGACTACGAGGCGGCCGTCGACTCGGCCCGCGAGCGCATCGGCGACTACGCTGCGGGGAAGACCGCAACCGTGATCCACGCGCCCGTCGACAACTTCACGGTGATCTCCGACGACTCGATCTACCAGGTGGTGCTGCCGGCGCTCGGTTTCCGCATCCTGGAGAACGAGCAGATCGACTCCGCGCCGCTCCACGCCTCGGGCGAGGGACGCACCCTCAGCTACGAGAACGCGGTGAGCGCGCTCGGTGACGCCGATCTCGCGATCGTCTTCAAGGCAGAGCGCGACGCTTCCCTCGACCCGCTGCTCAAGCGCGTCCCCGCTGTTGAGAGCGGCAACTGGATCGAGGGGAACCTGGCCGAGCGCTTCGGCTTCGCGCTCACGTACACGAGCTTCGTGAACGGCGTCGCCGACGCGATCGAGGCGTTCCCGAACGAGTAACGCACGCCCTAACACGCGCAGACCCCAATACGCGAAGACCCCCGGGATTCCTCCCGGGGGTCTTCGCGTATGAGGCGGCGGCCTACGCCGGCTTCGTCGCGATGCTCACGATCTTCGGGACGCGCACCACCGTGTGCACCACGGTGCGGTCGCCGATCGCGCGCTGCACGCTCGCCGATGCTCGGGCGGCGGCCTCGGCCTCGGCCTCGGTGACCGTCGCCGGCAGCGTGAGGCGATCGCGCACCTTGCCGTCGACCTGCACCACCATGGTCACCTCGTTCTCCACCAGCAGCGCGGGATCGGCCTTCGGCCAGGTCGCGAGCGCGACCGTCGCCTCGTGCCCGAGCTTCGCCCACATGTCCTCAGCGGCGAACGGTGCGAACAGCGAGAGGATCTGCGCAATCACCTGCGCCGACTCGCGCACCGCCGGATCCGAGACGCCGGCGCCCGAGTCGATCGCCTTGCGCGTCACGTTGACCTGCTCCATGAGGCGTGCGACCACGACGTTGAACTTGTACCCCTCGATGAGGGTGGGCGCGTCGGCCAGCAGGTGGTGCGTCGCGCGGCGGAGGCCCGCGTCGCCCGCGGCGAAGTCGGCGCCGACGGGCGCACCCGAGCGCTCAACGTCGTCGGCGATGCGCCAGGCGCGCGCGAGGAACTTCGCGGAGCCCTGCACCGACACATCGGCCCAGTCGATGTCGTCCTCCGGCGGGCCGGCGAACGCGAGCGTGACGCGCAGCGCGTCGGCGCCGTGCGCCTGCAGCTCGCTCGCGAACTCCACGAGGTTGCCCTTCGACTTCGACATCTTCGCGCCGTCCTGCAGCACCATGCCCTGGTTGAGGAGCGAGGTGAAGGGCTCCTCGAAGTCCAGGTAGCCGAGGTCGTGCAGCACCTTCGTGATGAAGCGCGAGTAGAGCAGGTGCAGGATCGCGTGCTCGACGCCGCCAGCGTACTGATCGATCGGGCCCCAGGTGCGCGCAAGCTCGGGATCGAACGCCTGCGTGTCATCGTTTGCCGACAGGAAGCGGAGGAAGTACCACGAGCTGTCGACGAACGTGTCCATCGTGTCGGGATCCCGGGTCCAGCTCTCGCCGGTCTCCGGGTCCACCACGGTGGCCCACTCGGTCGCCGCGCCGAGCGGCGAGGAGCCCTTCGGCTTCAGGTCGAGGCCCTCGGAAGCGGGGAGCTCGACGGGCAGCTGATCCTGCGCGACCGGGCGCATCTCGCCGTCGGCGCCGTGCAGGATCGGGATCGGGGTGCCCCAGTAGCGCTGGCGCGAGATCAGCCAGTCGCGCAGGCGGTACGTCGTCGCGGCGCGGCCGGTGCCGCGCGCCTCCAGCACCTCGATGGCCTTCGCGATCGCCTCGGTCTTGCCGAGTCCATCGAGCTCGGCGGAGTTGACGAGCACGCCCTCGCCCGCGGTGGCGACGCCGGACTCGGCGGGGTCGGGCAGCGGCGCACCGTCGGCGTCGCGCACGTCGACGACCACACGCACGGCGAGGTCGAACTTGCGCGCGAAGTCGAGGTCGCGCTGATCGTGCGCTGGCACCGCCATGATCGCGCCGTGGCCGTAGTCGGCGAGCACGTAGTCGGATGCCCAGACGGGAATGCGCTCGCCGTTCACCGGGTTGACCGCGTATCGGCCGAGGAACACACCGGTCTTCTCGCGCTCCGTGCTCTGGCGCTCGATCTCGGTCTGCTTCTGGGTCTGCTCAAGATATGCCTGGAACTGCATGCGCACCTCGGCGTCGGCCTCGGCGACGAGTTCGGCGGCCAGGTCCGCGTCCGGGGCGACCACCATGAAGGTCGCGCCGTGCAGCGTGTCGGGACGCGTCGTGAAGACGGGCACCTTCTCCGCGCGGCCCTCGATCTCGAACTCCACCTCGGCACCGCGCGAGCGCCCGATCCAGTTGCGCTGCATGTTCAGCACCTTGGTCGGCCACTTGCCCTCGAGCTGGTCGAGATCGTCGAGCAGGCGATCCGCGTAATCGGTGATGCGGAAGTACCACTGGGTGAGCTTCTTCTTCACCACGATCGCGCCGGAGCGCTCCGACGTGCCGTCCGCGAGCACCTGCTCGTTCGCGAGCACCGTCTGGTCTACCGGATCCCAATTGACCCAGCTCGCCTTCCGGTACGCGAGGCCCTTCTCGTACATCTTGAGGAACAGCCACTGGTTCCAGCGGTAGTACTGCGGGTCGCTCGTGTGCAGCACCCGGCTCCAGTCGAACGACGGCGCGTACAGGCGGAAGCTCGCCTTCTGCTGCGCGATGTTCGCGTAGGTCCACTCGCGGGGATCAACGCCGCGCTTGATCGCCGCGTTCTCCGCGGGCAGGCCGAACGAGTCCCAGCCGATCGGGTGCAGCACCTCGTAGCCCTGGCCGCGCCAGAAGCGCGCGAGCACGTCACCGAAGCAGAACGCCTCGGCGTGCCCCATGTGCAGATCACCCGAGGGGTACGGGAACATGTCGAGCACGTACTTCTTGGGGCGCTCGGCGTCCCCCGAGCCCACCTCGAACGGTTTCAGCTCGTCCCAGACGGGAAGCCAGCGATCCTGAATCGCCTGAAAGTCGTAGCCCTCGGCATCACGGCCCTGCTGCTCGGTCACACACACCTCGATCTTGGTTCGGCTCGTCGCACGTCGGCGCGACACATACCCTCCAGGATACCGCGTTCGATCAGGATCCCCGGCGCTCACGCGCCCGCGGCGTCGAGTGCGCTCACGGCGTCGAGCGCGCGCACGAGCGACGCGGCCTTCAGGTGCTTCTCGGCGAGCTCCGCGGACGGGCGCGAGTCGGCCGTGATCCCGCCGCCCGCGCCGATCCGCGCCGTGCGCGTGTCGCCGGCGCCGCGCAGCTCCACCCCGCGGATCGTCATCGCGAGCTCCACATCGCCGCCCCGATCGAGCCAACCGAAGCAGCCGGCGTACAGGCCGCGCGGTCCTGCCTCGAACTCGCGCAGCAGCTCAATCGCCCGGCGCTTGGGCGCCCCGGTCATCGAGCCGCCGGGGAAGCACGCGGCGATCGCCGACGCGGCCCCCTCCCCCTGGCGCAGCTCCCCCGACACGGTGCTCACGAGCTGGTGCACGTGCTGGTGGGTCTCGACCCGCAGAAACCCGGTCACCGCGACGCTTCCCGGCGCACACACCCGTGACAGGTCGTTGCGCATGAGGTCGACGATCATCAGGTTCTCCGCGCGCTCCTTGGGGTCCGCGCGCAGCTCTGCCGCGAGCCGCTCGTCCTCGGCCGGGGTGCCGCCGCGCGGCCTGGTGCCCTTGATCGGATGGGTGTCGATGCGGCTCCCGCGAATGCTGAGGAACCGCTCGGGACTCGCGCTCACGAGCGCCCGGCCCGGCGTCACGATGAGTCCGCCGCGCAGCGCCCCGCCGCGCGCGCGGAGTTCCAGGAAGAGGTCGAGCGGATCGGCGCGCGTCGTCGCGGTGAGCGTGTCCGTGAGGCACAGTACGTACGCCTCGCCATCGCGAATCGCGGCCTTGCACGCGTCAACCGCTGCCGCGTATGCGCCGTCGTCATGGCGCCAGGCGGGCGGCACGGGTGGCGCGGTTGGCACTGGTGCTCGCGCGGGATCGCCGCCGGGCTCGGGATCGCTGCCGGGCTCGGGATCGCAGCCGGCCGACGCCCCGGCGAGGAGACCGCCGTGCTCCGCGAGCCACGCGTCGATGTGCGCGTCGCGCGCCGCACGGAGTTCGCCGCGCTCACCCGACACCGCGACCACGACGTCGGCGCGCAGCGCGAGGGCCGCGGCGACATCGTCGGGCGTCGGGTCGAGGCCGAGCAGCGCCTCCCCGAACTCGTAGCCGAGCGCCGCCACCCAGCCCGAGTGAAAGCCCACGCTGGGAGCCGACGCGGCGGCGGAGCGATCCCGAGCTGCTCGGTGGCCCCCGATCAGCTCCAGAAACTCGCCGTGCTGCCCGGGCGCTGCGGTCGCGACCGCGGCAGCGATCCCGAGGTAGCTCACCGCTTCCTCCCCCGCCCCGGCCGCAGCGCCGTCGAGCCAGAACCAGGATCCGGCGTCGGCCGGAAGGCCCTCGCGCAGGCGGCGCGCGAGCCCCTCGGCGCCGCCCGGAATGGTCACCGCGCGACGCACCCTCCCCGACTCTGCCTCCGCCACCTGCCTAGCGTAGCGCGGTGGTACGCTCGCGGGATGACGAACCCTGGAGCGACGCGCCAGCTGCTGGTCGCCGACTCGTTTCGCGTGCGCGTGCGAGAGGGGCGCGCAGAGGTTCGCGCGTGGGAGGCGCATGTCGGTCGGTTCCGGTCGACCGTGTGTGACGCGATCGCACCGGCGGCGGGGTCGGTGGCACACGCAGACGAGCTCCGCGCACGCGCGGAGCAGGCCCTCCGTGCGGACGTCGGAACGTGGGGCTCCTTCGAGGTCACGGCGGTGCGCAGTGAGATCGGCGGGCACACTTCCGCGCTCCTCGACGATTTCCTCACCGAAGCGGCCGACCGCATCGCGGCGTACGGCGAGGGCTTCCCCCGGCTGGAGCTCTGGCGTGAGCCTGACGGGGGGCTCTCGTTCGAGCTCTCGCTGCGCCCGCTGCCCGAGCTCCGAGACACGATCGAGCTCCGAACCGCGGGGAACGTCGCGCTCGACCACGCGGAGTGGAAGGGCCCGAACATCGCCGTGTTGGGCGAGCTCAACCGTTCGCTGGGCGCGGAGGCGCTGCTGACCGGCCCGGCCTGCACCGTGCGGGAGGGCGCGACCACGAGTCTGATCGTGTGGCGCGACGAGAGCGACAGCTCGGGCTGCGTGATCGCATCCGGAGTGCGAGTGGACTCGGTCACCGAGGGCGTGCTGGTTGAGGCGGCCGCGCGCCGCCTGGTGGGTGAGAAGCCGAACCGCTCGCGCACCGGCGGGCTCGTGCTCGGGGGGTTCGGCCGGGACCGGGATCGTGACCCGACTCCCGCGCAGCTGCACGGGCTCGAGGTGTGGGCGGTGAACGCGCTGCACGGGATCCGCCCGGTGACGCACATCGACGGTGTGCCGCAGCCGACCCCCAACGAGTCGCGGCTCCGCTGGTTCCGAGAGGCTCTGGACCGCGCCTGGACTCCGATCCGGGGCTAGCTCCGCCCGCCCCTCGCTCACCCCCGGCCGACCCTCCGGTCATAAATCCCATTTAGTGAGACTTTGCGCCGGTATCCACCGTCGTGAACGGCCCAAACTCCAACTAAATGTGGCGTGAGGGGTCCGGGGGCTCCGGGAGGCTCGGGGCTGGTCGAGCGGGGCCCGGCGGGGTGCGGCGGGGTGCGGCGGTCGCCCGGCACGGGACCGTCGGTGGCAGCCGCAACGGGAATGGTGCGGGTTTGCGCCGGAATGGGGGCCGGGAGGTGGCGCAAAGTCGATGAAAGTCGGTGGAGAGGTGGGGCGGGCCGGGCGGGCGGGCGGGGCCAGCCCGCCCGCCCCCGCCCTACAGCGCCAGGCGCCCCGCCACCGGGAGGCCGGACGGCAGCTCCGTGTGCGTGATCAGGATCACCGCGCGGTCCGCCGGCACCGCGCCGAGCAGGTCCGTGAGGAGTCGATCGGCGAGCTCGCGGTCCACGCCGGCGGTCGGTTCGTCGAGCACCACGACGGGGAAGTCGGCGAGGAGCGCACGCGCGAGCGCGATCCGCTGCGCCTGGCCGCCGGAGACGAGCGCACCGTGCTCGCCAACGCGCGCGTCCAGGCCGCCCCGGGAGCGGGCCCACTCGCCGAGCCCCACGCGGTCGAGCACCGCCATGAGTTCGTCGTCGCTCGCGGTGTCGCGCGCGAACTTCAGGTTCTGCCGCAGATCAGCGTCGAACAGGTGCGGCGACTGCTCGCACAGACCGACGGTGGCGCGCACCTCCGCGATGGGAAGCGCGGTGACCTCAACGCCGCGCAGCCGATACGAGCCGCGGTACGCGAGGAACCGCACCAGCGCGAGCGCGAGCGTGCTCTTGCCCGCCCCGCTCTCGCCGGTGACGACGAGCGTCTCCCCCGCCTGGAGGGTGAAGCTGAGGCCCGCGATCGCGTCGCGGTCGGCTCCCGGGTGGCGCACGGCGAGATCTGCGATCTCGATGAGCGGCGCGCCGGGGACGGCCGCGGCCGATGCACGGGCCCCAGACACGGCGCCATCGGCCCCGGCACCGAGCGCACCATCCGAGAGCACACCATCGGCGACCGCATCGGCGCGCGGGATCTCAGCCGGGATCGGCGTCTCCGTGAGCGCGGCGACCCGGGAGGCGCTCGCCGCGACGACCCGCCGGGCCGCGAGCGCCGCGGGCACCTGCGCGAAGACCTCGAACACGGCGGCCGGCACCACGACGACCGCGGCGAAGAGCGGCGCGCTCAGCGAGGACCCGACGGCCGGCGCCACGAGCAGCAGCGTGGCGAGCGACGCGAACCCCGCGCCGAAGGAGAGCAGCGCCCCGGTCACCCCGGCGGAGCGCGCGCGGCGCAGCTGCACGGCGGTGAGGCGCTCCTCAGCGGCGCTGATGCGGGCACGCTGCTGATCGAGCGCGTCGAACGCGACGAGCACCTCGGCCGCGGCGAAGCGCTCGAGCAGCGCGTCGACGAGCCCCGCGCGTGCGGCGCTCAGCTCCCGGTCTGACGCTCCGGCCATGCGACTCGCGAGCCCGATCGCGAGCGCGCCGAACACGCCGAGCACGCCGATGAGCACGAGCGACGCCACCGGCGAGATCAGTGCGATCACCAGGACGCTCAGCCCGACGACGGTGAGGCTGACCGCGAGCGGCTGCCGCACGCGCAGCGGTTCGTCCTGCAGCTGGTCGACGTCATCGACGAACGCCGCGAGCACCTCACCGCGACGATGCGACTCAATAGCGCCGGGGATGCGCGGGATCAGGGCCGTGAACGTTTCCGAGCGCAGCGTTGCGAGCTGCGCGAGCGCGGCGTCGTGACTGAACATGCGCTCCGTGTAGCGGAAGGCTGCACGGCCGATCGCGAGCGCGCGCACGCCGACGATCGCGAACGTGAGGTGCAGGATCGGCGGCTGCTCGCCCGCGCGCACGATCAGCCACATGCTGAGTGCGAGCAGCGCGACGATGCAGCCGTCGGCCAGCACGCCGAACGCGAACCCGGGGAAGCGCCGCCTCGCTGACGGCAGCGCCCGCGCGAGGACCCGCTGCTCGGCGGTGGGCATCGGTGTGCTCATCGCGCGAGCTCCTTCTTCTCGTCGATCGTCGCCGGGGTGATCCGCACCACGCGATCCGCCGCGTCGAGCACGTCGGTGCGGTGGCTCACGACGAGCACCGCGCGGCCGGCCTCGGCTTCGCGGCGCAGGGTCGCGCAGATCTCCCGCTCCGTCTCGCGGTCGAGCGCCGACGTCGGCTCGTCCAGCAGCAGTGCCGTGTCCGGCCCCAGCGTCCAGGCGCGGTACAGCGCGCGTGCGATCGCGATGCGCTGCGCCTGGCCTCCGGAGACACCGGTGCCCGTCGCCCCCAGCTCTCGCTCGGGATCCAAGCGCGGCAGGGCTGCCGCGGTGAGCGCGCGCTGAACGAGATCCCGATCAGCTGGTTCCGGCGCCCCGAGCGCGACGTTATCGGCCACCGTGCCCTGCAGGAGCCCCGGCCGCTGCCCCACCCAGGCGAGCTGCCGCGGCCGGGTCAGGTGCCCGGCGGCAGGCGCGACGAAGCCGAGGAACGCTGCGAGCAGCGTCGATTTTCCGGCGCCCGATGGCCCGGCGAGCGCGACGACCTCGCCGGGAGCGACCCGGAGGTCCACCGGCCCGACCACGGTGCGACCATCGCGGGCGACGCGCAGCTGCGAAAGCTCGAGCGCGCCGGACGCGCCAATGACGGAGGTACCGACGCCCTCGCTCACACCAGCCCCGGCGCCCTGGCCAGCCACACCGCCCTCGCCCTCGCCCTCGATGAGCGCGAACACATCCGCCGACGCGGAGAGCCCCTCGGTCGAGGCGTGGAAGGCGGCACCCACCTGGCGGATCGGGATGAACACCTCGGGCAGGAGCAGCAGCACGAACAGCCCAAGGCCGAGCGGGAACTCCCCGTTCACCATGCGCGTGCCGACGGTGACCGCGACGAGCGCGATCGAGAACGTGCCGGCGAGATCCAGCACGAAGCCGGAGAGGAACGTGACGCGCAGCACCTTCATGGTGCGCGAGCGGTACTCGTTCGTTGCGCGGGAGATCCGCGCGGTCTGCCGATCCTCCCTGCGGAAAATCTTCAGCGTCGCGAGCCCGGACACCGCGTCGAGGAACGAGGTGGCGAGGTGCTGCAGCTGCGCCCACTGCCGGTCCTGCACGCTCTGCGTCGCCATCCCGATGAGGATCATGAAGATCGGGATGATCGGGAACACGATCAGCACGGTGATCCCGCTCACGGGGTCGGCGAGCAGCACGGCGAGGATCAGGATCGGCGTGGCGACCGCGGTGAGGATCAGCTGCGGAACGTAGCCGGCGAAGTAGCCGTCGAGGGCGTCGAGCCCGCGCCCGAGCACCGTCGCGAGCTCGGCGTCGGATCGGCCGTCGCCGCGCTGCGGGGAGCGCCCGTCGATCGCGGCGAGAGCTGCGGCGCGCAGCTGCGACTTCACGCGCACGGCGCCGCGGGCCGCGACGGTGTCCATGCCCCAGGCCGCGAGGGAGCGCGCAATGAGCGCGATCGCGGCGCCGCCGACGAGCAGCGAGAGCTCCTCTCGCGCGTACGCACCCTCGGCGATGCGGCCCGCGCCGCCGCCGACGAGCAGCGAGAGCTCCTCTCGCGCGTACGCACCCTCGGCGATGCGGCCCGCGCCGCCGCCGGCCCCCGCGAGCGCGGGCAGCGCGACCACGGTGATCGTGTGCGCCAGGAACCAGCTCCACGCGAGAATCGCGAGCGTGCGGATGAGGCCAAGCACGCCGCCGATCAGGAACACGCTGCGCGCTGCGCGCGCGTGACGAAGCAGACGCGGATCGAAAGGTTTCACGAGCATCCTGTTGCGGTCGGTGAGGCGAGAGCGGGCGGAGAACGCGCCTCCCACGAGTCTACGGGAGCTGGGAGGCGTACATCTGATGAAACCCCGGGCGAACGCGATCGGCCCCGGGAGGTGAGCGTCACTTCCCGGGGCCGAGTGCGTGTGTGGCCTGCTGGGCGGGCGGCGCATGGCCGCTCGCCCAGCAGCACCCTAGTGTGCGCCCACGGGGATCGCGTCCCGCGAGAGACGCTTGCGGAACACCCAGTACGTCCACGCCTGGTAGGCGAGCACGAGCGGCAGCGTGAAGCCGGCCACCCAGGTCATGAGCTCCAGCGTCTTCTGCGAGCTCGCAGCATCAACGATCGACATCGAGTATGCCGGGTCGATGTTCGAGTGCATGAGGTACGGGAAGAGCGCCATGAACACGGCGAGCAGCGCGAACACGATCGCCGCAGCGTTCGCGGTGAACGCCCAGCCCTCACGGCCGCGCAGGTTGGCGAGCCAGCCGCCGATCAGCGCGAGCGCCGCGATCACCGAGCACGTCACGATCGCCCAGAGAGTGTCGCTGTCGAGGTGCTGCACGATCGTCCAGACGAGGAAGGCGGCCCCGGCGACGATCGCCGCGATCCCCACCTTCGTCGCGAGCGCGCGGGCGCGCTCGCGCATGTCCCCAACGGTCTTCAGCGCGACGAAGACGAGCCCGTGCGTGAAGGTGATGAGCAGCAGGGTGAGGCCACCGAGCAGACCGTACGGGTTCAGCAGGGTGAGCAGCGTGCCCTCGTAGATCCAGCCACCGCCCTCGAGCGGCACGATCGGGAGGCCCTGCGCGAGGTTCGCGAACGCGACGCCCCAGAGCAGCGGCGGCAGCACGGATCCCCAGAAGATGAACTGGTCGAACCAGCGCGTCCACTGCTGTCCCTTGCCCTGGTGGCGGTACTCGAAGGAGACACCGCGCAGGATCAGCGCGACGAGGATGAGCAGGAGCGCGAGGTAGAAGCCGGAGAACATCGTCGCGTACCACTCGGGGAACGCGGCAAAGAGGGCGGCACCCGCGACGATCAGCCAGGTCTCGTTGAGATCCCAGACCGGGCCGATCGTGTTGATCAGCAGCCGACGGTCGGTGTTGTCCTTGCCGAGGAACGGCAGCGACATGCCGACGCCGAAGTCGAAGCCGTCGAGCACGAAGTACCCGATGAGCAGCACACCGACGATGAAGAACCAGAGTGTGGTGAGTTCCATGTTTCTGTTCCTCCTAGTAGACGGTCGCCAGCGACTGGTGGTCGGGCTCGCCGTCGGTGGTCTCCGCGATCTCCGGCGGGCCTTCCTTCGCGGCCTTCGTGATGAGCTTGAACTCCACCACCGCGAGCGCGCCGTAGACCACGGTGAACACGAGCAACGAGACGAGCACTGCCCAGCCGGGCACGCCGGGCGACACTCCTCGTTCGGTAGTCATCACTCCGAACACGATCCAGGGCTGACGGCCCATCTCGGTGAAGATCCAGCCGACGAGCGAGGCGAGCATCGGGATCGGAGCCGTCCAGATCGCGACCTTCCAGGTCCACGCGGGGAGCTCGGTGTTCTTGCGGGTGAGCCACAGGCCAACGGCCGACACGAGCGCGGCGAGCGCGCCGAGGCCGATCATCCAGCGGAATGCCCAGTAGGTCACCCAGATGATGGGCGCGAACTGGCCATCGCTCGGGCAGGTCATCAGCGAGTCAGCGCCGCAGTACATCGCCTCGTAGTCGCTCTGCAGGTTGCGGATGCCCTCGACAGAACCGTCGAACGTGCCGGTCGAGAGGAACGAGAGGAGGTACGGGATGCGGATCGAGAAGATCTCGTGCGCGCCGTCTGGGGTGCCCAGGCTGAAGATCGAGAACGACGCGTCCGCGCCTGAGGCGTTCTCGTACAGCGCCTCGGCCGCGGCCATCTTCATGGGCTGCGTCTCGGTCATCACCATGCCGAGCGAGTGGCCGGTGAGGCCGACGCCGAGGAAGGCGATGATGTTCGTCCACGCGCCGAAGCGGAGGGCCGTGCGCATCTCGTCGACGAACTGGTTCCGCTTCAGGTGCCATGCGGCAACCGCGACCATCACGGTGCCGGCGAACATGAGCGCGGCGAAGATCGTGTGCGGGAACTGCGTGATCGCGACCGGGTTGAGGAGCACGTCGCCGATGCTCTCGAGCTCGGCGCGCCCCTTCTCCTCGTTCAGCGAGTAGCCGACCGGGTTCTGCATGAACGCGTTCGCGGCAAGGATGAAGTAGGCGGAGAGCACCGTGCCGATCCAGGTGAACCAGATCGTCATGAGGTGCACCTTCTTCGGCAGCTTGTCCCAGCCGAAGATCCAGAGGCCGATGAAGGTCGCCTCAAAGAAGAAGGCGATGAGGCCCTCCATCGCGAGGGGCGCACCGAAGATGTCGCCGACGAAGCGCGAGTAGTTCGACCAGTTCATGCCGAACTGGAACTCCTGGACGATGCCGGTCACGACGCCCATTGCGAAGTTGATCAGGAAGATCTTTCCGAAGAGCCGCGTGAGCTTGAGGTACTTGACCTTGCCGGTGCGCACCCAGACCGTCTGCAGAATCGCAACGAGCAGACTCAAGCCGATGGTCAGCGGCACAAAAATGAAGTGGTACAGCGTTGTCAAGCCGAACTGCCATCGAGCAAGCGTCAACGCGTCGAGGAATTCGTTCATGTATCGCTCCTGAACGAAGGAGGTGGTACCCCACACCTGGAGCCACACTCCCATAGTGAGATCCGCCACGAGATGTAATTCTCGCCGGAGCTCCCGGTCGGCGACCGGGTGATCCCAGAATATCAATATCTGAGAATCAGCTGCGAATCAACTTTGACATCAACACACTTTTTCCTCGGGATCAAAGGACATTTCGTTCGGCCCCGAACGAGTTTCCGCAAGGGCTCCCACCCGCGTTACCAGAGCACGCCCCACCGGGGAATAGGGCCACGGTACCGTCAGGTGATCCACGGAAAGCCGGGCAGGATCGCTGACTACACTCGGTGAAATGACGGAGCTCCTCGACGCGATTATCGCCGCCCTGCGCGACGTTGATCCCGCCCTTCGCACGCTGATTGCCGGCATCGGGATCCTGCTCGAAACCTCCGTGTTCATTGGGCTCGTCGTGCCGGGCGACACGATCGCGCTCGTCGCCGCGCTCGGCGTCGATGGCGCTGCGCAGTTCGCCTGGCTCGTGCTCGCGCTCGTGCTCGGCGCGCTCGCGGGCGAGAGCATTGGTTTCGCCCTCGGCCGCTGGGCCGGGCCGCGACTGCGCGCGAGCCGCCTCGGGCAGCGGCTCGGCGAGGACAAGTGGCGCCTTGCGGATCACTACCTCGGGGAGCGCGGCGGGGTCGCGGTGTTCCTGTCGCGGTTCCTCCCCGTGCTGCACTCCCTCATCCCCCTGACCGCCGGCATGACCGGGATGCCGTACCGGGTGTTTCTGCGCTGGACCGCCTCGGCCAGCGTGCTCTGGTCGGTGATCGTCGTGTCGCTCGGCGCTGGCGCGGCCGCCGGCTACGAGCAGCTCGCCGGACGCGTGAAGGGCGCCGGCTATATCTTCGTCGGCGCGGCGATCGTGGTGCTCCTCGTGCTGTGGGGGCTGAAGCGCGCATTCTTCTCCCGCGAGCGGCGGCACCTCGACGCCCGGGAAGGCGCGCAGTAACGACCCGCGGCGGTGGCCCCAGCGCCACGGTCAAACGCTCTAGACTGTCTTAGGTGACTGCCGCCGACCAGCCCGACTCCCGCCCACGCTTCGCGGCGCGACTTGAGGACTGGGTACACGTGCGCCGCGCACGCCGTGCCGTCTCGCGCGGGAAGTCCCCGTCAGTGATCCCGTACATCGGCTACGGCAGCACCGAGTGGGTGCGCGTGCTCGGCCGCGTGCTCTACCTGAAGCCCGACACCCGCGAGCACACTCGATTCCGCCCCGATGTTGCGCAGGTGTCGCGCGTGCGAGGGTGGCGAACGTTCACGAGCCTGTCCGCGCCGCACGAGCGGGTGCGCGTGCACATCGACGGCCACTTCGTCGCCGAGGTCACGGCGGATCGCGGCGGCGTCATCGACTCCATCGTGCCGGTGCAGCTCACCCCTGGCTGGCACACCGTCTCCCTGCAGGCGGGCGACAGCGAGGTTGCCGACGCGCCGGTGAACATCGTCGATCCCGAGGCGAAGTTCGGGGTGCTCTCCGACGTCGACGACACGATCCTGATCACCGCGCTGCCCAAGCCGTTCGTCGCCGCGTGGAACAGCTTCGTGCTCGACGAGCACGCGCGCTCCGCGACGCCCGGCATGGCCGTGATGCTCGACCACCTGGCCGCAGCGCACCCCGGGGCCCCCGTCGTCTATCTCTCCACCGGGGCGTGGAACGCCGCCCCGGCGCTCAGCCGCTTCCTCGCGCGCAATCTGTACCCGATGGGGCCGCTCCTCCTCACCGACTGGGGCCCGACGCACGACCGCTGGTTCCGCAGCGGACGCGAGCACAAGCAGCGCGAGCTGAAGCGGCTCGCCAGCGAGTTCCCCGACGTGCGCTGGGTGCTCATCGGCGACGACGGCCAGCACGACGAGTCGCTGTACCACGAGTTCGCGACCGCGCACCCGCAGAACGTCGCCGCGGTGGCGATCCGCCAGCTCTCCATCGGCGAGGCGGTGCTCGCTGGGGGCCGCTCGAAGGCGCGCCTGAATCGAACCACCAGCGGGGTGCCGTGGGTCTACGGCCCGGACGGGGCAACGCTCCGCGAGGAGCTGCGAAAGCTCGGCGTCCTGTGACTGGCCCGGCCACGCACCCGTTCCGGCGGTTCGAGCGCAACCTCACCGGCCGGTTCACCGTGGCAGTGCGCCCCTCCTGGTTTCAGCTCGCGAAGGGCGCGGCGGCAGCGATCCTGACCTGGTTCATCTGCCTCCTCATCTTCCCCGAGCAGCTGCCGATCTTCGGCGCGATCGCCGCGCTCATCGTCATGCAGGACAACGTCGATCAGTCACTCACCCGCGGCATCGAGCGCGTCGTCGGCGTCCTCGTCGGCATCTCCGTTGCGCTCGGCGCTGGCGCGCTGTTTGGCCCGCAGTCGTGGCTCTTCATCGCCGCCATCTGCGTGGCCATGGCGGTCGGCTGGCTCCTCAGGATGACCCCGTCGTCGACCAACCAGATCGCGATCACGGCGCTCCTCATGATCGCACTCGGCGGGCTCGAATTGCACTACGGCGCCGAGCGGCTCATCGAGACCGCGATCGGCGCGACGATCGGCGTCGCGCTGAACGCGCTCGTCGTCGCCCCGATCAAGAACTCCTCGGTCCACGAGGCGATCGTTGCCCTCACCGACCACTCGGCGCGGGTGCTCACGCGCATCGCCGACGCCCTCGATGCGCCGCGTGACCAGGCATGGCTCGCCGAGATGCTGGCCGAGGCCCGGACGCTGCAGGCCGAGCGCGGCCGCGTACACGACCTCCTCAGGCAGGCCCGCGAGAGCCTCCGCCTGAACCCGCGGAGCCGCCGCTTCCGGCAGGGACTCGCCGACGACGATGAGCTCTTCCAGCGCCTGCAGCGGATCGTCACGCAAATCATCGGCATGGCGCGCGCCACCGCCGACCTCTACGATCCGGATCTCGTCACCGACCCGTCGGTGATCGGCATGGTGGAGGAGATGCGCCGCGCCGCGCACGATCTCGAGCGCCTGGGCCGCCTCACCTCGACCGGCGCTGACGCGTTGCCCGTCGAGCCGCCTGCACTGACCAAGCCCTACACGATCCCGCAGCCGCATCCGGAGCACTGGGTGCTGATCGGCTCGTTGATGGAGGACCTGCGCCGCGTGCGCGGCCGGATCACCGGCGAGCTCGACTGAGCCGCCGCTGATCCGGCTGACACGCCAGAGGCGGGGCACCACCCGAAGGTGATGCCCCGCCTCTGGTGTGTGTGGTGCGTGGCGCGTAGCGCCGCGCACTGGCGCGATTAGGCCTGGAGGGCTGCCTGCACGTCGATGTTGATGGTCACATCGGAGCCGAGCAGGAGGCCGCCCTTCTCGAGGGGCGCGTTCCAGGTGAGGCCGAAGTCCTCGCGCTTCACGGTGGCGGTCGCGGTGAAGCCGGCCTTGTAGTTGCCGTAGCCGTCCTCGCCGAAGCCGCCGAACTCGAAGTTGAAGGTGACGGGCTTCGTCACGCCGCGCATCGTGAGCTCGCCATCGACCTTGAAGTCGCCGTTCTCGGAGCGGGCGCCGGTCGACACGAAGGTGAGCTGCGGGAACTCTTCCGCGGCGAAGAAGTCACCGGTGCGGAGGTGGCCATCGCGGTTCTTCTCGTTCGTGTTCACCGAAGCGACCTCAGCCGACGCGGTCACGGTCGACTCGAGCGGGTTCTCGGCGGTCACGAAGGTGGCGTCGAAGTTCTCGAACTTGCCCTTCACCTTGCTGATGGCGAGGTGGCGGACGGAGAAGCCCACCTCGGAGTGGGTCGGGTCGATCACCCAGGTGCCAGTGCGGTAGCCGGGGATCTGATCAGCGGTGATGGTCATGCGATGCCTTTCGTTTGGGGGCGTGTCACGGGGTGCAACAGATACATGCAAACGAATATTCCTGCGCAATGCAAAAAAAATCCACCGCGTTGCGGGCCGGGCCTCGCGCACCCCCAACCCACCGGAGAAATCGCGAATTTCGGAGCCGAACCGGGCTTCTCGCCCGAGATCCCAGATTTCTCCGCCTGGTTTGGGACGAGGGCGACGGCGAACGCCGTGTTCGGCGCTGCCGCCGGGCGCGCACCCGGCGTACAGCGCCAGGACCCGCACGTTCCTGGGGGCACCGAGGCGCGGAATGGCACTGAATTCATGGCGGTGACTACGTAACGGGAGGGGCTTCGCCTCGCTTCGGCGCACAGGGGCGATAGCCTCAGGGAATGCACACAGAACCCATGACATTTGCAGAGGCCATAGCCGCAGCGAAAGCCTGCGAGCCCGAGAAGAAGCCGACGGTGCTGTTGGGGAACGGGTTTAGCCGCAGCTACTTGGATGAGTCGTTCAACTACAAGTCGCTCTGGGCACGCGCCCGGGTCTCGCTCACCACGGAGAAGACGGAGCTCGAACGCGTGATGGGCAGCTCCGACTTCGAGGCGATCATCCGCAGGCTGGATCGCACGGCCGAGCTCGTTGAGCTGTACGACCCCGCGAGCCCCCTCACTGGCAGCATTCGGAAGGACAGCGCGGGAATCCGGGCCGCACTGTGTACCGCGATCGCGGAGCTGCACCCCGACCACGCGAGGAAGCTCAACACGAATCAGCGCACCCACGTCCGCACGTTCCTCGAGCACTTCGAAGAGATCTTCACCACCAACTACGACCTCCTCGTCTACTGGGCGACGAACGACGATGACGAGCGCAAGGTGGTGCGGGATGACGGTTTCCGCGGTTCCAAGGAGAACGGGTACCGATGGAGGAAGCCCGATGCGCAGCGCGTTCACTACCTCCACGGCGCGATCCATGTGTTTGAGCAGGGCGATCAGCTCACAAAAGCGTTCGGCCCGGGCAACACGCACATCATGTCGGACATTCGCCGGCGCATTGAAGCAGAGGAATTCCCCCTCATCGTGACCGAGGGAGCCTCGCGCACGAAGCGCGAACGGATCGCCGAGAGCCGGTACCTGACGCACTGCTTCGATCGGCTGGGCGAGGCCTCGGGTGCGCTGTTCACGTTCGGATCTTCACTCGACGCGAACGACGCACACCTGTTCGATCAGCTCACCAGCCCGAAAAGTACCGTGCACTCGCTCTACGCCGGGCTTCGGCCCGACTCGTCCTCATCCGCTGCGCTCAGGGACCGCGCGCACGGACTCGCCGGCGAGCGCGACAGGCTGGGCGGCGCTCAGCTGAGCGTGCACTTCTACGACGCGGGCTCAGCCGCGGTCTGGAGCTGAGCCCTAGCGGGGGCGGCGCTTCGCGCTCGCGCGGGCGCGGAGCACCGTCTCCCCCACCTCGGCGCGGGGCTCGAAGCTGCCGTAGCGGCGGCGCGCCGCCTCGCCGATCAGGAAGTCGCTGAGCGCCGGGTTTTTCGGCAGCAGCGAGCCGTGCAGGTAGCTGCCGATCACGTTGCCGGTGCGCGCGCCCTCGACGCCATCGTTCGGGTTGTTGCCCGCGCCCTGGAGCACCCGGCCGAGCGGCTCGGACCCGGGGCCGAGCGTCGTGTTGCCGCTGTGGTTCTCGTAGCCGATGATCTCCCCGAAGTCGGCGGTGTCGAGCACGATGTTGCCGATCATCCGCTCGGTGCCGCCGCGCGTCTCAACGTCGAGGACCCCGATCCCGGCGAGCTCGTCCCCCGTGTGCGTCACGAACCGGTGCCCGAACAGTTGGTAGAGCCCGCACACCATAAGCATCGGCACGCCGTCGCGTGCAAGCTCGCGGATCGTGTCGGCGCGCTCCGCGAGGTCCGCGGCCACACGCCCCTGCCCGGAGTCCTGACCGCCACCGCCGACGATGATGTCGATGTGCTCGGGGAGCGCATCGCCAGGGTTCACCTCGACGACGCGCGGCGCGAAACCGTGCGCCCGTGCGCGCCGCTCCAGCGAGAGCACGTTCCCGCGGTCGCCGTAGATGTTCATGTCGCGCGGGTAGAGCGACACGATCACGAGTTCGGGCGCGGTCTCCCCCGCCGGTGCTGCTGCGCTCACCAGATGTCCTCCACATCAGTCAGCTCCGCGAGAGCGCGGCGGAGTTCAAGCATGGCCGTGTACGTGCAGTAGATACGGCGCGGCTGGCCCATGGTGCGCTGGCGGAACGACGCGAGCGCGCGGCCAAGATCCTCCTCGACCGCGCCGACCGGAACGTCATCGTGCTCGAGCCGGAGCGCCATGTCCCAGGCGCGCGCGCCGCTCACCGTGTCGACGCCGGTGCCGGCGAGGGAGCTGAAGTCGACGTCCCACAGCCAGGACATGTCGCGGCCGTCGGCGTACTGGTCGTTGATGGCGATCATCGCGGCGACCCCGTCGGCGGCGAAGGACGCGAGTCCGAGGCGGAAGCCGGCCGGGTTCTTCACGAGCACGAGTTCGAGCGGCTGGCCGTCGAGTTCGAGCTGCTCCCCGCGGCCGAACGCGGGGCGCACCTCGGCGAGCGCCGCGACGATGCGCTCGGTGTCGGCGGGCGGCACGACGCGTGCCGCGTGGTCCGGCAGCGGGCCGGCCTCGAGCACCTGCCGCACGACGGCAAGCGCCGCCGCGGCGTTGAACGTGTTGTAGAGCCCCTCGAGCTTCAGCCCGGTGCGGTGGGGCACACCGTCGATCTCGAACACGGCCTCGTGGTCGCCGAGCTCGATGAGCGTGACGTCGGCGTCGCCCGCAGGCGCGAGCCGTCCGGCCGGCGCGCTCGCGTGGAAGTCGTCGTCGCTCGGGAAGGTGGCGAGCAGGTCGTCGGAGAGGCCGAACTCGCGCACATCGACGGCCGCGGTGCGGAGCCGCGTGCGCTCACCGATCTCGCGGATCAGCCGGTCCTCGCGGTTCACCACGAGCCCCTCGCTCGTCGCGTCGGCGATGCGCTGCAGCAGCTTCGCCGTGGTGTCGATCTCCCCGAAGCGGTCGAGCTGATCGCGCAGCACGTTGAGGAGCAGGGTGAAGCGCGGCGGCACCCGGTCGATGAAGAACATGGCGTGCGCCTCGTCGAGTTCGAGCACCGCGATGTCGGCGTCGAGGCGACCAGCGAGCGAGCCCTCGGCGACCGCGGCGGCGACGACCCCGCGGGAGAAGTTCGAGCCGGTACGGTTCGTGAACACCCGGAGCCCCTGGGCCTCGAGCATCTCCACGATCATCTTCGTTGTGGTGGTCTTGCCGTTGGTGCCGCTCACCGCGATCACGCCGTAGGGCAGGCGGCCGAGCACGCGCCCGAGGAAGCCGGGGTCGAGCTTCTCGACGACGAGGCCGGGGAGCGCCGAGCCGCCACCGCGCAGGCGGGCGGCCTGCCGAACGCTCTTCCCGATGAGGGCGGAGATCACATCACGCATGGAGCAAGCCTAGTGGAGCGTGACTACTCGTCGGCTGCGTGCCTGGGGCGCGCCTCGCCGCGCTGCTCGCGCGAGAGCAGCTCGGGTCGCACGCGACGGGTGCGCGCGACGCTCTGCTCGGCGCGCCACGCGGCGATGGCCGCGTGGTTGCCGCTCAGGAGCACCGGCGGCACCGCTCGGCCGCGCCACTCGGCCGGCTTCGTGTAGCTCGGGTACTCGAGCAGCCCGTCCTCGTGCGATTCTTCGACGAGGCTCTCGGGGTTGCCGACCACGCCGGGAACGAGCCGCGCGATCGCCTCGATCATCGCGATCGTCGCGACCTCGCCGCCGTTCAGGATGTAGTCGCCGATGCTCACGAGGCGGACGCGTCCGCGTTCGGCGTACTCGTCGAACACGCGCTGATCGATGCCCTCGTAGCGGCCGCAGCCGAACACGAGGTGCGACTCCTCGGCGAGCTCGCGCGCCATCCGCTGCGTGAACACATCCCCAGCGGGTGACGGGAAAATCAGCAGCGGATCGGGATCCGCCCCGTCCTCGGCGAGCACGGCGTCGAGCGCGGCACCCCATGGCTCCGGCTTCATGACCATTCCTGCGCCGCCGCCGCTCGGCGTGTCGTCCACCGTGCGGTGCTTGTCGTGCGCGTGCTCGCGCAGATCGTGCACGCGCACGTCGACGATCCCGCGCTGCTTGGCTTTGCCGAGCAGTGAGAGTTCGAGCGCGTCGAAGTAGCCGGGGAAGATCGAGACGACGTCGATCCTCATGCGCGGCGGTCCGCGTCTGGCTCGCTCGCGGCGTCGCCGCCTGAGCCCGGCCCACCGGCGATCTCGGCGTCGCGCTCCTCGAAGAGCCCGGCTGGCGGGGTCACCAGCACGACGCCGGCCTCGATGTCAACGCTCGGCACGATCTGCTCGACGAACGGCACGAGCACGCTGCCGGTCTCGGTGGTCACAACGAGCAGGTCCTGCGCTGGCAGGTGCTGCACCTCGGCGACCACGCCGAGCTTCCGCTCGCCCTCGACGACATCAAGGCCGACGAGCTGGTGGTGGTACCAGGCGTTCTCCTCTTCGCCCTCGGCGACGGCGTCCTCGTCGATCCAGAGGATCGCGCGGACGATGCCCTCGGCGGCGGTGCGATCGGGCAGCTCCTCGAAGAAGCCGACCGGGGAGTCGTTGAACCAGCGCAGTTCGCGCAGCGTGATCGTGCGCTCGAACCAGGGCGAGTCCTCGGGCACCTGGAGCGCGAACTCAGCGCCGGGGACGAAGCGCAGCTCGGGGTTGTCGGTGAAGAGTTCGAGCTTGATGCCCCCCTTCAGTCCGTGCGGCTTGGTCAGGCGTCCGACACGCAAACTCCCCGCCCCGCGAGCGGGACGGGGAGCATGCGCGCGCCCGGAGGCGCTGGCCATCAGGCGTCGCTTCCGGTCGCGCCGGCCGGAGCCTCGGCCGCGTCGGAGTCCACCGCGTCGGCCTCGGCCACATCGGTGTCCACGACGTCGACGCGCACGCGCTCACCAGCGGCGAGCGAGTTCACGACGGTGCGGAGCGAGGAGGCGGTGCGGCCGCCGCGGCCGATCACGCGGCCGAGGTCGCTCGGGTGCACGCGCACCTCAAGCACCTCGCCGCGCGATCCGCCGCGGGAATCGACACGCACGCGCTCCGGATGGTCGACGATGCCCCGGACGAGGTGTCCGAGAGCGTCAGCGAGCGCCTGTTCAGCCAAGAGGATTAGTCCTCGGTGCTCTCGGCAGCCTCGGCTGCGTCCTCGGCGGGAGCCTCAGCTGCCTCGGCGGGAGCCTCAGCCGGCTTCTCAGCCTTGGGGCGGAGCACGGTCTTCTTGGCGCTGTCGGCCTCGAACACTGCCTTCGCCTCGGGAGCCTTGACCTGCGACTCGGTCGAGCCCTCGCCCGAGAACTTGCCCCAGTCGCCCGTGAGCTTGAGGATCGCCGCGACCTGCTCGGTCGGCTGCGCGCCGACGCTCAGCCAGTACTGCGCGCGATCCGAGTCAACCTCGATGAACGAGGGGTTCTCGGTCGGGTGGTACTTGCCGATCTCCTCGATCACGCGGCCGTCGCGCTTGGTGCGCGAGTCGGCGACGACGATGCGGTAGTAGGGTGCGCGGATCTTACCGAGACGCTTGAGGCGAATCTTGACTGCCATGAGATGACTCCTTGATTGTGAAACGACGCCACGCGGCGAAACTGAGCCGCTGCGCGAAAGCCTGGGCACGCGAGTGCGTGAACTCGTCCATTTTGCCACAGCGGAGCCCCATTGCGCAATTTTTGCTGCGACCAGGGGTTTTTCGGCGACTATCCGAGCTGATCTGCCATCCATGCCTCGATTCCGGCCGCGTCGATGGGCAGCGCGTCGCTCAACACCGTGTTCCCGGACTCCGTGACGATCAGGTCGTCTTCAAGCCGCACGCCGATCCCGCGGAGCTCCGGCGGCACCGTCTCATCCCAGGCGTGGAAGTACAGACCTGGCTCGACGGTGAGCGCCATGCCGGCCTGCACCGTACCGCCGAGATAGGCCTCGTAGCTCGAACCGTCGCAGTCGTGCACGTCGAGGCCGAGGTGGTGCCCAACCCCGCAGACGATGTACCGGCGATGCTGCTGGCCGTGCTCGGAGAGCGCCTCATCGACCGAGACGGGCAGCAGCCCCCAGTCGGCGAGCCCGTGCGCGATCACCTCCATGCTGGCCGCGTGGAAGTCGGCCCACGGCCGGCCGGGCGCCACAGCGGCGAGCCCGGCCCGGTGCGAGCGCTCCACGAGGTCGTGCACCTCGCGCTGCACAGGGCTAAACGTGCCACTCGCCGGCAGCGTGCGCGTCACGTCGGCGGTGTACCCCGAGCGCCCCTCCACCCCCATGTCGAGCAGCAGGAGCTCATCGGGCAGGATCTCGCCGTCCGCGCGCACCCAGTGCAGCACCGGCGCGTGCGCGCCGGCGCCCACGATCGTGGTGTAGCCGGGCGCCTGCCCCACCGTGCGGGCGTGGCGGTCGAAGGTGCCCTGGAGCCAGCGCTCTCCCCCGCGCTCGATCGCGCGCGGGATCTCGCGCCGCACCTCGGCGAAGCCGTCGACCGTGTCGAGGATCGCGCGGCGCAGCTCAGCGATCTCCCACTCGTCCTTGAACATGCGCAGCTCGGACAGCACGCGGGCGAGCTCCGCGGAGCGGGGCGTGCCGTCCAGCTGGGCGCCGGCGCCGGCCGCGACGACCGCGGCCCCCGCCACGAGCGCGCCGGCCGGCAGCCGGAGCTCGGAGATCGGCCGCACCGTGAGCCCGAGCGCGGCCTGCAGCTCGGCAACCCCCGGCTGCGGGCCGACCCACAGCTCGCCGTGGGCTGCCGAGGCGTGGAAAGCCGCGTCCCCCGGGCGCGCCGGCGGCGTCACGTACAGCACCGCGTCGTGCCCGCCAGCCGCAGGCGTGAGCACGAGCACGCCGTCCTCGACGCCGTAGCCGACGAGCCACAGGAAGTCGCTGTCGGCGCGGAACTCGAAGAAGTTGTCGTTGACCCGCAGCTGCGCACGCCCCGCGGTGACGACGAGCGACTGGCCAGGCAGCGCAGCGGAGAGCCGCGCGCGGTGCGCGGCCGCGGCCTCGCTCGCGCCCGGCTCGACGCGCGGCGTGCGATCCGCCTCGCCCCACCCCGTGCTGATCCACTCGGTGAAGCCCGGGGTGGTCGACAGGAGCGGCATGCGGGGATCGCGGCGCACCGCGCGCGAGTTCGGCATGCCGGACTCCCAGTCGACCGTGCGGATCGCCGCACCGAGCCCGGACAGGCTCGTGGCCTGGGGCGCCTGGGGCGCCTGGGGCGCCTGGGAGGCGTGCGAGCCGTGCGAAGCGTGTGACATCAGTGATTCTCCTCCTGAGAACTAGTTGCGGGTGGGAAGCGCGCCGCCGAGCCGGTGCTCCAGGGCGGTGAAAAGCCGCTCGGCGACCCCGTCGTGGTGGACGCCGTCGTGCTCGAACTCGTTGGTGACCCAGGCGTGCAGCCCGGCGACGCGCGCCGCGGTGTCGAGCGAGAGCCCGGCATCGACGTACATGTCGTCGAAGTACACGGCGGCCTCGACGGGCACCTCGTTCTCCGCGAGCTGCGCGGTGTCGTACATCTCGATCGGCCACTCGCGCGCAGCGAGCAGCTCGACGCCCGCGCGGAAGCCGCGGAGCGCGCGGATCTCCTCGAACATCCACGGGAACACCATCTCGCCCGTGAACAGCAGCGAGCGGGCCGACGGCGCGAACTCGGGCCGCGCGTCGCGCTCCCGCTGCGCGGCCCACGCCGAGGGGCCGGGCCCGTAGATGCTCTCCTGCAGCGCGATGAAGAGCGGGTTCGTCGCGAAGCCGGTGGCCTCGCCGACCGTCGCGAGGAAGGTGTCGCTCAGGCGGGTCTCCGCCGCGTCGGCGAACGCCTCGTCGAGGAGCCAGTGCACGCGGTCGAACCCCGGGGCCATCCCGAAGTCGAGGCCGAGGGTCTGGAAGCGCTGCACGGTGAGCCGATCCCCGTCGGCGAGTCGCACGTCCTCCGCGGCGAGCAGGTCGGCGATCCGGTCGACGCGCGCAGTGAGGTGCGGGGCACGCTCCCGGAACCGTCGGTTCTTCTCGATCACACGCGGGAAGGTGCGGCGATACACCTCGGCTGGATCCGGTTCGAGGGCCGCGAGGCCGCCGGTCACCGCCGAGGCGACGAGCGCCTCCGGCGCCGTGGAGAGGTAGTGCAGCGTGAGGAAGCCGCCGTAGCTCTGGCCGATCGACCACCACGGTCGCCCCGCGTAGTGCGTCGCGCGCACGGCCTCGAGATCGCGCACGATCGAGTCGGCCCGGTGCAGCGACAGTCGGCGCGCCGACTCCTCGGCCGGCAGCTCGGCGAAGTCGCTGCCCGACAGCGGCGTTGAGCGCCCGGTCCCCCGCTGATCCGGGATCACGAGGCGGAACCGCTTGAGCGCAGCCCCCACCCACGCGCTCCGCGCGAGCGGCCTGGTCCCCTTGCCGCCTGGCCCACCCTGCAGGTGCACCATGAGCGGCAGGTCCTCGGAGCGGCGCTCGGCCGCGACGAGCTCGCGCGCGTACACGCGGATCGTCTCGCCCGCTGGATCGTTCCAATCAAGCGGCACCGTCGTCCACACGTCCCGCGCGACGATGTCGGTGCCGATCAGGTATTCAGCGCTTCGCTGCATGCGTATTCCGTTCTCCAGTTGTGTGTCGCTCGCGCTACGCGCTCGCGGTGCGAACGCGCGAGTCGAGCAGCGCGTACAGCGTATCGACCACCAGGTTCGAGATGACCACGAAGACGCCGCCGAGCAGCACGATCGCGATCACCACGGGGCGATCCTGCATCGCAACGCTCGTCACCGCGAGCGCGCCGACGCCCTGCAGCCCGAACACCTGCTCGATCACGATCACGCCGCCGAGCAGCATGCCGATGTCGATGCCGAGCTGGGTCACGAGCGGGGGCATGGCGCTGCGGAACGCGTGGACGTAGGTGACGCGGCGCTCGGTGAGCCCCTTCGCCCGCGCGGTGCGCACGTAGTCCTGCCCGAGCACCTCGAGCATCTGGCCGCGGGTGAGCCGCGCGTATACGGCGCTCGTGACGAGCGCGAGCGTCAGCCAGGGCAGGATCAGGTGCCACGCCCACTGCAGCGGGTCCTGCGTGAAGGGCACGTATCCGGACGGCGGGAACAGTGTGATCCCGAGCTTCGTCGGCAGGAAGTAGAGCGTGTAGAGCGCCAGCATGCCGAGCACGAACGTCGGGAAGCTGATGCCGACGATCGCGAAGCCCTGCCCCAGGCGGTCGCGCAGGCTCCCCGGCCGCTTCGCCGATGCGATGCCGATCGGGATCCCGATGAGCAGCCACACGATCACCGCACCGAAGACGAGCGACATCGTGATCGGGATCCGCGTGAGCACGATGTCCGCGACCGGCAGGTTCGTGCGGTAGGAGAAGCCGAGGTCGCCCTGCGCGAGGTTGCCGATGAACATGAGGTACTGCTCAAGCATCGGCTTGTCGAGCCCGAGGTTCGCGCGGATCTGCGCCATGAGCTCCTCGGTCGCCTTGTCGCCGGCGATGATCCGCGCGGGATCGGAGGGGGTGACGTAGAACAGCACGAACACGAACACGCTGAGCAGGAACAGCACGAGCACACCGAAGCCGATGCGCGAGGCGAGGAAGCGGATCATCACTTCCCTCCCTTCGTGGAGGACGGGTCGAGCGCGTCGCGCAGACCGTCACCGAGCAGATTGAAGGCGAGCGTGAGGGCGAGGAGCGCAAGACCGGGAACGAGCACCATCCACGGCGCGACCATGTACATCGAGCCGTTCGCCGCGTCGGCGAGCATGTTGCCCCAGCTGGGGGTTGGCGGCACGATGCCGAGGCCGAGGAACGAGAGCGTCGCCTCGAACACGATCGCGGCCGGGATCATGAGCGTGGTGTAGACGATGATCGGCACGATGAGGTTGGGCAGCACGCCGGTGAACATGATGGACACGCGCGACTCGCCGAGCGAGCGCGCAGCCTCGACGAACTCCCGCTCCCGGATGGCGAGCACCTGCCCGCGGATCACGCGCGCAAGGCCGGTCCAGCTGAAGAACACGATCACGGCGATGGACAGCTGCAGGCTGGGGCCGAGGACCGACACGGTGGCGATCGCGACGAGCAGGAACGGCACGCTCATCACGAGGTCGATCACGCGGCTCAGGATCGTGTCGACCACGCCGCCGAAGAAGCCGGCGATCATGCCGATGAGGATGCCGATCGCCGACGCGATGAGCGAGGCGACGACGCCGACGAGGAGCGAGACGCGTGCGCCGTAGGCGAGGCGCACGAGGATGTCGCGGCCGAGCTGATCGGTGCCGAGCAGGAACTCGCCGCGCGGCCCGACGGGGATGCCCGCCGCGGACAGCCCGGTCTCGCGGAACTGCTCGGTGGGTCCGTGCCCCGTCCACTGCGCGACGAGCGGAGCGCCGAGCGCGAACGCGACGATGCAGAGGATGACGATCGCCGAGGCGATGCTCGCGGGATCGCGCACGAGGCGCGCGAGCGTGAGCTGCCAGGAGCTGCGTGCCTTCACCTCGGCGGCGCGCCGCGCGGCGGCCGCCGGGGTGATGATCACCGTGGTCTCTTTCGAGAAGACGCGGGTCATGCGTGGTCCTCCATCGTGGCGGGCGCGCCGACGGCGAGCAGCTCGCGCTCGCGCGGCCTGCGCGGGATCTCGGGTGCCGCGGCGGCGAGCAGGCGCTGCGTGAACGGCTGCTGGGGGGCGCCCGCGACGGATTCCGCGTCGCCGAGCTCGATGATGCGGCCGCCCTCCATCACCGCGATGCGGTCGCACACGTGGCGCACCACGGCGAGGTCGTGCGAGATGAACAGGTAGGTGAGCCCCAGCTCGCGCTGGAGGTCGTCGAGCAGGTTGAGCACCTGCGCCTGGATGGACACGTCGAGCGCCGAGACAGGCTCGTCGAGGATCACGAGTTCCGGGCGGAGCGCGATCGCGCGCGCGATCCCGATCCGCTGGCGCTGGCCGCCCGAGAACTGCGAGGGGAAGCGGTTGAAGTGCTCGGGGTTCAGCCCGACGAGCTCCATGAGTTCTTGCACGCGCTCCTGCCGCTCGCGCCCGGCGGCGACCCCGTGGATCCGGAACGGATCGCCGATGATCGCGCCAACCCGGCGCTTCGGGTTCAGCGAGCCGAACGGATCCTGGAAGACCACCTGCACGCGCCGCCGCTGGGCGCGCCACTGATCGCCGCGCAGCTCAGAGGTGTCCCGGCCGTCGAAGTGCACGGTGCCGCTCGTCTGCGGGATCAGGCCGGCGATCGCGCGCGCCAGCGTCGTTTTCCCGCAGCCGCTCTCGCCAACGAGCCCGAGGGTCTCGCCGCGCCGCACGCTCAGGCTGATGCCATCGAGCACGCGCTTCGGCGCCTGGCGCCGCTGCCGGAACTCGAGTTCGAGATCGCGCACCTCGACGATCGCGTCGTGCTCGGAGATCGTGAGCGGGGGCAGCGCGGGCTCGGACGCTGCCGGGGCGCTCGGCGGCGTCTCCAGCCAGCACAGCGCCTCGGTGCCGTCGGTGAACGCTCGCAGCGGCGGGCGCTGGCCGCAGATCTCCATCGCGTCGGGGCAGCGGCTCTGGAACACGCAGCCGCTCGGTGGCGCGAGCAAGCTCGGCGTTCGCCCGGCGATCGGCACGAGCGGCGCGCCGGGCGCCGTGTTGAATGAGGAGGAGCGCAGCAGGCCGGCGGTGTAGGGGTGCGCCGGGTTGCCGAGCACCTGGGCGCTCTCCCCCAGCTCGAGGCGCCGCCCGCCGTACATCACCATGACGCGGTCGGCGACGCGCGCGAGGACGCCGAGGTCGTGGCTGATCATGATCACGGTGGCGCCGAGGTCGGCGCGCATCTCGGCGAGGAGGTCGAGGATCTGCGCCTGCACGGTCGAGTCGAGGGCCGTGGTCGGCTCGTCCGCGATGATGATCGCCGGGCCGAGGGAGAGGGCCATCGCGATCATGACGCGCTGGCGCATGCCGCCGGAGAACTGGTGCGGGTACGCGTCGAAGCGCTCCGCGGCGTTCGGGATCCGCACCTTTTCGAGCAGCTCGATCGCGCGCGCCTTCGCCTCGGCGTGCGAGACCGGCTCGTGCGCGCGGATCTGCTCGACGATCTGCCACCCGATCGTGTACTGCGGGTGCAGGCTCGACAGCGGGTCCTGGAAGATCATGCTGATCTCCTTGCCGCGCAGCCGGCGGAGCCCATCCGGGCCGAGCGTCAGGAGGTTCTGCCCGCGGAACGCGACCGTTCCCGAGGTCTTGGCCTGCGGGATCAGCCCCATCACCGACTGCACGAGCACGGACTTCCCGGAGCCCGACTCGCCGACGATGCCGAAGAACTCCCCCTCGCGCACCGCGAACGAGACGTCCTGCACGGCGTGCACATCGCCGTCCTCGGTGGGGATGTCCACCACGAGGTTCGACACTTCAAGAATCGTCATCCGATTCACCTTTCAAAGGCGCGGGTGTGGCGGTGCCACCGGACGGCAGCACCGCCACACCCTGCGTGCGATTCGTTACTTCGTGAGCCAGACGTTCGTCCAGTCGCCGTTCTGGGCGAGGGCGTAGATCGAGAAGTTCTCGACGCGCGCCGAGTGGTAGTTCGCCTTCTTCCTGGCGACGATGCTGACGATCGGCGAGTCCTGCATCACGGTCTCGTCGACCTGGTGCCAGAGCTTGCCGGCCTCCTCGGGGGTCGCTGCCGAGAGCGCGGCGGCGGCCAGGGTGTTGGCCTCCTCGTTGTTGTAGTCGACGTAGTTGTACGTCTGCGGGGTGCCGTCGAACGAGAACTGCGGCTGGAAGACCGAGCGGGCGGCGCCGCCCACCCAGTCGGGCGACCAGCCGACGAGCGCGACGTCCCACTCGCCGCCCGTCGTGTTCTCGACGTTCGACATGAAGTTGGCGTAGTAGTCCGTCGGGGGCACGGGGAAGAGCTCGACCGTGATGCCGGCGGCCTCGAGGCTCGCCTGCACGGTCTGCGCGATGTCGGGCTGCGTGCCGAGGTTGCGGTACGGGAACTTCAGCGTGAGGTTCTCCACCCCGGCCTTCGCGAGCAGCTCCTTCGCCTTCTCGGGATCCGCCTTGCCCGACGGGTCGCCGTAGAGCGAGAAGTCCTCGTAGCCGTTGATGCCCGGGCCGAAAATGCCGTTCGTCACGGTCGCGATGTCCTCGCCGCCCATCACCTGCACGACCGCCGGCTTGTCGATCGCGTACTGGATGGCCTGGCGCACCTCGAGCTTTTGCAGCGCGCCGCCGTTGTTATCGGTCTTCGTGTTGAACCAGAGGAACTGGTCGATGCCGCCGTTCTCCATCGTGGAGAACTTCTCGTCGTTCGCCGTGGTGAGCTGCTGGATGTTCGCCGGGCTCGGCTGCAGGTCGAAGAGCAGGTCGGCGGAGCCCGCCTGGAGCTGCTGCATCGCGGCGTCGGCCTCGAGGCCCATGGTCATGACGATCTCATTGACGTATGCGCCGCGGAGCGGATCGCTCTTCGCGTCCCAGGCCTCGTTGCGCACGAACTTCATCGACACGTCTGGCTTGTGCTCCGCGACCGTGTACGGCCCGGACGCGATGAAGTTGTTGCGGTACTCGGGCGAGTCGGGCAGGTAGTCGAGCACCTCGATGGGCGCCGGGTTCGCCGTCGGCAGGCTGAGCATCGACGTGAAGTCGGAGGCGGGCTCGGTCAGCGTGAAGACCACGGTCGAGTCGTCCGGCGTCTCGATCCCCGAGATGTCGTTCTGCTCGATGTAGTCCTTCATCGGCCCGACCTCGGGCGCGACCTTCGCGAAGCCGTCGCAGAAGCTCTCCATCCCATCGATCAGGGTGATGAAGTAGCCGCCGAGCGCCGCGCCGATGTGCGGGTTGCAGATGCGCTTGATCCCGCGCTCCACGTCGGCAGCGACGATCGCGCGCGCCCCATCCGGCGCGTCCCACTGCGCCCCATCGCGCAGCGAGATCGTGTAGGTGAGCCCATCGTTTGTCGCCTCGGGAACCTCGGTCGCGAGGTCGCCGGTCAGTTCCACCCGCGTGTCGACGTCGTTGGAGGACTCGTAGCTCAGGATCGAGCGGGAGATCGCGCGCACCACGCTGTTCACGGGCACGTACGCCGTGAGCTGGGGATCGAGCCGATCCACATCGCCGTTCGCGAGCACCTTGAGCGTGCCGCCCTGCTGCGGTTCGCCGGCCGCCTCGCCGGCACCCCCGCCGCCGCTCGCGCAGCCACTGAGGCCCAGCGCGGCGACGGCCACGATGGCCGCGCCTGTCAGGATCTTGTTCCGAGTCATTGAGTCACCCTTGATTCGTTGAGTCGCACAGGGCCGCTTGGCCTGTGGTCGGGATCAGGGAGAACCCCCATCACCCGTTAGTACAATAGTACATGTCAGAGTGTACATGGCGCAGAAAAATCACGGCTCGATCACGATCGAGGCTCGCGCGGGCAACGCCCCCGCGGTGCCGGCACCCACGGGGCCGGAGCTAGCTCAGGTCGAGCAGCCAGCCGAGCACGAACGGGAACGCGAGCAGGGCGGCGCCGACCGCGCACACCACGGCTCCGACCCAGGCCCGCGACCTCCGGGCGAGCCGCTGCCCTGGCGCAGCGACCTGCACACGCGGGCGATCCGCGCGCGGATCGGTGTAGTGGCGCGCCTGGTGCCCGAGCTCCCCGCCGAGCACCTCAGCGAAGAGCAGCAGCGCGGTGGTCTCCGCGCGATCCCAGCGGCCGAGCACCCGGCGGGACACCACGAGGATCCGATCCTCCACGACCTCGATGTCCCAGTGCCGCCCGTGATCGATCAGCACGGCCATCACGTCGGGCGTGAGCAGCTCGAGCGCGTCGCGTGCATACCCCGCAGGGGCGTAGCAGGCGAAGTTCCGATCGAAGTCCCCCTCGAGCGAGAGCCGCTGGGACCCCGCGAGGAACTCGCTCAGCTTCCCGTTCGCGAGCCAGTCGATGACGAGGTGCGGCAGCTGCCGCGGCGCGCGGAGCTGCAGGTAGCGAAACCCGCCGAGCGGGCCGCGCGGGTCGTTCTTTCCGCCGGCGAAGCTCGCGACGGCGAGTTGCAGTTCGGGCTCCGCTCCCGGCCACGCTGGCGGCTCCGTGCTCGACAGCGCGAAGTTCGCCCGAAACCGCGCGGTGTCCCCCGGCGCCGCTGGTTGCCCGAGGCGCCTCCGCCGCGCCGCGCCGCCCGGTGCGCTGCCCGCCGGCTCCGCGAAGAACAGGCCACGCGCTGGCGGCGTGGCGCCCAGGCGGGCGTAGCTCAGCCCGCGCGCCGCGGCGAAACGGCGAAACGCGAGCTCGCGCCGCAGTTCGCGCGGGCGGTCGAGCAGGATCGCCGCGAACACGCCGAGCAGAAGTACCAGCCAGAAGCCGCCGACCACGAGGCCACCGCGCGCCCACTCGAGCCACGCGGGGAGCGTGATCGCCACGGGGAACTCGCCGGTGAGCGACGTCCAGGCGAGGAGCGCCCCCGCCGCGGGCAGCAGCAGCGCGGCGCCGGCCGCGGCCCGCCAGAACACGCGCGGTTCGGCAGCGCGCACCTCGGCCCAGCTGATCCGCCCGGGCCACTCGCGCCGGAAGAGCGCGAGGCGATCAGCCGCCGCTGTGGGAGGCGGCGGCGCGCTCACCTAGCGCAGGCCCTTCCCGAGCATCTGCTGCAGCTTGGCCATGTCCTCCTCGGTCGGCTGCGCGCCAGCGCCTCCGCCGAGACCGAAGCCGGAGCCGCTCGGCGCCTCGGCCTGCTTCGCGGCAACGCCGGCCGCCTCCTGCGCGCGCTTGGCCGGGTTGCCCGAGCGCTGCTTCCCCTTGCCCTTCGCCTGCTGCTTCTTCTTGCCGCCGTGGCCGCCCATGCCGGGCATCGGCCCCATACCGGGGATCTGCGGCACGCCGCCGCGCGCCACCGTCTTCATCATCTTCGCGGCCTGCTCGAAACGCTGCACGAGGGCGTTCACGTCGGTGACGGTCATCCCTGAGCCCCGCGCGATGCGGAGGCGGCGCGAGCCGTTGAGGATCTTCGGGTTCTTGCGCTCGGCCTGCGTCATCGACTGGATGATCGCCTCGGTGCGCACGATCTCGCGCTCGTCGAAGTTGTCGAGCTGATCCTTCATCTTCCCCATGCCGGGGAGCATGCCCATCATCTTCTTGATGGAGCCGGCGCCGCGGAGCTGCTGCATCTGACCGAGGAAGTCGTCGAGGGTGAACTCGTCCTTCGCGATCNGGGGAGCATGCCCATCATCTTCTTTATGGAGCCGGCGCCGCGGAGCTGCTGCATCTGACCGAGGAAGTCGTCGAGGGTGAACTCGTCCTTCGCGATCTTCTCCGCGACCTTGCGCGCCTCGTCCTCGTCGAACGCGCTCTGCGCCTGCTCGATGAGCGAGAGGATATCGCCGAGGTCGAGGATGCGGCTCGCCATCCGGTCCGGGTGGAACGGCTCGAAGTCACCGAGGCCCTCACCCGTTGAGGCGAACAGGATCGGGCGACCGGTGACGCCGCGAATCGAGAGCGCAGCGCCGCCGCGCGCGTCGCCGTCGAGCTTCGTCAGCACGACACCGGTGAAGTCAACGCCCTCCTGGAACGCCTGCGCGGTCGCGACGGCGTCCTGACCGATCATCGCGTCGATCACGAACAGCACCTCGTCGGGGTCGATCGCGGCGCGGATGTCGGCGGCCTGCCGCATGAGCTCCTGGTCGACGCCCAGGCGACCGGCCGTATCGACGATCACGAAGTCGTGCTGCTTCGTGCGCGCCTCGGCGACACCGCCCCGTGCGACCTTGACCGGATCGCCGACACCGTTGCCCGGCTCGGGCGCGTAGATGGCGACGCCGGCCTGCTCGGCGACCACGCCGAGCTGCGTCACCGCGTTCGGGCGCTGCAGGTCACACGCGACGAGCATGGGCGTGTGACCCTGATCCTTCAGCCACTTGGCGAGCTTTCCAGCCAGCGTCGTCTTGCCAGCGCCCTGGAGGCCGGCAAGCATGATGATCGTCGGCGGCTTCTTCGCGAACTGCAGGCGACGCTGTTCGCCGCCGAGGATCGCAACGAGCTCCTCGTTGACGATCTGCACCACCTGCTGCGCGGGGTTGAGCGCGGCGTTCACCTCATCGCCGAGCGCACGATCGCGCACCTTCGCCGTGAAGTCCTTCACCACATCGAGCGAGACGTCCGCCTCGAGCAGCGCGCGACGAATCTCGCGGACCGTGCTGTCGACGTCCGACGCGGAGAGCTTGCCCTTCGCGCGCAGGTTCTTGAAGGTGTCGGTGAGCCGCGCAGAGAGGTTTCCGAAAGTAGCCATGATGGGTCGATTCTAGCCGTTCACGCTGCGCGCGTGCGCACGAGACGACAGTGGCCCGGGTCGAATCGACCCGGGCCACTCATCGCGCGCGCTCGCTACTTCCCGCTGTAGTCGTAGAAGCCGCGGCCAGCCCCCTTACCGAGCCATCCCTTGTCGATGTACTCGCGCTTGATGTAGGAGGCGAACTCCTGCATCTCGGGCTCATCGCTCGCGAGCCCGAGCTGGTACGGCGTCATCATGCCGACGACGTCGTAGATCTCGAACGGACCGCTCGGCGCGCCGGTCGCGATCTTCCAGGTCTTGTCGATGTCCGCCGGCGTCGCGACCCCGCGCACCAGCAGCCGGGCGGCGGCGTTCAGGAACGGCACGAGCAGCGAGTTGAGCACGTACCCCGGCTGCTCCTTGTGGATCCGGATCGGCACCATGCCGATCTCCTCGGCGAACTGCGCGACCGCCTCGAAGGCTGCGGGGTCGGTGCCCTCGTGGCCCATCACCTCGCCGACGTTGAACTTCCACACCTCGTTCGCAAAGTGCAGCGCGAGGAACTTCTCCGGCCGCCCCGTGAACGGCGCGATGTCGCTCGGCAGGAGCGTCGAGGAGTTGGTGGCGAAGATCGTCTTCGCCGGGGCGAGCGCGCCCACCTGCTCCCAGGTGCTCTGCTTGATGTCGAGCCGCTCGGGCACGGCCTCGATCACCAGATCCGCGTCCGAGAGCGCGTCGGCGAGATCAGCCGAGGTGCGAATGCGCGCGACCGCAGCTTCCAGCTTCTCCGGCGTGGCGTCCGGCAGATCACGCAGGTAGAGCGGCTTCAGATACTCCCAGCGGTCTGCGAGCTTGCCGAGGATCTCATCGTTCAGGTCGTACGCGACCACCTGTTTGCCCGCGTACGCCGCCTGGAAGATGATCTGGGACCCGAGGACGCCGGTTCCCAGGACGGTGAGGTGCTGCATGTCTACCCTTTCTCGAACGCCCCGCCTGGTTGGCGTGGCTTTCGGTCCGGCGGCCGCAGCTCGTGGCTCGGCCGTCAGGCCTCGTTCTTCTAGGTATACCTCATTTTTGCACTCACCGGTCAGTTTTTCGCGGCGGGCTGAAATCGGCCGTTCGGGTGGTCGTCCCGGGCCGAATTCGAGCGAGTGCGCGCCACAATCCGGTCGCGAAAGCGGCCCCCACTCACACAAAGTGGGGGTTTGCGCCGGGCTGGGCGGGCGGACCCGCGCTAGCCGACGAGCTGCTGCGCGAAGACGTGCGGCGTGAAGCCGGTCAGGTCGGTGATGCCCTCGCCCTGCCCCACCAGCTTGATCGGGAGGCCCGTCTTCTCCTGCACGGAGAGCACAAAGCCACCCTTCGCCGAGCCGTCGAGCTTCGTCAGCACGAGCCCCGTGACGCCGGCGTGCTCGATGAACGCCTCCGCCTGCGCCAGGCCGTTCTGCCCGGTCGTCGCGTCGAGCACGAGCAGCACCTCGGAGACCGGCGCCTGCTTCTCGATCACGCGCCGCACCTTGCCGAGCTCATCCATGAGCCCGCCCTTGGTCTGCAGCCGCCCGGCCGTGTCGATGATCGCGATCTCGAAGTCGCCCTCGACGGCGCGCTGCACGGTCTGGAAGGCGACCGACGCCGGGTCCTGCCCCTGCTGCTGCGGCCGCACAATATCAACGCCGGCGCGCTCAGCCCACGTGGCGAGCTGCTCCACCGCTGCGGCGCGGAACGTGTCGGCCGCGCCGACGATGATCCGCTTGTCGAAGTTCTTCAGGTAGTTCGCGAACTTGCCGATGGTCGTGGTCTTCCCCACCCCGTTCACCCCGACAACGAGGATCACGGCCGGGCGCTCGGAGAGCCGCAGCGTCGGGTCGTACTTCGCGAGCCGCTCCTCCACCGCGTCTCGGAGCATGCTGCGCAGCTCCTTCACCTCGGTGACACGGTGCCGCTCGACGTCCGCGCGCAGCTGATCGAGGATGCTCTCCGTGACGTCCGGGCCGAAATCCGCGGTGATCAGCGCCGTCTCGAGCTCATCCCACGTGTCGTCGGTGATCAGCGCGGGGCCGCTGAAGATGTTGCGGAATGCCTTCGAGAAAGACCAGGATCGCTCAGCCATACCCCGAGTCTAGCGGTGGGACCGACTCCGCTGACCCGGCCCGAGCCCTCAGTCCTCGCGCGTGATGCGCTGGCCCACCACCGCGGAGATGCCGTCCTGCCGCATCGACACCCCGTAGAGTGCGTCGGCGATCTCCATGGTCCGCTTCTGGTGCGTGATGATGATCAGCTGCGAGTTCTCGCGCAGCCGCTCGAACACCTGCAGCAGGCGGCCGAGGTTCGCGTCGTCGAGCGCCGCCTCGACCTCGTCGACGATGTAGAACGGGCTCGGCCGCGCCTGGAAGATCGCGATCAGCCAGGCCACCGCAGCGAGCGAGCGCTCGCCGCCGGAGAGCAGCGACAGCCGCTCCACCTGCTTGCCAGCCGGCCGCACCGTCATCTCGATGCCGGTGCCGAGCAGGTCGTCGGGCGAGGTGAGCGTGATCTCGCCCGAACCGCCGGGGAACAGGATCGGGAACACCTCGGCGAAGGCGGCGCGGGTGTCCTCGAAGGCCGCGGCGAAGATCCCCTGCATCTTCTCGTCGAGCTCGGCGATGATCGCGAGGAGATCGGCGCGCGTCTTCGTCAGGTCCGCGAGCTGTTCGGTGAGGAACGCGTGCCGCTGCTCGAGCGCCGCGAACTCCTCCAGCGCGAGCGGGTTGATGCGCCCGAGCTCGGCCAGCCGGCGCTCCGCCTTCGCGAGCCGCTTCTCCTGCTCGGCGCGTACGAACGGGCGCGTGCGCACGGGCGCGGCCTCGTCGCCCGCTGCTGCCTCGTCGTACGCCGGCTCTGCTGCGACGCCCGCGGCGGGCCAATCCAGCCCGAGCTCCGCCGCGAGCTCCGCTTCGAGCGCGTTCGCGTACTGCGGCTCGGCGCGCTCCGCGCGCTCGGCGGGTGCCTGGCGCGCAGCGGCCGCCGCGCCGCCCTCGGCGTCCTCGGGCTCGGGGATCGGCTGGTCCGGCCCGTACTCGGCGAGCAGCACCGACTCCTCGAGCGCGAGCTCGTTCCCGGCGCGTTCGAGCAGGCCGGACAGCTGCAGCTTGCGCTCGTAGCTCTTCAGCTCGGCCCCGTGCACGCGCTCGGTGAGCCCCTGCAGCCGCTGTCGCAGCTCGGCCTCCTCGGCACGGAGGAGCGTGAGCTCCTGGCTGTGCCGCGCCCGCTCGGCTTCGGCGTGCTGCTGGGCGAGGCGCGCCTCCGCGAGCGAGCGGTCGCAGGCGTCGACGATGGCGGGCAGCAGCGCGGCGACGCGCTCGGCCTGAGCGACCTGGCGCGCGCGCAGCACCGCACGGCGCGCGGCCTCCTC
>NZ_RPDI01000013.1 GCF_003917135.1 Leucobacter chromiireducens
GCCTCCTCCGCTGCGCGCTGCTCGGCGGCGGCCTGCGCGAGCAGCGACTCGTGGCTCGCGGCCCCAGCGCGTGCGCGCTCGCGGGCGGTCTCGAGATCCAGGCGGCGCTCCAGCTCGGCCGCGCGCGCCGCCTCGACCTCGACGAAGAGGCCCTCGCGCTGGCTCGCGTCAAGGATGGGGCGCGGCGCGGCCTCGGCGTCGCGCAGCGCGTGCGCGGCCAGCTCTGCCTCGCGGGCAAGCGGCTCGGCTGATGCGACCACCGCGGCAAGGCCCTCGCGGGCACGGTCGGCCTCGGCCGCCGCGGCGTCCGCGCGGGTGAGCAGACGGTTCCGTTCCTTCGCGAGCTCCGCGAGCCGCGCGTCGGCCGCGCGGAGCTCCGCGAAACTCTCCTGGGCGGCCTTCTTCGCGAGCGTCGCGCGCTCGCGAAGCTCGGCGAGCTCGGCCTCGGTGTCGACGATCTCGGCGGCGACCTCCTCCCGCCGTGCGGACGCCTGCTCCAGCTCGGCGGTCAGCGCGATCCGGGACGGCGCGCCGCCCGATCCGCCGCTGAGGGTCTGCGCGGTGAGGACGTCGCCGGCCGCGGTCACCACCGTGTACCCACCGCCCGGGATCCGCTCGGCCAGCAGCCCCCCGGCGCGCACCGCCGCGCCGAGATCCGGCGCGATGTAGCTGCGCGCCAGCAGCCCGCGCACGCCGTCGGGAGCGGCGCGCAGCACATCGCCGACGCGCGTCAGGCCGGGGATCTCGGGCGCTGCGTCGGGCAGCTCCGCGCACGCGGCGAGCACGACGCGTAGCTTCCCCAGGTCCCGATCCCGCGCGAGCGTCACGGCCCGTTCTGCCGCGGTGGCGTCGGCGACGAGGAGGGCGTCGGCGTATGCGCCGAGCGCCGCACCGACCGCAGCCTCATACCCATCGCGCACGCGCACCTGATCGGCGACCCGGCCGTCGATCCCCGCGCTCGCGTCGTCGAGCAGCGCGCCAGAGGCATCGCGCTGGTCGAGCGAGCGCGCGAGCGCGCCGATCCGCGCGTCGAGGCCCGCCCGCTCCTGCTCGAGTGCGTGGAGCCGATCCCGCACGGCGTCGCGCCCGCTCTCGGCCTCCGCCTGCGCGTCCTGCGCGGCGCGGTACGCGTCGTCGAGCCCGCCCTCAGGCGCGTCGGCCGCGTCCTCGCGCGCTTCGAACGCCGCGAGCTCGGCCTGGGCCTCGGCCTGGCGCGACTCGGCCTGCTCGGCGGCGTGCTCGCGCCTCGCGATCTCCTCGCCCACCGTCGCGTGCTTCTGCGCGGCGGAGTCTGCGCGGCCGCGCAACTGCGACAGTTCGAGGTCGTGCTTTGAGACGAGCGCGCTCTGCGCGGCGATGTGCTCGTCGATCGCGTCGAGCCGCTGCTGCGCGCGCCGCGTCGCCTCGGCCGCGTCCTCCCAGGCGCTCTCCGCCAGCGGCACCGCCCCGGCGAGTCGCTTCGCCTCCGCGGCCGCTTCATCGACCGCGCCCTGGCCGATTCGCGCGAGCTGCTCGGGCGCTTCCGCCTGCGTCGCGAGGAAGGTGAGGCGCTGCTGCGTCTGGGCGAACAGCCCGCGGAGCTTCCCCTGCACCGCTTCGAGCCCGATCGTGACCCGCCGGGCACTGTCGAGCTCGTCGCCCTGCTGTTCGGCCTCGAGGCGCTGGATCCGCAGCTGCTTCTGCTCGGTCTGCTCCTGCAGCACGAGGCGCTCGGAGTGGCGCTCCGTCTCGTCGCGGGCGAGCGCGTCGAGCTCGGCCCGCAGTCGCGCGACGTCGTCGGCGAGGAGCCGCGCTTTCGCGTCGCGCACCTCGGCGGCGATGCCCTGTGCCGCACGCGCCACCTCGGCCTGGCGCCCGAGCGGCTTCAGCTGGCGGCGGATCTCGCCGGCGAGATCGTTCAGGCGCGTGAGGTTCGTCTCCATCGCGTCGAGCTTGCGGAGCGTGCGCTCCTTCCGACGGCGATGCTTCAGGATGCCAGCGGCCTCCTCGATGAATCCGCGGCGGTCCTCCGGGGTGGCGCGGAGCACCGCGTCGAGCTGGCCCTGCCCAACGATGACGTGCATCTCGCGGCCGAGCCCCGAGTCGCTCAGCAGCTCCTGCACGTCGAGGAGGCGGCAGGCTTCGCCGTTGATCGCGTACTCGCTCGAACCGTTGCGGAACAGGGTGCGGCTGATCGTCACCTCGGTGTACTCGATCGGCAGAGCGCCGTCGGAGTTGTCGATCGTCAGGCGCACCTCGGCACGGCCGAGCGGGCCGCGCGTCGCGGTGCCGGCGAAGATGACGTCCTCCATCTTGCCGCCGCGCAGCGTCTTCGCGCCCTGCTCCCCCATCACCCAGGCGAGCGCGTCGACGACGTTGGACTTGCCCGAGCCGTTGGGCCCGACGATCGCGGTGACCCCCGGCTCGAACTGGAACGTGGTCGGCTGCGCGAACGACTTGAAGCCTTTCAGCGTGAGGCTCTTCAGGTGCACGCCGCCTCCTCCCCACGCCGCAATGGCCGCTCAACCTCCCCCGAGCTTAGCGGTGTCGGGTCGGCTCGATCGAGAGGCGCGGAGAAACCGGGCGGGCCGGCGCGGCTTCCCCGGGCCCCAGAGGCTCCGGGCCCCGGGACCCCAGCCCCCCTGCCCCCCAACGACGGGCACACGTGCCTCCCAGCGGGAAACTGGGTACGCTCGGCGCATGCGTGGAATTCTCACAGGGATCGGTGCCGCGGCACTCGACGTGAGCGCGTCGCCGCTCGAGAGCCGGCTGACCGCCGCGCACGCCGACTTCGTCGCGGAGCGACCGCGTGGCGCCGAGGAGGACGTGCACATGATCGGCGCGCTCGTCGACCACGTGATCGAGCGCTGTACCCGCCCGGGCGAGCTCGTGTTCGACCCCTTCGCCGGCTTCGGGACGACGCTCGAGCGCGCGGCGGCGCTCGGCCGGGCCGCGCTCGGGATCGAGCTCCTGCCTGAGCGCGTCGCAGGGATCCGCGAACGCGTGCCTGGCGCGCACGTCATCGAGGGCGACGCGCGGGAGCTCCTCCGGCTCCTCGACCGCGACGGTGCGCCCCGATCCGGCGCTCCGGTCGCGCTCGTGCTCACCTCGCCGCCGTACATGACGGCCCGGGATCACGAGGCCGACCCGCTGACCGCCTACGAGCGGGACGGCGGCGATTACGGACGCTACCTCGCCGAGCTCGGGCTCGTCGCCGCGCAGTGCGCGCGCCTCGTCGCCCCGGGCGGCACCGTGGTGTGGAACGTCGCCGACATCCACCACGCCGGGCACACCACCCACCTGATCCGCGACTGCACGCGCGTGCTCGGCCGGCACCTCACGCCCGTCGGGAACACCGAGATCGTGTGGGATCGCTTCCCGCACGACCTCGTGGCCGACGCGTTGCTCGTCTTCCGCCGCGAGCCGAATGCCCGCACACACGCCCGCGCACACGAACGCGGGGGCCAGACCGAAGCCTGACCCCCGCGTGGGTGGAGCGAACCCTTAGAACTGGTTCATCGTGTTGTCCTTGCCGCCAGCCTTGAGGGCTGCGTCGCCGGCGAAGTACTCCTTGTGGTTGTCGCCGATGTCGCTGCCGGCCATGTTCTGGTGCTTCACGGTCGCGATGCCCTGGCGGATCTCCTCGCGCTGCACGTCACGAACGTAGGTGAGCATGCCCTCGTCGCCGAAGTAGCCCTTCGCGAGGTTGTCGGTCGACAGCGCCGCGGTGTGGTAGGTGGGCAGGGTGATGAGGTGGTGGAAGATGCCCGCGCGTGCCGAGCCGTCCTTCTGGAAGGTGCGGATCTTCTCGTCCGCGAGCTCTGCGAGCTCGGTGCCGTCGTACTCGACCGCCATGAGCTTCTCGCGATCGTACGCCGAGACGTCCTTGCCCTCCTCGGCGAGCTGGTCGAAGGCCTGCTGACGGAAGTTCAGCGTCCAGTTGAACGACGGGCTGTTGTTGTAGACGAGCTTCGCGTTGGGGATGACCTCGCGGATGCGATCCACCATGCCGGCGATCTGCTCGACGTGCGGCTTCTCGGTCTCGATCCACAGCAGGTCGGCGCCGTTCTGCAGCGAGGTGATGCAGTCGAGCACGCAGCGGTCCTCGCCGGTGCCCTTGCGGAACTGGTACAGGTTCGACGCGAGGCGCTTCGGGCGGAGCAGCTTGCCGTCGCGCTTGATCACCACGTCGCCGTTGCCGAGCTCGGCCTCGGAGATCTCCTCGACGTCGAGGAAGGAATTGTACTGGTCGCCCAGGTCGCCCGGGGTGTTCGTGACGGCGAGCTTCTGCGTGAGGCCGGCGCCGAGCGAGTCGGTGCGCGCCACGATCACGCCGTTGTCGATGCCGAGCTCGAGGAACGCGTAGCGCACCGCGTTGATCTTCGCGAGGAAGTCCTCGTGGGGCACGGTGACCTTGCCGTCCTGGTGGCCGCACTGCTTCTCGTCGGAGACCTGGTTCTCGATCTGGATCGCGCAGGCGCCAGCCTCGATCATCTTCTTCGCGAGCAGGTAGGTCGCCTCGGGGTTACCGAAGCCCGCATCGATGTCGGCGATGATCGGCACGACGTGCGTCTCGTAGGTGTCGATCTGCGACTGGATGAACTCGACCGCGGTCTCGTCGCCGGCGACGCGTGCGTCATCGAGCTGCGTGAAGAGCAGGTCGAGCTCGCGGGCGTCCGCCTGGCGGAGGAAGGTGTAGAGCTCCTCGATGAGCGCGGGCACCGAGGTCTTCTCGTGCATCGACTGGTCGGGCAGCGGGCCGAACTCCGAGCGGAGCGCCGCGACCATCCAGCCGGAGAGGTAGAGGTAGCGCTTGTTCGTGGTCTTCAGGTGCTTCTTGATCGAGATCAGCTTCTGCTGGCCGATGAAGCCGTGCCACACGCCGAGCGACTGGGTGTAGACCGAGGAATCGCCGTCGTACTCGGCCATGTCACGGCGCATGATGTCGGCCGTGTACTGCGCGATCTCCAGGCCCGTCTTGAAGCGGTTCTGCGCACGCATGCGAGCGACGTACTCGGGGTTGATCTGGTCCCAGCCCGAACCGCTCTGCGCCTTCAGCGCCTCGACGGCCTCGATGTCGTTCTGGAATGCAGTCATGGTGACTCCTTTGTAGTGGCTGCCAGGCCACTCTCGCGGTGACCTTCCTGGGCTAGTTCTCACTCTGCACCCTCCGCAACCCCCTCAGTGCGCAATTCGGGGGGTGAAAAACTGCGGTATTTCTCCGCGCCAGAAGAAGCCTACGTTTCGAGCCCGCGCACCAACCGCTCCAGCTCCGCGAGCCGCTCCTCCTGGCTCCCCACGATTTCGGCGACCTCGCACGTTCCCATCAGATCGGGATCGTCGCCGAGCTCGCAGAGCGCGTCGTTCATCGCACCCCGGAGTTCCAGGTCCTCGGCCTCGTCGAGCTGGATCGCGTCGTCCCAGTGCAGCGGAAGGATCACCTGCAGATCCACGCGCGCGGCCGCGCCGGCCACGAGCTGGCGTCCGCGCTCCACCATCGCGCTCGAGCCGCCCGGCCGTCCGAGCTCCTCGAGCGCGATGAGGTAGGCGAGGAAATCGATCGGGCCGCGCTCGGCCAGGACCGGCGCAGTCCCCGGCTCGGCGAGGCGCGCCGCGGCGAGCTGCAGCTGCGCGAAGAACGTCGCCGCACCGGGGATGTCCTCGGCGCCGTCGAGGACCTCGTAGGGGTCGGGCAGTATCTCCCATTCGGGGTGCGCCGCAGCAAACGCCGCGATGAGAGTGCTCTTCCCACTGCCGTGGGTGCCGGAGATCACCACGCGCACCGGTGCGTGCGGCGCGGACGCCACGGGACTAGTGATCCTCGTCTGCCTGCGTTGCGTGCACGGTGCCTGCCGCGTGATGCGGCGGCGCGTAGATGCTGTAGACACGCAGCGGCTCGTCGCCCGTGTTCGTGATGTTGTGCCACACCCCGCTCGGCACGAAGACGCCCCACTCGGGTGCCACCTCTTCGTCGAAGGTGAGCTGGTCTGCCGACGGGCCCATCTGCACGCGGCCGCGCCCCTGCTCAACGCGGAGGAACTGATCGGTGTCGTCGTGCAGCTCGAGGCCGATGTCGCCGCCGACCGGGATCGACATCAGCGTCATCTGGAGGTACTCGCCGGTCCAGAGCGTTGTGCGAAACACGTCGTTCGCGCGCGTCGCGTCCTCCAGGTTGACGACATACGGGTTGGGTCCGTGATCCACGTTCTCGCTCATGGCCACACCGTAACACCCGGCCCCGCCGAGGTCGAGCGCTGCGACCGGACGTGGGCCTGCGCCGTGCGCCGCTCCGACCGCACCGCGATCGCCCGAACGGAGCGACGCACTGCCGGAAGGCTCGAGAAGGTGATTCACAGCCCCACCTGGCGTGGTTCACCTGGCACCGCGCGCCGGTTGAGGTCACCGCCGCCGCTGGCACCTCGGGCAGAAGTGCGAGGAGCGGCCCCCGAAGGGCACGCGCTTCAGCGGCTCCCCGCAGCGATTGCACGGCTCCCCGCCCCGCCCGTAGGCGTTGAGCGAGTGCGCGAAGTACCCGGCCTGCCCGTTGACGTTCACGTACTGCTCGTCGAAGCTCGTTCCGCCCTCGGCGAGCGCCTGCGCGAACACGTCACGCAGCTGCCCGAGCAGCTCAGCGAGGCGCGCGGCCGAGATCCGAGCCCCCGGGGTCTCCGGGTGCAGGCGTGCGCGCCAGAGCGCCTCGTCGGCGTAGATGTTTCCGACCCCGCTGATGAGCGCCTGATCGAGGAGCAACTGTTTGACGCCCGTGCTGCGGCGGCGCGCCCCTGCGACGAACGCCGCGTCGTCGAAGTGCGGGTCGAGCGGGTCGCGAGCGATGCGGGCCGCCTGCGCGGGCAGCAGCGCGGCGACCGGTGCTCCCCCGCCGAAGCCGCCCGGCGCGCCGTCGACCGTCGGCGCGAGCCGATCGAGCGCGAGGGATCCGAAGAGCCGCTGATCGGCGAAGTCGAGCCGCAGTTCGCCGTGCGCCGGGTGCTCGAGCCAGAGCCGGATTCGCACGTGCCGGTCGTCGGCGGCAGCGGTGTCGCGGAGGAGCAGCTGGCCGCTCATGCCGAGGTGGGCGAGCAGCGACCACGGTTCCGTCGAGACCGGCAGCCACATGAACTTCCCGCGCCTGGCCGGGGCGCCGAGCGTCAGCCCGGTGACCCGCCGCTCGAAGTCGGCCGCGCGCGCCGCAGCGGCCTCGGCGGGCAGGGTGACCCCGTGGCCGCCGAGCCCGTCGTCGCCGGCGAGCGGGATGTGCCGCTTCAGTGCGCGCGGGTCCCGCACCTCGGCGGCGATCACGCGCGCGCCGGTCACGGCTGGGGCGAGCCCAGCGCGCACCACCTCGACCTCGGGAAGCTCGGGCACGCGTGCTACTTCGCGCGCTCGCGCAGCTTCAGGAGCGCATCGCGCGCCGCCGCGAGCTCGGCAATCTTCTTGCTCGTTCCGGAGCCCTTGCCGGTGAGCCCGGCGATCTTCACGTGCGCGGTGTAGCGCCGATCATGGTCCGGCCCGGTGCCGTACGTCTCGTACGGCGGATGCGGCAGGCCGCGCCTCGCCGCCTCCTGCTGGAGCGCGGTCTTCGGGTCGAGCGCTGCCGTGAATCGATCGGGATCGGCGAGCAGCGTGTCCACGAGGCCGAGCACGAAGCGCTCAGCCTCGAGGGCGCCGGCGGACAGGTACACCGCGCCGATGATCGCCTCAACCGCGTCGGCGAGGATCGACTCCTTCTCGCGGCCGCCCGTGAGCTCCTCGCCCTTGCCGAGGAGGAGCACAGCACCGACGCCGAGTTCGCGGGCCACCTCCGCGAGCGCGGTCGACGAGACGAGCGCAGCGCGTCGCTTCGCCAGCTCCCCCTCGCTCAGCTCCGGGTAGTCGCGGTACAGCTTGACCGTGACCGCCTGACCGAGGATGGAGTCGCCGAGAAACTCGAGGCGCTCGTTGTGCGGCGCGCCCCCGTGCTCGTACGCCCACGAGCGATGCGTCAGCGCCAGCGTGCCGAGTTCTGGCTCGACCGCGACACCGAGCGACGCAAGAAAGCCGTCGAGGCCACCCTGAGGGGGCCCCGACGGCTTCGTGCGCTCGGTGCGCGGGAGCGATGAATCGTTCCCGTTCACTCGGCAGTCTTAGATGTCAGCGACCTTGCGGCCCTTGTACTCGAGGAACAGGGGGGTGCCCTGCGAGTCCTCGACCACGCGAGCGCGGTGCGGCAGGCTGTAGACAGTCTTGCCGTTCTCTTCGGTCTTGACGAGAGTGGGAACACTCGCCTTCCACGCCGAGCGGCGGTGACGGGTGTTCGAGCGCGACATCTTCCGCTTGGGAACAGCCATGATGTTCTCTTTCCTACTTGCTTTCAGACCCGGGGTGCTCCCCCAAGCCAGGTTCTTGTTCAGCCGTGACGGTCTCAGCGCTGGCATCGAATCCAGCCAGCGCCGCCCATCGCGGATCAATTTCCGCAGTGGGCACCGCCGCAGCCGATGCCTCGCGCAGCTCACCGGACTCGGGATCGAGTCCCGGACAGTCCGGGCGACACACAGGCTGGAACGGAAGTGCAAGCACTACCGCGTCTCGGAGCGGAGGTTCAAGATCCACGTGATCACCGTGAACCTCATACTCGTCGGCCTCCGTAGGAGTATACGCGAAAAGCTCCTGAAACTCGACTTGAAACGGCGTGGTGAAATCTTTCAGACAGCGTCCGCACTCGGCGTGCATGGTGGTGCTCGCCTCGGCCGACACGAGGATGCCCTCGTGCACCGATTCCAGCCGAACGTCGAGCTCGACCGCTTCGCCCGCGGGAATCTGGGCGAGCGCCTCGCCCCACTTCTCCGGCAGGGTGATGGTGCGCGAACGCTCCCGCATCTCGCCGGGCCGATTCGCGATGTCCCTGATGTTCTCCTGGAACACGCGCGCGGCTCCCCCGCGGCCGTTCGCCGCGGTCTCTCCCCCGGCCATCAGGCTGGCCGCGTCTTGTCGAGGAAGCGGGCAACGGCCGGCGGCACGTACGGGCTGACGTCGCCGCCGAGCGACGCCACCTGCCGCACCAGCGTGCTGGAGACGTGCGCGTGCGCGGGATCCGGCAGCATGAACACGGTCTCAACGCCGGCAAGGCTGCGGTTCATCAGCACCATCGGGGTCTCGTACGCCACGTCGAGCTGCGAGCGGATGCCCTTGACGAGGACAGAGGCCCCCACCTCGGTGCAGTAGTCGACCAGGAGGCCGACCGACCACGAGGCCACGAGGATGTTGTCGGGAACATCGGGGGCTTCCGCGAGGGACTTCTGGATCAATCCGACGCGCTCAGAGAGCGGCAGCATGGCGTTCTTGCCCGGGTTGTGCACCACGAGGACGTGGACCTCATCGAACACGCCGGCCGCACGCCGAATGACGTCGAGATGCCCCAGGGTCACGGGATCAAACGATCCGGGGACGACTGCGATCTTACTCATAGTTCTAGCCTAGCTCCCCGGCCCTTAGAGTCCGTGCTGTTTCGCGAAGATTACGGCGTGCACCCGATCGCGCAGTTGGAGCTTCGCGAGCACGCGCCCGACGTGCGTCTTGACCGTAGATTCTGAGAGGAAGAGCTCGCCGCTGATCTCGCCGTTGTTCTTCCCCTCCGCGATGAGCTGCAGCACGTCGAGCTCGCGCTCGGTCAGCACCTCGAGTTCCGCGGCGACCCCGACCGGCGCCGGCTCAGCGATCGGCTGCGCAAAGCCGACGGGTGGCGTCGCCCCGCCCTCCTGCGGCAGGGTGCCGTTCAGCCGGAGCTGCTCGAGCAGGCGCTTCGTGACGCTGGGGGCCATCGTGGCGTCGCCGGCGGCTACCCGACGGATCGCGTCGACGAGCTCGGTCGGGCGCGCGTCCTTCAGGAGGAACCCGCTCGCGCCGGCCTGGATCGCGCCGGTGGCGTACTCGTCGAGGTCGAAGGTGGTGAGCACGACGACCCGCACGCTCGGGAATCGCTCGACCACCGCGCGCGTGGCGTCGATGCCGTTCATCCCCGGCATCCGGACGTCCATGAGCACGATGTCGCAGGCCGTTCCGCTCTGTTCGAGCCGCGCGAGGCTCGCGAGCGCCTCCTCGCCGTCGCTGGCCTCGGCGACGACGTCGATGCCCGGCTCGCCGAGCAGCACGAGGCGGAATCCGGTGCGAATGAGCTCCTGGTCGTCAACGAGCATCACGCGGATGGGGGTGTCGGTCATTCGGTCTTCTCCTGGAGTTCGCGCGGCGATTCGCGCTCGGCTGGCTGACTTGCGTGCGGGATCCGGGCGGCGGCGCTGACGGGGAGCACGGCCCAGAGCCGCCAGCCCCCGCCGCCCGCCTCGGTGACGGGGCCGGACTCGATGTGCCCGCCAAACACGCGTGCGCGCTCGCTGAGCCCCGCGAGCCCGCGCCCGGACCCGACGCCGACGACGGGGCGCACCGAGCCTGCGGCGCGGCCGTAGTCGCGCACCTCAACGCTCGTGCGATCCGGGTATCTCGCGACCTCGACGGTGGCGCGCGCGCCCGTTCCCGCGTAGCGGAGCACGTTCGTGAGCCCCTCCTGCACCACGCGGTAGACGGCGAGCTCCTGGCCACGGTCGCCGGACGCTTCGCCGGAGACCGTGAGCGACACCCGCAGCCCGGCGCTCGTGAAGCTCTGCACGAGTTCGGGCAGCTCCTGCACGCCGGGCTGCGGCACGAGCTCGGCCCGATCCTCCGGGGAGTGCAGCGCGCCGAGGAGGCGGCGCATCTCCCCGAGCGCGGTGCGCCCGGTCTCCGCGCTGCGGTGCATGGCGTCGGCGGCAGCGGCCGGCGCCGCCTCGGCCGCGCGGGCGGCCCCCTCGGACAGGGCGATCATCACCGACACGGAGTGCGCGACGATGTCGTGCATCTCGCGCGCGATCCGCGATCGCTCCTCCGCGACGGCGAGCTGCGCGAGCTGGTGTCGCTCGCGCGCGAGCTGGTGTGCGCGGTCGATCACGGCCTCAAGGTAGCGGCGCCGGTTGCCGAGATTGATGCCGAGCATGAGGATCGCGAGCAGCCACAGCGCAGTGAGCAGGCTGACCCCGAAGAACTCGGTGGGTGAGCGCACGATTCCCGCCTCGGCGGAGAGCACGCCGGTGGTGCCGCCGCCGAGCAGCTGTTCCTCAGCGCGCCGCGCGTCGAGTGCGAACTGCAGCACGCTGCCGAGCACCGCGATGCCGTAGCCGAGCCACCCGGCCGACACGCTGCGGTACACGGGGACCGCGTACACCAGGAAGAGCAGCGCGACCCCGTTCGCGAGCCCCTGCATCCCCTGCTCGCCGAACATGACGAGCACGATGACGATCAGCCCGGTGAGCGGGTACCGCCGACGGAAGAAGAGCGCGACCGCCACGACGGCGACCCGGATCACGGTGAGCGGCCAGAGCGGCCACTCGAGGTACCACGGCACGCCGAACCAGGACTCGGGATCCCCGCGGTTGCCCCAGTCGGCCGCGGAGAGCAGGTCGAGCAGGATCCCGAATAGGCTGCCGAGCACAAACCACACGACGATGAAGACGTCAACGACGACGGGGTGCGCCGCGAGCGCCCGGCGGATCACGCCGGGCGGTCGCGGCAGCCGCGCCTCGGCCTCGCTCATCATCCCCCTAGCCTAACTTCTCCGCTGCGAACAGCGACTGAGCGCTAGCGGGCGTCGCGTCGCGCGAACAGGATCGCGGCGGGCACCACCGCGGCGGCGGCCCAGATCACCATGGCGACGAGGGCCGTCCAGTAGCCGGGCTCCATGGGCACGGTAGTGAGGCCCTGCGACAGCGAGCCGCCCAGCGAACCGGGGAGGTACTGGCTTGCCGTCCCCACCCACTCCCAGCCGGTCATGCTGAGCACCTGGAACACGATCGGCAGCACGAAGGTGACGCCGGCGACCACGGCGATCCCGCCCGCGGTCGAGCGGAGCAGCGCGGCAACCCCGAAGGCGAACAGCGCGATCAGCACGAGGTAGGCGATGGTGCCGAGCAGCCCGGAGACCACCGGGGTGCTGCCGAGCTGCGCTGCGGCGTCGGGGAGGCAGAGCACGGCAACCGCGAGGCCGCCGAGGACGAGCAGGGCAGCTGTGGCCGCGGAGAGCGCGGCGAGCACGAGCGCCTTCGCCGCGAACACCGGCGTGCGCTTCGGCACCGCGGTGAGCGTGGAGAGGATCATGCCGCTCGAGTACTCGCTCGAGATCGCGAACACCCCGAGCACCCCGAAGATCAGCGCGAGGAAGGGCGCGGGGAGCGTGCTCACCATGAGGAGGTAGCTCTGCATGCCCTCGGCCCCGGCGAGAAACATCCCGTCGTTGCCCGCGCGGATCTCGCCGCTCATGAGCACCGCCATGAGCGTGCTGATGCCGAGCCCGGCGAGGACAGTGATGAGCAGGGTCAGCCGGATGGACAGGAGCGAGGACAGCTTGATGCGCTCGCTCCGCAGCACGCCGCCGAGGGTCTGGCCCGGGCCGGGGAGCGGCGTGCGCGCCGCGCTGCCCGGCGCTGGCGTAGGCGCGGAACTGCCGTCGATGAGAAGTGTTGACGTCATGGTGAAAGTCCTTTGCTGCGGGAGCCTGGGAGCTACGCGGTCGCGTACTCGAGCTCGGTACGTGTGAGGTCGAGGTAGGCGTCCTCGAGGCTGGCGGCGACGGGGCTGAGCTCGTGGAGCACGATGCCGTTGGCCGCCGCGAGCGCGCCGATCTCTGGCGCGCCAAGCCCGGAGACGGTGAACGCCTCCTCGCCGGCGGGCTCGAGCGTCGCGGTGGAGCCGGGAACCGACATGACGAGTGACGCGAGCCGCGCCGCCTCGGGGCTGCGCACGGTGACGCGCTGCTGCCGCCCGGCCGACACGAACTCGGCGATCGGTGCGTCGGCGACCACGCGGCCCCGGCCGAGCACGATCACGTGGTCGGCGGTCTGCGCCATCTCGCTCATGAGGTGGCTCGAGAGCAGCACGGTGCGGCCCTCGCTCGCGAGGTGGCGCACGAGCTGGCGCACCCACAGGACGCCGTCCGGGTCGAGGCCGTTGACCGGCTCGTCGAGGATCAGCACGCGGGGGTCGCCGAGCAGCGCCGCCGCGATGCCGAGCCGCTGCCCCATGCCGAGCGAGAAGCCGCCGACCCGCTTGTTCGCGACCGCGCCGAGCCCGGTCTGCTCCAGCACCTCGTGCACGCGGCGCTCGGGGATGCGGTGCGTCGCGGCGAGTGCCCTGAGGTGGCTGCGCGCGCTGCGCCCGGGGTGCACGCCCTTCGCGTCGAGCAGGGCACCCACCTCGTGGAGCGGGGCCGGCAGATCCGCGTACTTGCGCCCGTGGATCGTGACGGTGCCGCCGGTTGGCCGGTCGAGCCCCACCATGAGCCGCATGCTGGTCGACTTCCCCGCGCCGTTCGGGCCGAGAAACCCGGTGACCTGCCCGGGCTGGATCGTGAAGCTCACGTCATCAACGGCGGTCTTGCTGCCGTAGCGCTTACTCAGGCCGCGTGCCTCGATCATGGTGCCTCCTTGAAAACTGGTGCCGGAATCCCGGCGATGTTTCCACGGTAGGCGGCCGAATGTCCTGCCGCATCAGCCAGAAGTGCCGCGCAGGATGGTACCGAGGTATGAAGCTTTGTGCCGGCTACGACTTCGCGAGGTTGTCCAGGAGCCGGGTTTCGCGCTCGGTCGCAAGGATCGCGGCGAGGCCGGGGGCCGTGTCGAGCGCGGGATCCGCCGCGAGGAGCTCGGCTGCGAGGTCGCGCGCGTGCGCGATGAGCTCCCCGTGATCCACCACGCGGAGGAGCCGGAGCGTTGAACGACCGCCCGACTGCTCGGTGCCGAGGATGTCGCCCTCCCTGCGGAGCTCCAGGTCGATCTCCGCGAGCGCGAAGCCGTCCGAGGTCCCCGCGATCGCCTCGATGCGCTCGCGGGCGATGGACCCCTGCTCCGCGGTGGTCATGAGGAGACAGAGGCCGGCGTGCGCACCACGACCGACGCGCCCGCGCAACTGGTGCAGTTGCGAGATGCCGAAGCGGTCGGCGTCGCGCACGATCATGATCGTGGCGTTCGGCACGTTCACGCCGACCTCGATCACGGTCGTCGCGACGAGCAACTGCACGCTGCCCTCCGCGAAGGCGCGCATCACCTGGTCCTTCTCGGGGCCCGGCATGCCGCCGTGCAGCCCGGCGATGGCGATGCCAGCAAAGTCCTCGCGCGCGCGGAGCTCCGCGACGGTGTCGGCGACGTTGGCGATCGGGCGGCGCGGCGCGGCGCTCCCCTGCGCAGCGCCGGCGAGACCCGCCGCGGGCGCCGCAGCGCCGTCGCCCTCGGCCGCGAGCTCCTCGCCGGCCTCGATCTCCCCTGGCGCGATTGCCGGGCACACGACGTACACCTGCCGCCCGGCGGCGATGTCTTCGACCGCGCGCGCCCACACCCTCGCGGCGCGCGCCGGCAGCTCCAGCTCCGGGACCGGGAAGGTCTCGATGCCGAGCCGGCCGGGCGGCAGCTCCCGGATCGTCGTGACCTCGAGGTCACCGAACGCGGTGAGCGCGACGGTGCGCGGGATCGGGGTCGCGGTCATCGCGAGCACGTGCGGCTGCGCACCCTTCTGCCGCAGCGTCTCCCGCTGTTCCACGCCGAAGCGGTGCTGCTCGTCGACCACGACAAGGCCCAGGTCGGCGAACATCACCGCGTCGCCGAGCAGGGCGTGCGTTCCGACCACGATCCGCGCGGCACCCGCCGCGATCGCGAGCAGCGTGCGCTTGCGCTCGGCCGCGGGCATGCGCCCCGTGAGGAGCACGGGGCCGATGCGCTCGGTGAGCTCGGGGCCGAGCGCCTCGCAGATCGAGCGGTAGTGCTGCGCGGCGAGCACCTCGGTTGGGGCGAGCAGGGCGCTCTGCCCGGCGCTGCCGGCGACCTGCAGCATGGCGCGCAGCGCGACGAGCGTTTTGCCGGAACCCACCTCGCCCTGCAGCAGGCGGTGCATGGGGTGCGGCTGCGCGAGGTCGGCCGCGATCGCGGCGCCGGCGAGGCGCTGATCCCCCGTCAACTCGAACGGGAGGGCAGCGTCGAACTGCGCGAGCTCCTCGCCGCCGGCTGGGCGCGGGGTGGTCTCGGCCGCCGCGGCGCGCCGGCGGCGATCGAGGAGCGCGAGCTGCAGCTCGAACGCCTCGCGAAAGCGCAGGCTCTGCTGCGCGCCGCGCCAGTCGGCGTCGTGCTGCGGCCGATGCACCAGCTCGATCGCGCGGTGCAGCGGCATGATGCCCTCGCGCTGCACGAGCGCGTGCGGCAGCGGATCCGGGATCGGGTCGAGCGCGTCGAGCACCAGCTCGACGGTGCGCTGCAGCGTCCAGCTCGGCACCTGCGCGGTCGCCGGGTAGATCGGCACCGGCGTGTCCGCCCACGCCTTCGCCGCGGCCTCGTCCAGCTGCTCGCCGCCCGGCGCGTCGTCGCGGTTGTCGAACAGCTCGTACTCCGGGTGCTGCAGTTGCAGCTGGCCGCGGTACTCGCTCACTTTGCCGGCGAAGATCCCGCGGCGACCGGCGATGAGCTCCTTGCTGCGCCACTCCTGGTTGAAGAACGTGAGGGTCAGCGATCCGGTGCCGTCGGTGATGCGCACCTCGAGGATGCTGCCGCGGCGGCGCTGCATGACGCGGGTGCGCACGTCGAGGACCTGGGCGACCACGGTGATCTGCTCCCCGAGCGGCAGGCCGGACAGCGGGGTGAGCTCGCCGCGGCGCGAGTACCGACGCGGCACGTGCAGCACGAGATCGCCGACGGTCTGCATGCCGAACGACTTCTCCAGCGGCTTCGCGGTGCGCGCGCCGACGACGCCTGCGAGGTTCGTCTCGAGCGTGACCTGGGACATGCCTCCAGCGTAGCGGGGGCCACCGACGCTCACCGCGGAAGGCCGAGTCCGCGCTACCCTCGGAGGGTGACCAGAATCATTGCGGGGGCGGCGGGATCGCTCCGACTCGCCGTCCCGAAATCGGGGACCCGGCCGACGAGCGATCGCGTGCGCGAAGCGATCTTCTCGACGCTCGAGTCGTGGGACCTCGTGCGCGGCTCACGCGTGCTCGACCTGTACGCGGGATCCGGGGCGCTCGGCCTGGAGGCGGCGAGCCGCGGGGCGCTGCGCGTCACCCTCGTCGAGAAGCACGCGCCAGCGGCGCAGGTGGCCGCGGGGAACGTGCGCACCGTGCAGGGCGCGTTCCGCGCGGGCGATGCGCCGGAGATCACCGTCGCCAGGCAGTCCGTGCAGGCCTACCTCGAGGACGCCGCGGCGCGCGGTGAGCACGCGCGGTGGGATGTCGCGCTGCTCGATCCCCCGTACGACCTTGGCGAGGAGGAGCTGACCGGCAACCTCACGGCGCTCCTGCCGCTCCTCGCACCAGCGGCGGCGGTGCTCGTCGAGCGCAGCTCCCGCAGCCCGGAGCCGACGCTGCCGAGCGGGCTCACGCCGGTGCGAGAGAAGCGCTACGGCGAGACGGCGCTCTGGTGGTCGGAACTCGACCCCGCCTAGAAAACTAGGCAAAATGCGCGTATCCTTGAGATATGCCTAATAATTTAGTCACGAGGAGGTGGACCACCGAGCGGTGGGAAGCCCACCTCGGTGAGCAGGTGCGGCGCGCGCGGCGGGGCGAGCAGTGGTCGCAGGCCGAGCTTGCGCGGCGCGCGAACGTCAACCGCAACTCGGTGAGCGCGCTTGAGCGCGGCGAGGGATCCAGCCTCGCCACCCTGATCCGCGTCGTGCGCGCGCTCGGCCGCAGCGACTGGCTCGATGCGCTCGCACCGGATCCTGGCCCGAGCCCCATGTCGTTGCTCCGCGAACAGCGCGAGCGCGAGCGCGGCGTCCCCCAGCAGCGCGGCGTGACCCGGCAGCGCGGGATCGCCGAGCCCCGGAGCGCTGACGCATGACGTTCACGCGCGTCGACGTGCTGGAGGTGCGCGCGTGGGGCGAGACCGTCGGGGCGCTCTCCAGCGGGCGCGGCGGAGTCGCGGCATTCGAGTATGCCCCGGGATGGCGGGATCGCGAGCTCGCGCCGCTCCTCATGCCGACGACCCCGCGCGGCAGGATCTGGACGTTCCCCGAGCTGCCGCGCGAGACCTTCCACGGACTCCCGCCGCTCATCGCGGACGCTGCACCTGATCGCTTCGGCAACTCGGTGATCGCGGCCGCGCTCGCCAGGCAGGGCATTCTGCCGAGCGAGGTCCGCCCCATCGACCGGCTGGCCTATGTCGGGGAGCGTGCGCTCGGCGCGCTCACGTTCCACCCGGCGCAGTCGCCTGGCGACGCCGCGTCCTCGCTCGAGCTCGCCCAGCTCGTCGAGGCGGCGCGCGCGGCGGTGCACGGCTCGCTCGACCCCGACGCGCGCACCACCGCGGTGAACGATCTCCTGCAGGTGGGCAGTTCCGCCGGCGGCGCGCGACCGAAGGCGATCATCGCGTGGAATCGGGAGAGCAACGAGCTCCGTGCTGGCGGCATCGCAGCCCCACCGGGGTTCGAGCAGTGGCTCCTGAAGTTCGACGGCGTCGGCGCCGACGCGCAGCTCGGCACCACCGGGGAGTATGGCCGCACTGAGTACGCGTACGCGCGCATGGCTGGCGCTGCCGGCATCGACATGGCCGAGTGCCGCCTGCTCGAAGAGGGCGGGCGTGCGCACTTCATGACCAGGCGATTCGACCGGCCAGGGACCGACGGCGACCGGCTGCACATGCAGTCGCTCTGCGCGCTCGCTGGCGCAGACTTCAACGCGCTCGGCACGCACGACTACGCGACGCTCTTCCTCGTCGCCGAGGAGCTCGGGATCGACGCTGGCGAACAGCTATTCCGCCGCGCCTGCTTCAACGTGATCGCAGCGAACAACGACGACCACACGAAGAACCACGCGTTCACCATGACGCGTGATGGCGTGTGGCAGCTCTCCCCCGCGTACGATCTCACGTTCGCGTACAGTCCGACGAGCGTGTGGCTGCGCCAGCACCTCATGTCGGTGAACGGGCGCTTCGAGCGGATCACCGAGCGGGATCTCCTCACGCTCGCGGACCAGTTCGGCGTTCCCGGCGCGCGCGGAATCCTCGCGGAGGTCGCCGACGCGGTGGCGCGATGGCCGGAGTTCGCGGCCGCGAGCGGGATCTCTGCCGCGCGCGTCGCCGAGGTGGGTGCGCGCCTCGCGGAGGTGCGGGCCGAGCTCGGCTGAGCGGCCGGCACCCTGATTGCCGGGCGCTGGGCCCGGACAATCGCCGCACCCGACACACGCACAGCGGGCCCCGGGATCAGCTGATCCCGGGGCCCGCCATGTGCCACTGCGCGGTTAGCGCGGCAGCAGGGTGTACTTCGACGAGAGGAACTCGTGGATGCCCTCGAAGCCGCCCTCGCGGCCGAGGCCCGACTGCTTCAGGCCGCCGAAGGGCGCAGCAGCGTTCGAGACGAGCCCGGTGTTGAGGCCCATCATGCCGCTCTCGAGCTTCTCGATCATGCGGTGCCCACGGTGGATGTTCTCCGTGAACACGTAGCTGATCAGGCCGTACTCGGTGTTGTTGGCGATCTCGACGGCCTCGTCCTCGGTCGAGAAGCGGATCACACCGAGCAGGGGTCCGAAGATCTCCTCGCGCATGATCGCCGACTGCGGGGTCAGGTGATCGACGACGGTGGGCTGGAAGAAGTTGCCCGGGCCGTCGATCGCCTCGCCGCCGGTCACGACGGTCGCGCCGGTGTCCACGGCGTCCTGCACGAGGCGCGCGGTGTTGGCCACGGCCTTGTCGTCGACGAGCGCCCCGATGTCGAAGCCTTCCTCGGCGCCGCGGCCGACCGAGAATGCGGCAACCTTCTCGCTCACGCGACGCACGAACTCATCGGCGACCGACTCGTGCACGATGACGCGGTTCGCCGCGGTGCACGCCTGGCCGATGTTGCGGAACTTCGCGAGCATCGCGCCCTCGACCGCGCGGTCGAGGTCAGCGTCTTCGAACACGATGAACGGCGCGTTGCCGCCGAGCTCCATCGAGGTGCGGAGCACGTTCTGCGCCGCAGCCTCGAGCAGCTTCACACCAACGGGCGTCGAGCCGGTGAAGCTGAGCTTGCGCAGGCGCGGATCCGAGAGGATCGCGCTCGACTGCGCGCTCGACTTCGACGTCGCGACGACGTTCACCACACCGGCGGGGAGGCCGGCCTCTTCGAGCAGCTGCGCGAAGAAGATCGTGGTGAGCGGCGTGAGCGCTGCCGGCTTGATCACCACGGTGCAGCCGGCCGCGAGTGCCGGAGCGATCTTGCGCGTGGCCATCGCGAGCGGGAAGTTCCACGGGGTGATGAAGTAGCAGGGTCCCACCGGGATGTGCGAGACGAGCATGTTGCCCGTTCCCTCGGGGTTCTGCCGGTAGTCGCCGCGCACGCGGACGGCCTCCTCGGAGAACCAGCGCAGGAACTCGCCGCCGTAGTTCACCTCGCCACGAGCCTCGGCGATGGGCTTGCCCATCTCCATGCTCATGAGCAGCGCGAACTCTTCCTTGCGCTCCATGAGGAGATCGAAGGTGCGGCGCAGGATGTTGGAGCGCACGCGAGCGGGGGTCGCGGCCCAGCTCTCCTGCGCGGCAACCGCGGCGTCGAGCGCGCGCACGGCGTCCTCGACGGTCGCGTCAGCGATCGACTTGATGACCTCGCCGGTCGCGGGATCGTGGACGTCGAGCGTCGCGCCGGAGGTCGCGGGCTCCCACGTGCCGCCGATGCCGAGGCCGGACTGGACGCGGTCGAGCAGTTCCTGCTCGTTGGGCTTCAAAGCCATAATCTAGTGCCCTTTCGTGATGACTTAGGCGTTGGCCGCGAGAGCGTCTGCGACGATCTGGAGGCCCTCGCGGAGCAGCTCGTCGGAGATCGAGAGCGGCGGGAGGAAGCGGACAACGTTGCCGTAGGTCCCGCAGGTGAGGAGGATAACGCCCTCGTCTGCGGCGTGCTTCGCGATCGCGCTCGTGAGCGCGGCGGCGGGCGTCTTGCTGCCCGACTCGACGAACTCAACAGCCATCATCGCACCACGGCCACGGATGTCGCCAATGCGCGCGTCGGTCTTCTGCAGCTCGGTGAAGAACTCGGTGATGATCGCACCGATCTCGCGCGCACGTGCCGCGAGGTTCTCCTTCTCGTAGGTGTCGATCGTCGCGAGCGCAGCCGCACACGCGATCGGGCTGCCGGCGTAGGTGCCGCCCAGGCCGCCGGCGTGCGCGGAGTCCATGATCTCGGCGCGGCCGGTCACGGCCGACAGCGGCAGGCCGCCAGCGATGCCCTTGGCCGTGGTGACGAGATCCGGCACGACGCCCTCGTGGTTCGCGGCGAACAGATCGCCGGTACGCGCGAAGCCGGTCTGCACCTCGTCGAGGATGAAGACGACGCCGTTGGCGGTCGCCCACTCCTGCAGCGCGGGGAGGAAGCCCTCGGCGGGGGCGATGAAGCCGCCCTCACCCTGGATGGGCTCGATGATGATCGCGGCGAGGTTGGCCGCGCCCACCTGCTTCTCGATCTGGGTCAGCGCAACCTTGGCTGCCTCGGCGCCGGAGAGCCCATCACGGAAGGGGTAGGAGGTCGCGACGCGCGTGATCTCGGGGGCGAAGGGACCGAAGCCGTCCTTGTACGGCATGTTCTTCGCCGTCATGCCCATGGTGAGGTTGGTGCGGCCGTGGTAGGCGTGATCGAAGACGACGACGCCGTTCTTCTTGGTGTAGTGGCGCGCGATCTTGATCGCGTTCTCGACCGCCTCTGCGCCCGAGTTGAAGAGCGCCGAGCGCTTCTCGTGGTCGCCGGGGGTGAGTGCGTTGAGCTTCTCAGCGACCTGCACGTAGCCCTCGTAGGGGGTGACCGTGAAGCAGGTGTGCGTGAACTGCTGCACCTGGTTGGTCACGGCCTCGACCACGGCGGGGGCCGAGTTGCCGACACCGGTCACGGCGATGCCGGAGCCGAGGTCGATGAGCGAGTTGCCGTCCGCGTCGACCATGACGCCGCCACCGGCCGCGACGATCGAGACGGGGAGCGCCACGCCGACACCAGCGGCAACCGCAGCGTTCTTGCGTCCGAGCAGCTCCTGCGACTTCGGGCCGGGGATGCTGGTGACGAGCTTGCGCTCCTGCGGAAGCGAGGGGCCGCCGATGACATCGACCATGAGTGTTTCTCCTTGCGTGACTGTCGCGCTGGCGGCATGCCGCCGGCGCATCCAAACGATTCGGGTTCAGCATAACGGCAACGCCCCACCGAACAATGTGCCAGAATGGCGATGGTAGAGACCGGCTTTCGACACACTGGCAGCGCGGGATCCCTGCAGGGAAAGGAGCCGTTCATGCAGCTCGAACAGTCGAGGCTCGGCGATGCGAGCCCGCAGCGACCCACCATCGAGCTCGGCGAACTCCTCCACCAGTACCAGCTCGGTCTCGTGCTCATCGCGGGCACCGACGAGGCGACCGCGAGCCGCCCGGTGCAGTGGGTGCACGTGAGCGAGCTCGAGGATCCAACGCCGTTTCTCACTCCGCGCACCGTGCTCCTCACCACCGGAGCGCGCTTCGACACCGTGCAGGTGCAGGCCGACGCCGACGCGTACGTTGCCGGGCTCCTCGCGGCGGGCGTGACCGCGCTCGGCGTGGCGATCGGCCTCCACTGGGATCGCGTGCCAGCCCCCATCGTCGCGGCGTGCGACCGGCTCGGCCTCCCCCTCTTCCGCGTGCCGTACGACACCGCATTCATCGAGATCGTGCAGACCGCGGCCCGGCTCCTCGACGCGCACACGCGCGACCGCGACATCTGGGCGATCGAGTCCCAGCGCGCGGTCACCGCGGCGTCGCTGCACCGTGACGGGCTCGGGGCCGCCGTGCGCGAGGCCGCTGCGCGACTCGGCAAGTGGGTGGGGGTGACCGATCGCTCGGGCAGGCTCGTGGAGTTCGCACCGCAGACGGAGCGCTCGGCGGCACGCGCGGAGTGGATCCAGCGCGAGACACGCCACCTCATCTCGCGCGGGCTGAGCGCCGGGCGCATCGGCGGGGCGGCGAGCGGGGCCGGGCTCCAGATGCAGGCCCTTGGCAGGCAGGGCCAGGTGCTCGGCGTGCTCGTGGTCGAGGATCGCGGGGTCGCGGACAACGCGGAGCGCACGCTCCTTGGCCTCGTCGGGGCCCTCGCGACCGTGCAGCTGGAGCACCGCAGCGGCATGGACGCGGCGCAGGCCTCGCTGCGCGGGGCGATCCTGCAGCTCCTCGTCGCCCAGCAGTTCGCGCTCGCGGAGCGACTCTCCGAGGGGGCGCTGATCCGGATCCCGAGCGGCGCGGTTGCCGCGGTGCGCTACCGGGGCCCGAGCGAGCCGGATCCGAGCTTCGCCGAGGATCTTTCCTCGCTCGACGCCGGCAGCCCCGGGCTCATCGGCGCGCTGTACGAGGACGCGCCGCTCATCGTCACGGAGACCAGGCACCTCCCCGCCGTGAAGCGGCTGCTCGTCGCCCACCGGCTGCCGGCCGGCATCTCCGAGCGCGGCACACTGAGCGGTGTGATCGGCCTGAGCGAGCTCGTCGGGCAGGCCGACCGGGCGCTCGAGGCGGCGCTCGGATCCGACGCGGAGGTGCCCGTCGACTACCGCCCTGAGCTGCACGGCGGCATCCTGCGCCTGCTCGCAGCGCAGCCGGAGGCCGCGGCGCGGGCCGCAGCGCTCCTCGCGCCGGTGCGCCACCACGACGAGCGGCACGACGATCGCATCGAGGAGAGCCTCACCACCTGGCTCGCACACCACGGGCAGACGAGCCCGGCCGCGACCGAACTCGGCGTCCACCGGCACACGCTGAAGGCGCGCGTGCAGACCGCGGCGAGCCTCCTGCAGCTGGACCTCGACTCCCCAACGGCGCGCGCCGAGCTGTGGGCGGCGCTCAGCGTGCTCGCTGGCGACACGCCGCGCTGAGCTGCTTCTCGTGCGGGATCAGGGCCGTTCGCCCCGCCCCCGCGAATGTCGGTGGTCCATGAGTGAATAGCAGCATGGACACCAACGGAGGGACCCCAGCCACACCACCAGCGCCTCCTCCCGGGCGGGCGCGGCACCCCGAGCCGGCACAGCCGGCAGAGCCAGCGCAGCCTGCACAGCCGACGCAGCCTTCGCAGCCGGCACAGCCACCGCTCGCCGAGGCCGTGGTCGCGGTCGATGCGGCGTTCGCCGAGCTCGACACCCTCGAACACGCGCGCCGGGCGGCGGACGCGGCAAGGCTCCGCGTGCTTGCGCGGCTCCGCGCGGCAGCGATCCCTGGCCAGGCGCCCGGTGCAACCGCGGCGCACGCGCGCATGATCGCGTTCCGCTCGCTCCGCCTCGAGCTCGCCGCGGCGCTCAGCACGAGCGAGCACCTGGCCGAGCGCATGCTCGACACGGCCGCCGTCGCCGAGGACCAGTACGCCGACACGCTCGCAACGCTCGGCACCGGCGGGATCTCGCTCGATCACCTGCAGGTCATCCTCGCGGAGGGCGGCGTCCTCACGACGGGTTCCCCGGAGCGCGATACGCCGCTGCGCGGCCGCTACGAACGCGAGGTCCTCGAGGTCGCAACGCACGCGCCGCCGCAGCGGCTCCGGCCGATCGCGCGGCGCATCGCGGCCGAGCTCGCCGAGACGCCACTCGCCGAGCGGCACCGGGAGGCGCGTGAGCGGCGAAGTGTCCGCGTCACCGACGATAGCGACGGCATGGCGATCCTCACTGCGCTGCTCCCCGCCGTCGACGCGCACGCGATCCACGACCGCCTCAGCCGCCTCGCGCGGGAGGCCGAGCGCGCCGAGCGGGAGGCCGAGCGCGCGGCGCAGGGCGAGCCGTCCTGCGCCGGTGCCCCGCGCGTGACGCGCGACACCCGCCGGGCCGACGCGCTCTGCGATCTCCTCCTCGGGCGCACCGGCGACACGCTCGCCGCCGCGCGCGACATCGTGGCGCACGTCAACGTCGTGGTCCCGGCGCGCATGCTCCCCGGCGGTGCGGATCGCGAGTCTTCCCGCGGAATTCAGGGCAGCACCGCACACCACGGCGGCGTCGCCGAGGTCCTCGGGGTCGGCCCGATCGATCCGGGCACGGCGCGCGACCTCGCGGGATCCGCGAGCGTGTGGAATCGCGTGCACGTCACCAGCGACGGCTCGGTGCTCGCGGTCGACCGGTATCGGCCGAGCCCCGAGATGCGCCGCCTCCTCGCGATGCGCGACCTCCACTGCCGGGCGCCCGGCTGCATGGTCCCCGCGCAGCGCTGCGACCTCGACCACACGGTCGACGCCGCGCTCGGCGGCGCGACGAGCACGCAGAACCTCGCGCACCTGTGCCGCGGCCACCACACGCTCAAGCACCACGGCGGGTGGCAGCTCAGCCAGAGCGAGGGCGGCGTTGCGCACTGGGTCGGCCCACGCGGACGGCCCTACCGGGAGGAGCCGCCCAGCACGGTCCGGTTCCGCCGCCGCGCGGCGGGCGCACCGCGCAGCTAGCCCACCGCGCGGTTCGCGCACCGCCCGGCTAGTTCGCCGTGAAGTGCGCCTCAACGTCAACGGAGACCGCGATGTCCTGCACGTTCACCTCGGTGGGCGCGGCGTCCGCGGCCATCGCGAAGCGGGGCGAGCCGACCGGGAACGTGCCGCCGCCCAGCTGGGTGTCGCGCAGCTGCACGAGCGCGAGCTCCGACACCCCGAGCGCCGCGGCGTAGTCACCGGCGGTCTCCCGCGCGTTGGCCACCGCTTCCGCGCGCAGCTCGCGGAGCACCGCCGTGCGGCTCTCGTCCCCGAGCTTCCAGCTCAGGCGCGGGTCGACGCCGCCCTCGGCGAGTTCGGTGGTGAGCGCGCCCACCTGCTCGAGCGCGACGAGCTCGATCGACACGCTCACCGAGGCGCGATGCTCAACGATCTGCGCGCCGTGCTCATCGCGCCAGCTGTTCGTGTACGTCGAGAGCGCGTCCGCGCGGTAGCTCTCCGCCACCCCGCTCGCCACGAGCTCCTGCGCGCGAGCGACCAGGCGCGCGTGCTCGGCAGCAGCCGCAGCGACGACCGCCTTCCGCTCCGGCCCGACGTGCGAGGTGCTGAGCGCCAACTCAACGCGGTCGGCGGGAAGCCGCCGCTCGGCGTGCCCGGACACCGAGATCTGCGGTGCTGGATTCGTGCTCATCGTGTCCCCCGTCACACTGGCGCGGCGCGCTGCCGCCCGGGGCGACCACCGCCCCTCCGGCCACTGTACTCCGCGCGCTACGCGCCGGGCCAGCGCACCACGTACGGATCCCAGCCGCGCGGTGGCACCGCCTCCGCGTCGAGCCACACACCGGCCGGCTCCGGATCCGCGACCTCGCCGATCACCGTGAAGCCGGGCGGCACCGCGGCAGCAGCGGGGAACGTTGCGAGCAGCCCGTGGTCCTCGCCCCCGCTCAGCATCGCCTCCACCGGCACCGCGACGCCCTGCTGCACCCCAAAGCCGGCGCGCAGGCGCGCAGCGTCGAGTCGGAGCGCCACACCGCTCGCGGACGCCAGTCGGTGCGCGTCGATCGACAGGGCATCCGAGACGTCCATCATCGCCGACGCGCCCGCCGCCGCGGCAGCGATCCCGAGCGGAATCGGCGGGGTCGGGGCGAGCTGCGCCGACAGGATCTCGGGGTGCTCCGCCCAGAGCCGAGCGAGGGGCCCGGCGACGGCGACGCCTGCGGCATCCGCCGCCTCCGCGAACAGCAGCGAGAGGCCCATTCCGGCGAGCCCCAGCTCCCCGGCGTACGCCACAACATGGCCGGGCCGCGCCCCCGCGCGCGTCACCGCTGGCGCCCCGGCGAGCTCGCCGAGCGCCGTCACCGCCGCGGTGATCACGGGCGCGGTGCCGAGGTCTCCCCCGACAACGCCGCAGCCCGGCGCGAGCGTGCGGCACGCGGCCGACATCCCCTCGGCGATCTGCTCGAGGAGCTCCACCCGGGTGTCGCGCGGCACCGCGAGGGCGAGGGTCAGGGCCATCGGGCGCGCGCCCATCGCCGCGACATCGGAGAGATTCGTCGCAGCGAGCTTCCAGCCGAGCTCGAAACCGCTGTGCCAGGCCGCCCGGAAGTCTGGCCCCTCGATCATGGTGTCGGTGGTCACCACGAGTTCGCCGCGCACACGCAGCACCGCAGCGTCGTCGCCGGGCCCGAGCGCCGCAGCGTCGGCCTCGGCCTCGCTCAGCCGCGAGAGCACCCGCCGCAACACCCCGTGCTCGCCGAGCTCTCCCACCGTCTGCGTCATCTTCTCAAACTACCCCAGCTAGGCTGATGGGGTGATCTCGCACACGCTCTCCCGCCGCCACTCTGTCCGCGCCGTCTCCGTGCTCGCAGCGATCGGCGGCGTCGCCACGCTCCTCACTGGCTGCGCGGGGACCGTGCCAATGGACCCGGCGGTGGACGCCAACAACCCGGCGTGCGCCGACGTGATCGTGCGCCTGCCGCAGACCGTCGCCGGCGAGGAGCGGCGCGCCACGACCGCGCAGAGCACGGGCGCGTGGGGCGACGACGTCGCCGTGCAGCTCGTGTGCGGGGTGGAGCCGAGCGGGCCGACGACCGACAGCTGCGTCAACGTGAACGGCGTCGACTGGGTGATCGACGAGTCAGCGTCGCCGATCTACCGCTTCGAGGCGTACGGCAGGGATCCCGGGCTCGCGGTGTTCGTCGATTCCGAGCAGGTCTCCGGCACCGAGGTTGCCGTCGACCTCAGCGCGGTCGCGAAGGAGCTGCCACAGACGCGGCAGTGCCTCGACCTGAGCGACAGCCTGGACATCACCAAGCAGAAGTGAGCCGGCGGCCGAGTGCTCCAGCGGCCTAGTACGCCGGGCGCTTCGCGATCGCGAGCTCGATCAGCTCCGTGATGAGGTCCGTGTAGCTGAGCCCGGACTCCTCCCAGAGCCGCGGGTACATCGAGATCGGGGTGAACCCCGGCAGGGTGTTGATCTCGTTCAGCACGGGGCCGTCCGCCGTGAGGAAGAAGTCGATGCGCGCGTGGCCGGCGCACTGCGTCACCTCGTACGCGCGCACCGCGGCATCCCGGATCGCGACGAACTCGGCCTCGGTGACGTCGGCTGGCAGCGCGAGCTCGACGCCGGCGGCGCCCAGGTACTTCGCCTCGAAGTCGTAGAAGTCGCGGCCGGTGAATACGATCTCGCCGATCACCGAGCTCGTCCGCGGCGCATCGTCGCCGCGCCCCTCGAGCACCGCGATCTCGACCTCGCGACCGGTCACCCCGGACTCGATGAGCACGGTGCGGTCTTCGGCGAACGCGATGTCGAGGGCGGCGGGGATCTCCGCGGCGCTCGTGACGCGGCTGACGCCGACGCTCGACCCGGCGCGTGCCGGCTTCACGAACAGCGGGTAGCTCAGCCCGGCGTCGAGTCCCTCGGCCAGGTACGGATCAGCGTCGAGCTGGTCCTTCGTGATCGTGCGCCACGGTGCGACGCCGATTCCCGCGTCGGCGAGCACCACCTTGACGGCGTGCTTGTCCATGCAGAGCGCGGAGCCCAGGACGCCGCTGCCGACGTACGGCATGTCGACGAGATCGAGCATGCCCTGCACCGTGCCGTCCTCGCCGTACGGGCCGTGCAGCATCGGCAGCACGGCGTCGACGTGGCCGAGGCTGCGCAGCGCGCCCGACTGGTCGATCAGTGTGAGCGCCCGCGTCGCGGTCGAGGCCGGCCACAGCACGCGCGTCCCGTTGTCGCGCACCTCGGGCAGCGCACCGGCCTCGAGGCGGTAGTCGGCGAGGTCGTCCTCGCACATGAGCACGGTGGCACCCTGCTTCGTCATGCCGACGAGGATCACGTCAAACTTCGCGCGGTCGATCGAGCGCAGCACGCCGGCCGCGGTGACACAGCTGATGCCGTGCTCGCTGGAGCGTCCCCCGAAGAGGATCGCGACGGTGCGGCGGCCGGACGCGGTGTCCGTCGCGGCGTCGGTGGGGGCCGGAGTCTCAGTCATGCTGGGGTCCCTTCAAACGGTTCACGAAGCGCTGCCAACGCCCCGGCTGGGTCGTGTCGAGGCGCTGCTCGGGCCGCGGCACATCGTCCTCGGTCGCGAGGTGCGGCCCGAGGTTCGCCGGCGCCATCGTGCCGCTCAGCACCATCTGCACCTGCTCGACGATGGGCATCACGATGCCGCGCTCGCGCGCGAGTTCCAGCACCGGCGGCACCGAGGTGATGCCCTCGGCCACCTGCTGCATCTGCTCCTTGGTCTCCTCCTGCGAGTAGCCCTGGCCGATGAGGCGGCCGGCCGTGTTGTTGCGCGACAGCGGCGACTGGCAGGTGGCGATCAGGTCGCCGAGCCCGGCGAGCCCGGACAGCGTCGCGGCATCCGCGCCGGACGCGACCGCGAACTCGGTCATCTCCGCGAGCCCGCGGGTGATGATGGCCGCCTTGGTGTTCTCGCCGTAGCCGACGCCATCGACGATGCCGATGGCGAGGGCGATGAGGTTCTTCAGCACGCCGCCGAGCTCGGTGCCGATCACGTCGGTGTTCACGTAGGTGCGGAAGTACGGCGCGGAGGCCGCCGTGGCGATCTCCTGCGCCACGCTGAGGTCCACGCAGGAGGCCACCGCACCGGTGGGCTGCTCCTTCGCGATCTCGAGGGCGATGTTCGGCCCGGAGACCGCGGCGATCCGCTCGGCAGGCAGGTCCAGCGTGTCGGCGATCACCTCGGACATCCGCATCGTGGTGGAGCGCTCAACCCCCTTCACGAGGCTGACGAGCACGCTCCGCCGATCGAGGTACGGCTCGAGGTCGAGGAGGTTCTGCCGCAGCGTCTGGCTCGGCACCGCGAGGAACACGAGGCGCGCACCGCGGAGCGCGGTCGCCAGGTCGCTCGTCGCCGCGAGCCGCTTCGGCAGGTTGATGCCGGGCAGGTACTGCGTGTTGCGCTTCGCAACCTGGATCTCCTGCGCGAGCTCCGGGCGTCGCGCCCAGATCGTCACGTCGCAGCCGGCGTCGGTGAGCACCTTCGCGAAGGTGGTCCCCCAACTGCCCGCCCCGATCACGGCGACCTTGCGGCCGCGGTTGCGCCGAGCCTGTGTCGACACGGTCGCGATCGACCCCGTCGTTGCTGCGCTACTCAAATCGTCCCGTCTCACTCTGCTGGTGCTTGCTCGGATCCCACCGCTCGGCCGGCGCCTGCTCGCCGCGCAGCTCGGCGAGCAGCGCGGTGATCGCGTCCATCAGCTCACGCGTCGCCTCGGTGACGACGCGCTGATCGACCGGGCGATTCGCGTACTTGCTGAGATCGAGTGGCTCGCCGACCGACACGTGGATCGTCTTCCTGGGGAAGGGGTGGATGCGCTTCGCGTAGCGCGGCATCAGCTCCTGCGTGCCCCAGTGCGCCACCGGGATCACCGGGATCCCCGACTCGAGCGCGAGGCGGATCGCGCCGCTCTTGCCGCGCATGGGCCACAGCTCGGGATCGCGGGTCAGCGTGCCCTCGGGGTAGACGATCACCCCGGAATCACGGGCGATCAGCTCCGAGGCAGCCCCAATGGGATTCGCGCCGCCGCCCCCCGGCCGCGTCGCGCCAACACGCTCGACCGGAATCTGCCCCGACGCGCGCAGCAGCCAGCCGAACACGGGCACGCGGAAGAGGCTCGCCTTGGCCATGAACCGGGGCAGCCTGCCGAGGTGCCACACCGCGGCACCGACCGCGATCGGGTCGATCTCGCTGTAGTGGTTCGGCGCAACGATGAATGGGCCGGACTGCGGCAGCTTCGACGACGGGGTGAAGCGGTACCGCACCATGAGCGACCACAGCGGCAGGACGAGCCCGGCCAGCAGCCAGAACACGGACGGACGCCGTTTCTCCGCGGAGGAGCGGCCACGAATCTTTACCGTGTCAGTCATATCTCACATTATCCCGGAGGCCCGGTCCGACAGCGGTATGCCGGACCGAGCGCGCCGCAGATCGTTCGGTCGCTCGGACGTGCGGCCTAGCTCTCGTAGACGAAATCCGCGCCGAGCAGCCGAAGCTTCTCGATGAAGTTCTCGTAGCCGCGGGAGATGATGCCGAGGTTCGTGACCTTGGACTGCCCCTCAGCGGTGAGCGCGGCGATAAGGTGGCTGAAGCCACCGCGCAGATCCGGCACCTCGATGTCGGCCGCGGTGAGCGGGGTCGGGCCGGTGATCACGGCCGCCTGCTCGAACTCGCGCCGCATCACGCGGCGCTCGTCCGCGGCGAGCCCGTCCTTGTGCACCACGATGTTGGCGCCCATCTGGTTCAGGGCGTCGGTGAAGCCGAAGCGGTTCTCGTACACGGTCTCGTGGATCGTGGACACGCCCTGCGCCTGCGTCAGCGCGACCACGAGCGGCTGCTGCCAGTCGGTCATGAAGCCGGGGTGCACATCGGTCTCGATCGTGACGGGCTTGAGCTCGCCGCCCGGGTGCCAGAAGCGGATGCCGTCGTCGTGCACGTCGAAGTCGCCGCCCACCTTGCGGAAGACGTTCAGGAAGGTCATCATCTCTTCCTGCTTCACGCCACCGACGAACACGTCGCCCTTGGTCGCGAGCGCGGCGGCCGCCCAGCTGGCCGCCTCGTTGCGATCGAAGATCGCGCGGTGGTTGTAGCCGCGGAGCTCGTCGACGCCCTCGATGAAGATGACGCGGTTCGGCTCCATCGAGATGATCGCGCCCATCTTCTGCAGGATGCAGATGAGGTCGACGATCTCGGGCTCGATCGCGGCGTTGCGCAGCTCGGTCTGCCCCTCCGCGAGCACCGCGGTGAGCAGCACCTGCTCGGTCGCGCCGACCGAGGGGTATGGCAGCTCGATGTTCGCGCCCTTCAGCCCGTTCGGTGCCGTGAGGCTGATGCCGCTCGGAAGCTTCTCGATGACCGCGCCGAACTCGCGCAGCGCGTCGAGGTGGAAGTCGATCGGGCGATCGCCGATCCGGCAGCCGCCGAGATCAGGGATGAACGCCTCACCGAGGCGGTGCAGCAGCGGGCCGCAGAACAGGATCGGGATCCGGGACGAGCCGGCGTGCGCGTCGATGTCGGCCTTGTGCGCCATCTCGACGTTCGAGGGATCGAGCCGCCACTCCCCTGGCTCCTCGCCGCGCGTGATGAGCACGCCGTGCAGGGCGAGCAGGCCGGCAACGACCCGAACATCCGAGATGTTCGGGACGTTGCGCAGCACGCTCGGCGTCTTGCCGAGGAGCGCGGCGACCATCGCCTTGGTGGCGAGGTTCTTCGCACCGCGCACCTCGATGCGGCCCTGCAGCGGACGCCCGCCGTTGATGATGATCTCGTCAGAGGTCAGGCCAACGCGCGCACCGGCTTTCTGCGCGTCGCGTTTGCGGCCCGCCGCGGCCTCCTCCTCAGGGCTGCTTTTCAGCGCGCCGTCGGGAAGCTCAGCGTCGTCTCCGGGGGTGGTCACTGCTTCGGTCACTCGGTGTCTCCGAACTCTATGCGGTCTGGGCCAGCGGCGTCGTCGTCGGCATCCACGCCGGGCGGCGGGATTCGAACTCGGCGATCGCGTCCTCGTTGCGGAGGGTCAACGAGATATCGTCGAGCCCCTCCATGAGGCGCCAGCGGGTGTAGTCGTCAATGTCAAACGGGACGGTGAGTTCCCCTGCGGTGACCGTTCGGTCCTCCAGGCTCACGGTCAGTTTCGCGCCGGGCTCGGCGGCCATGGCCTCCCACAGCTTCGCGACGTCCTCCTCCGACACCTGCGCGGCGAGCAGCCCCTGCTTGCCCGAGTTGCCACGGAAGATGTCGGCGAAACGCGGCGAGATGACCACCTTGAAGCCGTAGTCGCGCAGCGCCCAGACGGCGTGCTCGCGCGAGGAACCGGTCCCGAAGTCGGGGCCGGCGACGAGGATCTCGGCGTCGCGGTACTCCGGCTGGTTCAGCACGAAGCTCTCGTCCTGGCGCCAGTGGTGGAAGAGCGCGTCGTCGAAGCCGGTCTTCGTGACCCGCTTCAGGAACACCGCGGGGATGATCTGGTCGGTGTCAACGTTCGACCGCGTGAGCGGCGCGGCAACGCCCGTGATGGTGGTGAACTTCTCCATGGTGATTACGCCTCCGCCTTCTCGCTCGCGTCGTGTGTGATGCCGTTGGCGGCGTCGGTCTGCAGGTCCCACGGGCTCGACAGCGTGCCGCGGATCGCGGTGGCCGCGGCGACGAGCGGCGACACGAGGTGCGTGCGGCCGCCCTTGCCCTGGCGCCCCTCGAAGTTGCGGTTCGAGGTGGACGCGCAGCGCTCGCCCGGTGCGAGCTGGTCCGGGTTCATGCCGAGGCACATCGAGCAGCCGGCGAAGCGCCACTCGCCGCCGAACTCCTCGACGATCTTGTCGATCCCCTCGGCCTCGGCCTCGAGCCGCACGCGCGCGGAGCCTGGCACCACCATGAGGCGGACACCGTCAGCCTTCTGCTTGCCCTTGATCAGGTTCGCGAAGGTGCGCAGGTCGTCGAGCCGGCTGTTCGTGCAGGAGCCCATGAACACGGCGTCCACCGCGATGTCCTTCATCGGCATGCCGGCGGTCAGGTCCATGTACTCGAGCGCGCGCTCAGCCGCTGCGCGCTCGTTGGGGTCAGCGATCTCGGCCGGGTTCGGCACGGTGTCGCTGAGCAGCACGCCCTGGCCGGGGTTCGTGCCCCAGGTCACGAACGGCTCCAGCTCGTTCGCGTCGATGAACACCTCGGCGTCGAACTCGGCGCCCTCGTCGGTGGGCAGCGTCTTCCAGTACTCGACCGCTGCGTCCCAGTCGGCACCCTGCGGCGCGTGCTCGCGGCCCTGCACGTAGTCGAACGTGATCTGATCCGGCGCGACCATGCCGGCGCGCGCGCCAGCCTCGATCGACATGTTGCAGATCGTCATCCGGCCGTCCATCGACAGCGAGCGGATCGCCGAGCCGCGGTACTCGAGCACGTAGCCCTGCCCGCCGCCCGTGCCGATCTTCGCGATCACGGCGAGGATGATGTCCTTCGCGGTGACGCCGGGGCGCAGCTCGCCCTCCACGGTGATCGCCATCGTCTTGAACGGCTTGAGCGGCAGCGTCTGCGTCGCCATCACGTGCTCGACCTCGCTCGTGCCGATGCCGAACGCGAGCGCGCCGAACGCGCCGTGCGTCGAGGTGTGGCTGTCGCCGCAGACGACCGTGATGCCCGGCATGGTGAGCCCCAGCTGCGGGCCAACGACGTGGACGATGCCCTGCTCCTTGTCGCCGAGCGGGTGCGCGCGCACGCCGAAGTCGGCGACGTTGTGGCGCAGCGTCTCGATCTGCAGCCGGCTCGTCGGATCCTCGATCTGACGGGTGATGTTGAGCGTCGGGGTGTTGTGATCCTCGGTGGCGATCATGAGGTCAACACGGCGCAGCGGGCGGTCCGCCGCGCGCAGCCCGTCGAACGCCTGCGGGCTCGTGACCTCGTGGATCAGGTGGAGGTCGATGTAGATGAGGTCGGGCTCGCCGTTCTCGCCCTTGACGACGACGTGGTCGTCCCAGAGCTTCTCGGCGAGCGTGCGCGGCCGCTTCGCCGCGGCCGTGCCGGATCCTGATGCGTTCTGATCGCTCATTGTTGCTTCTCTTCTCAGTCTCTACGCTGTACAAGCAGTGCGCGGCACGAATTATTCCTTCGCACCGACGCGGTGCAGATTCGGCCATGCGGGAACTCCGCGACGGGGTGGCCGAAGGCTAAAACCCGTCGCGGCTGTGAAGAAGCAGCCGCCGCAGACGCATAGCGAGCAGTCTACCACCGGCGTCTGGCAGACCGCGGCACCCCCGGCCGCCGTGGCGTGCCGGGGGTGCCGGAGTGGGTGCGTTCGTGTGGCGCGCCAGCTAGTCCTCGCTGCGCTGCTCTGCGGCGCCGAAGTGCAGCCGCTCGCCGCTCGCCGCCGCATCGCGGCGCGCCTTCACGACGCTCGCGATCGTCGCGACACCCATCGCGAGCACGATGAAGCCGAGCGACATGCCGGTGCTGATCTCAGGCACCGGGACGTGCTCGCCGCCGTTGATGAACGGCAACTCGTTCTCGTGCAGGGCGTGCAGGATCAGCTTCACGCCGATGAACGCGAGGATCGCGGCGATGCCGTACTTCAGGTACGGCAGGCGATCCAGCAGGCCACCCAGCAGGAAGTAGAGCTGACGCAGGCCCATCAGCGCGAAGACGTTCGCGGTGAACACGATGAACGGGCTCTGCGTGATGCCGAAGATCGCGGGGATCGAGTCGAGCGCGAACAGGAGGTCCGTCGCGCCGAGCGAGATGAGCACGAGCAGGAACGGGGTGAACATGCGCTTGCCGTCCACCGTGGTGCGGAGCTTCCCGCCGTCGTACTCGTCGCTGAACGGCATGACCTTTTTGACCTGACGGATGATCCAGCTGTCGCCCTGCTCGTCGTGGCCGCCCGGCTTCACCTGCTGCCACGCGGTCCAGATGAGCCACGCGCCGAACAGGAAGAAGATCGCGATGAACTTCTCGATCACCACGGCTCCGACGAGGATGAAGATCCCGCGGAAGATGAGCGCGAGGACGATCCCGATCATGAGCGCGCGCTGCTGGTAGGCGCTCGGCACCTTGAACGCCCCGAGGATCAGCACGAACACGAAGAGATTATCAATCGAGAGGCTGTACTCGGTGAGCCAGCCGGCAAGGAACTCCGTGCCGTGCTGCACGTCGCCGAGCAGGAAGATGGCGCCGGCGAATGCGAGCGCGAGCAGGACGTAGAAGCCCACCCACAGGCTCGCCTCGCGCATGGAGGGGACGTGCGGGCGCTTGATGATGAGGAGCAGGTCGATGACGAGGATCGCGACGAGCACGATCATCGAGGTGACTTCGAACCAGAACGGCAACACTGAGTTCACTGGTGGATACTTCTCCTTCGGCTGGCGCAGGGTGCGCAAACGACCGAAAGTCTCTTCCCGGCACCGGCCAGAGCTGGCCGAGCCGCACCCGCACCGGCCACGCGATCTGCGCGCGGCGTATTGACGACACGGGCGAAACGGAATACTCCCCTTCGCAGGGAGCAAGTATACCCCCGCTGCGGTCGCCCCACAGCCTCGCCGGGCCGCGCTGCGATAGCATGTGACTCCCCTTTTGCCACACGAGTCACGCCAGGAGAACCCCAGTGAATCAACGCACGACGTCGCCGATTGCGCGCAGCACCGAGCACGGCCCGGGCGCGGCGTCGCGCACCCTCGCCGCGTTCATCTTCGCGAGCCGCTGGCTGCAGGCGCCGCTCTACCTCGGCCTCATCATCGCGCAGGCGGTGTACGTCATCCTGTTCTTCGTCGAGCTGTGGCACCTCGTCGAGAAGGTCGTGGTGACCGGCGAGGTCACCGAGACCGACATCATGCTGAGCGTGCTGGCGCTCATCGACATCGTGATGATCGCCAACCTCCTGATCATGGTGATCATCGGCGGCTACGAGACGTTCGTCTCGAAGATCCGCGTGCAGGGACACCACGACGAGCCTGACTGGCTCTCGCACGTCAACGCGAACCTGCTGAAGGTCAAGCTCGCGGTGTCGATCATCTCGATCTCCTCGATCCACCTCCTGAAGACGTTCATCGAGGTCGGCCGCATGGAGGACGGGGTCGTCACCTCGGGCGACAAGGTCATCTACTCCTCGACCGGCGTGTTCTGGGAGGTCATGATCCACCTCGCGTTCATCGTCTCCGCGCTCGCGCTCGCCTGGATCGACAAGATGGCGCAGCATCACCCGGCCGTGCAGCGCGACGAGGTGACCGCTGGCGGCATGGAGGCGGAGCTCCGCGCGCCGCTCGCGCAGGCGCCAGCCGCTCCCGCGGCCCCAGCGGCTCCCGTCGCCGCCGATGGCTACGTCACCGTGCGAATCCCGGCCGGCGCCGCGCTCCCCGACGGCGCCGAGGTCGTCGAGCCGCAGCGCTAGCCGCCGGCGGTCGCCACGAGTTCGCCCAGCTGCGCGGTCGCGCGCTCGAGCACGTAGACCTGCTGCGGGTTCAGCGTCTCGGACTGATACGCATCGATGAGGTGCCGGGCATCGCTCAGGTCGATGTCCAGCCCCTCGGCGGCGATCTCGGAGAGCAGCGGCGCGATCACCGAGACGAACTCGTCGGCGTACGCGTCAAGCTCGGCGGCCGTGTTGGCGTCGCCGATGCTGCCGAACCGGATCGAGAACTCGCGAGTGTGCGCGGCGATGCGGGCGTCGCTCAACCGCCGGTACAGGCGCACGAGTTCCTCGGTACCGCCGTCGCCCGTGAGCTGCGCGAGGCGCGCGAGCAGCACCGACTGCTCCCGGTCGACGGACAGCACCTCCGGCGGCATGCCGGCGTCCTCGTCCGCGAGCAGGAACGGGGCGAGCTCAGGCGGGAGATCCGGCGCGGCGCCGAGCACGCGCAGCTCCCGGATCACCGCGCGCTGCGCCGACAGCTGCTCGATCTGCGCGACCAGCCGCGCGTCGAGCTCGTCGAGCACCACGGCGCTCGCGCTCGCCGGCGAGTCGATGAGCGCCGGCGTGTCCTCAAGCGCGATCCCGATCGAGGCGAGGCGCCGGATGCGGAGCACGCGGATCAGTTCGCTCACGCTGTACTCGCGGTAGCCGTTGCGCCCCCGCGCAGGCTCGGGCAGGATCCCCAGCTGGTGGTAGTGGCGCAGCGTGCGCACCGTCACCCCGGCGAGTCGCGCGAGTTCACCGCTGCGCATGTCCGTCCTCCGAGTTCGTATCCGTGCCGACCGGCGCCTCCAGCGTACGCAGAGACTTCGCGAAGAGGCCAATGGCGATCGCCCCCAGCCACAGGCACGCGAGCGCCAGCGCCGCGAACCGTGCGCTGCCGTACTCCGTGAGCAGGGCCACCACGACGAGCCCCGCCGGCGTCGCCAGCATCATCAGCGAGTTCTGGGTGCCCATGACGCGGCCGCGCATGTCCTCGGGAATCCGCTCGATCATCAGCACACCGATCAGTCCGCCGAACAGCCCACTCGCGAGCCCGACGATGCCGGCCCCGGCGAGGATCGTCCACACGGGGCCGAGCGCCCCGATCACGCCGAAGCCCACCCCGGTGCCGAGGAGGCCGGTCACGAACCACACACGCCGGCGCCCCCGAGTCCCAGCAGCCGCGTAGAGCACGCTGCCGAGCAGCATCCCGGCGGCGAGGGCGGAGATCACGAAGCCGAGCATCCCCGGCTCCTCGATGGCCGTGAAGTGCACGGGCAGCACGAGACCCTGCAGCGGGGCGAGCACCATCACCGAGATCACGCTCAGCGCCGTGCTCGTCAGCAGGAATCGGTTACTGAAGAGCATCCGCCAGCCCGCGCGGAGCTCCGACCAGGTGGTCGGGGCGCGCTCCGTGGTCACCCCGGGCGTGAGCGGCGGCGTCTCCCCCGTCGGCACGGCGCCGACGCTGCGCGGCAGGAGCAGGGTGCTGAGCGCCGCGGCCGCGGAGGTCGCCGCCGTGATCCACAGCACCGTCGAGCCGCTGAACAGCACCATCAGGGTGCCCGCAGCAGCCGGGCCGATCAGGAGCACCAGCGAGCCGATCGCTTCGCGGATGCCGACGAGGCGCTCGGCCGGGATCCCGCTCTGCCGCACGATCGCGGGGAGGAGCGTCTCGCGCGCGGTCATGCCGGGGATGTCGCCGAGCGAGCCCAGCACGCCGCAGAGGATGAACCAGCCGAGGTTCAGGCCCGAGAACATATCGATGAGGGGCAGCGCGGCGACGGTCGCTGCGGAGATCAGGTCGGCGACCACGGATGCCGTACGGCGGTTGATCCGGTCGATGACCACGCCGGCGAGCACCCCGGCGAGCACGGCGGGCACCGCGGTCGCGGCGGCCACCGCGCCGGCACCGAGCGCGCTGCCGGTGATCTGCAGCACGATGAGCGGGAAGGCGATGCCCATGATCGAGTTGCCGAGCAGGGAGAGCGCGTAGGAGGTGAGGTACACGATGGGAATATGCGTCATGCACCCAAGTCAGGACCATGACGTTACGGCGGGGTCAAGGGCGGAGTTGCGTGCGGAGTTGCGTGCGGGATCGGCGCCGCGCCTCGGGTGCGCCCGGCCCGCTATGATGAGTCGGTGCCCGCAGCGGCACCACGCGCGAGTGGCGGAATTGGCAGACGCGCTGGATTTAGGTTCCAGTGTCCTCGGACGTGGGGGTTCAAGTCCCCCCTCGCGCACGGCTGCTCGACCCACCGAGCAACGCGGTCACGCGATCCGCGGCTCCGGCGACGCGTTCACAGGGTCTCCGCCCCCGAGGCCTCGAGCGTCGCCGCGATCCCCGCGATCACCGCGGCGACACCGCGGGCGTACGCGGCCGGACCGTGGGACGCCGCCGCGGCCGCCGCGCCGCCCGCGCGCACCGCGGTCCGGGCACGCACTACGAGGAAGCCGGTGGCGAAGGCGTCCGCGGTGCCGAGCGCGAAGCGCGCATCGGGAGCGGCGAGCCCGCCAGCGATGAGCGCCTGCTCCGCGCTCGCGAGGTGCGGGGCGACCGGCCCGTCGGCGTACGGGGCGAGGGCCAGCAGCTCGAAGGATCGCGGATGCCGATCGGCGAGCGCTGCATACGCGGCGAGCACCTCGGCGAGGTGATCGCGCCAGTCGCTCCCCGCGCGCGCCGTCACGCCGGCCATGTCGAGTTCCGCGATGAGCCGCTCGACCGCCGCCAGCAGCACGTCGTCGCGGCCGCGGACATGCGTGTAGAGGGTCATCGTGCCGACGCCGAGGTCCGCAGCGAGCGCGCGCATCGTCAGCGCTTCGATGCCGGCCTCCTCGATCATGCGGAGGGCGGCCGCCGACACCACCGCTCGGCTCAGCGGTGCGCAATCGCGCGCTGCGCGCGCAGTCGTGTCAGCGCGCGAACGTGTATCAGTGCGAACCGGATTAGCCATGCTTGCCACGATAGCCCCGTACGGCGTACCGTACAACGTACGGGCATGCGATGGCGCGTCCCAGCGAAGGAGAATCCGTGGAACTGCAGTACCTCACCGCAACCGAGTCGATCCGCCGATTTGAGACCGGGGAGCTCTCCCCCGTCGAGCTCCTCGACTCCGTGGTTGCACGCACCGCGGCAACGGAGCCGCTGATCGGCGCGGTCACCGAGGAGATGCTCGATGATGCGTACGCCGCCGCGCACGCGGCGGCCGAGCGATACCGGCGCGGCGACGCCCGCCCGCTCGAGGGCGTGCCGCTCATGCTGAAGGAGGAGCAGCCGATCGCCGGGCGACTCGCCGAGGAGGGCTCGCTGCTGGAGCGCGGCGCGGTCGCCGAGGTGACGCACCCCATTGTTGAGCGCATCTTCGATGCCGGGGCGGTGGTGCACGGGCGCACCACCACACCCGAGTTCTGCTGCGCCCCCGTGACGCACACGGCGCTCTGGGGCGTGACGCGCAACCCACACAACACGGACATGACCCCTGGCGGTTCCTCCGGCGGTTCCGGCGCGGTCCTCGCGGCCGGCGCGACGACGCTCGCGACCGGCTCGGACATCGGCGGCTCGATTCGGATCCCCTCCTCGTACTGCGGAGTCGTCGGGTTCAAGCCGCCGTTCGCACGCGTCCCCGGACTGCCGCCGTTCAGCAGCGACACGTACTGCGCGGACGGCCCGATGGGGCGAAGCGTCGCCGACGTCGCCATGCTCCAGAACGTGATCTCCGGCCCGTGGGCTGGGGATCCGGCATCGCTCCGCCCCCAGCTGCGGGTCTCGGCTGACGTCGCGAGCCTCGCCGGCCTGCGGATCGCGCTCAGCTACACCCTCGGGGGCTACTCCCCCGATCCCGCGGTGATCGCGAACACGCGCGCGGTCGCTGACGCGCTGCGCTCGGCGGGCGCCACCGTCGAGGAGGTGGAGCTGCCGTGGACCCCCGAGCAGGTGCTGCGCACCGCGTGGGCGCACTTCGGCGCGGTGATGGGGCCGTTCATCGAGAGCGTCGGCGACAGCGATCCCGCGCAGCTCGCCCAGCTCATGCCCTACACGCGCGCGTTCATCGACGCCGCGAGCGGCGCCGGGGGCTACGTCGACGGGCTCATCGCGGAGAGCGCGTTCGCGCGCCCGCTCGGCGACCTCCTCGAGCGCTACGACGCGCTGCTCTGCCCCACGATCGCGAACACGGGCATGCCGGCGGACGCCGCCTGCACGGACAGCGCGGCGACCTTCTCGGAGCTGATGACGCTGCCGTTCAATATCGTTGGCCGCGTTCCCGTGCTCGCGGTGCCGTCCGGCCGCGCACCCAACGGCGTGCCGACGGGCGTGCAGATCGTCGGGCGCACGTTCGACGACCAGACGGTGTTCCGTATCGGCGCAGCGGCCGAGGCAGAGCTCGACCTCTGGACCCGCGCGGAGTGGTGGCCGCGGCTCGCGGCGCCCGCGACCGCCTAGTCCGGCGGAGCGCCGCGCGTCCCGCCCCGCTGCGCCGCCGCGCCGGCAAGCACCACGAGTGCGACGCCGACGAGCTGCAGCGGGGCGGGACGCTGCGCGAGCAGCAGCACGCCGAGCAGCACACCGAAGGCGGGCTCCAAGGACATCAGGGTGCCGAATGCGGTGTGGGTCATGCGGCGCAGTGCGAGCATCTCGAGCCCGAGCGAGATCACGGGCGTGAGCGCGGCGAGCCCCAGTGCGAGCGCGAGCAGCGGCACCGTCAACGATCCGATGAGCAGCGGGATCCCGATCGGGGCCGCGAGCACCGCGGCGATCGGGATCGTGAGCGAGAGCGCGCTCACGCCGGAGAACCGATCGCCCACCCGCTGGGTGAGCACCATGTAGCTCCCCCAGCCGACGCCGGCGAGCACCGCGAAGCCGACGCCGAGCGGATCCACCGCGCCGCTCCAGGGCTCGGTGAGCAGCACCACGCCGCCGAGCGCAAGCCCGGGCCACACGAGCGCGCGCCGGCTCCCGCTGAGCACCGCGGCCACCCCGAGCGGGCCGAGGAACTCGATGGCGACCGCCGTGCCGAGCGGAATGCGCTCGATCGCGAAGAGAAAGGCCATCATCATGAGCCCCGTTGCCGCACCAAGACCGATGAGCGGCAGCACGTCGCCGCGGCGTACCCGCCGCAGTGGCGGGCGGGCGATCGCGACGAGGATCAGCGCACCAAGGGTGAGGCGCAGCCAGGCGGTGCCGGCCGGGCCGAGCTCGGCGATCAGCCCAACCGAGAGCGCGTTGACGAGCTGGATGATCAGCATCGCGGCGACCGCGAGCGTCCACGGCGGCACTCCGCCGTCGCCGCCAGCGCGCCGCCGGGATGCGCCCGGCGCGCCCATCACGCCGCCGGCCTGAGCTCAGCGGACACCGCGAGGTGGTCGCTGTCCCCCAGCCGCTGTGTGGCCATGTCGCGCGCATCGAAGCCGCGCACGAGCACGTGGTCGAGCCGCACCACCGGGAACTGCGCCGGCCACGAGAAGCCGAATCCGCCAGCGCTCTGCCGCGGCTCCACGAGCAGCTCGGCGAGCGGCGCGAAGAAGCGGTCGTCGGTGCTCGCGTTGAAGTCGCCGAGCGTCACGATCCGCGGGCTTCCATCCGCCCGGATCACCTCCGCGAGCTGCGTGAGCATCTCGTCGCGCTGCGCATGCCCGTCGATCCTGGCCGACGCGGCGTGCACCACGTACACGGTCGTGTCGCCGCCCGGCGTCTGGACGCTCGCGCGCAGCGCGCGATCCCAGCCGAGGCCGAGGTCGAGCGGCTCGGCCTCGAGGATCGGGTACCGGCTCCACAGGCCGACCGTGCTCGCGTGCGCCTCGTACGGGTACGACTCCCCCAGCGCGGCGGCGACCGTGTCGCGCTGATCCGGTGCGATCTCCTGCAGCGCGAGGAGATCCGCGTCCTCCCCGCGGAGCTGCTCGGCCGCCGCGCGCGCCTCATCGGTATCACCAGCGCCGATGCGCACGTTCTGGCTCAGTACGGAGACCGTCTCCGCGCTGCCCACCATCGCGATGGGCTCAAGCGGCAGGATCCGCGGCACGAACACGATGGACCACGCCACCACGGCAGCGAGACTCACGAGGATCCCCAGCCACGCGCGCCGCACGAGCGCGGCGATGAGCAGGAGCGCGGCGAGCACGCCCAGCCAGGGCAGCGCCGCCTCGAACAGGAGCGCGAGTCCGAACGCGTCGGGAAAGCGCTCGGGAGCGAGGAACGCCGCGACGAGGACCGCAGCGCAGGCCGCGATGAGGACGCCTGCGCGCCTGCGCCCGTTTCGTCGTGCCACGTCCACTCGCTCTCTGCCGGAAGTCTCCCACGCGCCGGCGCTGCGCACCAGGCGAAGTCCCTGATGCTAGCAAGCCGGCGCGGCACGCTCCTGATCAATTGCCGAGCGGGGTGTGCGCGAGCCCCAGCTCGCGGTCCCCGTAGCTGCTCAGCACCTCGGCGATCACCACGCGGTACCGACCGATCCACTCGTCGGCGCGCCGCTTCGCGAGCCGGTGCGTGTCCATCCCGATCAGCTGCTGCAGCGCCTCGCGCGAGTCCCAGTAGTAGACCTCCGAGTGCACCCCCGTCTCCGGGTTCACCCAGTGCTCCTCACCGAGGAATCCGGGAATCTGTCGTGCGCGCTCGGCGATCTCGGAGTCGAGCCGGAAGAACTCGTCACCGCGCTCACGCGCCTCAAAAATGAACGTCGAGCTGAACGTGGTCGTGCTGGCGCTCATGCGCCCTCCTCGGGGTGGTCTCGGAGCCAGCGCAGCACCTGCTGCGCGTGCGTGTTGGGTGGGAAGATCGGGAAGAAGACGTGCTCGATCCGGTCGTTGCGGACGACGAGGGTGAGCCGCACGAACAGCCGCGCGTGCCCCGGCGCGGAGAACGTCGGCAGGCGGAGCGCGTCAGCGAGCCGCAGATCGGGATCGGAGAGCATCGGAAACGGCAGGCGCAGCCGCGCGCAGAGTTCAGCCTGGTACGCGGGATCCTGGCTCGAGAGCCCGAACACGCGCGCGGCCCCCGCCTCCCGCAGCTCGGTGAAGTGATCGCGGAAGTCGCAGGCCTCCGTGGTGCAGCCGCGCGCGCCGGGGATCGCGTCCCACCCGTCGGGAAGGTCGACGCCCGGCCGCCCGGAGAGGGGGTACGCGTAGATGATCGTGCGCCCAGGGCCCAGCGCGCTGAGCCGCACACTCCCGGCGTCGGAACGGCGGAGCACGAGCTCGGGCATCAGCGCGCCGGGGAGGTGATCGGCTGAGCCGTCGTCGCTCGGCACGGGGAGCCCGGCCGGGAGTGCGGTGTAGTCGGGCGCTGCCTCCGCGCCTGGCACTGCCTCCGCGCCTGGCACTGCCTCCGCGCCTGGCACTGCCTCCGCGCCCCCGAAGCCGCGCGCCGCGGCGCGCTCGAGGCGCTCGGCAAGCTCCGCGCGCCGGGCACCGAGCTCCGCGAGAGCGCCGTCCAGCTCGGCGATCGCGTCGCGGTAGGCGGCGAGCGAGCTGACGCACTCGTCGCCGTGCTCGTGACCGTCGGCCAGGCACTCGATGAACGGCGCGGCTCGGCTCGGCGCGATCCCCAGCTCGGCGAGCGCGCGGATCTCACGCACCGCGCGCAGCTCAGCGTCGCCGAAGTAGCGGTAGCCGCTCGCGTCGCGTTCGGGCGCGATCAGGCCGATCTGTTCGTAGTAGCGCACGGCCTTCAGCGATACGCCGGCGTGGCGCGCGAGCTCACCGATCCGCATCCCGATTCCCCTCTCTCATCGCGGGGCTGCGCCCCGTTTCCGTCCGTGGTCTCACGGTAAACCCTTCCCCCGGGGGGACGAGTCAAGTCGGCGAGGGGGTAGTCTGGTGTGTGGGCCGGGTGCGCCAGCGCGAATGCGCGGCGTGCGCACCGCGCTGAGTGCCCCAGAATATCGACCGAAACGAGGTGAGTACGTGCCCAGTGACAGTTGCAGTCAGCAGCCGGACGCGGTGACCGTTCCCTCGCTTCGCGCGATGCGGTAGCGACCGAACGTCGTCCGGCACCCCTCGGCCGCTCCGATCCGCGAGCGTCCGATCAGTGTGTGGCGTGCCCAAGGCGGGACGCCGGCGAGGAGTGACCCGATGACCTCACCCCAGATCCAGAACATGGATGATCTGGCGACCACGATCGAGCAGTTGTTCTCGGCGCGGGATCTGACCGCGCTGACGCGGGTGCTGGAACCCGTTTCCGCGAACGATCTCGTTCCGCTCTTCGAGCGGCTCAGCGGGAAGCAGCGCGCGGTGATCTATCGGCTGCTCCCGAAAGACCGCGCAGCCGAAGTATTCGAGCTGCTCGACCCGCCGCTCCAGAGCGACCTGCTGCACGGCCTGCAGGACGCCGAGGTCGCCCAGCTCTTTGCCGATCTCGATCACGACGACCGGCTGTGGCTGCTCGACGAGGTGCCCGCGGCGCTCGCGACGCGCCTGCTGCGCGGCCTGCCCGAGCACGAGCGGGTGCTCACCTCCGCACTGCTCGGCTACCCGCAGGGCAGCATCGGCCGCCGCATGTCGCTCGAGTACGTGTCGACGCGCGCGTCGTTCACGGTCGCGGAGACGATGCAGCGCGTGCGGGATCACCTCGACGACGCCGAGACGGTGTACACCATCCCGGTGCTCGACGATTCCCGCCACGTGGTGGGCGTCGTGAGCCTCCGCGAGCTCCTCGCGGCCGACGATGCGCAGCGCGTCGACGCCCTGATGAACCCGGTGGTCACCGCCGAGGCGACCGAGGACGAGGAGCTCGTTGCCCGGCTCTGCGCAGATCGCGCGTTTCTCGCGCTCCCCATCGTCGACAGCGAGCACCGCCTGCTCGGGGTGCTGACCATCGACGACGCGGTGCGCATCCTCGAGCACGAGGAGAGCGAGGACGCCGCGCGCCAGGGCGGCACCGAGCCGCTGCGCCGCCCCTACCTGTCGACCCCGGTCGGCACGCTCGTGCGCTCGCGCGTGGTGTGGCTGCTCGTGCTCGCGGTCGGCGCGACGCTGACGGTGCAGGTCCTCTCCGTGTTCGAGGCCACCATCGAGCAGGTCACCGTGCTCGCGCTCTTCGTACCGCTGCTCATCGGCACGGGCGGCAACACCGGTAATCAGGCGGCGACCACGGTGACGCGCGCGCTCGCCCTCGGCGACGTCGCCCCGCGCGACGTGCTCCGCGTGCTCACGCGCGAGTTGCGCACCGGCGCGATGCTCGGGCTGCTGCTCGGCACAATCGGGTTCGGGATCGCTGCCGTCGCCTTCTCGCCGCAGATCGGGCTCGTGATCGGGCTGACCCTGCTGGCGGTGTGCACGGTCGCGGCGGCGGTCGGCGGCTGCATGCCGCTGCTCGCGCGCGCGGTGCGCGTCGATCCCGCGGTGTTCTCGAACCCGTTCATTTCGACGTTCGTCGATGCGACCGGGCTGATCATCTACTTCGTGATCGCGAGGACGATCCTCGGCCTGTGAGCGGTGCCGGGGACGCGGTGTCCGCGTCCCCGGCACCTCCCACCGCGTGCTACCAGCCCTCGGTGAGCACCCGGTCGAGCGCCGCAATCACGAAGTCGGCGCTCTCGATGGTGAGGCAGAGCGGCGGCTTCACCTTCAGCACGTTCGAGCGCTCGGAGGTGGTGAGCACGATCACGCCGAGCTCGCGCAGACGCTCGCAGATCGCCGCGGCCTCGGCCGCCGCCGGCTCCATCGTCTCGCGGTCCCGGACGAGCTCGACGCCGAGGTAGAGCCCCTCGCCGTGCACGGGCCCGATGATGCCGTGGCGCTCCGCGAGGGCGCGGAAGCCGTCAGCCAGGTGCGCGCCAACCACGCGCGCGTTCTCCTGCAGGCCCTCCTCGGCCATCGCGTCGAGCACGGCGATGCCCACCCGGCAGCTCAGCGGGTTGCCGCCCGCCGAGGAGAAGAACTGGCCCTGCGAGGCGAGCGCATCGGCGACGCGCTTCGAGGTGATCACGCCGCCGATCGGGAAGCCGTTGCCCATCGGTTTCGCGATCGCGATGATGTCGGGGCGAACGCCCGACTGCTCGAAGCCCCAGAACGAGGAGCCCATGCGCCCGAAGCCCACCTGCACCTCGTCGGCGATGCAGAGGCCGCCCGCCGCGCGCACGCGCGCGTAGACGTCGGCGAGGTAGCCCTCCGGCAGCATCACGCCGCCGGCGTTGCCGAGCACCGACTCGCAGATGAAGCCGGCGACGCCGCGCCCCTCGGCGGCAAGCGCGTCGAGATCCGCGCCGAGGTCGGCCGCGTAGCGCGCGCCAACCGTCGCGTCGTCCGCCGCGCCGCGGTAGGTGCCGCGGAAGCGGTTCGGCACGTCGGAGACGTGCACCCAGTCGGGCCGGTTCTCGAGGGCGTACGGGTTGTCGTACGCGCTCGTCGTCACCGCGTCGGACGCCATGGTCCAGCCGTGGTACGCCTCGCGGAGCGCGACGACCGTGCGCTTGCCCGTCGCCGCCTGGGCGAGCCGGAGGGCGAGGTCGACGGCCTCGGAGCCGCTGTTCACGAGCAGCACGGTGTCGAGTTCGGAGTCCGCAGGCAGCTGCGCGAGCAGCCGCTCGCTGTACTCGGCGAGCTCGCGGAACAGGAAGCGCGAGTTCGTGTTCAGCACGCGAATCTGCCGGTTCACCGCGTCCGCGACGCCCGGGTGGCCGTGCCCGAGCCCCGTCACGTTGTTGACCATGTCGACGTAGGCGCGACCCGTCGTGTCGATGAGGTGGTGGCGCCAGCCGCGCTCGATCTGCATCGGGCGCTCATAGTAGCGCTCCTGCGCGCTCGCGAAGATCTGCTCGCGGCGGGCGAGCTCGTCACCGGCCTCGTCGCGCTGGGCGAGCTCGGGAAGTCCGAGCAGGCCAGCGGGATCGTGGCTGAAGCGCCGCCACGCGGCGACACGCTCGGGGACGACGAGCTGCGCGCGGCCGGGCGCTGGGGCCGCGAGCGAGAGGATCGGCGGCTCGGCGCCGGCCGCGGCGTCGCCGCGGAGCAGGGCAACCGCGAGCGGGCGCGACGCCGACGCGGCCGGAACCTCGCCGAGCGCTGCGCCGGCAGCGAGTTCCTCGCCCTCGGCGAGCCCCGAGGCGGCGGCGACCCCGTCGATCGAGAGCAGCCAGCCCCCGGCGAGCTCGAGCAGCAGGCCGCGCTCGGACACCGTGCGGACGGTTCCGGCCGCCGGCGCGACGACCGGCTGCGCGCCGCCAGCCGGCAGCCACACCTCGGTGCCGAACGGCCAGCTCGCGGCACCGGCTGCCGCGTCCACCACGGTGCGCGTGAGGCGGTACACGCCGTACGGCAGCACCGCAGCCTGCGCGCCCCCCGCGAACGCCGCGGCAACGAGCGCGTCCTCCGCGTCGGCCGACTGCCACGCGCCGGCGGCCAGCGCCTCGGACTCGACCCCGGGATCAAGCACGCGCACCTCGCCGCCCACCTCGGGCAGCAGCGTGCTGAGCGGTGCGGCGGTGCTCCGCGCCGTCCCCACACCGGGGGCCGCGGTGAGCTGCAGCCCAGCGCCGCTCACGGCGCCCTGGAAGCCGAGCAGCGCGAGCACCTGCTCCGTCGCCTCGGCGAGCGGGAGCGCGGTGGCCGCGTCGAAGATCGCCTGCTCCCCCGCGATGCGCTCGCGCGCGTACTCGTTGTCGCCGTCGATCTCGAGCTGGCGCCAGCCGCTCGCGACCAGCACCGCGGCGCGGAGCACGATGAGGGGCCACACCGCCCGCGCCTCAGCGGCCGAGAGCGGCGCGTCACGGTGGAACGCGGCGATGAGCTCGAGCACGCGCAGCGGGCGCTCCGGCTCGTGGTGCAGCATCGAGGACGCCGTGACCGAGAGCTCGGCGACACGCCACCCGTAGGCGAGATCGCCGAGATCCAGCACCGTGTGCGGGTGCACGCGGGCATCGTCCCCGGGGAGCCCGGTGACGTTGTCGTCCGTCAGATCACCGTGGATCGCCTGCGTCGGCAGCTCAGCCGCGACCGCGGCGAGGGCCGTCTGCGCCCGGTTCGCCGCCGCGACCACCCGCTCGCGCAGCTCGGCGTCGGCGATCGCCGGGGCGAGCGCGAGCGTCTGCTCGTGCGCGACGGCCATCACCCACATGTGATCCCGCTCCAGCCCGGGGTGCCTGAGCTCGGCGAGCGCGCGCACCGAGGCGGCGGCAAGCGCGCCGAACTCCGCCAGCACGCGGGGTGCGAAGTAGCCGAGGTCGACCATGGGGGCGCCCGGCGCGAACTCGCTGCGGCGCACGGCGAAGCCGCCCCAGCGCTGCGTCTCCTCGCCGTTCAGCCCGGGCAGTACTGCGGCGACCGGCACGCCGGCGGCGCGGTACGCCTCGAGCGCGGCGTGCTGCGCGTCTCGCTCGGGATCGGTGAACACCGGGTTATCGACGCGCAGCACGCTGCGCGAGCCGTCCGCCTCGGTCAGCACAAAGTTGCGGTCCTGATTGCTGCCGAGCTCGGTCGCGACCGCCTCGATCCCATAGCACTCGCGCGCAATCGAGGCCGCGTCGGCCTCGGTAACGTCGGGGCGGACCAGGCCGCCCGTCTGCTCTTCCGTCATCGTGAGATCTCCATCTCTGGTGTCGAAAATTGTGTCGTGCGTGTGTTGGGTGCCGGCGTCGCTCATGCGGGGCACTCGGGCTCGGGTCGTGGGACCACACAAGCCAGCGTCTCTGGCGCCTACAGGCGCGTGCGGATCTCCTCGGCGAGCGCGGTGAACGCGCGCGTTCGGTGGGACTGCTGATCCTTCTCCGCCGCGGTCATCTCGGCCGCGGAGCGGCAACTCCCCTCTGGCTGGAAGATGGGATCGTAGCCGAAGCCGCCGTCGCCGGCTGGGGTGCGGAGCACGGTGCCCTGCCAGACCCCGAGCTCGCACACCTCGGAAGCCTCCGCGCCGTCCGCGCCTGGCACCACGAGCGCCGCGGCGCAGACGAAGCCGGCCGCCCGGTGTTCGTCGGCCATGTCGCTGAGCTGCCAGAGCAGCAGCTCAACGTTCGCTGTGTCGCTGCGCGCAGGGCCGCCCCAGCGCGCGGAGAAGATGCCTGGGCACCCGCCCAGCACGTCAACGGCGATGCCGGAGTCGTCGGCGATCGCCGGCAGGCCGGTGTGCTCCGCGGCGGCGCGCGCCTTCAGGAGCGCGTTCTCCTCGAAGCTCGTGCCGGTCTCCACGGGCTCCGGCCCGTCGTAGCCGATGAGCTCGATGCCCGGGATCAGCGGGCCGAGGATGCGCTGCAGCTCGGTGAGCTTGTGCGCGTTGTGCGAGGCGAGGACCAGCTGCCGGCTCATGCCGCGCCGTCCTCGGCGAGCGCGGCGCGCTGCAGTTCGGCGAGCTCGCCGGTGCTCACGACCGCGAGATCCAGCAGGGCGTCGAGCTCCGCGCGCGTGAACGGCACGCCCTCGGCGGTGCCCTGCACCTCGACGAAGTCGCCGGATCCGGTGACGACGACGTTCATGTCGGTCTCGGCCCGGGAGTCCTCGACGTACGCGAGGTCGCTCATCGCGGTCTCGCCGACGATGCCGACCGACACCGCGGCAACGCTGTCGGTGAGCGGCTTCGCGTTGCGCGGGAGGTGCCCCTTCGCGCGCGCCCACTCGATCGCGTCGGCGAGCGCGACGTACGCGCCGGTGATCGAAGCCGTGCGCGTGCCGCCGTCGGCCTGCAGCACGTCGCAGTCGATCACGATCGTGTTCTCGCCGAGCGCCTTCGTGTCGATGATGGCGCGCAGACTGCGCCCGATGAGGCGCGAGATCTCGTGCGTGCGGCCGCCGATCTTGCCCTTCACCGATTCGCGCTGCATGCGCTCGTTCGTTGAGCGGGGCAGCATCGAGTACTCGGCGGTCACCCACCCGGTGCCCTTGCCGGCGAGCCAGCGCGGAACGCCGGGGGTGAAGGAGGCCGTGCAGAGCACCTTCGTGTTGCCGAAGGAGATGAGGGCGCTGCCCTCGGCCTGCGCGCTCCAGCCGCGCTCAATCGTGACGGGGCGCATCTCGGCCGGGGTGCGGCCGTCCGCTCGGGTGGCTCCAGCTCCTGCAAGCTCGGTCATGTGCGGGTCCTCTCTCGGGAAATCCTGGGAAACGTCGGGGGCGTGGCATGGCGGGACGTGGCGGGGCGTGGCGGCTAGCTGGGCAGCTGGATCGCGCCGGTCTGCACGCGCTCCACCCGCTCGATGCTGTTGCCGAGCATGCGGCGCGCGAGCGCGACGAACGCCTCGGTGTCCGGGCCGGTCGACTCGTAGCGCACGGTCGGCTCGCCGGCGGTCGGCGGCCGGAGCATGTCGCGCTGCGTCAGCGTGTGGAACACCTCGCTCGCGGTCTCCAGGTCGCTCGACACGAGCGCGACGTCCGGGCCGACCACCTGGCGCAGCGCGCCGCGCAGGAAGGGGTAGTGCGTGCAGCCGAGCACCAGCGTGTCGATGCCCTCAGCGATGAGCGGCGCGAGGTACTGCTGCGCGACCGCGTGCACGCGGGGGCCGCTCGTCTCCCCCGACTCGGCGAACTCCACGAAGCGCGGCGCCGCCGCCGAGGTGAGCGAAATCTCTGGGCGCATCGCGAACAGGTCGTCGTACGCGCGCGACTGGATGGTGCCCTGCGTGCCGATCAGGCCGACGCGGCCGTTTCGGGTGATCGCTGCCGCGCTGCGCACGGTCGGTGCGATCACCTCGATGACGGGCACGTCGTAGCGCTCGCGCGCGTCGCGCAGCACGGCGGCCGATGCGGTATTGCAGGCGATCACGAGCATCTTGACGCCCTGCATCACGAGATCGTCGAGGATCTCGAGCGCGAAGCGGCGCACCTCGGCGATCGGGCGCGGACCGTACGGCGTGCGCGCCGTGTCGCCGACGTAGATCATCGACTCGCCAGGCAGCTGATCCCGGATCGCGCGCGCCACGGTGAGCCCGCCGACGCCCGAGTCGAACACCCCGATGGGAGCTTCAGGGCTGATCGTGCGCACGCTCATTCCTCCAGCTTAGCGGAGCGCTCACGGCAGCGATTTGATCCAGGTGGCGCGGTGCATCTCGGTGAGGCCGGCCGCGGCGAGCCCCGCGTAGTGCGCCTTCGAACCGTACCCCTTGTTCGAGTCCCAGCCGTACTCGGGGTGCTCCTCGTGCGCCGCGCGCATGACGTCGTCGCGGTCGACCTTCGCGCGCACCGACGCGGCGGCGACACTCGCGCACGCGCGATCCGCCCCCACCCGGGTGTGCACGGTGAGCGGGTGCTTCAGGACCGGGCTGAGCCAGTCGTGCGAGCCATCGAGCAGGATCACCGCGTCGTTCACCGGGACCCCCGCCTCGTGCAGCGTGAGGAGCGCACGGCGCGCGGCCGCGCCGAGCATCGCCGTGATCCCGAGCGAGTCGATCTCCTCGGCGCTCGCGAAACCGACGGCCCCGGCCCCCCACTCGCGCACGAGCGGCGCGATCGCGGTGCGACGCTTCTCGCTGAGCAGCTTCGAGTCGCGCAGGCCGGCGGGGAACTCGCGCGTGCCGGCGAGCACCACGTGCGCGCCGACCGCGACGGGGCCAGCGATCGCGCCGCGCCCGACCTCGTCGAGGCCGATCACGAGCGGGGCGCCGGCCGCGAAGTACGCCGCCTCGACGTCGAGGGTCGGGTCCTTCGACGGCGGGGCCGCGGCGGCCGGCTCGCTCACTCGCCGCTCGCCTGGCTCGCCTGCTCGACCCCGGTGAAGGTGCCCTCGGGCACGCCGAGCCACGTGAAGCGGTCGAGCGGCCAGTTCAGCACGAACGCGCGGCCGACGATCTCGGACTCCGGCACGAAACCCTTGCCCGGCTGATCCTGGTTGTAGCGCGAGTCCTTGCTCTGGTAGCGGTTGTCGCCCATCACCCACACGGAGTTCTCCGGCACCGTGACGTCGAAGTCGATCTTCGAGGCCCTGGTCTCCCCCGGCGGGATCACGATGTACGACTCGTCGAGCGGCACCCCGTTGACCATGACGCGCCCCTCGGCGTCGCAGCACTGCACGCGGTCGCCGCCGACGCCGATCACGCGCTTCACGACGTACTCGTTGCTCGTGTCTGCGGCGAGGCCGAGCGTCTGCAGCACCTTCTCGAAGCCGCTCGGCGGGTTCTCCGAGCGCGGGTACAGCCACCCGCCCGGATCCTTGAACACCACGACGTCGCCGCGCTGCACGTCCATGACGTTCGGCACCAGCTGGTTCACGAGGATCCGGTCGTTCACCTCGAGCGTGTGCTCCATCGACTGCGAGGGGATGTAGAAGCTCCGCACGAGGAACGTCTTCAGCAGGAACGACACGAGGAACGCGACGATGAGGATCACGAGCAGATCGCGCACGAAGCCGACAAACCCGCCCCGTCGCGTGCGGCCGCCCGCGCTGTGCTCAGCCTCGCTCATGTGCGCTCCTTGCTGTGTGGCCGCGCGACGTGCGCGGCGGGGTCCCGCAGCCTCAGCGGGGAAAACTCTCGGGTGAGACACTTCAGGCTCCCATACCCTGGCGGGAGGGAGCCTGAAAGCGTCACTGGCGTGTCGGCGGACACGCCGCTGGATCAGTGCGCAGCTTACGCGTCGCGCTTCTCCTTGATCTTGGCCTTCTTGCCGGTGAGGCCGCGCAGGTAGTAGAGCTTCGCGCGACGCACGTCACCGCGGGTGACGACCTCGATCTTGTCGATCGCCGGCGAGTGCACGGGGAACTTACGCTCAACGCCCACCTGGAAGCTGATCTTGCGAACCGTGAAGGTCTCGCGAACACCCTCGCCGTGACGCGAGATCACAACGCCCTGGAACACCTGAACACGCGAGCGGTTACCCTCGACGATGTTGACGTGAACCTTGACGGTGTCACCGGCACGGAAAGCGGGAATGTCGCTCTTGAGCGACGCGGCATCGACGTGGTCGAGCTTCTGCATGATGTTCTCTCTCTGCGCCCGCCGCAAGTCGGAACGCGGATATTCAAAGTATGAAGAGGTGTTGGCTCACGGTGTGTGCGGACCCTCGCGGCAGTGCCGCACCGTGGCACAAGGATCAATTATGCCACATCCCCGCGCGGAGGGGCGTCACCGGGCGGCGGCGCGGCGCACCGCATAGCGCGCGGTCGCGAACGCGCCGTTCGTGCCCTGCTCGAGGAGTTCGAGGTCGAGCCGGCGCGGGAGCAGTGGGCGCCCGGCGCCGAGCGTGACCGGCGCGATCGAGATGTGAATCTCGTCGAGGAGCCCGGCGTCAGCGAACTGGCCGGCGAGGTCGCCGCCGCCCACCACCCACAGGTCCCCGCCGTCCGCGGCCGCCAGCATCGCCGCGTGCACGTCACCGACCGGGCCGCGCGCGAAGCGCACGTCAGCTGGCGCACCGCTCGCCGTGCGCTCGGGCTGGCCGAGCGCCCGAGTCGTGAGCACCCAGGCCGGCATGTCGTAGCTCCACTCGCCATGCGCGAGCACCCACTCGTAGGTCGTCGAGCCCATCGCGATCGCGCCGATGTCCGCGATGAACGCGGTGTAGTCGTTGCCGCCGCCCGGCGTGAGCTCCTGGGAGAGCAGCCAGTCGAGCGAGTCGTCGGCGTCGGCGATGAAGCCGTCTAGGGAGGAGGCGACGTAGTAGATCACGCGGGACATGGTGCGGTCCTTTCGGGAGGGGTATCGGGTGTCTGCGGGCTTGGGGCTTGGGGAATCAGTGGGGTTGGGCGGTTCACCCGGCTTCCCCGCGCCTGGCACGGAGCCAGAGGATCGGGTCGCCGGCATCGCGCGCGAGTCCGTGCTCGGCGAGCATGCCGCGCGCCAGTTCCCTGCGGTGCGCCGCGTAGTGGAGCACGTGCGCGATGACGCCGCCGAGCTGGAAGCTCTCCGGCGGGACGCAGAGCGCGTCGATCACCCGGTCGTGCCAGCTCCCGCTCCGGGTGATGTCGCGGACGCGGGCGATCCAGGCCGCCGACGCCACCGCGTGCCGCTCGGCGAGCTCCGCCAGCAGCGTGGGTGAGCCGAGATCCGGCTGTGCCGGTGCCGTGTGTCCGGCGAGCACCGCGAGCCACACCTCCTTGGCGGTCACGAGGCCGGCGAGCACCGCCGCGATGCTCGGCTCGTCGCCAGACCAGTCGAGCACGCGCTGCCCGGGGCGCTGCGCCTGGGTGATCGCTGCCGCGGGCAGCGTTGCCGCGAACGCGATCAGCTCGGCCGTGTCGTCCGCGTCGTGGAGGAGCTGCTGGTCGAGGATCGGGAGTTCCGGCGCGGCGGGCGCGGGGCTGCGTGACCCGAGACTAGACAGTCCGGAACTGCGCTGCTCGGGGCTGCGCGACTCCTCGATCCAGAGCGACATCGGCGGGTGGAAGTGGATGCCGTTCGCGCTCGGCAGCCAGTGCCCAGCGGGGCGCGTGCTCGGTGGGTGCCCGAACGCACGCGCGTATGCCCTGCTGAATCCCGCCGCGGAGTCGTAGCCGGCCGCGAGCGCCGCGTCGATCACGCTCGCCCCGCCACGCAGCTGCCACGCCGCGCGTTCGAGGAGCACGCGTCGCCGCAGCGCCGCTGGCGACTCGCCAGCCCCGGCCGTCACCGTGCGCGCGAAGTGGAATCGGGAGGCGTGCGCCGCACCGGCCATGTCGTCGAGGGTGCGGTTGGGCTCGTCGAGCACCGCGTCGAGCAGCTCTCGCAGGCGATCGGGCTCAGCTTCGGTCATGTATCGAGTCTGCCCTGATCGGCGCATCACCGCATGACCGATCTTGCGCTTCTGACCGGGCCGCGGACGCGGCTGTCAGTGGCACCTGAGAGGATCGACGCATGGCGAATCTCGAGCACTCCACACACGAACAGGCGCTCGCGGTCCTGCGGCAGCTGACGGGCAACGCGGCGGCCGAGTTCCACCCCGGCCAGTTCGAGGCCATCAGTGCGCTCGTTGACGAGGGGCGGCGCGCGCTCGTCGTGCAGCGCACCGGCTGGGGCAAGTCGGCGGTGTACTTCGTCGCGACGGCGCTGCTGCGCGCGCGGGGCGCCGGCCCGACGTTGCTCGTCTCGCCCTTGCTCGCGCTCATGCGGGATCAGGTGGCCGCGGCCGAGCGCGCCGGCGTGCGCGCCGCGGCGATCAACTCGGCCACCGCCGAGGAGTGGGAAGAGATCGAGGGCCGCCTCGCCCGCGATGAGGTGGACGTGCTCCTCGTCTCCCCCGAGCGGCTCAACAACCCGCGGTTCCGCGACACGCAGCTGCCGGCCATTCTCGCCAGCATGGGGCTCATGGTGATCGACGAGGCGCACTGCATCTCCGACTGGGGTCACGACTTCCGGCCGGACTACCGTCGGATCGCTGCGCTGCTCGCCGGGCTTGAGCGCCACGTCCCGGTGCTCGCCACCACGGCGACCGCGAACGGGCGGGTCGTCGCCGACGTCGCCGAGCAGCTCGGCAGCGACGTCCTCACACTGCGCGGCACGCTCGCCCGAGACTCGCTGCGGCTCGGCAGCCTCCGCCTGCCGTCCGCGGAGGCGCGGCTGGCCTGGCTGGTGGAGCACCTCGGCGGCTTCACGGGCAGCGGCATCGTGTACGCCCTCACCGTCTCCGCCGCGGAGGACACCGCGCTCCTGCTGCGCGACGCCGGGTACGAGGTCGCCGCGTACACCGGCCGCACCGATCCGGAGGAGCGCGCGCGGCTCGAAACCGCGCTGCAGCGCAACGAGGTGAAGGCGCTCATCGCGACGAGCGCGCTCGGGATGGGCTTCGACAAGCCGGATCTCGGCTTCGTGCTCCACCTGGGGGCGCCGTCCTCCCCCGTCGCGTACTACCAGCAGGTTGGCCGCGCCGGCCGCGGCACGGCGCACGCCGACGTGCTGCTCCTCCCCGGCGCCGAGGACCCCGCGATCTGGCGGTACTTCGCGACCGCGTCGATGCCCGACCCGGAGCGGGCGCGCGCCGTCATCGAGGCGCTCGGCTCACCCGACTCGGCTCCGCTCTCGACGCCGGCGCTCGAAGCGCAGGTGGATCTGCGGCGCACCCAGCTCGAACTCCTGCTGAAAGTGCTCGACGTCGACGGCGCGGTGAGCCGGGTGCAGGGCGGCTGGGTGTCGACGGGTGCGGCGTGGACGTACGACGCCGAGCGCTACCGGCGGATCGCGGCGGCGCGCGAGGCCGAGCAGGCGGCGATGCTGCGGTATGAGCGGGGTGAGGCGTGCCGCATGGCTGAACTGCAGCGGGAGCTCGACGATCCCACCGCTGCGAACTGCGGCCGCTGCGACGTGTGCGCAGGCCCCTGGTACCCGAGCGTGGTCACCGGCGCCGCCGCGGAACGCGCGACGACGCGCCTGCAGCAAGCCGGGGTACCCATTGAGGTGCGCGGGCAGTGGCCGACGGGGGCCGACCGGCGCGGGGTCCCCGTGCGGGGGCGCATCGCGCAGGAGGAGCGCGCGGAGACCGGACGCGTGGTCGCTCGCCTGACCGACCTCGGTTGGGGCGGCCCGCTCCGCGAGCTGCTCGCCACCGGCGCGCCAGACCGGGCGCTCCCCGAACCGCTCCTCGGCGCCGTGCTCACGACGCTTCGCGACTGGCCGTGGGCCGAACGTCCCGTTGGCGTCGTCGCGATGCCCTCGCTGACACGCCCGACGCTGATCGGCAGCACGGCCGCCGCGATCGCCGAGCGCGGCAAGCTGCCGTTCCTCGGCACGCTCGACTTCGCGGACGAGCGGCCGGCGGCGGGCAGCGGCGGCAACAGCGCGTTCCGCCTGGCGTCCGTGTGGGGCCGGTGGGTGGTCGGCCCGGAGCTCGCCGCGGTCGTCGCGGAGGCTCCTGGGCCGCTCCTCCTCGTCGACGACCTCGTGGACAGTCGCTGGTCGTTCACGGTCGCCGCGCGCGAGCTGCGCCTGGCCGGTGCCCCCGCGGTGCTGCCGTTCGCGCTGGCCTCGGTGGGCTAGCTGCGCCGGGGCGGCCCGGGCTGCTCCGGAAATGCCTCGAGTTTGAGCCGCTACCCCGGCAGCATTCCGGAGCACACCCTCCGCAAGTTGCCCAGCTGCGCACACAGCCGCGCAGCACCGGGCCACCCAGCACCCGCCCCCGCTAGTGCTGGCAGCCCGGGCACCAGTACAGCTTGCGCGCCCCGAACTCCTCGAGCACGATGTTCGCGCCGCAGCGCTTGCACGGCGTGCCCTCCAGCTTGTACACCCAGTGCCGCTCGTCCCGCTCAACGAGTGCCTTCTGGTACGCCTCACCCTCGAGCCCGTCGATCGTGATCATCTGCCCAACCGTGATCCCCACCTCGAGCAGCTCGGCCCAGTCGTCCCAGAGGGCCTCCAGCACGGCGCGGTCGAGCGAGTTCGCCGGGGTGTGCGGATTCAGTTCGGCGCGGAAGAGCATCTCGGCGCGGTACACGTTGCCGATCCCGGCCACCACCGCCTGATCCATCAGCACGAGCCCGATCGGTGTCTTCTTCTTGCCTGCGCGCTCGACGAACCGCGCGCGCTCGGCCGGGGTGTTCGCGTTCGCGGGGTCCGGCCCGAGGCGCTGCACCACGGCGTCCACCTCGGCCGGCGTGAGCACCTCGCACGCGGTCGGCCCGCGCAGATCCGCGCACACCGTGTCCGTCAGCAGGCGAACGCGCACCTGGCCAACGGGCTCCGGCGGGAACGTCCCGCTCACCGCGGACTCCTTATCGGTCTCGGCCATCCGCACACGCGTGCGCCGCGGCGCACCGATCGACGTCACCGAGTCCTCGGCGTCGCGATCGACCGCGCGCCCCGGCCCCGCGTTCTCGCCGTTCTGCCCGAGCCGGGAGTGGCCTGGCGTCTGCCCGTGGATCTGGATCGACGAGTCGACGCGCACCTCCCCAGAGAAGTCCCACGCCCCGTAGATGCCGAGGTGCACGCGCAGCCACTGATCCCCGGCGAACTCGAGAAACATCTGCTTCCCGACCGCGCGCGCGTCGAGCATCTCGCGCCCGTCGAGCAGTGCGGCGCCCTGCGCGAAGCGCCCCTGCGGGCTCGACACGGCGGGGCGGGACCCCACGAAGTTCACGCCAAACTGCCGCGCGATGCGGTGGACGGAATGCCCCTCAGGCATGCTTAGCCCAGCTGGTCGACGTGCTTGCCGGCGATGTCGCCCGTCTGCTCGTACTCGCCGAGCTGTGCGATGCGGCGCACGTGGCGCTCGTCGCCGGGGAACGGCGTGGTGATGAAGCGTTCAATGAAGCGGATCGCGTCCTCGACGGGGTGCTGGCGCGCCCCGATGGAGATGACGTTCGCGTTGTTGTGCTCGCGGGCAAGCTCGGCCGTCGAGTCGTTCCAGACGAGCGCCGCGCGGATCCCAGCGACCTTGTTCGCGGCGATCTGCTCGCCGTTGCCCGAGCCGCCGAACACCACGCCGAGCGCCTCGACGCCAGCGCGCTGATCCTTCGCCACTCCGATCGCCGCGTTGATGCAGAACGACGGGTAGTCGTCGAGCGCGTCGTACTCGGCCGGCCCGTGGTCGATGACCTCGTGCCCCAGCCCCTGCAGGTGCTGCTGCAGCTGCTGGCTGAACTCGAGGCCGGCGTGGTCGGTGGCTACATGGATGCGCATGCCATCAATCCTAGCGACGCAGCGGGCCGGTCGAGAACTCGCGCTGGCGCTAGAACTGCGGGCCGGCGCTCCGACCGCGCTTCAGTTCGTAGAAGCCGGGGACGCTCGCCGCGGCGACGATGCCGTCCCACAGCCGGAGGGCCGTCTCCCCCGTCGGCGCCGGCGTCACGACCGGCCCGAAGAAGGCGTTGCCGTTCACCGAGATGATGGGCACCCCGACATCGGGCCCGGCGAGCTCCAACGCGTGATCCGTGTTCGCGCGCAGCTGCGCGTCGGCTACCTCGGTGTCTGCAGCTGCGGCGAGCGCGGGATCGAGGCCGAGCTCGGCGAGCGACTCGGCGATGATCGCGTCGACGTCGGTCCGTCCGCCCGGGTGGATGCGCGTGCCGAGCGCGGTGTAGAGCGGCCCGACGACGGTCTGCCCGCTCGCCACGCGCGCGGCTTCCACGACGCGCCCCATGCGATGTCCCGCGATGTGGTGCGGCGTGTGGTCGTTCGGCTCGTTGCCCTCGTTGAGGATGGCGAGGCTGATGGGGTGCCAGGTGATCGCGAAACCGCGGCGCTCGGCAACCTCGCTCGCCCAGCGGCTGGTCATCCAGCACCACGGGCAGATCGGGTCAAACCAGAACTCGACCTCGGGTTTCTCGGGAATTGGTTGCAGCGCGTTCATGTCGCCAGCCTACCCGCGGGCGGCGGGCATAAGGTGGAGATCGTCACATTCGTTTACTCGTCAGGAGCAGTACGTGCCAGGAACGAACCTCACCCGCGTCGAGGCCCAGGAGCGGGCCGCAGTCGTCGCGACGCAGCGCTATGAGGTGGCGCTGGATCTCACCACCGGCCCGGAGACCTTTGCCGCGGCCACCACGATCCATTTCACCGCAACCCCCGGGGCCGACACCTTCGTCGACCTCATCGCCGACTCGGTCGAGCGCGTCGCGCTGAACGGGGTCGATTTGGATCCCACAGCCCTGTTCGCGGATTCCCGCGTCCAGCTGCCCGGCCTCGCCGCCGAGAACACCGTCGTGATCGAGTCGACGCAGCGCTACACCAACACGGGTGAGGGACTGCACCGCTTCGTGGATCCCGCGGACGGCGAGGTGTATCTCTACTCGCAGTTCGAGGTGCCCGACTCGCGCCGCATGTTCGCCGTGTTCGAGCAGCCGGATCTGAAGGCAACGTTCGCGTTCACGATCACGGCGCCCGCGCGCTGGAAGGTCGTCTCGAACCAGCCGACCCCCGCCCCGGTCGCCGCAGGCACGAAGGCCGCGGCGCAGGGCGCCGACTGGGCGGAGCAGGAGATCGCCACCTGGGCGTTCGAGCCGACCCCGGTCATGTCGAGCTACATCACCGCGCTGATCGCTGGCCCGTACGCCGAGGTGCGCTCGGAGCTCACGAACCGCGACGGGCGCACGATCCCGCTCGGCGTGTTCTGCCGCGAGTCGCTCTCGGAGTACCTCGACGCCGACTACATCTTCGAGAAGACCCGCGAGGGCTTCGAGTTCTTCGAGGCGCAGTTCGACTTCCCGTACCCGTTTGAGAAGTACGATCAGCTCTTCGTGCCCGAGTACAACATGGGCGCGATGGAGAACATTGGCGCGGTGACGTTCACCGAGGCGTACGTGTTCCGCAGCCAGGTGACCGATGCGATGCGCGAGCGCCGCGTGGTGACGATCCTGCACGAGCTCGCGCACATGTGGTTCGGCGACCTCGTGACCATGCGGTGGTGGAACGATCTGTGGCTGAACGAGTCGTTCGCCGAGTACATGTCGACGCTCGGTGTCGCGGAGGCGACCGAGTGGAGCGAGTGCTGGACGACGTTCGTCGCGTCGGAGAAGTCGTGGGCGTACCGGCAGGATCAGCTGCCGTCGACGCACCCGATCGTCGCCGAGATCCGGGACCTCGAGGACGTGCTCGTCAACTTCGACGGCATCACCTATGCCAAGGGCGCGTCGGTGCTCAAGCAGCTCGTCGCCTGGGTGGGCCGTGAGCCCTTCATGCAGGGCGTGCACGAGTACTTCGTGAAGCACCAGTACTCGAACACTGAGCTGCCCGATCTCATGCGCGAGCTGGAGGCGAAGTCGGGCCGCGATCTCTCGGACTGGACGGCGAAGTGGCTCGAGACCGCCGGCGTGAACACGCTGCGCCCGGTGTTTGAGCTCGCGGCCGACGGCAGCTACGCGAGCTTCGCGATCGAGCAGACCGCGATCCCCGAGTACCCGACGATCCGCCCGCACCGCATCGCGGTTGGCCTGTACGGCACGGTCGCCGATGGCACCGACGCTGACGGTGCCGTTCGGCGGATCCAGCGCATCGAGCTCGACATCGACGGCCAGCGCACCGAGGTGCCCGAGCTCGTCGGTGTCGCGCAGCCCGAGCTGCTGCTGCTCAACGACGACGATCTCACGTACGCGAAGATCCGCCTCGACGAGCGTTCGCTCGAGACGGCCGCCGCGAAGCTCGGCAGCGTCGAGGACTCCCTCACCCGCGCCCTCCTGTGGGGCACGCTCTGGGATGCGACGCGCGACGCCGAGTTCCCGGCCTCCCGCTTCGTGGACATCGTGCTCGCGCACGTCGGTGCGGAGTCGGCGTCGACGACGCTGCGCACCCTGCTCGGGCAGCTGCTGCTCTCGGCGTCGAGCTACGTTGCGCCCGAGCGCCGCGCGGCAACGCTCGAGAAAGTCGCCGACGCGCTGTGGCGCCTCGCGGTCGACGCGGAGCCGGGCAGTGACCGCCAGTTCCAGTTCGTGAAGTCGTTCGGGCAGCTCGCCGAGAGCGAGGAGCAGCTCGACACGGTGCAGGGGCTCTTCGACGGCTCGCTGCCGCTCGACGGACTCGACATCGACACCGATCTCGGCTGGGAGCTGCTCATCGCGCTCGCGGCTGGCGGGCGGGGCACCCGCGAGCAGATCGAGGCGCGGCTCGCTGAGGATCGCACCGCGAGCGGCAACCAGTCGGCGGCGCACGCGCGTGCAGCGCTCCCCACCGCCGCGGACAAGGACGCCGCGTGGGCGTCGGTGTTCGACGACGCGAATCAGCCGAACGCCATCGTGCGTGCCACGGGTCTCGGCTTCACGCGCGCGCACGACGTGACGCTGCTCGAGCCGTACATTGCGCGCTTCTTCGCGGCGCTCACGCCCGTGTGGGAGTCGCGCAGCTACGCGATCGCCGAGGAGCTCATCGAGGGCTTCTACCCGGCACCGCTCGCGCACGCGGCGCTCGCACAGGCGACGCGCGACTGGCTCGCGGCGAACGCCGAGGCACCGGCCGCGCTGCGCCGCATGATCTCCGAGCACCTCGCCGGAGTCGAGCGCGCACTCCGCGCGCAGCAGGCAGATCAGGCGGCGCCCGCGGCGCCGACGGCATAGGGGGAACATCATGAGTGAGTTCGGCGCGGCACTCGCGAGCTTCTACGAGACGTACCACACGGTGATCAACATCATCGTGATCGTGATCGCAGCATGCCTCGTGAACTGGGTGCTGCGCCGACTCCTCATGCGCACGGTCACGCAGGTGGTGCGCGGGGTGAAGCGCGCCCAGGACGTTGACACGACCTCCGAGATGATGGCGGCGCCCTACGTGAACGCGCGCGCGGTGCAGCGCACACGCACGCTCGGCACGGTGGGGCGCCACATGATCACGTGGACCGTGGTGATCACCGCGATCATCCTGATCCTCGCGCAGCTCACGGTCGACCTCGCCGCGGTGCTCACCTCGGCCGGAATCGTGGCCGCCGGGCTCACCTTCGGCGCGCAGAACATCGTGAAGGACATCCTGAACGGGATCTTCATGGTGTTCGAGGACCAGTTGGGCGTCGGCGATGTGGTCCAGATCGGCACGGTCAGCGGCACCGTCGAGGACGTGGGGATCCGGGTCACCCAGGTGCGCGCGCTCGACGGCACCCTGTGGCACATCCGCAACGGCGAGATCCTCACGCTCGGCAACTCCTCGCAGGGCTGGGGCCGGGCGCTCATCGACGTGACGGTCGACGCGAATCAGGATCTCAGCCACGTCTCCGACGTGATGATCGACGCGGCACGCGCCCTCCTCACCTCTGAGAAGTACGCACGGAAAGTCACCGGCGAGCCCGAGGTGCTCGGCCTCGAGAGCGTGTTCGGTGACCGCGCCACCCTCCGCCTCGCGGTGCGCACGCGCCCGGAGGCCAGGTGGGAGGTGCAGCGCGGCATCCGCGCAGAGCTTCGTCGCGCGTTCGCCGAGGAGGGCATCGTGCTCTCCGACGAGCGCCCCAACCTGCCGGGAGGCACCGCATGACCGACCCTGCCCAGAACCCCACGCCCCAGAACCCCACGCCCCAGAGCACCCCGGCGCCGCGCCTCACGCTCCGCGCCGGCGCCGACGGCGCAGCCGTCACCGAGACCCTCTGGTCGCAGGTGGGCGGCACTGAGACGTTCGAGGTGATCGCCCGCGCGTTCTACCGCGGGGTGCGCGAGGACGAGGTGCTCGCCCCCATGTACCCGCAGGACGACTGGGAGGGGGCGACCTGGCGGCTCCGCGCGTTCCTTGAGCAGTACTGGGGTGGCCCGTCCACCTACTCCGAGGAGCGCGGGCACCCGCGCCTGCGCATGCGCCACCAGCCGTTCGCGGTGACGCCGGACGCCAAGGAGCGGTGGCTGCGCCACATGCACGCCGCCCTCGACGAGGCGGCGCTGCCGCCCATGCACGATGCGGCGTTCCGCGACTACGTTGAGCGCGCCGCGCTCGCGATGGTGAACCGCTTCGAGTAGCACACCAGCGTGGGCGGCGCGATGGGGATGCGCTCCGCGCGTTCCCGACCTATACTCGCGCCATGACGCTCCGATTGACTGACGATCCCGCCGCGGACGCGCTGCTGTCCGAGAACCCGCTCGCGCTCCTCATCGGCATGCTGCTCGACCAGCAGGTGGCCATGGAGGTCGCGTTCGCCGGCCCGCTGAAGATCGAGCAGCGGCTGGGCGCGGTCGACGCTGCGGCGCTCGCGTCAGCCGATCCTGATCTGGTGTCGGCCGCGTTCTCGCAGACCCCGGCGGTGCACCGCTTCCCCGGATCGATGGCGACGCGCGTGCAGGCGCTCTGCCAGCTGCTCGTCGACGAGTGGGGCGGCGACGCCGAGGCGATCTGGACGCGCGACGCGCCGGACGGGCCGACCGTGCTGAAGCGGCTGCAGACGCTGCCGGGCTTCGGCCCGCAGAAGGCGAAGATCTTCCTCGCGCTGCTCGGCAAGCAGCGCGGCTTCGCCGGCGAGGGGTGGCGCGAGGCCTCTGCGCCCTACGGTGAAGCGGGATCGGCGCGCAGCGTTGCCGACATCACCTCGCCCGAGACGCTGCAGCGCGTGCGCGAAACGAAGCGTGCGGCGAAGGCGGCGGCGAAGGCGGCGGCGAAGGGGAAGTAGCCGGCGCGTGAGCACGCGGGGGCGGGAGGCCACCGGGCGGGAAGCCGCCGGCGGCTCCCCGCACTGCCCTGCGCGGTGTACGCTCGTATGGTCGCCTCCGTAGCTCAGTGGATAGAGCAACGGCCTTCTAATCCGTCGGTCGCAGGTTCGAATCCTGCCGGGGGCACCGTTTCAGACGCACCAGAACCTGCAGACCGCGCTTGCGCGGGCGCGCCAGCCGCGCGCCCGCGGTTGCGCCGACTACTGCTCGGCGAGCTGCGGGAACTGCCAGGTGCCGTCGAGCACCTCGGGGCGCGGGCGGTAGAGCCGCACGAGGTAGTTCCAGCCGTCGGGCAGCGGCAGGAAGTTCGGGGCCGCAGGGTCGCCGCCGAAACGCACGGTGATCGAGCCGTCCGCGTCCCGCACGCCGGTGACGCTGTTCACGGAGTAGGCGTCCCACTCGTTGGGCTCGAAGAAGCCGGCCCCGTTGTACATGGAGATCGACCAGAAGCCGTCGACGGGGACGTCGGCGACGGTGAGGGTGTACTCCCCGACCGGCAGACGCGGATCGACGTTCTCGTAGCTCGCCTCGGACGCGGGGAGACCGCCCCAACCGGCCGCCGCGCCGAGCAGGTGCTCGATCGCCCCGACCTCTTCGCGGCGGCCGAAGCTGCGCTCGAGGCTCGTGAGTCCCTTCGCGAGCGTGAGCACCGCCTCGCGGGTTTCGGTGAACGACGCCTCGTCGACCTCGGCGGCCACGAACTGGCGCTGCCCGGTGGAGTGCAGCTGGAACTGATCCTGCAGGCGGTTGACCTCGGCGACGTCGGCGGGATCCTCAGAGTTCACCAGAATGCGCGCTGCGGCGCAGACGAAGTCGCTGCCGAGCTCCTCGGCGGTCAGCTCGTACGTGCCGGCCTCGTGCAGCACCCGGTTGATGTAGTGATCCTGGTTGACCAGCATGACCGAGACGTAGCGCCCGCCCACCTCGGGGATCGTGATCGTCGCACCGTCGGTGACGTCGATGATCGCGGCGCTGTACAGCGTGTCCCGGTTCATGCGGATGACCGTCTGCTGGTCGAGCGGCGTCGGCACGCGGAAGTGGTTCCAGACGTTCGACGCGCCGGCCGACGCGGCAATTCCCGTGAACATCCGCTCGCTCTCGGCGCGCGCGAAGTTCGAGTAGGTGACAGTGGCGGTTCGATTGCTCATACGGCTATCCTCGCGTGCGCCTCATTAGCGCGCATCACCCGAAACTGGTGAGCTTCGGTCGAGCCGGGGCCGCGTGAACCGCGGGACGAGCACGGGGACCTCGGCGACGTACCGCTCGTACGCGGCTTCCCCGCCCCACCGCTTCGTCGCGCGCGCTTCGAGCAGCGGGACGCCGCTCACGCGGGTGAGCAGGAGCGTGACGAACACCGGGGACAGCACCGTCACCCACTGCCACCCGGTCAGCACCGGCGCGGCGACGAGGAACACGCCGCACCAGAGCACGATCTCGCCGAAGTAGTTCGGGTGGCGCGAGCGCGACCACAGCCCCGTCGTGATGAACCGGCCGTCGTTTCGGCTGTCGGCGCGGAACGCCGACTTCTGCGCGTCGGCGATGACCTCGATCGCGAGCCCGGCGAGCCACACCACGATGCCCACCGCCGCGAGCCAGTCGATGGGGCGCTGCGCCGCTGGCGCTGCGCTCACCGCGGCCCACGCCGCCGAGGCGGTGAGGCTCACCCAGAGGCCCTGCAGCACCCAGACGCGGAGGAACACGAGCGGCTGCTGCACGATCTCCGTGAACCGCCCGTCGGAGCCGGCGCGCCGGACCCGGAGGAAGAGGAACGGGCCGAGCCGGAGCGCCCACAGCACCACCATCGCGGTGAGCACCCAGCTCCGCGCATCGGGCGCGGGTGCGGCGACGATGAGGAACACGGAGACCCCGATGAAGGTGAGCGATCCCGTGAGGTCGAAGAAGTGCTCGCTGCGCAGCAGCGCCGCCGGGATGAAGGCGATCACCTGCACGGCGAACGCGGCGGCGATGGCGATCGCGAAGAGCGGGAGGCCCTGCGAGGTCGCCCCGACCTGCAGGGTCGCCCCGCCCTGCGAGCCGGCGAGCGCGATGCCCGCGCCGAGCGCGAGCGCGATGACGCAGCCGATGATGGCGGCGCGGTTGGTGCGGGACATGGGTTCCTCAGCTCTCGGTTCGGGGTGCGGGCACCGCGTACGCGGCTTCCACCAGCTCGGCACCGCGCTCGAGCGCGACGCCGCGTTTGATCTTCAGCGTTGGCGTGATGAGCTTCGTGTCGCTCAGATCGGCCAGCACGAACGTGACGCGCTTCACCTGCTCGCTGCGCGACACGAGCGCGTTCGCGCGGTCGATGGTCTCGGCGAGCTCGGCGCGCAGCAGTTCGTCGGTCACCTCGGAGAACTCGCCGGGCGCTGCGCCGTGCGCCTCGGCACCGGCACGCTCCGCCCAGTCCGCCCACTCCTCGGGATCGAGCACGAGCAGTGCCGACAGGTACGGCCGCCCCTCGCCCACCACGATCGCGTGCGACACGAGCGGGTGCGCCGCAACGACGTTCTCCCAGCTCATCGGCGCGACGGTCTTGCCTGTGGAGGTGACGATCACGTCCTTGAGCCGACCGCTCAGGGTGAGGCGCCCGCGCTCGTCGAGCGAGCCAAGGTCACCGGTGCGGAAGAAGCCGTCGACGAACGCGGCCGCGGTGTGTGCGGGATCGCGGTAGCCGTCGCACACGCCGATCCCGCGCGCCAGCACCTCCCCCTCCGGGCTGATGCGGACGGTCAGCCCGGGCAGCGGGGTGCCGACGGTGCCGGAGCGGATCCGCTTCGGGAGGTTGCCGGTGAGCGGCGCGGTGGTCTCGGTGAGGCCGTAGCCCTCGATCACCGGCACGCCGATGCCGCGGAAGAAGAGCGACAGCTCGGCGTCGAGCGGCGCGCCGCCGGACAGCATGTACTCGAGCTTTCCGCCGAGCACCCCGCGCAAGCGGCGGAAGAACACGCGATCCCAGATCGCGTGCCGCACGCGGAGCCCGGCGGTTCCTCGGCCGGCGGCTGCTCGGCCGGCGATCTGCTCCTCATCGGCGTCCTCCGCCGCCCGGCCCCACGCGACCGCGGTCGCCTCGGCCGCGCGCCAGAGCGCGCTCAGGCGTTTCGCGTCGGCCTTCTGCGCCGCCGCCGCGCGCACCTTCTGCAGCACGCGCGGCACCACGACGAGGAAGGTTGGCCGCAGCACCTGCAGGGTGGGCACCACCTGCGCGGGATCTGCGAGGTGCGCGATGCGCATGCCGTTCGCGAGGCAGATGAGCTGCAGCCCGCGCGCGAGCACGTGCGCCAGCGGGAGGAAGATGATCGTGTTGCCGGTGTCGCGCACCACCTCGCTGTACGCCGCGGCGATGTTGAGCACCTGGCCGAGGAAGTTGCGGTGGGTGAGCACCGCACCCTTCGGCTCGCCGGTGGTCCCCGAGGTGTACACGATCGTGGCCGGCGAGTCCGGGCCCGCGAGCGTGCGCCGCTCCTCGAGCGTCTCGTCCGAGACCGCGTGCCCCTGCGCCGCGAGCGCGGCGAGCGTGTTCGTCGACGTGATCGCCACGGCACCGGCACCAGCACCAGCACCGGCACCGCCGTCGACCACCCACACGCCGATGGCGTCGTGCGGTGCGGCGTCCATCGCACGCGCGAGCAGGTCACGCTGCTGCGCGTCCCCGGCAACGGCGAGGCGGATTTCTGCGTCGCGGACGATGGCGGCCACCTGCTCCGCTGAAGCTGTGTCGTAGATCGGCACAACGACGGCTCCTGCGAACCAGGCGGCGAGGTCGGCCACCGCCCACTCGTAGCGCGTCGCCGACATGATCCCGACCGCGTCCCCTGCCGCGACGCCGACCGCGAGCATGCCCTTCGCGAGCGCGGTGACCTCCGTGAGGAACTCGCGCGTGGTGACGGCGCGCCACGCGCCAGCGCCCTCGCCACCCGCGGCGCCTCGCTCGTCCAGCACATCGAAGGCGACGTGCTCGGGCGCGTGCGCGGCGCGTGCGGTGAGGAGATCGGTGACGTTGCGATGCCCGTCGATCTCCACTCGCAGCGGTGTTGACCACTCGTTGACCATGCTGGGCTCCCATCCTGCGGCGTCCGCGTTCGGGTGCGTCGGACTCCCCTACCCAACATCTTAGCCAGGCGAATATCTCGCCAGCAATAAGTAATGCCGGATCGGGGCTGGGCCGCCTGCCCGCAGCCCGGCTGCCCGCGCTACTCCCCCCGGGCCGCCGCGTCGTTCGCGCGCTGATCCGCGAGCGCAGCGGCGTCCGCGCCGTCCGGGGCCGCCGGCGCGCCGAGGCTCAGCATCAGCCGGTTCGCCCACGCGAAGAACGCGGTCGCCTGAATCACGTCGGTGATATCGGCGTCCGAGAGTCCGGCCTCACGCAGCGCGCGCACGTGGTGCGCGCCGAACGCGATCGGCGTCGCCGTGAGCGCGGCCGCGGCGTCGACGATGGCCCGTGCGCGCGCGGGAAGCTCGGCTTCGGGGCCCTCGCTGAGCAGCCGCTCGACCGTCTCGGCGTCGCGCGAGAACGTCGCCGTGAAGCGGGCGTGCACGCTCGCGCACAGCTCGCAGCCGTTCACGCGCGACGCGACGGTCGCGGCGAGCTCGCGGTCGCCGCGCGGCAAGCCGTTCCGCGTGAGGAAGATCGCGCGGTCGAGCTCGGTACGCGCGATGAGCGAGGCAGGGTGCCACGCGAGCAGCCGGAAGTAGGGCGAGTTCGGCCACACGCTCGACTCGTACGCCGCGCGCTGCGCCTCGCTCGCGGTGTCCGGGCCGGCCGGTTCCAGCCAGGCGTGCCAGGCGCGCTCTTCCATGGTGAAGTGGCGGCTCATGCTGGCACCTCGTTCAGTACGGCGAGGCCCGCGGCGACGCGCGTCTGATAGGTCACGAACGCGACAATCTGCGAGAGCACCACCACCTCGGGGATCGACCAGCCAGCGACCACGAGCGCGTCGACGTCGTCGGGCGTCGCCGCGGCGGGGCGCAGCACGAGCAGGTCGACGTGGCGCAGGAGCGCGCGCAGCTGTCGGCTCGCACCACGACCGGCGGCCCCGTCGGCCCCGCCGGTGACCAGCGCGTGGACGTCCACGGCCGCGCCGTCCGCACCGCCGTCCGCCGCGCCGTCCTCCTCGGCGAGCAGTTCCAGGTAGTAGTCGAGCAGCTCGCGCGAGCGATCGACGTGCGCCGCGCGCGCGGCGCTCAGCAGGCGCGTTGCCCGGTCGAGGCCGGGCGCCTCGTCGCCGTCCGCGACGTCGAGCAGCGCGCTGAGGCTAGCCTCCGCCGCTGCGCCGACCGCCGGCCGGTGCCCCGTGAGTGCCGCGGCACGCGCGGCGTCAAGCCCCGCGATCCCCGCGAGTGTGTCGTGCGCGGTCATGCCACGCTCCCTTCCTGTTGCCCGCGAGCGGGCTCCTCGGTTGTGTCGAGTCCGCGCCCCAGGTAGGCCTCCTGGATCGCCGGGTCTGCGGCAAGCCGCTCCGCGCTGCCCGCGAGCACCACCTCGCCCGTGCGCAGCACGTAGCCGCGGCTGGCGATCGAGAGCGCAAGCTCGGCGTTCTGTTCGACCATCAGCACGGAGATCCCGAGCTCACGGTTCAGCTCGGCGATGCGGCCGAGTACCTGCTCAACGACGATGGGCGCGAGCCCCATGGTCGGCTCGTCCATGCAGATGAGGCGCGGCCGGCTCATGAGCGCGCGGCCGAACGCGAGCATCTGCTGCTCCCCGCCCGACATGCTCCCGGCGCGCTGCGTGCGGCGCTCGCGGAGCCGCGGGAAGAAGTCGTACACCTCGGCGAGGGTGGCGCGTATGCCACGATCCCTGCGCGTGTGTGCGCCGCTCAACAGGTTGTCCTCGACCGTCATGTCGGGGAACACGCGCCTGGCCTCCGGCACCGAGGCGATCCCGGCGCGCACGCGGCGCGCGGTCGACCAGCCCTGGATCTCCTCGCCGTCCCAGAGGATGCGGCCGGCGTCCGGTCGTTTGAGCCCCAGCACCGTCTTCATCGTGGTGGACTTGCCCGAGGCGTTCCCCCCGAGCAGCGAGACGATCTCCCCCGCGCCGATCGTGAGGCTCAGCCCGATGAGCGCCGGGCTCTGCCCGTACGACACGTGGACGTCGTCCAACTGCAGCTCAGACATCGCTTCCTCCCTGCGCGTGCTGCGCAAATGACGCACCGAGGTACGCCTCGATGACGCGCGGATCGCGCTGCACCTCAGCGGGCGTTCCCTCGGCGATGATGCGCCCCTCGTCGAGCACGATGATGCGGTCCGAGAGCGTCATGACGAGATCGAGCTTGTGCTCGACGAGCAGCATGCTCTGGCCCTGCTGCTTGAGGTCGAGCAGCTGCTCAAGCACCTCGGCGGTCTCGGTCTGGTTCATGCCGGCGGTCGGCTCATCGAGCACGAGCAGGCGCGGCTCCGCGACGAGCGCACGCGCGATCTCGGTGCGCCGCCGGTTCGCGTACGACAGCGTGAACGCGTACCGCTCGCGTCGGGGCAGCAGCCGCTCGCCAAAGCGGGCGAGCTGCTGATCGACGCGCGCGTCGTCCGCGGCGGCGCGGCGCGGCGCGACGAGCGCGGCCCCCACCTCGGCGAGGAGCGCGATCCAGCGCAGCCCGGGAACCTCGCGGATGCGCGAGCGTCGCTTCCGCAAGCCGTCGATCCCGACGAGCACGTTCTCGCGCACCGTCAGGTTGCCGATGACGCGCCCGTTCTGGAAGGTTCGGGTGAGCCCGAGCCGGGCGATCTGGTGGGGCTTGCGGCCCGAGATCCGCACGCCGCCCAGCCGCACCTCGCCGCGATCGGCGGCGAGCACCCCGCTCACGATGTTGAGCGTGCTCGTCTTGCCCGAGCCGTTCGGCCCGATGATCGCGAGCACCTCGCCAGGCGCGAGCGACAGGCTCACGTCGTCCACGACGGTGAGTCCCCCGAATCGCTTGCTGATTCCCGTCACGGTCAGGAGCTGCTCGCTCATACGTGCACCGTCGCCTTCTCCTGCTGAACGCCACCACGGAAGAACCGGTCGCGGAGCGCCGTGATCCAGCGCACCTCGGCCCACAGCCCCTGCGGGCGCAGCAGGATCAGCGCGAGCAGCAGGACGCCGTACATGAGCAGTCGCCAGTCGGCGAGCGGCCGGAAGAGCTCGGGGACCCCGACGAGCACCACCGCGCCGATGAGCACGCCGATCGGTGCGCGCAGCCCGCCGAGAATCGCGATCGTGACGGCGAGCACCGACAGCGACACGTCGAACTGCTTCGGTTCGAGGAAGGTGAGCTGGGCCGCGTACAGCGCACCCGCGGCGCCGGCGAGCACGGCGGCGAGCCCGAACGCGAGCGACTTGTACGAGGCGGGGTGGAGGCCGGCCGACGCGGCGGCGACCTCGTCCTCGCGCACCGCGGCCCAGATCCGGCCGAGCCGGGAGCTGCCGAGGCGGCTCACGATGAGCACCGCGACGAGCAGGATCACGAGCGTGAGCCAGTACATCGCCGACGCGCTCCCGAGGGTCACGCCGAAGAGCGTGGGGCGCGGGATCGCGGCGATGCCGCGCGAGCCGCCGGTGATCTGCGGCAGGTTGAGCGCCGCGGCGGAGACCACCGCGCCGGCGGCGAGGGTTGCCATGGAGATGTAGTGGCCGCGCAACCGCCAGCTGGGGGCCGTCAGCGCGACCTGCAGCACGGCGGCCGCGAGCGCGGCGGCGGCGAGGCTTGGCCAGAAGCCCCAGGCGTATCGGGTGACGAGGATCGCCGAGGTGTACGCGCCGATCGCGAGCGCCCCGGCCTGGCCGAGCACGATCTGGCCGGCGAAGCCACCGACGAGCACGACCGAGAGCGCGAACAGCGCCATGATCCACACCTGCGCGCCGGCGCGCAGGAAGTAGTCGCTCGCGATCAGCGGGATCGCGAGGAGCACCGCCGCGCCGGCGACGCCGGCCCAGCGCGGCAGCCTGAGCGGCCTGCCGGCCCCGAAGAAGGTGCCGGTCATGGGCTCCGCAGTGATCGTTGGGATGCGGCCGAGGATGCCAGCCGGGCGGATCCAGAGCACGAGCAGGAGCGAGCCGAACGTGATGAGCTGCCGCACGGAGTCGCCCCAGAGCGAGACGCCGAACGCTTCGGCGACGCCCAGCACGAGGCCGCCGATCACCGCGCCAGCGATCGAGCCGAGCCCGCCGATCGTGGCGGCGGCAAACCCCTGCAGCCCGGCGAGGAAGCCCATACTCGGCGCGACGTTCGAGGTGTACATGCCGACGAGCACGCCGGCGATGCCCCCGAGCGCCGAGGCGATCACGAAGGACAGCGCCTGGATCCGCTCCACCGGGATCCCCATCTGCTGCGCCGCCTCGGGGTCCTGTGAGGTCGCGCGGATCGCGCGCCCCGTGCGTGTGCGGCCGAGCACGAGCGCGAGGACGACGACGCAGAGGACGCTCACCCCGATGATCACGAGCGAGAGCGTGCCGAAGCGGAAGCCGAAGAGCTCGAGGTTGTCGCGCGGGAACGCGCTTTCCAGGCGCCGCGTCTGGGCGCCGAACACGCGCAGCGACACGTTGTCGAGGATCACGCCGATCGCGAAGGTGGCGAGCAGCACGGCGATGCCGGGGGCCTGCCGGAGCGGCCGCACGGCGATGAGGTACACCGCCCAGCCGAGCAGCCCGGTCATGACGATGACCGCTGGCGCGGCGAGCAGGATCGGCACACCGAGCGGTCCGGTCAGCCACCACGCGAGCATGGCGCCGATCGCGAACACCGCGCCGTGCGCGAAGTTGATGATGTTGGAGACCCCGAACACGAGCGAGACACCCACCGCGATCAGCGCGTAGGTGCTCCCCCCGACGAGGCCGGCAAGCAGGATATCCATGAAACTCCGTGTTCGTGCATCAGAGCGGCCCCGCGCGCGGGGCCGCTCTCTGCGTGGCGCGGTGCGCCGCTTACTTCTGCAGCGTGAAGGCGCCGTCCTCGATGACGAGCGGGAACTGCTCGGCGTCGCTCACGCGGCGCGTGTCGTCGAGCTGGTACTCGCCGTACAGCACCGAGGTGAAGTCGCCGCCGTCCGCGAGCGCGTCGCGGAGGCCCGAGCGGGTGAGCTCGCTCGCGCGCTCGGCGCCCTGCGCGACGGCGTTGAGCGCGTCGTACGCGCGGATGGCGTAATCGCTCGGGGTCGGCTCGCCGGTCGCCTCCTCGAAGCGGGCGATGAAGTCCTGCACCTCCGGGTCGGAGTTCTCCGGCGTGAAGTAGCTGAGCGTCTGCACGCCGTTCGCCGCGTCGCCCGCGAGGTCGATGAACTGCTGGTTGTAGATCGAGCTGATGCCGACGATCGGGGTGTCGATGCCGAGCTCGCGCGCCTGGCTCGTGATCAGTGCGCCGTCAGCCGCGTACGAGATGAGCACGATCACCTCGGGGTTCTTCGCCTTGGCCGCGAGGAGCAGCGGGCGGAAGTCGGTGCTCTCGGGGTCGTACGCGGTCGCGTACGCCTCGGTGAGCCCGGCGTCCTCCTCGCCCTGCTGGAAGAAGCCGTAGGTCTCCTGGCCCCAGTCGGTGTCGTGGTAGAACACCGCGGCGGTCTCGCCGGTCTCCGCGGCGAAGCGCGCCAGGCGGGGTGCTTCGAACTCCTGCGACACCCAGGTCGCGAAGACGTAGTCGCCCGCGTCGGTGACGTCGGGGCCAGATGCCGAGAACGCGAACTGCACGAGGCCGCCGTCCTGGTAGATCGGGCTCGCCGCCGAGGTCGCCGGGGTACCGAAGTCGCCGAGCACCGCGAGGATCGAGCTGTCGTCGACGAACTTCTGCGCGACCTGCGGGGCCTGCGCGGGATCCGCCTGCGTGTCCTCGTAGACGAGCTCCACCTGCCGGCCGTCGATGCCGCCGGCCTCGTTGATCTCGCCGAGCGCGAGGTCAAGGCCCTGGCGGAAGTACTCGCCGTACTGCGCGGAGTTGCCGGTGTCGGGGAGCGCCACGCCGAACCGAACGGGGGCGTCCTCGCCCTCCGCCGTGGTGGCGGAGCCGCTCGGCGCGCACGCGGCGAGCCCAATCGACAGCGCGGCGATCGCGCCAGCGGCGAGGGCCTTGCGACGGCGTGATGACATGACGGTTTCTCCTCAAAGACTCGGTGGTGCGCCGAGCGCGGCGCACCTCGCCCGCCCAGCATGGCACCGTGTGGTCGGACAACACGAAAGATGAAGTAATGTTACACATAAGCAAAGCTTGGACGCGGCCGATTTGCGCGGCCACGCCCCGCGTGGGATAACCGAGGGATGAGCACCGCAGCAGTGGCAATCGTCGGGGCCGGGGTGCGCGGCACCGCGGCGCTCGGCCGGCTCGCCGCCCAGCTGCGAGCGGCCGAGCCGCGCACGCGCGTCGACATCCACGTCATCGACCCCCACCCAGCTGGCTCCGGCGCGATCTGGCGCGCCGAGCAGCCCCGCTCGCTCGTGATGAACACGGTGCCAGCGCAGTCCACCGTGTTCGACGACGCGAGCCTCGGCTTCGCCGCACCACTCGGCGGACCATCGTTCGCCGAGTGGTGCGCGCGGCTCGCGGCGGGTGAGCTGGACGGTGCAGCGCCGTGGGAGGCCGAGGCCGCGGCCGCGACGCTCCCGTGGAGCAGCCCCTCCCGGGCGCTCTACGGCGCGTACCTGCGCTGGGCGTTCCGGGAGATCCGGGCGGCGCTGCCCGACACCGCGCGCATCATCGAGCACCGCGCCACCGCGCGCGGGATCGCCCGAGCGGACGGCGCGTTCCGCATCACGCTCACCTGCGAAACGTCCGAGCCCGCCGGAGCAACGTCCGAGCTCACCGTGGACGCCGTGCTGCTCGCGCTCGGCTGGCTGCCACGCGACGCCGCGCCGACGGGTCCGGGCGCGCGCCACGGCGACATCGGGCCGGCGCAGCCGATCGATCAGCGGCACGCCGAGATCGCACCGGGCGAACGCGTGGCCGTGCGCGGCATGGGGATGGGGTTCACCGACCTCCTCGCCCTCGTCACCGAGGAGCGCGGCGGGCGCTACGTTCCGCGCACGAACGCGAGCCGCCCTGGCGAGCTCGACTACCTGCCGAGCGGCGCGGAGCCGACGCTCTTCGCCGGCTCACGGAGCGGGCTCCCGTTCCTCGCGAAGCCCGACTTCGGCGCGGTGCCGCCCCGCGCGCGCCTCGATGCGCTCAGTGCGGCGCTGCCCGCGCTCCGGGAGCGGCGCCCCCTCGACTTCGGCAGCGACGTGCTGCCGCTCATCATCGCCGACGCCGACGCCGAGCTCCGGCGGGCCGAACGCGAGCTGGGCCTCCCGCACGGCCCGCGCTTCGATGCCGCACGGATCGCTCCCCCGCTGACCGCGACGAGCGGCGCCACGATCGACGCGGAGGTGTCCGGCCGTATCACGGGGGATGTGCGCGCGGCAGCGCTCGGCAGCGCGAGCCCGTGGAAGCGCGCGCTGCACGTCTTCCAGGCGGCGCGCGCCGCGGTGATCCCGCTTACCGATTTTGGCGGAACGAGCCCCGCCGGGGTGCCGGCGCTTCGGCGCTTCATGAGCCTCGCGAATCTCGCGGGCAGCGGGCCGCCGCGCTTCCGCGTCGAGCAGCTGCTCGCGGCGCACCGCGCCGGCGTCGTGCGCTTCCTCGGCCCGGGGCTCACGGTGCGGGCGTCCGGCCCGGCCGACACGGCGCCCGTGCGCCTCGCCGCAGGCTCGCGCGCACCGCACGACGCGGTGCCGGTCGACCGCGTGGTCGACGCGCGGCTCGACCTCCCCGACCCCGCGCGGCTCGACGACCCGCTGCTCGAGAGCCTGCTCGACCGAGGGCTCGCCCGGCCCTGGCCAGGCGCCCCGGCCGGGGCGTGCACCACCCTCGAGATCACCGCGGCAACGAGCGCGCTCGTCGGCGCGGCCGGGCAGCCGATCCCCGGCCTGCACTCGGTGGGCCCACTGCACGAGGAGCAGCGCCGCTTCACGATCATTGCGCCGATCCCGAACGCCGGCTCGACCGTGCTGCGCGAGATCGACGCGGCCATCACGGCCATCCGCACCCACCTCACCGAACGGAGTTTCGCATGAGCGATCAGCTCGACCACATCATCGTCGGCGGCGGCGTCATGGGGCTCGCCACCGCGTGGCAGCTCGCGGCGCGCGGGCAGCGCGTGCGACTCCTCGAGCGCTTCGAAGCGCACCACACCCGCGGCGCCTCGCATGGCTCGACGCGCAACATCAACAACGCGTACAGCGAGGAGCACTACCTCACCCTGCTCGACGAGGCGATGGTGCTCTGGCGCGAGCTGGAGGCCGGCGCGCCCGCGCCCCTGCTCGGCCTGCACGGCCTCGTCACGCAGGGCGACGAGGACACCGTGCGCGAGACCCATGCCGCGCTCGTCGCGCGCGGCGCCGACGCGGTGCTCCTCGACCCGGCCGACGCCGCGGCACGCTGGGGCGGCATGCGCTTCGCCGGCCCCGTGCTGCTCACCAGGGAGGCCGGCATCGGCTACGCGGCGCGCGCGCTCGACGCGTTCGCGGCTGCGGCCACCGCTGGCGGAGCGGTGATCGAGCGCGGCGCGCGGGTGCACGCCGTCCTCCCCGGCGAGCAGCGCACCGCCGTCGAGTTCACCGACGCCTCGGGCGCGCGGCGCACGCTCACCGCGCCGAGCGTGATCGTCGCCGCTGGCGCCTGGTCGCGTCAGCTCCTCGCCGACCTCGTTGAGCTGCCGCAGCTCCGCGTCACCGAGGAGCACCCCGCACACTTCGCGCCGCGGGATCCCGGCTTCGCGTGGCCCTCGTTCAACCACGTTTTCGCCGACGATCAGCTCGACGCCCGCGGCGGCAACGTCTACGGGATGCCGAGCCCGGGCGAAGGCGTGAAAGTCGGTCTCCACCTCGTCGGGCACGAGGTGGATCCCGACGCGCGCACGTTCGGGGCGACACCCGAGGTGCGCGCTGCGCTGCGCGAGCACGTCGCCGAGTGGTTCCCCGGCCTCGATCCGGATCGCCCGGCGGAGATCAGCTGCACGTACACCTCGACCGAGTCGGGGCGCTTTGTGCTGGATCGGGTGGGATCGCTCACCGTTGCGGCAGGCTTCTCGGGCCACGGTTACAAGTTCGCGCCCGCCATCGGTCGCGTGCTCGCCGACGCGGCGCTCGGCCGCGCGGAGCCGCCAGCGCCGTTCCGGCTCGCGGCGCACCGCGACGCGGCGTAGGCCGCCTCCCCCGCTACTCCACCTCGGCGGACATGTTGCCCGTGCGGTCCTGCGTCCAGTAGCCGATCGCGTGGTGCCGGTCGCGCGGCAGCCCGAGCCGCGCACGCAAGTCGCGGCGGATCGCCCGACTCGTCGCGGCCTCGCAGGCCACCCAGGCGTACCAGGGCACCTCGGGGGCGTCGAGCTTCGCGACCTCTGCGGCGAGCGCGCTCGGCGCGCGCCCGTTGCCGGTGCCGACGAGCCAGGTGATGCGCACGTCGCCGCGGGTGTCGAGCTGCTGGATGTCCGCCTCGCTCGGCACCTCGACGATGGCGTGCGCCAGCCGCCCGGCGGGAAGCTGCTCGAGGATGCGGCCGAGCCCGGGGAGCCCGGTGGCGTCGGCGACGAGGAGCTGGAACTCGGCGTCGGCTGGCGCGGCGTAGTAGGAGGCTGGCTCGTCGCGCGTGCCCCCGCCGAACACGCCGATCACGTGGCCGGGTTCGGCCCGTTCGGCCCACCCCGAGGCGAGGCCGCCGTCGTGCACCACGAAGTCGATGTCGAGCAGCCGCCCGCCGTCACGCACGCTGCGCACGGTGTAGTGCCGCCACGGCGGTTCCTCACCCTCCCAGCCGCGGCCGTACTCGGGGAGGTTGAAGACGTCGATGCGCGCCGCTGTCTCCCCCGGTGCCGGCAGCGCGATGTCGATCCGCTCGTCGCCGCGGCCGTGCTCCGGCCAGCGCCAGTCGCCGACGGCGGCGAAGCTGAGGCGGAGCATGTGCGGCGTGATCCGGGTCTTCGCGACGAGGCGTGCCGGGGCGCAGGGAATCGCCATCCCGTGGCCCTACCGTCCCCGCCCGTGCGGCGGCGCGGCGGGAGACGACGTTGACGTGGTGCGCATGTTCCTCCGTGTGCTGTGGTGCTCGGCGCCGCGGTGCGACGCAGTCTGCGAACAGGCTACGGGGATCGCGTATCGCGCACGGGCCAGATCGTAGCGCGGAAATTTTGCACTCACAGGGAGATCGTGCATAATTGCACTTCATGAGCGAAAGTGCAGCGGAATCGGGCCGGTCGGCGAAAATGCGGCGCACCCGCATCGCGATCACCGAGCACGCGCGCAAGCTCACCGCCGAGCACGGCCTCGCCGGCTTCACCATCGAGGACGTGTGCGAGCCGGTCGGCATCTCCCGCCGCACCTTCTTCAACTACTTCCCCTCGAAGGAGGCCGCGGTGATCGGCTCACCGGCCGAACCGTTCGAGAGCGCGGCGATGCAGCGCTTCGTCGCCTCGGGCACGCGGTCCGGGCAGATCAGCCCCACCCTCCTCGACGACATGGTCGAGGTCGCGATCGAGATGATGGACGAGGTCTTCGACATCGCCGGCACCATCACGCACGTGAATCAGATCATCGCGAGGGAGCCCGAGTTCATGGAGAAGTTCATGCAGGACTCCGAGGAGGTGCACCAGCGCTTCACCTCGCTCATCGAGGAGCGCGAGGGCCTCACCCCCGGCGACCCGCGCGCCGGGGTCGCGATCCAGGTGCTCGGCAGCCTCCTCCACCACGCGGCGCACGCCTTCTTCGGCCGCGGCGAAACCGGCAGCATCGGCCCGGAGCTGCGGCGCACGCTCGCGCTCAGCCGCGAGCTGTTCACCGGGAGCGCACCGTGAGCCGCTAGCGCAGCACTCCCCGCACCGTTCCTGTCTGTTCCCTTCCGGCCCGCACGGCCGAGTTTCCCGACCCCGAAAGACGCATCGCATGACCGTTTCAGCCCCGACCGCGGCCCCGCAGGCCCCGCTCCTCCTCACTCAACGGAGAATCTGGATCATCTTCTCCGCCCTCATCGCTGGGATGATGCTCTCGAGCCTCGACCAGACCATCGTCTCGACCGCGATGCCCACGATCGTCGGGCAGCTCGGCGGCGTCGAGCACCAGGCGTGGATCACGACCGCGTACCTGCTCGCCACCACCATCGTCATGCCGATCTACGGCAAGTTCGGCGATGTCCTCGGCCGACGCACCCTCTTCCTCATTGCGATCGCGCTCTTCACGATCGCGTCGGTCGGCGCGGCCTTCGCGCCCGACTTCCTCTGGTTCGTGATCTTCCGCGCCATGCAGGGCCTCGGCGGCGGCGGCCTGATGATCCTGTCGCAGGCGATCATCGCCGACATCGTGCCGGCCTCCGAGCGCGGCAAGTACATGGGCCCGCTCGGCGCGATCTTCGGCCTGTCCGCGGTCGCCGGCCCGCTGCTCGGCGGCTTCTTCGTCGACCACCTCACCTGGCAGTGGGCGTTCTACATCAATATCCCGGTCGGCATCGCCGCGTTCGCGATCGCCTGGTTCGCGCTCACCCTGCCGAGCAAGAAGGCCGAGAAGAAGATCGACCTCCTTGGGGTGCTCACCCTGTCGATCGCGACCACCTGCCTGATCTTCTTCACCGACTTCGGCGGCAAGGCCGACTACGGCTGGGACGCCCCGGCCACCTGGCTGTGGGGCGCAGGTCTCCTGCTCGCCGCGCTCGCGTTCGTGCTGGTCGAAGCGCGCGCCGAGGATCCGATCATCCCGCTCGGGCTCTTCAAGAACCCGATCTTCATCAACGCGACGGCGATCGGCTTCACGTTGGGCCTCGGCATGTTCTCGGCGATCGCATTCGTGCCGACCTTCCTGCAGATGTCGTCGGGCGCGTCGGCCGCGGCCTCCGGCCTGCTCATGCTCCCCATGATGGCCGGCATGATGGGCACCTCGATCTGGTCGGGCATCATGATCACGAAGCGCCAGAAGTACCGGATCTACCCCATCGTTGGCACCCTCATCACCGCCGGCGCGATGACGGCCATGACCACACTCGCGGCGAGCACCCCGATCTGGCTCATCTGCGTCTACCTGTTCGTGTTCGGCGCGGGTCTCGGGCTGATCATGCAGGTCGTGGTCCTCGTGGTGCAGAACGCCGTCGACCCCGCCATGGTGGGCACCGCGACGAGCACGAACAACTACTTCCGCGAGGTGGGCGCCTCGCTCGGCGTCGCGATCTTCGGCGCGATGTTCACCACGCGCCTGAGCGAGAAGCTCGGCGAGGTGTTCGCCGGCGCCGGGGTGCCGAACGCCGGCGAGGCCGTCGCCACGATCGATCCGCAGAAGCTCGCCGAGATGCCCGACGCGATCCGGGACGGCGTGGTGAACGCGTACGCCGACTCGCTCGCCCCGGTGTTCTGGTACCTGATCCCGTTCATCCTCATCGCGTTCGTGTTCGCGCTGTTCCTGAAGCAGATCCCGCTCTCGGACCAGTCGGGCATGGTCGCGCGCGGCGAGGCCGTCTCCGGCGCGGAGGCGGAGGCGCTCGAGGCGGCGCAGCGCGCGAGCGCAGCGCCGGCGGGGCAGGACGCAACGCCGGCGGGGCAGGACGCAGCGCCGAAGGCCCAGGACAGCACCGACGGAGCGCGGCCGGCACCGGGCCAGGCACCGAGCTAGACCAGCACCGGGCTAGACTCGTGGGGTGACTGCCTCCTCGCGCCCCAGGCTTCCGTTTGAGGTCTGGGCGCTCGTGGCCGGCGGCTTCACCGTCGCCCTCGGCTACGGCGTGGTGGCGCCCGCGATCCCCCAGTTCGCGCTGGAGTTCGGCGTCTCCGCGTTCGCGGCATCGGCGATCGTGAGCGCGTTCGCCTTCATGCGGCTACTCTCCGCTCCCTTCGCCGGCTGGCTGGTGGGGAAGATCGGTGAGCGCCGCAGCTACACCGCAGGGATCCTGATCGTCGCGGTGTCGACCGGCGCGGCCGCGCTCGCGATGAACTACGGACAGTTCGTCGTGCTGCGCGGCCTCGGCGGGATCGGCTCGACCATGTTCACGGTCGCCTCGACCGCGCTGCTGATCAAGGTCAGCCCGCCTGACGCGCGCGGCAGGGTGGCGAGCCTCAACGCGGCCGGCTTCCTGCTCGGCGGCCTGCTCGGGCCGGTGTTCGGCGGCCTCGTCGCCGGATTCGGCCTGCGCGCGCCCTTCGTGTTCTACTTCCTCACGCTCATCGCCGCGGCGATCGTCGTCACGATCGCGCTGCGGCGCTCGCGGGTGGCGGGGAACCCCGAGCCAGCGCACGACGGCGCTCCGGCCGCGATGACGCTGGGCGAGGCGCTGCGCGTCAGCCAGTACCGCACGCTCCTCCTGTCGGTGTTCGCGTTCGGCTGGACCTCGTTCGGGGTGCGCGTCTCCGTGATCCCGATCTTCGTCGCGGTCGCGTTCCACGGCGACGCGGCCACCGCGGCCTGGATCCTCGCGGCCTACGCTGCGGGCAACGCGATCCTCATCTTCCCGTCCGGCAGGTGGAACGACACGCTCGGCCGCAAGCCGATGCTCATCATCGGCATGCTGACGCTCGCCGCGACCTACGCGGCGTTCCCCGCGTCGCCGAGTCTCACGGTTGCCGCCGCGCTCATGTTCGTCGCGGGCGCCGGATCGGCGCTCGTCAACCCGGGGCAGCAGGCGGTGCTCGCCGACGTGCTCGCGCAGCGCCGCGGCGGCACCGTGGTGGCCGGGTACTCGATGACGAGCGACCTCGGCGGGGTGCTCGGCCCGCTCGTCGCCGGCGCGATCGTCGACTCGGCCGGGTTCGGCTGGGCGTTCGGCGTCACCGCGCTCCTCGTCGCGGTCGCCGGGGTGGCGTGGACGCTGGCGCCCGACTCGCGCACGCTGGGCGGCGCGAGCGAGCGCTAGCCCTCCAGGTCGTCGACGCCGGGCAGCCAGCTCAGGCCGGGACGTCCCCAGCCGTTCTTGCGCTCGGCCTTCTGCGCGCCGCGGTGCTCCGGGTGCACCAGGCGGTCCACGTAGAGCAGGCCCTCCAGGTGATCGAACTCGTGCTGCAGGATGCGCGCGAACCAGCCACTCGCCTGGATCTCGAAGGGGGTGCCGTCGATGTCCTGCGCCCGCAGCAGCGCGCGGGTCGAGCGGCGCAGCGCGAATCGCTCGCCGGGGAAGGACAGGCACCCCTCCACCTCGTCCTCGCCGGGGAGGCCTGGCTCGAGCGGCGCGATCCACAGCTCCGGGTTGATCGCGACGCCCTGCGCCGGCGCCTCGTCCTGATCGTCATACATCCACACGAACACGCGCTTCCCCACGCCCACCTGCGGGGCGGCGAGGCCGACGCCCGGCGCGGCGACGGTCGTCTCGAACATGTCGTCGACGAGCGTGCGCAGTTCAGCGTCAAACTCGGTGACGGGCGCTGCGGGACGGTGGAGCACGGGGTCGCCAGAGATGACGATGGGAAGAACAGCCATGCACGCAAGTGTAGAGCCTCGCGCGCGGCCGGGCGGCCGAGCCCAGCCCGAGCCACGCAGCGATAGACTGGGGCGGTTCCGACGCAGCCGCGACGCGACGCCCATCGAGAGGACTCCGACATGTCGAATACCCCCGCCGAGCAGATCGTTTGGATCGACTGCGAAATGACGGGACTCGACGTGGATCAGGATGGGCTGTGCGAGATCGCCGTCATCGTCACGGACTTCGCGTTGAACCCGCTGCACCCCGGCTTCGAGATCGTGATCAACCCGGGTGAGGACGCGCTCGCGAACATGAACGACTTCGTGCGCTCGATGCACGAGAACTCGGGGCTCCTCCCCCGCATCGCGGAGGGCGCGGCGCTCGCGGACGCCGAGGCGCAGGTGATCGAGTACCTCCGCGGCTACGTCACCGCCGGGCGCCGGCCGCTCGTCGCGGGCAACACGATCGGGATGGATCGCCGCTTCATCGCGAAGTACATGCCGGCCCTCGAGGAGCGCCTGCACTACCGCAGCATCGACGTCTCGACGATCAAGGAGCTGAGCCGCCGCTGGTATCCCGCCGCCTACTTCGGGGCTCCCGAGAAGAACGGCGGTCACCGCGCGCTCGCGGATATCGCGGAGTCGATCCAGGAGCTCGCCTACTTCCGCGACGCCGTGCTCGTCGCGCAGCCCGGCCCGGACAAGGCCGCGTCGCAGCAGCTCTCCCAGGCGACGGTCGCGCACTTCGCCCCGCTCATCGCTGGGCCGGCGGAGACGGACGAGGCACAGACAGACGAAGCACAGCCGGACGAGGCTCCGGCCGCCGAGTAGGCCCGTCTTCCCTGCACCGCCGCGGCGAAGCAAATCCCCCAAACATGGGATGCGCGCGCGTGTCGGAAACGGTAGACGTGACATAATTGGTGCCGTTCGACAGCTGCGGTCACGCCGGAGAACACGAGCGGGATCGGGGGGATCCCTGCAGTGCGGCGCCGCCGCACTGCAGCATCACGGAGCACGGCAGTAGGAGAACGCATGGGGGCGCTGAAGCGGGAAACCCTGTTCATGGGCGCCTTCGCGGCCTTCGCCCTCGCCGCAGCCGTGTGCGGAGTGGTGCAGCTGCCCGGGGCTTCGCCACTGTCGTGGACCCTCGTCTTCACGGTCATCGTTGGCGTGATCATCTGCAGCCCGCTGCAGTTCACGATCGGACGCAGCGCAGGATTCCCCGTCGTCGGCGTCTCGATCGTGATGCTCACGATCCCGCCGTTCGAGCAGCGCCCGTGGCTCAGCGTCTGCGTCTGGGTGATCGGGCTGGGGATCTCCCAGCTCCTCATCCGCAGACTCGCCCTGCACGCGCTCTACCTCACCGGTCTGAGTGGGGCGGCGGCCGCCGCGTTCATGCTGGTGCGCGTCTGGCTCGACACGCTCGGCGTCTGGGAGGGGCTCGCGTTCCTCGTCGGCACGGCGCTCTACTACGGCATTTTCGTTCTCGGCGAGACCGTGCGGCGCAGTCTGCAGCAGGCCGACGCGAACGTGCTCGCGCGCAGCGCGCCCGTCAGCGGCCCGCGCCTGCTGCTCGTGATCGTCTCCGTCACGGCGGTGTCGATCCTCATGCGCGTCGTCGACCAGATCGTCATCCCGTTCCTGGAGCAGAACGACGAGCTCACGCGCTCCCCGTTCGTCGTGCTCTCGACGGCGCTCATCGGCTACGTGCTCGCCCAGCGACTCCACGCGATCGAGAGCAAGCGCAGACTCGACGCCGTGGTCGCGTCGGCGGTCGAGCTGCCGCAGGAGAGCGGCGCGAAGCTCACCCTGGCGCTGCAGAACCGCGCGTGCGACCTCGTGCGCGCGAGCCACGCGCAGGTGCGCGACACCGCGCCCGAGCGCGGAGAGATCGGCGCCCGCATCACGCTCGAGCCGGGCTGCGAGCAGTACCTGATCGCCACCAGGAAGGTGGGGAGCACGTCCTTCAGCAGGGAGGACGAGCGCGCGCTCGCCTCACTCGCGCACCTCGCCAACGAGGCGGCGCGGATCCAGAACGAGGTCACCTCGCTCGAGCAGCGCGCGAACACCGACCCGCTGACCGGGCTCCCGAACTACGGCGCGTTCCAGAAGGCGCTCGTGCACGCCAACGAGTTCCGCCTCTACCACGAGGGCATCGCACTGCTCTTCATCGACCTCGACAACTTCAAGCGCCTGAACGACACGCACGGGCACCGCGCGGGTGACGAGCTGCTGCGCGAGGTCGCGAAGCGCTTGGAGCGCGCGGCCGGCGGCGGCGACTTCGTTTCGCGGGTCGGCGGCGACGAGTTCGTCGTGATCCTCACCGGGCTCGTCTCGATTGAGCAGGCCAAGGAGTCCGCAGACCGCATCATCGCCGGCGCGACCGAGCGGCTCGCGATCGAGGGCACCGACATTCGTCCCGCCGTCAGCGCCGGCCTGGCGTTCTCGCACCACCGCGAGCTCGACGCGCAGACGCTCGTCGAGGACGCCGACCGCACAATGCTGCAGGCGAAGCGCTCACGCCACGAGACCGGTGGCGGCAGCAGCGTCAGCGTGTCCTCGCGCCGCTCCACCCGCACCAACGACATCGTCGCCCGTGCGATCCAGAGCCAGCGGCTCAGCCTCGCGTTCCAGCCGATCGTGCGGCTCGAGACCTCGCGGATCTGGGGCTTCGAGGCGCTCGTGCGGTACGTGGACCCCGAGCTCGGGCCCATCTCGCCGCCCTCGCTCGTCGCGCGGGCGAAGAGCCTCGGCCTCATGAACGAGCTCACCATGCAGGTGATCACGCAGTCGCTCAAGACCGCGACCGAGTTCCGCCGACTGAACGCCGAGCTCGAGACGATCACCGTGAACCTCGAGCTCACGCAGATCAGCGAGGATCAGCTCGGCCCATTCATCCGAGAGGCCGCCGCGGCGTACCCCGAGGTGAAGCTGTGCATCGAGCTCAATGAGCGCTCGCTCCGCGATGTGACCGACGATCTCCGGCGGGACGCCGAACAGCTCCAGCGCGACGGGATCATCATCGCGCTCGACGACTACGGCTCGGACGACTCCGCGGTGGGCGCGCTCGTCCATTTCCCGATGAACATCCTGAAGATCGACAAGAGCCTCATCAGCAACCTCGGCGACGTGCGTCAGCGCGAGGTCGTGAAGGCGCTGCAGAGCTTCGGCGATAGCCTGGGGCGCACCACCGTCGTCGAGGGCGTCGAGGACGCCGAGATGGCCGCCGTACTCGCCGAGCTCGGCGTCAGTAACGCGCAGGGGTACTACTACGGGCGCCCCATCTCCGCGGCGCTGACGACCGCCAGGATCCGGCGCTTCGGCACGCAGGCCGTCGTCAGCAGCTAAACGGGCTGGACTGCCGAGGACAGCGCTGCCGAATGCACCGCCGCCCGGGCTACTCGCCCGTCGGAGTGACGTCGACGCCGCCGTTCAGGCGGGCGATCGCCTCGTCCGAGTTGAAGTCGGGATCCGGCTCGATGAACGCGTCAACCACGCCCATGAACGCGAGCGCGGCGACCGACCACGAGTCAAAGCCGGCCGAGCTGGGGTCCGTCATCCCCTCAACGCCGAGGGTCTCGAAGTGCGCTTCGACGAGCGCCGGGACGGTCGCACGGACGATGCCGAGCCCCTCGATGACGGAGGCCGCAGCGACGACGAACGGCTGGTAGTCGCCCCGGAACAGCGGGCGGAGGCGGTACCCGACGGTGGGCAGCACGTTGCGGTAGAAGCTCTCCATCGTCTCGACGAAGGCCAGCTCGCTCGCGCGCAGGGCGTCGAGCACACGGGTGCGCTCCTCGCCCTCCGGCCAGGACATGATGGTGGTCGACAGCGCCGCGTAGGTGCGCCACTTGCTCGAGGCGGTCACGACATCGAAGTTGTACTCGGCCGCGGTCCGGATGACGTCGACGAGCACCGCGCGC